>BTVB01000003.1:0-42971 GCA_045863275.1 Gemmatimonadota bacterium
CACGTGCTTGCGCAGCGTCCAGTCCACGGGCACCGCGCCCGACGTGCGGGCCCGGGAGTGGAGGGCTGCCAGCACCGCCGCCTCCTCCAGGTCGCGGGCGGGAGGGTTCCCCTCCTTCCCCCAGCGCAGGACGACGTGGGCCCCCGCCGTGTGGCGGGCGTGGAGCCAGACGTCCCCCGGGGCCGAGTGGCGAAAGGTCAGGTCGTCGTTCCACCGGGCTCCCCGCCCCACGCGGATCTCGAGGCCCCCCGAGCTCCGGAACGTGCGGTAGGGCAGGGACGGGGCACCGTCCCGGGGGGTGGGTCCGGCGCCGGTTGGGGGCAGTGCCTCCTCCAGCTCCGGGGCCCCGACGTCGCCCCGGCGAGCCCGCGCCAGGAGCGTCTCCGCCGCGTCCGCGCTCTTGCGCGCCTCGTCGACCAGGTCGGGGAGGCGGCCCCTCGCCCGCTCCGTCCTCGCCGCACGGTCGTAGAGGGCCCGGGCGTTCTCCTGGACCGGGAGCTTGGGGTCCAGCTCCAGCGTCACCGGGGCCCCGTCGAAGCCCACCAGCGTCACCCGCGTGGCCCCCGCGGGGACCTCGGCGAAACGTGCCAGCAGGAGGTCCCCCTGGCCGCGGAGGCTCGCCTCGTCCTCCAGGCCCGCCAGCTCCGCCTCCAGGGACGTGGCCCGCCGGAGCCGGGCGTCCACCAGTGCCTCCAGGCGCCGCAGGAGGTCTTCGGGCGGGGCGGCGCCCGTTTCCGCGGAGGCTGGCGCGTCGGCAACCTCCCGGAGGGCGGAGAGGAGCGAGTCCCGGGGATGCGCCGGCACGCCGGGGAGGGCCCACGGATAGGGTTGGGGGCCTCGCTCCAGCTCCAGGAGCACCGGCGACGCGGGCGCGTCCCCGAACGCCATGCGGCGCCACAGGTGGTACCCTTCCTCCAGCCCCCTCCGGGGCTCCCCCGGGGCGTCCAGGAGGGCACCGGCGTTGAGGGGCGACGTCCACGCCACGGCGGCAACCAGGGCCCGGGGGCGCTGGGGGGGCGGCACCGGCTCCAGGAGTTCGAGCCAGCGCTCCAGCCCCACGGGCTCCCGGGCGCCTTCCCGGGGAGAAGGGGGAGGAGGGGCGTAGGGCAGGCCCACGCGGATCGGACGGGGCCCGTCCCGCCGCACGAGGACGTGGCGGAGGGTCCCGGAGGGCTGCTCCACGACCAGGGCGTTCCACTGGTTCCCCAGCAGCTCCACCACCACGTCGCGGGGGCCGCGGCCCCGGCCGGGGAGGAGCTCGAGCACGACCACCCGCTCGTCGTCCGGCGCATGCACGCGGCGGATCCGCGCGGGGAGGGGGAGGTCCGTCGCGGCGGGCTCGGCGGCGGGACGGAGGAGGGGAGCGCCGCGGGAGGGGTGGAGATCCCACTCCAGAGTCGCGCTGCGGAGAAAGAGGACGAGGCGGCGCGCGGCCCCGTCCAGGCGCAGGGCCCGGACCCGGTCGCCGGCCAGGTGGCCGTCCAGCTCCCGAGCCAGATGGCGGACGAGGAGGGGATCCCAGCGAAGCGGCATGGGTCGAAGGTAATGGGCGTCCCCGGCGGCGGCGAAGCCAGGCCCCCTCCCGCAGCCGGGATGGGAGGGCGAAGTTTGACATCGCCTCCGCCGCCACCTAGCGTGATTCGCGCCCCCGCCAGGGTGGGAGGTGAGGGTTGCCGCGTCGGTTCCGTGCGAGCATGTCAAATATAAGTTATGTAGTTAGTTAGGTTGCCTTATCTGAGGTGGAATCCATGTCCACGGAAGCACGTCGGCGCAACGGGCGGGCCAGCATCCGCCGCCTTCTCGAGCTCAAGCGCGAGGGGGAGCGGATCGTCGCCCTGACCGCCTACGACGTCCTCTTCGCCCGGCTCCTGGAGGAGGCCGGGGTGGACCTCATCCTGGTGGGCGACTCCCTGGGACAGGTGGTGCTGGGATACGACTCCACCCTGCCCGTCACCCTGGACGAGATGATCCACCACGCCCGGGCGGTGAAGCGGGGCGCCCCCGACACGCTGGTGGTCCTGGACATGCCGTTCCTCACCTACCAGGTCTCCGTCGAGGAGGCCCTGCGCAATGCCGGCCGCGCCATGAAGGAGGCCGGGGTGGAGGCGGTGAAGCTGGAAGGAGGGCACCCGCGCACCTGCGAGGCCATCCGGGCCCTGGTGGCCGCCGGGATCCCGGTCATGGGGCACGTCGGTCTCACGCCCCAGTCGGTGCATGCCCTCGGGGGATACCGGGTCCAGGGGCGGGGGGAGGCGGAGGCCGAGCGCATCCGCTCCGAGGCCCGGGCCCTGGAAGAGGCGGGCGTGTTCGCCATGGTCCTCGAGCTGCTGCCTGCGCCGCTGGCCCGGGAGATCTCCGCCGCGCTCACCGTGCCCACCATCGGCATCGGCGCGGGGCCGGGGTGCGACGGGCAGGTCCTGGTCCTGTACGACGCCCTGGGGATGAATCCCCGATTCGGCCCCAGGTTCCTGAAGCGCTTCGCCCAGCTCCACGAGGCGGCGCTGTTGGGGGTGAAGGCCTACGCCGACGAGGTGCGCACGGGCACCTATCCCGGCCCCGAGCACTCCTTCGACGGGGACTGACGGCATGGAGGTGGTCCGCACCCGCGAAGAGCTCGCCGCGGGCCTCGCCCGACTCCGGGCCGCGAAGGGGGGCGTCGGGCTCGTGCCCACCATGGGGTACCTGCACGAGGGGCACCTCTCCCTGGTGGACCGGGCGGCGGAGCTCGCCGGAGGTGTGGTCGTCTCCCTCTTCGTGAACCCCCTCCAGTTCGGCCCCGCCGAGGACCTGGCCTCGTACCCCCGGGACGAAGCCAGCGACCTGGCGCTCCTGGATGCGCGGGGAGCCCACCTGGTGTTCGCCCCCACGGTGGCGGAGATCTACCCCGGGGGGGAGCCCCTCGTGACCGTGTCGCCCGGCTCGCTGGAGCGGCGCCTGTGCGGGGCTTTCCGCCCGGGGCACTTCCGCGGCGTCCTCACGGTGGTGGCCAAGCTCTTCGGCATGGTGCGGCCGGACGTCGCGGTCTTCGGGCGCAAGGACTTCCAGCAGGCGGTGCTCATCCGACGGATGGACCGGGACCTGGAGTTCGGCGTGCGGGTGGAGACGGGTGCCATCGTACGCGAGCCCGACGGCCTCGCCATGAGCTCCCGGAACAGCTATCTCGCGGCCGACGAGCGACGCGAGGCGCCGGGGCTCTTCGAGGCCCTGTCGGCGGCGGAGGCCCTTTGGCGAGGCGGGGAGAGGCGGGCCTTCCGCCTTCTGGAGGAGGTGCGCGGGCGCGTCGCGCGACGCCCGCTCCTCTCCCTCCAGTACGCCGAGGCGGTGCACCCCGAGACGCTGGAGGGCGTGGAGGAGGCGGCGCCCGGAACGGTCCTCGCCCTGGCCGCGTTCTGCGGCACCACCCGGCTCATCGACAACGTGGAGCTCGCCTGAGGTGGCACCGCACCCGGTGGTGGAGCGCGCCGCCCGCGGCGAGCTCCCGGCCTGGGCCCAGGCCAACGCTCCGCGGCGGGCCCACATGGACCGGGTGGCGGGGCTGCTGCGCGCCTGGGCCGAGGCCCTCGGGCTCCCGGAGGTGGAGCGGGTCCGCTGGATGGCCGCCGCGTACCTCCACGACGCCTTGCGCAACGCCGACCCCGAGTCGCTCCGGCCTCGAGTGGCTCCCGCCCTCGCCGCGCTCCCCGGCCGCCTTCTCCACGGCCCCGCCGCCGCCGGGTGCCTGTGGGTGGACGGGGTCCGCGACGGGGAGCTCCTGGAGGCCGTGAGCTACCACACCCTGGGCCACCCCCGCTTCGCGGCGCTGGGGCGGGCCCTTTACGCGGCGGACTTCCTTGAGCCCGGTCGGGAGCTCCTGGAGGAGTGGCGGGCGGAGCTCCGAGGGCGCATGCCCGCGGAGCTGGCCGACGTGACGCGGGAGGTGCTGGGCGCCCGCATCACGTATCTGGTGGGCCGGGCCGGCACGCTCCGGCCCGAGACCGTGGCCTTCTGGAACGCGCTGGCCGCGGAGGGGTGACAGTGGGCCGGGTCCGGGCGGTGGCGACGTTCCTCGTGGTGCTCCTGGTGGGGGCCCTGGTGGGGTCGGCCCTCTCCCAGTGGGGAGGGGGCGGGATCCTCCCGGGACCGGAGGGCGCTCGCCCCCGGGCGACGGGGCGCGTGCGCGTGGAGGTCCTCAACGGGGGCGGCCACGCCGGCGCCGCCCGGGAGGCCACGGAGGCGCTCCGGGAGCTGGGGTTCGACGTCGTGTTCTTCGGCAACGCCGGGACCTTCGACCGGGACTCGTCGATGGTGCTGGATCGCATGGGGACGGTGGAGCGGGCCCGGGACGTGGCCGACGCCCTGGGCATCCGCCACGTCCGCTGCGTGCCGTCCTCTACCCTCAACCTCGCCGTCACCGTTGTGTTGGTAATGGTCGGGGCGCCGGCCCCGCCCCCCCCGGCGGCGCCACGGACGGGGCCGGAGCGGCCCTGGTGGGATCCACGCCGGTGGCTCGGTCGTTGACCGGGCGCCGCGCCACGCATATCAGGGACGAATCGGCGGATGACCAAGCGAGCGCAGGGCAGGGAGGAGACCAAGGAGTCGGGGAAGGACGAGAAGGGCCAGGGGGCGCCTCCGCAGGGCAACTGGGTGGTGGAGTGGGCCAAGTCCCTGGCCATCGCCGTGGTGCTGTTCTTCGTCCTGAGGAGCTTCCTGGTCCAGACCTTCGTCATCACGTCCGGGTCCATGGAGGACACCCTCCTCGTGGGGGACATGCTCATGGTGAACCGCGCGGCCCTGGGGTCGCGGATCCCCTTCACCGGCGCCCGCATCCCGGGGTATTCGGAGCCCGAGCGCCTGGACGTCATCGTCTTCGATCCGCCCCACGAGGAGTCCCTCAAGCTGGTGAAGCGCCTCATGGGGCTCCCCGGGGACACGCTGCAGATGCGCAACCGGGTCCTGTACATCAACGGCGTGGCCCAGGACGAGCCCTACCTGAAGCACGCGGACGTCCCCGACGACGTCCACCCATGGATGGAGTGGCAGCGGGACTACCTTGCGCCCGGGGTGGATGCCCGCTCCTACGCGCCCACCCGGGACAACTGGGGACCCCTCGTCATTCCCGAGGACCGGTACTTCATGATGGGGGACAACCGGGAGACGAGCCTGGACTCGCGGTACTGGGGGCTCCTGGAGGGGTGGCGCCTGGAGGGCCGGGCGGTCTTCACCTACTTCTCCTACAACAAGGAGTCGTACCGCCCCTTCCCCTGGCTCCGCGAGATCCGCTGGGGGCGCATCGGAGACGGGATCCACTGACACGTCCGGCGGGTGGCGCCGGCGACGCCGGGCTACGGCTCCTCGGTGGGCCCGGCCTCCGCCCGACGGCGCCCCTCGAGCTGCACCAGGGCGTGGGCCCGGAGCTGCCCGCACGCCGCCTCGATGTCCCGCCCCCGCGTCTCCCGCACCGCCACCGAAACTCCCCGCTCCTCAAGCACGCGCGCGAAGGCCTTGAGGCGCTCCGGGGGCGACGGCCGCCAGTCCTGGTAGGGGATGGGGTTGAAGGGGATGAGGTTGACGAAGGCGCCCACCTGCGAGGCCAGGTCGGCCAGCTCGGGGGCCAGCCGGAGGTCGTCGTTCACCCCGCGGATCATGGTGTACTCGAACGTGATGCGCTTCCCGCCCGCCTCATCGAAGCGGCGAAGGGCCTCCAGGACCTCCGGCAGGGGGTAGCGCTTCTCCAGCGGGATGAGCTCCCGGCGGAGGTCCGGCTCGGGGGCGTGGAGGGAGAGGGCGAGGCGGAACTGCTCCTCCCGCTCGGCCAGCTCCAGGATCCCCGGGACGACCCCCACCGTGGACACGGTGATGCGCCGCGCCCCCACCCCGTACCCGCGGTTGAGGATGGTGAGTGACGGGTGGACCGCTCTCCGGTTCGCCAGGGGCTCGCCCATGCCCATGTACACGATGTTCGTGATGGCCCCGTAGTCGTGCGCGTCGGCCCAGCGCCGCGAGGCGCGGTACTGCCCCACGATCTCGCCGGCGGTGAGCTGCCGGTCGAAGCCTCCCCACCCGGTGGCGCAGAACGTGCACCCCATGGCGCACCCCGCCTGCGAGGAGATGCACAGCGTGAGCCGCTTCTCCGTGGGGATGAGCACCGACTCCACGAGCTGGCCGTCGGAGAGGCGCCAGAGGTGCTTCACCGTGCCGTCGCGGCTCACCGAGACCCGGTCCTCGCGGGGGTCGTCGATGCGGAAGGCCTGGCCGAGGGCCTCCCGCTCCGCCGCGGGGAGGTCGGTCATCTCCTCCACGGAGGGGGCCAGGGCCTCGTAGAGCCAGCGCTGGACCTGGCCGGCCCGATAGGCCGGCTGCCCCCTGGAGGCAAAGTGGCGCACCAGCGTCTGGTGCAGCTCGTCGGGCTCCAGGGAGAGGAGATCGGGGTGGGATTCGCGGGTCATGGACGTTAACTTAGCCGCGATCCGGAAGCCGCTGAAGGTGACGCCACGACCCCATCCCCTCACCCTTCTGGGATCCCTTTGAAGGAACGTTCCGCCGCGTGGGGACCCGCCGCGATCCAGGCGGGGGTCCTCTTTTTCTTGAGCGCCACCCCGGGGGCCGGCCGGCCGCCCCTGTTCTTCCCCGGGGAGGACAAGCTGGCGCACCTTCTTCTGTACGGCGTCCTGGGTATGGCGCTGGCATGGGGACGCCACCGGGACGGGGCCTCCCCGCCGGGGTGGGCGGTCCTCTCGGCGGGCGTCCTGTACGGTGGGTCCGACGAGGTGCACCAGGCGTTCGTCCCGGGGCGGGACCCCAGCCCGGGCGACGTTGCGGCCGACACCGTCGGCCTCCTCCTGGGGTATTGGGTCCTTTCCACGTACCTGAAACACCGCGCAGCCTGAGCCCATGAGCCAACACGAGATCGAGCGCACCGCCCTCCGTACCCGCATGGTGGGGGGCCTCACCGCCGCCGATGCCGGAGCCACCCTCGCCCTCACCGGGTGGGTCCACCGCCGCCGGGACCTGGGCGGGCTCTACTTCGTGGACCTCCGGGACCGGAGCGGGCTCCTCCAGGTCTCGGTGGGGCCCGACTGGACCGATGCCGCGGGTCTGGCCGCGACCCGCGACCTGGGCGCGGAGGACGTGATCCGCGTCGAGGGACGGGTGGAGCTGCGCCCCGACCCCAACCCCAACCTCCCCACCGGGGCGGTGGAGCTGAGGGCCGTCCGCGTGGAGCGCCTCTCCGCCGCGCGCACCCCGGCCATTCCCGTGTACCGGGCGCCGGAGGAGGAGCTTCCCTCCGAGGAGCTGCGGCTGCGGCACCGCGTCCTGGACCTGCGCCGCCCCGAGCTGCAGCGGGCGCTGACGCTGCGCCACAAGCTCATCCTGGCGGTGCGCAACTACATGGACGCCCTGGGCTTCGTCGAGGTGGAGACGCCCATACTCACCAAGCCCACCCCCGAGGGGGCCCGGGACTACCTGGTCCCCAGCCGGGTGCACAACGGGGAGTTCTACGCCCTTCCCCAGAGCCCGCAGATCTACAAGCAGATCCTCATGGTCTCGGGCTTCGACCGGTACTTCCAGATCGCCCGCTGCTTCCGCGACGAGGACCTGCGCGCCGACCGGCAGCCCGAGTTCACCCAGATCGACGTGGAAGCGTCCTTCGTGGCCCCCGACGACATCCTGGGGTGGATGGAGGGGCTGGTGGCGGCCATGGCCGGGGTGGCCGGCGTGGACGCGCCCGTCCCCTTCCCGCGCATGACGTGGGCCGAGGCCATGGAGCGGTACGGCTCCGACCGTCCCGACCTGCGTTACGGCCTGGAGATCCGGGACTGGACGGCGGCCACCGCCGACCTGGATTTCCGGATCCTCCGAGGCGCGGTGGAGGCGGGAGGCCGGGTGCGCGGGATCCCCGTCCCCGGCGGCGCCCGCCTGTCCCGGAAGGAGATCGAGGCCGTGGAGGCCGAGGCCAAGGCCGCCGGTGCACCTGGGCTGGCGTGGGCGAAGCGGGGCGGGGACGGGGTGTCCGGTCCCCTGGGGAAGTTCCTGGGCGAGGCGCACCTCGAGCCCCTGGGGTTGGGCGTGGGCGACCTGGTCCTGGTGGCCGCCGGTCCCGACGCGGTCACGTCGCCGGCGCTGGCGGCCACCCGGGCCGCCGTGGCCCGGATCATGGCCGTCCCCCACGAGCGTGCCAACGCCTGGCTCTGGGTCACCGAGTTTCCCGTCTTCGTGGAGGAGGAGGGCCGGCTGGCGCCGGGGCACCACCCCTTCGTCATGCCCGACCCGGCGGACGTGCACCTGCTGGACTCGGAGCCGCTCCGCACGCGCGGGCTGTGCTACGACCTGGTCTACAACGGCACCGAGTTCGGCTCGGGGTCGGTGCGTATCCACGAGCCCGAGCTGCAGCGGAAGGTGCTGCGCATCCTCGGGTTCAGCGACGCCGAGATCGAGCGGAAGTTCGGCTTCCTGCTCGAGGCGTTGAGCGCCGGCGCGCCCCCTCACGGGGGCATCGCCCTGGGCATGGACCGCATCGTCCAGCGCTTCGTCGGCGCCGCCTCCATCCGGGACGTCATCGCGTTCCCCAAGACCACGGCGGCCCGGGCCCTCTTCGAGGGCTCGCCCATCCCCCTGGCCGACGCCGACCTCGCCGAGCTGGGCATCCGGCTGGTGGACGGTGGCCCCGCGGACTAGGATACCCACGTGGCCAACGGAGAAACCGTCGTAGAGCACCGCCTGGACGCCGAGGGCGCCGACCAGCTCATGCTGGCCGGCGTCAACGACCGCAACTTCCAGGAGCTGAGTCGCCTCTTCGGCGTGCGCGCGGTGCTGCGCGGCGACCACCTGATCCTCTCGGGGGGGCTGGACGGCGTGGAGCGGTCCGTGCCCGTGGCCCAGCACCTCATCGAGCTGTCGCGCCTGCGGGTGCCCTTCGACACCCCCGACATCGCCCGCTTCGCCGATGGCATGGACGCGCTGGGGCCCGCGGGGATCGTCCATCCCGACGACGAGATCCGCATCGCGCTGCCGGGCTCGCGCAAGGTCATCGTCCCCAAGTCCGACGGGCAGCGCAGGTACCTCCAGGCCATCCAGGGCCACGACGTGGTCATCGGCATCGGCCCGGCGGGCACGGGGAAGACGTACCTGGCGGTGGCCCAGGCCGTGGACGCGCTCTACAAGAAGCGGGTGCGGCGCATCATCCTCGCACGCCCCGCGGTGGAGGCCGGCGAGAACCTGGGCTTCCTCCCCGGGGACCTGCAGGAGAAGGTGGACCCCTATCTGAGGCCGCTGTACGACGCCCTGGAGGACATGATGCCCCAGGAGCGCGTCCGGCGCGCCCTGGAGGACAACACCATCGAGATCGCCCCCCTGGCCTACATGCGCGGGCGGACCCTCTCCGACGCGTTCGTGATCCTGGACGAGGCGCAGAACGCCACCACGGCGCAGATGAAGATGTTCCTCACGCGCCTGGGGCTGAACTCCCGGGTGGTGATCACCGGGGACAAGACGCAGATCGACCTCCCCAGGCGCGCCGACTCGGGACTCCTGGAGGTGGAGCGCATCCTGGCGGGCATCGACGGGATCGCGCTGGTCTACCTGGACGCCAAGGACGTGATCCGCCACCGCCTCGTGAAGGACATCATCAAGGCGTACGAGCGTGCCGGCTCCGGGGAGGCGGAGGGCGAGACCGGGTGAGCAGGGGCGAGGGGCGACGCAGCGCCGCCGTGCTCCAGCGGCTTTCCGGCGATCCCGGCCGGTCCGTGGGGGAAAGGGTGGCGCACCACGGCTCCCGGGTGGTGCTGCTCCTCCTTCTGGCGATGCTCATCACCGCCCTCTTCCCCCCCAGCGCCCGCATGAACGTGGGGCGGTACGAGGTGGGGATGGTGGCCCCCGAGGACGTCATCGCCCGCATTCCCTTCAGCGTTCCCAAGTCTCCGGACGAGCTGGCGCGCGAGCGTCAGCTGGCCATGGAGTCGGTGCCTCCCACCTTCGATTTCGTCGCCGAGGCCAGCGACACCATGGCCGCCCGCCTCGGCGACTTCTTCGACCGCCTGGACGCGGCCGCGGAGGAGGGTGGGCGACAGGCGGTGGAGCGGGTGTTGCGGGGCTCGTCGCTGGTGGCCACGCCGTCCCAGGTCGACGCGCTGCTGGTCCCGGCCACGCGCAACCTCCTCCGGCGCACCGCCGTCAGGGCCGCGACGGACATCATGCCCCTGGGCGTGGTGGACGCGGGCCAGGCCCTCAACATCACCACCCCGACGGTCACCGTCCGCCACGGAGAGACCGAGCGGTCCCTCCCCGCCGGGAACGTCACCACGCAGCGTGAGTTCTTCGAGACGTCCCTGGGGCTGCTCCCCGCGGCGACGCCGCCCGACGTCCAGAACATGCTCCGGCTCATCCTCATCCGGCACATCGAGTTCAGCTACGTGCTCAACGTGGTGGCCACGGAGCTGGGGCGCGACGCCGCGGCGCGCTCGGTGGTGACCACCAAGGACAGCGTCCTGGAGGGGCAGGCCATCGTCCGCGCCGCCGACCCCATCCAGGCCACCGAGCTGGAGCGCCTCAACGCCTACGAGGAGCAGCTCCGGGCCCAGGGGCTCCTGGAGGCCCGGGGGGTGCGCGTGGGTCCGCTGCTGGGGGCCTGGGTGGTGACGGTCATCCTCCTCACCCTCTTCGGGCTGGTTCTCTTCTTCTTCCGGACGGAGATCTACGCCCAGTTCCGCTGGGTGCTCCTCATGGCCCTCCTCGTGGCGGTCTACTTCGGCGCCGCGTCGGGTATCGCGCGGAACGGCCTGGCGAGCGACTGGCTCCCCATCGCCTTCGTCGCCCTGCCCGTGGGGGTGCTGTGGGACACGCGCATCTCGCTGGTGCTGGTGCTCATCATCTCCATGATCACGGGGACGCTGGCGCCGTTCTCGGACTACGGCACGGTCCTCGCCGTCGCGGCCGGGGGCGGGGCGGCGGCCATGAGCGTCCGGGCGGTGCGCAGGCGCTCGGAGACGTGGCGCTCCATCGCCATCATCGCCTTCGCCACGGGGATGGTCATCCTCGGGCACGGGCTCACCATCAACCGGGAGATCGCGGACGTCGCGCAGGCCTCCCTGGTCTCCGCCGGGAACGCGACGGTCTCGGCGCTGCTGGCCATGGGCTTCCTCTGGCTCTTCGAGCTCTTCACGGGGATCACCACCGACCAGACCCTCCTGGAGTGGGCCGACCCCACGCGGCCGCTCCTGAAGCGGCTCTCCATGGAGGCCCCCGGGACCTACGCCCATACCATCAACGTGGCGAACCTCTCCGAGGCCGCCGCCAACGCCATCGGGGCCAACGGCCTCCTCTGCCGCGTGGGCGTCTATTACCACGACGTGGGGAAGATGCTCAAGCCCCACTACTTCGTGGAGAACCAGCCCGACGGCCGGAACCCCCACGACAAGCTGAAGCCCGAGACGTCGGCCACCATCGTCCGGGAGCACGTCACCGAGGGGGAGCGGCTGGCGCGGGACGCCAACGTTCCGGACGTCATCCTGGCGTTCATCCTGGAGCACCACGGGACGCAGCGCATCGGCTTCTTCTACGAGAAGGCCAGGGAGGAGATGGGCGACGACCTGGACGAGGCGCGCTTCTCCTACCCGGGCCCCAAGCCCCAGTCCAGGGAGACGGCCATCGTCATGCTCGCCGACTCCTGCGAGTCGGCGACCCGGGCCATGAAGGACCCGACCCCCGAGCGCGTGCGGGACCTGATCCACACCATCGTCCAGTCCAAGATCTCCGCAGGCCAGCTCGACGAGGCGCCGCTCACGCTCCGCGAGATCACGCTCATCGAGGAGCAGTTCGCGAAGATCCTGGGCGGCGTGCTCCACCGGCGCATCGAATACCCCGCCACCAAGCACCTCACCGACGCCCCCGAGGGGGAGACGAGCCCGGGGGCACCGCTGTGAGCCCCGACGTGACGGTGAACGCCGGGGCCTTCGACGACGTGGACGAGGCTCTCCTGGAGCGGGCCGTCGCCCACACGCTGGCGGCGGAGGGAGTGGAGGAGGCAGAGCTGTCCCTGACGCTCGTGGACGACGCCGGCATTCGCGATCTGAACGCGCGCTGGCTGGGCCGGGACCGGCCCACGGACGTCATCGCGTTCACCCTCGGCCAGGCGCCCGCCGTCCTCGGCGACGTGTACATCGGGGTGGAGCAGGCGCGCCGCCAGGCCGGTGAGTTGGGCGTGCCCCTGGCCGAGGAGCTGGTGCGCCTCGCGGTCCACGGGACCCTGCACGTCCTCGGCCACGACCACCCCGAGGGCGCCGAGCGGACCGGGAGCCCCATGTTCGTTCTCCAGGAGGCGCTGGTCCGGGAGCTCACCGGCGGCGCCTGACGCGCCGTCCACCTTGCCCGCGCCTCCCGCCGGGAGGATCTTCCGGGGCCCCTCGGCGCCGCGCACGCCGAAGCGCGAGCCAGCCGCTCCGAGCCTTCGAACGACCCTCCGAGGACCGTCCATGAGCACCCCCGCCGACGAACTCGACGACGTCCAGGAGCGCCTGGCGGCGCTCGTGGCCGGCGGCGACCCGGAGGCGCTCCTGGAGGCCCTCGAGGAGCTCCACCCCTCCGACATCGCCGACCTGGTGGAGTCGCTGGAGGACGATCACCAGGTCCACGTGCTCTCCGTCCTCCCCCCCGACGTGGCGTCGGAGACGCTCGCCGAGATGGAGGAGGGCGAGGACCGGGGCGACCTGCTTGCCGCCCTCCACCCCGCCAAGAGCGCCGAGCTCATCCAGGAGATGGCGGACGACGACGCCGCCGACCTCATCGCCGAGCTCGAGCCCCACGAGCAGAGCCGGATCTTCGAGGCGCTCCCCGAGGAGGACGCGGGGGACATCCGGGAGCTGCTCCTCTACGACGAGGAGACCGCGGGTGGCCTGATGACCACCGAGCTGGTCTCGGTGGACGTCACCCTCACCGCCGCCCAGGCGCTGGAGGAGGTGCGGCGGCAGGGCAGGGAAGTGGAGGAGTTCTACACCGTCTTCGTCGTGGACGGCCACCACCACCTCCTGGGCACGGTGCGCCTCGACCACCTGGTGACCGCCGAGCCCGAGGAGCGGGTGGAGTCGCTGGTGGAGCCCGTCGTCGCGTCGGTGCTTCCCGACGTGGACCAGGAGGAGGTGGGCCGCCTCATCGCGCGCTACAACCTGGCGTCCATCGCCGTGGTTGACCCGAAGGACGTGCTCCTCGGCCGCATCACGTTCGACGACGTGATCGACGTCATCGAGGCCGAGCAGACCGAGGACATCCTGCGCCTGGCCGGCGCCGGCATCGACGAGGAGGCACTGCGCCACACGTGGTGGGAGGCCGTCCAGGCCCGCCTTCCCTGGCTCTTCGTCAACCTGGGCACGGCCTCGCTGGCCGCGGGGGTGGTCTACCTGTTCTCCGACACCATCGAGAACGCGGTGGTCCTGGCGTCCATCATGCCCATCGTCGCGGGCATGGGGGGCAACGCCGGCACCCAGGCGCTGGCGGTGACGGTGCGCAGCATCGCGCTGGAGGGCTCGGCGCGGAGGGGCTCGGTGGCCACCGTGGCCCGCGAGCTCCTCGTCGGGCTGGTCAACGGCGCCGTCCTCGGCGCCGTGGTGGCCGTCCTCGCGTTCCTGCTCCGCGGCGACCCCACGCTGGGGCTCGTGGTCCTCCTGGCCATGTGGGGGAACCTGGTGGTAGCCGGCTTCCTCGGCTCCTTCGTGCCCACCATCATGGCCCGCCTGGGCATCGACCCCGCGGTGGCGTCCTCCATGTTCGTCACGCCCTTCACCGACCTCTGCGGCTTCCTCCTCCTGCTGGGGCTGGCCACCGCCCTGCTCCTGTAGGCCGCCATGAAGCGAATCGTCCGTTCGGTCTCGGTGGTCCTCCGCCTGACCCCCTTCGTGGTGGCGTTCCTCCGCGACCGGAAGGCTTGGGTCCTCTTCGGAAGACCCGTGCCCCGCACCACCGAGCAGCACCGACGCCGTGCCCAGCGGCTGACCGCGAGGCTGGCGGGGCTGGGGCCCACGTTCATCAAGCTGGCCCAGCTTTTCAGCTCCCGGGCGGACATCCTCCCCGAGCCCTACCTCTCGGAGATCGGCAGGCTCCAGGACCAGGTGCCCCCCGACCGTCCCGAGGAGATCCTCGAGGTCATCGCCGCGGAGATGGGCTCGTCCGCCGACGACCTCTTCCAGGACTTCCAGCGCCAACCCGTGGCGGCGGCGAGCCTGGGCCAGGTGCACAGGGCTCGCGTGGGCGACCGCGACGTGGTGGTCAAGGTGCTGCGCCCCGGCGTCGAGGCGGCGGTGGCGCTGGACCTGGACATCTCGTTCCGCCTCCTCTTCTGGCTGAACATCCTCTTCCCCAACCACCACGTGCGGGCGGTGACCAACGTGGTGCGGGAGTTCAGCGTCCGCGTGAAGGCGGAGATGGACTTCCGTACGGAGGCGGAGAACATCGAGCGCTTCCAGCGCTTCTTCCGCACCGACCGGCGGGTCCGGGCCCCCACGGTGCTCCCCCAGTTCACCCGGAAGCGGGTGCTGGTGATGGAGCACCTGCCCGGCACCAAGATCGACCGCCTCCACGAGCACTTCCGGACGGGCCGCCTGTCCTTCAAGCAGGTCATGGAGACCCTCACCGGGGCCTACATGCGCATGATGATGGTGGACGGCTTCATGCACGCCGACCCCCACCCGGGCAACCTGCTGGTGCAGGACGACGGGACGCTGGTGCTCCTGGACTGGGGCGCGGTGCTGGAGGTGCCGAAGTGGACCCGCGAGTCCATCCTGGGCGTGGCGCTGGCGGTGGGCCGCGAGGACATCGACGGCGTCATCAACGAGATGTACCGGATGGGGATGATCAGCGCCGACGTCTCCCGGGGGGAGATCCGGGAGGCGGCCACCGAGATCCTCCGCATCGTCGAGCGAGCCCGGACCACCAACCGCCAGCGCATCGTCGAGGAGCTCCTCTCCGAGGTGCTGGACACGTTCTACACGTGGCCGCTCATCCTCCCCCAGGAGCTTGTGTACTTCTTCCGCGCCTCCGCCCTCATCGAGGGCGTGGCCTTCAACTACGACGAGAACTTCGACGGGCTCACGTTCATCCGCGGCGTGGTGCGCCAGCACCAGGGCGAGCTCATCCGGAGCACCGCGCAGCAGCCCACCCAGCTCGCCCGGTCGTTCATGGAGGAGGCCCAGACCACCGTGCGCTCGGTACGGGACCTGCTCACGCGGGCGGAGCGCGAGGAGCTGCGCGTCCGCATCCACCCCCGGGACGTCCAATCCCACGAACGGGTGCTCCACCTCCAGGCCCGGCGCCTCCTCCTGTCCATTTTCGCCTCCGCCACGGCGGTCATCACCTCCATCCTGTTCCTGGCGCTGCGCAACTGGTGGCTCCTGGGCTTGGGGCTCATGGCGTCCCTGGTGATGTTCGTGGTGGTGCTCTTCCTCCCCACCCACCTCCTGGAGAACCCCCTGCGCCACGCCCGGGGGATCCGGCCCGACGAATGGCGATGACCCCGGCGCTGCAGGACCTCCTCGCCCGCTTCCAGGACGGCAGGGTCCCCGCCCTCGCTCGCGCCATCACCACGGTGGAGAACCAGCGCGACGGTTACCAGGAGCTCCTCCACGGCCTCCTCCAGGCGGGCCCACGCACCGTGCGCATCGGCTTCACGGGCCCTCCGGGGGCGGGGAAGTCCAGCCTGGTGGCCGCCATGGCGGCGGCGTACCGGAAGCGGGACGAGCGGCTGGGGATCGTGGCGGTGGACCCCACCTCCCCCTACTCGGGCGGCGCGCTCCTGGGGGACCGCATCCGCATGAACGACCTGGCCACCGACCCGGGGATCTTCATCCGGTCCATGGCCACGCGGGGCTCGCTGGGCGGGCTGGCCACGACGTCCAAGGAGGTCATCGACCTCATGGACGCCTTCGGCTTCCACCGGGTCCTGGTGGAGACGGTGGGCGTGGGGCAGACCGAGCTGGAGATCACCGGGGCGGCCGACACGGTGGTGGTGGTCCTGGTCCCCGAGTCGGGGGACGCGGTGCAGGCCATGAAGGCCGGCCTCATGGAGATCGCCGACGTCTTCGTGGTGAACAAGGCCGACCGCCCCGGCGCCGAGCGCCTCCTCAAGGAGATCCGCCAGTCCATCCACCTCCGTGCCGGGAGCGCCCTCAGGGACGTTCCCGCCCACCACGGCGTGGACCTGGGCCGGGCGATGAGGAAGGAGCGGGAGGAGGACGCGGCGCCCGAGCCCGCCGGCTGGACGATCCCCGTGCTCAAGACCGTGGCCCAGAACGGCGAGGGGGTGCCGGAGCTGCTCGAGGTGGTGGACGCCCACCGGACGTGGCTCGTGGAGAGCGGTGAGCTGGAGCGGAGGCGGCGGGAGCGGGCCCGCATCCGCGTCCGGGACGTGGTGGACCGGGAGCTGCGCCGGGTGGCGTGGGCCTCTGCGGCGTCGGGACGGGCCCTCGAAGCCGGCCTCGACGGGATCGTGGGCGGCTCCGCGACGCCGTACTCCGTGGCCCGGGAGATCCTCGCGGGCCTGCTGGCCCCGCGTTGACCCCCGTCCCGGGGCCGGGACATCTTTCCCCCTGAGGGGTAGGGGACCCTGCCCGACCCGAACGCCCCAGGAGCGCCTGCATGTCCACCATCGAGAGAGACGCCATGTCCCCGTCGGAGCTGGCCGAGCTCGCCCGCCGCCAGGAGGAGGAGCTCGCCGAGCTCCGCGCCCGCCTGGCCGCCTGGGAGGCCGAGTACGCGGGGATCCGGGAGCGGGAAGCCCTCTTCACGACCATCTCGGGCCGGGACGTGAAGCCCCTCTACACCCCCCTGGACGTCCGCGCCGAGGCCTACGAGGACCAGGTGGGCTTCCCCGGGGAGTACCCCTTCACCCGGGGGCCGTACACCACCATGTACCGCACCCGGCTCTGGACCATGCGCCAGTTCGCCGGCTTCGCCACAGCGGAGGAGACGAACCAGCGGTACAAGTACCTCCTGGACCACGGGCAGACGGGGCTCAGCGTGGCCTTCGACTTCCCGACGCTCATGGGGTACGACTCGGACCACCCCCGCTCCCTGGGGGAGGTGGGGGTGTGCGGTGTGGCCATCTCCAGCCTGGCCGACATGGAGACGCTCTTCGACGGGATCCCCCTGGACCGGGTGTCGGTGTCCATGACCATCAACGGGCCCGCCATCATCATGTTCTGCTTCTACGTCGCCGCGGCGGAGAAGCAGGGCGTGGCCCACGAGGTGCTCCGGGGCACGGTCCAGAACGACATCCTGAAGGAGTACCAGGCCCAGCACGCCTGGGTCTTCCCGCCGGAGCCGGCGCTCCGCCTCATCACCGACATGTTCGGCTGGTGCGCGGTGAACACCCCCAAGTACAACCCCATCTCCATCTCCGGCTACCACATCCGCGAGGCCGGGGCCACCGCCGCGGAGGAGCTGGCCTTCACGCTGCGCAACGGCTTCGAGTACGTGGAGCGCGCCATCGCCGCAGGGCTGGACGTGGACGACTTCGCGCCCCGCCTCTCGTTCTTCTGGGACGTGCACAACGACTTCTTCGAGGAGGTGGCCAAGTTCCGGGCCGCCCGGCGCATCTGGGCCCGGGGCATGAAGGAGCGCTACGGCGCGAAGAACCCCGAGTCGTGGCGCCTGCGCACCCACGCCCAGACGGCGGGGGTGAGCCTCACGGCCCAGCAGCCGGAGAACAACATCGTCCGGGTGGCCTACCAGGCCATGGCGGCGGCGCTGGGAGGGACCCAGTCGCTGCACACCAACTCCATGGACGAGACGCTGGCGCTTCCCACGGAGAAGGCGGTGCGCATCGCGCTCCGCACCCAGCAGATCCTGGCGTACGAGTCGGGGGTGACCAACACCATCGACCCGCTGGCGGGCTCCTACTTCGTGGAGGCCCTCACCGACGAGCTGGAGCGGGACGCCCTGGCCCTCTTCGACGAGATCGACGCCATGGGCGGCGTGGTCCCGGGCATCGAGCGGGGGTGGTTCCAGCAGGTCATCGCCGACTCGGCCATGCGCCAGCAGCGCGAGGTGGAGACGGGGGCCCGGGTGGTGGTGGGCGTGAACGACTTCACCGAGGGCTCGGGGGCCATCGAGATCGACACGCTGCGCATCGACGGCACGGTGGAGCCGAGGCAGCGCCGGCGCATGGCCGACCTCCGCGCCCGCCGCGACGACGCCGAGGTGGGCCGCACCCTCGCCGCCCTCACGGAGGCGTGCCGAGGCCACGAGAACCTGGTGCCCCGCATCCTGGACTGCGCCCGGGCCTACTGCACGCTCCATGAGATCCGCCACGCCATGGAGGAGGTCTTCGGGGCGTACAAGGAGCCGGTGTTCTTCTGAGCCCCGGGGCCGTCCTCTTCGACGCGGGCAACACGCTCATCTACGCCCACCCCGGGCGGATGGCGGAGCTTCTCGCCGCCGCCGGCGCAAAGGCCGACGCGCAGGGCGTGGCCGCGGCCGAGCTGGAAGCCCGGCGGGCCCTGCACGCAGCCCTGGACCAGGGCGTGGCCGACACCGAACCCACGGTGTGGCGGGACTACTTCGGCGCCATCTTCCGGGGCGCCGGCGTCCCCGACGCCGGGATGGAGGAGGCGGGACGCCTCCTGCGGGAGGTCCACGCCCACGACCACCTGTGGACCCACGTGGCCGAGGGTACCCACGAGGCGCTCACCGCTCTCGCCGGGGCGGGGTACCGCCTGGGCGTCATCTCCAACGCCGACGGCCGGGTGGAGGGCGTGCTGGAGGAGGTGGGGCTCCGACGCCACTTCGAGTTCGTGGTGGACTCGGAGCTCTTCGGCGCCGAGAAGCCGGACCCGTCCATCTTCCTGGAGGGGTGCCGGAGGATGGGGCTGCCCCCCGCGGCGTGCCTGTACGTGGGGGACCTCTATCCGGTGGACTACCTGGGGGCCACCCGGGCCGGGCTCGGGGCGGTGCTCCTCGACCCCCTCGGCCTCCACGAGGGCCGGGCGCCGCGCGTGGCCGCCCTGGGCGAGCTGGAGGCCTTCCTGGCCAACGGCGACGCACGGGGGGCGGCCGTTTCCACCCATGGGTGATCCGGCCTAGATTTCCTCGCTTTCGAGGACGCCGGAACCGCTGACAACCGACGGAGCGGGCGCATGTCCGAAGACCGCAAGATCCGCATTCTCGTGGCCAAGCCGGGGCTGGACGGCCACGACCGGGGGGCCAAGGTCATCGCCGCGGCCTTCCGGGACGCCGGCTTCGAGGTCATCTACACCGGGCTCCACCAGACGCCGGAGATGGTCGTGGCCGCGGCCGTCCAGGAGGACGTGGACGTGGTGGCCATGTCCATCCTCTCGGGGGCCCACATGACCCTCTTCCCCCGTGTGAAGGAGCTCCTTGCCGAGGCCGGGGCGGACCACATCCTCCTCACGGGGGGCGGGATCATCCCCGAGGACGACGTGCACGCGCTCGAAGAGCGGGGGATCGGCCGTCTCTTCGGCCCTGGGACGTCCACCGCCGAGGCCATCGCCTACGTGCGGGACTGGTTCGCCGCACGGGAGACGGCGTGACGCGGCACGGGGCCTTCTTCCCCGACGCCGCATGACCGCGCCGAGGGGCCGCCTGGCGGAGCTGTCCGCCGAGCTCAAGGAGCTGCGGGAGCGCCTCCGCCTGGGAGGGGGCCCCGAACGCATCGACCGGCAGCACCAGCAGGGGAAGCTCACCGCCCGGGAGCGGGTGGAGCTCCTCCTGGATCCCGGTGAGCCCTTCGTGGAGGTTGGGCTCCTCGTGGCCCACGACCGTTACGACGGGCAGGCGCCCGGCGCCGGCGTGGTCACCGCGGTGGGGCGCATCGAGGGGCGGGAAGCGGTGGTGGTGGCCAACGACGCCACCGTGAAGGCCGGCTCCTGGTGGCCCGAGACCATCACCAAGATGCTCCGGGCCCAGGAGATCGCCATGCGGTGCCGGATCCCCATCGTGTACCTGGTGGACTCGGCGGGGGTGAACCTCCCCTACCAGGGGGGCGTCTTTCCCGGCCAGTACGGCGCCGCCCGCCTCTTCTACTACAACTCGGTCATGCGCCGGTACCTGCGCATCCCCCAGCTCGCGGCGGTCATGGGCCCGTGCATCGCCGGCGGCGCGTACCTGCCGGCCCTCTCCGACGTCATCCTCATGGTGGAGGGCACGTCGTTCATGGGGCTGGGGGGCCCCAACCTGGTGAAGGGTGCCACGGGGCAGAGCGTGGGGTCCGAGGAGCTGGGGGGCGCCCGGGTGCACACGGAGGTGAGCGGCGTGGCCCACTACCTGATGCCCGACGACCGGGTGTGCCTGGAGCGGCTCCGCCAGCTCGTGGGCGAGCTTCCCCGGGAGCGCTTCCTGGAGCCCCAGGAGGCCACCCCCCCCCGGCGGACGCCCTGGGAGCTCTACGACCTCCTCCCCGACGACCACCGCCAGCCCTACGACACCCACGCGGTGCTGGAGTGCATCCTCGACGGCGAGGCCCTGGACGAGTTCCAGCCGGGCCACGCCAAGGAGATGATCTGCGGCACCGGCTTCGTGGACGGGATCCCCGTGGGGGTCATCGCCAACGCACGGGGCATGATCAAGAGCGCCGGGGGCGGGCCGCCCCGCTTCGGCGGCATCGTCTACACCGAGAGCGCCCGCAAGGTGGCCTACTTCATCGAGACGATGAACCGCCACCGGACGCCGCTGCTGTTCGTGCAGGACGTGTCGGGCTTCATGGTGGGCACCGGCGCCGAGCACTCGGGGATCATCCGGGCCGGCGCCGAGTTCGTGGAGGCCATGGCCACCGCCACCGTGCCCAAGCTGGTCCTCACGCTGAACCACGCGTCGGGGGCGGGCTACTACGCCATGGCGGGGCAGGGCTTCGACCCCGACTTCATCCTGTCGCTCCCCACGGGGCGGATGGGGGTCATGGAGGGGGAGAGCGCGGTCATGGCCCTCTTCTCCTCCCAGCTCGAGAAGCTCAAGGCCGAAGGCCTCGCCCCCGACGAGGAGCTCGCCACCCGCATGGACGAGGTCCGGGCCGAGTACGACCGCCAGCTCGACGCCCGCTTCGCCGGGGCCCGGGGCTTCGTGGACGAGGTGGTCCTCCCCGAGGAGGTGCGCCCGGCGCTGGGGCTCCTCCTCCGGGCGTCCCTCCACAACCCCGGCCCCCACCTGGGGGCGTTCCACATCCCCGAGGGGGCGCGGTGAGCCGGCGCCCGGTCCGCCTCGGGGGAGGGCAGGGCTTCTGGGGCGACGACCTGGACGCCCCCGTCCGCCTGGTGGAGGGCGGGCCCCTGGACTACCTCATGCTGGACTACCTGGCGGAGGTGACCATGTCCATCCTCCGCAAGCTCCGCGACCGGGACCCCGCCGCCGGGTACGCCCGGGACTTCGTCACGCTCATGGACCGGATCTGGCCCGCCTGTGCCGAACGGGGCATCAGGGTGGTGGCCAACGCCGGGGGCGTGAACCCCGGCGGGTGCGCCGACGCCCTCGTGGAGGCCGGCCGGCGCGCCGGCGTGGGTGGGCGCGCCAGGGTGGGCGTGGTGGCCGGCGACGACCTCATGGAGCGCCTGGACGCCCTCCTCGAGGAGGGGCACGCCCTGGCCAACCTGGACACCGGCGAGTCCCTGGCCACCGTCCGCGGCCGGGTGACGAGCGCCAACGCCTACCTGGGCGCCGGGCCCGTGGTGGAAGCTCTCCGACGGGGCGCCGACGTGGTGGTCACCGGGCGCGTGGCCGACCCCGCGCTGGCCGCGGCGCCCCTCATCCACGAGTTCGGCTGGGACATGGCCGACCCCCACCGCATGGCCGCCGCCGTCCTCGCCGGGCACGTGGTGGAGTGCGGCGCCCAGGCCACCGGCGGGAACTGCATGGCCGAGTGGTGGACCATCCCTGGGCTGGACGAGGTGGGCTTCCCGGTGGTGGAGGTGGAGGAGAGCGGCGCCTTCACCGTCACGAAGCACCCCGGGACCGGGGGCCGCGTGGACCGCCGTTCCGTCACCGAGCAGATCGTCTATGAGATCGGTGACCCCACGGAGGTCGTCACGCCCGACGTGGTGGCGGATTTCACCACGATCCGCCTCACCGACGAGGGGGGCGACCGGGTGCGCCTGGAGGGGATCCGGGGGCGCCCCGCCACGGACAGCTACAAGGTCTCCGTCGCCTACGAGGCCGGGTGGACCGCCTCGGGGACGCTCCTCTACACCTGGCCTGACGCCGTGGAGAAGTCCCGGGCCGCCGAGGCCATGCTCCGCGCCCGCTTCCGGCGCATGGGGTACCGCTTCGACGCCGTCCACGTGGAGCGGGTGGGGTGGGACGCGGGGCACGGCCCCATGACGGGCCCGCCCCCGCCGGACGCCCCCGAGGTGCAGCTCCGGGTGGCCGTGCGCTCCGCCGACAGGGCCTCGGTCGAGCGCTTCGCCCGGGAGATGCCCCCCCTGGTCCTCACCGGGCCCCCGTCGGTGACGGGGTACGCCGGGGGGCGCGCCCGGGTGCAGGAGGTGGTGGCCTATTGGCCCGCCCTGGTGAGCAAGGCGGCGGTGGATCCCCACGTCACGGTGGAGGTGCGTCCCGTATGACCCGGGTGCCCCTGGTGCAGCTCGCCCACGCCCGCTCCGGCGACAAGGGAGACGCCGCGAACATCGGTGTCATCGCTTACGATGAAGACATTTATCCTATTCTGGTGCAGCATGTTACGGCCGCCGAGGTGAAGCGTCACTTTGGGTCTTGGGTGAAGGGGGCCGTGGAACGCTACGAGCTCCGCAACCTGCACGCGCTGAACTTCGTCCTCCGCGGCGCCCTGGACGGCGGCGGCACCGTGTCCCTGCGCACCGACGCCCAGGGCAAGGTCCTGAGCGCCGCCCTCCTGCGCCTGGAGGTGGAGGTGGACGACGCCGTGGCGGAGCGGACCAGGGGGTGGGGCCGCGTACCCCCCGGCTGGACCCCGGAGGAGCCATGAGCGAGCGCGTCCTGCTGGTGTCGGTGGCCGACCACGTGGCCACGCTGACGCTGAACCGGCCCGAGAAGCGGAACGCCCTCAACCACGACCTGGTGGAGGCGCTGAAGGAGGCCCTGGCCCGGGCGGCCGGGGACGACGGCGTGCGGGTCGTGGTCCTCCGGGGGGCGGGGAAGGACTTCTGCGCCGGCGGCGACCTGGCCGAGCTGGAGCGCATCTCGGCCATGAGCGTGGAGGAGAACCTGGCCGACGCGCGGAGCCTGGGGGCCCTCCTCCTGGCCATCCGACACCTCCCCAAGCCCGTCGTGGCGGCGGTGCAGGGGCGGGCGTTGGCCGGAGGGTGTGGCCTGGCCACCGCCTGCGACGTGGTCCTCGCCCGCGTCGACGCGGAGCTGGGGTACCCCGAGGTCCACCTGGGCTTCGTGCCGGCCATGGTCATGGCCATCCTGCGCCGGAAGGTCTCGGAGGCCCGGGCCTTCGACCTGGTGGCCCGGGGCCACCGGGTGGGCGCCGACGAGGCGCGGCGGCTGGGGCTGGTGACCCACGTGTACGCGGCGGCCTCCTTCGAGGAGGACGTGGGCCACTACGTGGCCGAGCTGGTGGCGCGGCCCCCCTCGGCGCTGGCCCTCATCAAGGCGCTCCTCTACGAGCTGGGGGACCTGGGGATGGCCGAGGGGGTGGAACGGGGCGCCCAGGTGAACGTGGAGGCCCGCATGACCGAGGCGTGCCGGGAGGGCGTCCACCGCTTTCTCGAGCGCAGCCGGGGCGCGTAGTGGGCCTGCGCCTGGACAGGAGCAAGCGCGCCGGCCCCCTCCTGGCGTGGAAGGTGCGCCTCTTCGCCGTGGGCGCCGCGCTGGGCCTGGCGGGCATCTTCCTGGACGAGCGTTGGCTCTCGGGGGTGGCCATCGCCGTGCTGGCCTCGGGGGCGCTCCTGCGCTTCCTGCCGGGGGCGCGTTCCACGGAGGACGAGGGGGAGGGCGGGGACGAAGTGGAGGGCTGACCCTCCGGCCCCTCTCGCCATCCTCCCGCCCGGGGCCGGCCTCCACCGTGGAGGATGGCCGCCGCCCCGCCGTCCCCTCCCGACCCCCGGGCCCTCCTCCTCCGCCACCTGGGCTACCCGGCATTCCGGCCCGGGCAGGAGGAGCTCGTCCGGGCGGTGCTGGCCGGGCGTGACGCCCTGGGGGTCCTGCCCACCGGCGGCGGGAAGAGCGTCTGCTACCAGGTGCCGGCCCTTGCGCTGGGGGGCCTCACGCTCGTGGTGACCCCGCTGGTTTCCCTCATGGAGGACCAGGTGCGGCGGGCCGCGGCGGCGGGGCTCGTGGCCGCCCACCTCAGCGCCGGCCAGGACACCGCGGTGAAGCGGGACACGGTGGCCCGGGCCCGGGGCGGGACATTGGACATCCTCTTCGTCGCCCCCGAGCGGCTGGGGCTTCCCGGCTTCCTGGAGGCGGTGGGGCCGGGGGCCGTCCGGCTCCTGGCGGTGGACGAGGCCCACTGCATCAGCGAGTGGGGGCACGACTTCCGTCCCTGCTACCGGGAGATCGGGCGGTGCCGCGCTTTGGTGGGGGCGCCGGTGCTGGCCCTCACCGCCACGGCCACGCCCCACGTTCGGGCCGACGTGGCCCGCTCGCTGGGGCTCCGCGACCCCCTGGTGGTGGTACGCTCCTTCGACCGCCCCAACCTCTCCTGGGCGGTGCGGCCGGGCGGGTACCCGGCCCAGAGGGCGCGAGGGGTGGGGCGCCTCCTCCGTCGCGTCCCCGGCCCGGCGGTGGTCTACGCGCCCACGCGGGGGGCCGTGGAGGACGTGCGGGACGCCCTTGCCGGGCTGGGGGTGGTGGCGGAGGCCTACCACGCCGGGCTCCCCGCCGCCGAGCGCACCCGGGTCCAGGAGGCGTTCATGGGCGGTGGGTGCAGAGTGGTGGTGGCCACCAACGCCTTCGGCATGGGCATCGACAAGGCGGACGTGCGCCTGGTGGCCCACGTCCAGCTCCCCGGGACGCTGGAGGCCTACTACCAGGAGGCGGGGCGGGCCGGGCGAGACGGGGAGCAGGCCTGGTGCGTGGCCTTCCACGGCCGGGGGGACGGCGCGCTGGCGCGGAGCTTCGTGGACGGGGCCCACCCGCCGGCCCGCGCCCTCCGCCGGGCCCACGCCGCCCTCCTGCGCCGCGCGGACGCTCACGGCGTTGCGACCCTCGTCGCCCGCGAGCTGGAGGACGGCATCGAGGGCGTCCCCGGCCCCCTCGAGGGGACGCTCCGGGCGCTGGAGCGGGCGGCCGGCGCCCGCATCCTGGAGGGGGGTCCCCTGGGCCTCCTGGTAACTCCGGCGGGGGGCTATGGGTCTCAGGTGCTGCGCCTCGGGTTTTACGGGGGGCTCGGGCCCGCGCCGGCCGGGGCGCTCAGGAGCGCCGCGCTGGAGAAGCTCCGCGCCGTCAAGCGATACGCCGACGGGCGGGGTTGCCGGCGGCGGGCCCTCCTGGGGTATTTTGGAGAGTCGGCCCCCCGCACCTGCGGTGCGTGCGACCGCTGCCTTCCGTCGTCGCCTCGAGGCCATCCCCCACATTCCCGGATCCCATGGAACGATACCTGACCGCAGACCACGTCCGCCTCCAGGAGCGGGTGCGTGCCTTCGCGCAGGAGCGCATCGTCCCGGTGGCCCGCGAGCTGGACGAGGCCGGCGTGTTCCCGTGGGAGAACGTGGCCGCCATGGCCGAGATGGGCCTCCTCGGCGTCCCCGTCCCGGAGGAGCTGGGCGGGATGGGGCTCGACGACCTGAGCTACATCCTGGTGGTGGAGGAGCTGGCCAAGCACGACGCCAGCCACGCCATCACGGTGTCGGCCCACACCACGCTGGGGACGTCCCCCATCCTCAACTTCGGCACCGAGGAGCAGAAGCGGCGCTTCGTGCCGCCGTTGGCCTCGGGGGAGGTCCTGGGAGGCTTCGGTCTCACCGAGCCGGGAGCCGGATCCGACGCTTCCGCGACGCGGACCCGCGCCGTCCGGGAGGGGTCGGGGTACCGCCTCTCCGGCGCCAAGATCTTCATCACCCACGCGGGTGTGGGGGAGATCTTCACCGTCACCGCCGTCACCGACCCGGGGCAGGGCGCCCGGGGGATCTCCAGCTTCGTGGTGTGCAAGCCCACCACCGACCCCGACGCCGCCCGGCGGGTGGGCGTGGGGCACCGGGCGGACCTCCCCTTCACGGAGGGCGTCCGCGCAGGGAAGAAGGAGGACAAGATGGGGTGGAGGGCCTCCGACACCCGCGAGCTCCTCCTGGAGGACGCCTGGGTGCCCGAGGACCAGCGCCTGGGTGGCGAGGGCCAGGGGTTCGTGAACTTCATGAAGACCCTCGACGCCGGCCGCATCGGCGTGGCCGCGCTCTCCCTCGGCATCGCCCAGGGGGCGTTCGAGGCGGCGGTGCGCTACGCGGCCGGGCGGGAGCAGTTCGGACAGCGGATCTGGGACTTCCAGCAGATCCAGTTCAAGCTGGCCGACCTGGCCACCGAGCTGGAGGCCGGGAGGCACCTCACCTACCACGCCGCCTGGCTCAAGGGGAGGGGCAGGCCCTTTTCCAAAGAAGCGTCCATGGCGAAGCTCTATTGTTCGGAGCTGGCCATGAGGGCGACCCTTTCCGCCATCCAGGTGCTGGGCGGCGCCGGGTACACGAGCGACTACCCGGTGGAGCGCATGATGCGCGACGCCAAGATCTGCGAGATCGGAGAGGGCACCAGCGAGATACAGAGGTTGGTCATCGGCCGGCACGTCCTGCGGGACGTCCTGGCCGACCCTGCCATGGAGTCACCGTCCCCGGAGGCCGACGAGTTGGCCGTCGGGGCCACAACGTAAGACGTCGGGCGCCCGTCCGCGGGCCTCGTGCAGTCGCCGGTCTCCGCCGCACCCCCGATACCGTGTCGGGGCGGCGGAGTCGGGACGTGCCCGGGGCCGGTCCGGGGAGGCGTGATCCGGCCATGCCTGGAGCATTGAAGACTTGAAGAGAGAAATCCTGGTGAGCGCCACCCCGCAGGAGTCGTGGGTGGCGCTCCTTGAAGACAAGCAGCTCGTGGAGTTGATGTTCGACCGTCCCGATCAGGACCGGATCGTGGGCGACATCTTCCTGGGGAAGGTCGAGGCGGTCCTCCCGGGCATCCAGGCCGCCTTCGTCCAGATCGGGACGGAGAAGGCCGGCTTCCTCCACGTGTCCGACCTCGAGCTGGACGACGAGGACCTGGACGACGACGACAACGGAGGAAACGGGGGCGGCCGGGGAGGCGGCCGGCGCCGGAACCGGAAGCTCCCTCCCATCCAGGAGCACCTGCAGAAGGGCCAGGAGCTCCTGGTCCAGGCCACCAAGGAGCCCATCAGCACCAAGGGCCCCCGCCTGACCGCCCAGATCTCCCTGCCCGGGCGCTTCCTCGTCTACATGCCCGGCTCGTCCCACGTGGGCGTGAGCCGCAAGATCGAGGGCCGGGACCAGCGGGCCAAGCTGCGGAAGATGGCGAAGGAGATCCTCCCGCCGGACTCGGGGGGCATCATCGTCCGCACGGTGAGCGAGGAGGTGACGCAGAAGACGCTCCAGGCCGAGTTCGAGCGCCTCCACGAGATGTGGCAGAAGATCCAGCGCCGCGCCGAGTCGTCCAAGGCGCCGGCGGCGGTGCACCGCGAGGCCAAGCTGGTGAGCGGGGTCATCCGCGACCTCTTCAGCGACCGCTTCGACGCGCTGCGCATCGACAACAAGGCCATCTACAACGAGGTGGTGGAGTACGTGAAGAGCGTGGACCCGGACCTCATGGGCCGCGTCCACTTCCATTCGGGGGAGAAGCCCCTCTTCGACGAGCACGGCGTGGACGAGGAGATCCAGCAGATCTTCCAACGCCGGGTGGACCTGAAGTCGGGGGGGCACATCGTCATCGAGCCCACCGAGGCCCTGGTGTCCATCGACGTGAACACCGGCCGTTTCACCGGGAAGGGAAAGAAGGACCCGGAGCAGACCATCCTCAAGACGAACCTCGACGCGGCGCGGGAGATCGCGAAGCAGCTCCGCCTCCGGGACGTGGGCGGGATCATCGTCCTCGACTTCATCGACATGGAGTCCCAGGAGAACCGGGACAAGGTGCTCCACGAGCTCCGCAGCCACCTGGGGCGGGACCGGGCCCGGACCAAGGCCTTCGAGGTCTCGAGCCTCGGCCTGGTGGAGATGACGCGCCAGCGGGTGCGCCCCCCCCTCATCCACACCCTCACGGAGGTATGCACTTCCTGCGGCGGGGCGGGGCGGGTGTTCACCCCGGCCACGGTGGTGAGGCGCATCGAGCGGAGCCTGCACCGGGCAGCGGCCACAAGGGAGGAGCGGCGCCTGGTGGTGCGCGTGCACCCGGAGGTGGCCCTCCAGGTGGTGGAGGAGGAGCCCGACTTCCTGCGCCGGCTCCGCAAGCGTACCCGCCTCGAGCTGGACCTGAGGGACGACCCCCTCATGCGCCAGGACGAGTTCCGGCTCCTCTCCGGGCCGGCCGAGTCCGACGTCACCGAGAAGTACGCGGTGATCTGAGGCCGGCGCGGGTCCGAGGGGGCGGCCTCAAGGGCGTCCCCTTGACCCCTCCGCCCATCAATTCGAAATTTACAGGCTCTGTACCAAGTGATTGCCCAAGATCGGGAACCCGTTATGTACGCGGTATTCGAAACCGGTGGGAAGCAGTTCCGGGCCGAGCCCGGGGCGCGCATCCGCATTCCCACCCTCCAGGCCGAGCCTGGGGAGAAGGTCACGTTCGACCAGGTGCTCCTGGCCGGCGCGGAGGGCGACAACGTCCACGTGGGTACGCCCGTGGTGGACGGCGCCAAGGTGACGGCGGAGGTGATCCGTCACGCCCGCACGCCCAAGATCATCGTCTACAAGCGGAAGCGGCGTAAGAACTACCGCCGGAAGCAGGGTCACCGGCAGGGCTTCACGGAGATCCGGATCGACGAGGTCGCGCTCGCCTGAGCGCGCCCTGGCCGAATCCGACCAAGGACGACGGGTACGAACGATGGCACATAAAAAGGGCGTAGGGTCCAGCCGGAACGGCCGCGACAGCAACCCCCAGTACCTGGGGGTGAAGCGCTACGGCGGACAGCCCGTCAGCGCGGGCAGCATCCTGGTGCGTCAGCGCGGCACCAAGTTCCACCCCGGCCGCAACGTCGGCCGCGGCAACGACGACACGCTCTTCGCGCTGGTGGACGGCGTGGTGAAGTTCGAGCGCATGCGCGCCCGGCCGGTGGTTTCGGTCTACCCCGCCGAGTAGTTCCCGCAGCGAGCTGGGGGTCCGGTCCCGCGGGCGAGGTTGCCCGCAGGCCGGACCCCTTCGCTTGTAACGGCGTTCCGGCAACCCGGTGACGCCCGACCGGATCCAAGGGTCGGACGAACCGCGCGGCCGGAGGGGCCGACGGACGGCCCCGGGGCGGTGAGACGCCCCCTCCGATTCCCCCACCTTCCCCCTGACAAGCTGGCCCGAGCCCCGAAACCCCGGGGACCGGTATACCCGTACGGGGGAGGTGAACGAAACGAGGAGGTGCACGATGCACGACATCGGCCTTCGCGGGCTTCTGGCCCGAATCTATAGCAGGACCGTCGGCAGCATCCTCGCCTCGGCGGGCGGGGTGGCGGTGGCGCTCCCCGCCATCCTCTACACCGGCGTGGGCCTGCCCGCCGACTGGGTGACCCAGGGGGACGAGGCGGCCGACGCCCCGGCCCCGGTGCTGGCGTCGCCGCTGCCCCTCCACGTGAACGCGCGGGTGGACCGGTGGGTCACCCGCTTCCGCACCGACCAGCGCGCCGCCTTCCAGCGGCTCCTGGACAGGCAGGGCACCTACGACGACCTCATCCGGAGCCGGCTCCGTGACCGGGGCATGCCGGAGGAGCTCCTCTACCTGGCCATGATGGAGTCGGGGCTCTCCAACCGGGCCGTTTCCTCCGCCTCGGCGGTGGGGCTCTGGCAGTTCATGGGCCCCACGGCCCAGCAGTACGGCCTGCGCGTGGACGAGTGGGTGGACGAGCGCCGCGATCCGGTGCGGGCCACCAACGCCGCGTTGGACTACCTGGGCTGGCTCCACGAGCGGTACGGGTCGTGGTACCTGGCCGCCGCCGCCTACAACGCCGGGCCCGGCACCATCGACCGCGTGCTGCAGCGCTACGCCGGGGGACGCACCGGAGACGAGGACATCTACTGGGAGGTCCTGGACCACCTTCCCCGGGAGACCCGGGAGTACGTGCCCCGGCTGGTGGCGGCGACCCTCCTGGCGGAGGGGGCCGAGGCCGAGGGCTTCGACGTGGAGCGGGCCCGGCCCTACCGGTACGAGCGCGTCTTCGTCCCTGGAGGGACGTCACTGGGACGCGTGGCCTGGCTCCTCGAGGTGGAGCCCCGGCTGCTCAGGAACCTGAATCCCCACCTCGTCCAGGGCGTGACACCTCCCGGCGAGACGTACCCGATACGGGTGCCTCCGGGGCGGGCCTCGGAGGTGGTGGCCCTCGTGGGCAGCGCCAAGAGAGCCCGTCGAGCCGACTAGGACCCGGCTGGCTTCTCCGGCTCCGGGAGGGGCGGGCCCCAGCGGGTCCGCCCCTCCTGCGCGTCCCGGGCCGACGCCACGATCCTCCAGAGGACGTCGCGCACCGCCTCCTCGTCGACGCCCGCCTTCCGGGCCATCTCCGCGGCCCGGCGCACGACCCTCGCCTCCTGGGGAGGGTCCAGCACAGGGAGCCCCAGGCGCTCCTTCACCTCGCCGATCTCCAACACCAGGTCGCGGCGCTCCCCCACCAGGCGCACCAGCGCCTCGTCCAGCTCCCGAACCCGGGCCCGGAGCGTCTCCAGCCGCGCTTCGTCGCTCATTGGACCACCTTCCGCGTGGGGAAGAAGGCACGCAGGTGCTCCTCCGCCTGGCGTCGCGTGACCAGGCTCACCGCCACCAGGACGGGCACGTGGACCAGGAGCCCCAGGATGCCCTCGTGCATCCCGAAGGGCTTGGCCGCGGGGTTGAGGAAGTAGAAGCCCGCCACGCCCCACCCGGCCACCAGCCCCGCCACCACGCCGGGGGTGGTGGCCCGGCGCCAGTAGAGCGCCGCCACCACGGGGGGCGCGAGCTGGGAGACGATGCCGTAGGCGGTGGCCAGGAGCTGGACCAGGGACGCCCCCGGATTCAGCGCCATCCAGTACGCCACCGCGCCGGTGACCAGGACGAGGACCTGCATGAGGATCCTCTGGACCCGGTCGTCCAGGTGGACGAAGGGGGCCACCCCGTCCTCCACCACCACCGAGGCCGACGCGTGGAGGAGGGCGTCCCCCGTGGACATGGACGCCGAGAGCGCACCCGCGCAGAACAGGCCCACCACCAGCGCGGGGAGCTCGGTGCGCAGGACCATGAAGGGGAGGATGGAGTCGGGGTCCGGCGGCGTCTCGGGGAAGAGGACGCCGGAGAAGCCGATGAGGAAGACGGGGATGAGGAAGAGCTGGAACGTGGGGAAGAGGATCACGGTGCGGCGGAGCGTCCGGTCGTCCTTGGCGGTGTACGCCTTCATGAACAGGTGGGGCCACATCATGAGCCCCACGGCGCTCACCAGGATGTACGTGGAGTACGAGCCCCAGCTCCAGGGCGCCCCGGCGGCGTCCAGCCCCGGCGGGACCAGCAGCTCGGGACGGGCGGCGGCGATCTCCTCGAACATGGGGCCCACCCCGCCGTAGAGCCGGTAGGGGAGGTAGAGCCCAAGCGTCCAGGCGATGGCCACCATGAAGATGCCCTGGAAGGTGTTCGTCCATCCCACCGCCATGACCCCAGAGACCAGCACGTACACGATGACGATGCCGTAGGCCACCAGGGCGCCCAGCCAAAGACGGATGTGGCCGTCGGTGACCGCCTCGATGACGATGCCCGCGCCCCGGATCTGGATGGTGATGTAGGGCACGAAGGCCACCAGGCTCAACAGCGCGATGAGCGCCGAGAGGGCCCTGGAGGGGAAGCGCCCGGTGATGAGCTGGGCCTGGGTGACGTGCCCCAGCCGGCGCCCCACCTCGGCGATGCGCGGCCCCATCCAGTAGAACGGCGCCATCCCCAGCACGCCGTACGCCAGGATGTAGAAGACCGCGGCGCCCCGGGAGTACGCCCACCCGGGGCCCCCCAGGAAGGCGAAGGAGGAGAAGACGGTGGCGCCTGTGACGAAGTACATGACCAGGAGGCCGAAGCTCCGGTCGCCCGCCACGTACCCCTGGACGGAGTGGGTGGCCTTGCGCCCCGCCGCCAGCCCGATGGCCAGCGTGGCCGCCAGGTAGAGGACGATGATCCCGGTGATGAAGACCCAGCGCTCCATCAGGCCCCGTCTCCTTCCCGGTGACGCTCCTCCACCCGGTCCAGGAGCCAGAGGACGGCCACCGACACGGCGATCCATGCCGCGCCCCAGAAGAACGCGAAGGGGAGGCCGAGGACCAGGGGCCGGATCCTCGCGAAGGGGACCATGCCGGGCCACGTCAGAGCCACGGCCATGAGCACGAAGTAGGTCCCGGCCAGGGTCCGGGCGATCTTGAGGCTCACGCGCTCCTCCGGGGGCGGGGTCGGGGAGCCGCTATCCTAGCGTCCGGGCGGCCCCGGGGCGAGGCGACGGCGGGGGCCGGGGGGCGGAGGGCCCCGCGAGGCGTCAGCGTCCCTTGAACTCGGGCCTGCGTTTCTCCATGAAGGCCTTCACCCCTTCGCGACCGTCCTCGCTGGCGAACGCCTGGAGGAAGAGCTCCTTCTCGTGCTCCATGCCCGCCTTCAGAGGCAGCTCGAAGGCGGCGTTCACCGCCTCCTTGGCCAGGCGCAGCGACACGGGGCTCCACCGGGCCATGCGCCCGGCGATCTCCAGGGCGCTGGCCAGGTGCTCCCCCTCGTCCACGAGGACGTCCACCCACCCGATGCGCCACGCCTCCTCGGCCTCCACGAAGTCGCCGGTGCACGCGATGAGCATGGCATGTCCCCGTCCCACCAGGCGGGCCAGGTGCTGGGTGCCGCCCCCGCCGGGGATGAGGCCGATGCGGATCTCCGCCTGGCTCAGCCGCGCGGTGCGGTCGGCCACGCGCACGTCGCAGGCAAGCGCCAGCTCCGAGCCGCCCCCGATGCAGAAGCCGTGGAGGGCGGCGATGACCGGCTTGGGGAAGTCCCGCACCACCTCGTAGATACGGGGCTGGGAATACACGGCGCGCTGCTCCTCGGCGGTCCGGGCGGCGAACTCGGAGATGTCGGCGCCTGCGACGAAGGCCTTGTCGCCGGCGCCGTGGAGGACGACGACGCGAACGTCGTCGTCGTCGGCCAGCGCCTCGAACCGGTCCCGCAGGAGCCGGCGCACCTCGGCGTTGAGGGCGTTGAGCTTCTCGGGCCGGTTGAGCGTGAGGACGGCAACCCCATCGGGGCGCTTCTCCAGGAGGACGGGGCTTTCGGTCATGGCGGATCCGGGCGAGGGGAGGGAGCCCCCAAAGTGGTGAACGGGGGACGGCGGGCAAGGCCCGGGCCTCCGACTCCCGAGGCCGGGCAGCGGCCCGCCCGGCCGTGGGGAACCCGGGGCCTGCGGCAGTGATATGAAGCTCGTCCGTCGTCCACCTCCGGAGGCATCCATGTCTCGCCGTCACCCGCTCCCGTCCCTGGTCCTGCTCGCCACGCTCACCCTCGCCGCCTGCGGGGGCTCGGCCGAGTCGGCGGAGGAGCCCGCGGGGGCCCAGGCGGCGCCCGAGGCGGCTCCGGTGGAGGAGGCGCCGGTCCCGGAGCCGGAGGTCACACCGGCCTCCGAGGCCGCCCCCGCCCCGTCGGGTCCCACGGCTCCGGTGCGGCAACCCACGAGGACGGCCCCCGCCGCCACGGAGTCCTCGGCCCCGGCCGAGGCCCCCGCCCCCGCGGCATCGCCGGCCCCCGCGCGTGCCGTGGCGGCGGGAACCGCCCTCACCCTCACGCTGGACCGGGAGCTCGGCACCGAGCGCAACCGCGCCGGCGACGCCTTTGCGGCGCGCCTCACCGTTGACCTCCTGCTGGAGGACGGGGAGGTGCTCCTTCCCGCGGGCACCGTCGTGCGGGGAACCGTGGCCGAGGCCACCCGGAGCCCCAACGCGGAGACGCCGGCCGTCCTCCGCCTGGAGGTGACGGGCGTGGAGGTCGCCGGGGAGACACTCCCCGTGGCGGCGTCGGTGGAGGAGGTACAGCTCAAGGCCGACGCCATGGACCGGAACCGGGAAACGGTGGGGAAGGTGGCGGCGGGGACCGCCGCCGGGGCCATCCTCGGCAAGGTCCTGGGGAACAACGCCAAGCGGGGAGCCGCCGTGGGGGCGGCCGCAGGCGCGGTGGTGGCCTACGCCACCCGCGACGGCCACGCGTCCGTGCCCGAGGGCTCCCTTCTCGTCATCCGGCTGGTGGAGCCGCTGGTCCTGCGTTGAAGGCCGGCGGGCCCTACCAGTCGTAGAAGCCCTTCCCGCTCTTCTTGCCCAGCTTCCCTTCGGCCACCATGCGCCGGAGGAGCTCCGGCGGCCGGAACGCCTCCGAGCCCAGCGCGCCGTGGAGGTACTCGGCGATGCCCAGACGCACGTCCAACCCCACCAGGTCGGTGAGCTTGAGAGGGCCCATGGGGTGGCGATAGCCCAGCTCCATGGCCTTGTCGATGTCCTGCGGTGACGCCACCCCCTCCTCCACCATGCGGATGGCCTCCATGCCCAGGACGATGCCCAGGCGGGAGGAGGCGAAGCCCGGGGCGTCGCGAACCACCACCGGCTCCTTGCCCAGGCGCTGCGCGAAGGCCACCGCGGCCAGGCGGGTGGCGTCGGAGGTGTCGGGCCCCCACACCACCTCCACCAGCTTCATGATGTGGACGGGGTTGAAGAAGTGCATGCCCGCCACGCGCGCCGGGTTCCCCACCGAGCGTGCGATGGCCTCGATGGACAGCGACGAGGTGTTCGTGGCCAGCACCGCGTGCTCCGGGGCGCTCGCGTCGGCCTCGGCGAACAGCGCCGCCTTCACGTCCAACGACTCGGGCGCGGCCTCGATGACCAGGTCCACACCCGCGCACGCGTCGGCCACGGATGTGGTGGTGCGCAGGCGCCCCATCGTCGCGTCGCGCTCCTGCGCGACCACCTTGCCCAGCTCCACGCCCTTGTCCAGGTTCGCCCGGATCCGCTCCAGGCCCCGGGCCACGGCGTCGTCATCGATGTCGTAGAGCGCCACGTCGCACCCCACGCCGGCGCACACGTGCGCGATGCCGTGCCCCATGGTGCCGGCGCCCAGCACCGCGACCCGTTCGATCTCCTTCATCAGGCTCCCTCCACGAGCAGCGCGATGCCCTGGCCCACGCCGATGCACATGGTGGCCAGCCCGCGGCCACCCCCGTGACCGGGGCCCCGGCGGCGCATCTCGTGGATCAGAGTCACCACGATGCGCGCCCCCGAGCACCCCACCGGGTGCCCCAGGGCGATGGCGCCGCCGTTCACGTTCACCCGTTCAGGGTCCAGGTCGAGCTGGCGCAGGCAGGGAATGGCCTGGGCCGCGAAGGCCTCGTTGACCTCCGCCAGGTCCAGGTCCGCCACGTCCCACCCGGCCCGCTCCAGCGCCTTCCGCGTGGCGGGCACCGGCCCCATGCCCATGCGGTGGGGCTCCACTCCGGCCACCGCGCCGCGAACCACCCGCGCCAGGGGCTCCAGCCCCAGGGCCCTCCCCCGCTCGGCGCTCACCACCAGGAGGGCGGCGGCGCCGTCGTTGATCCCCGAGGAGTTCCCGGCGGTGACCGTGCCGTCCCTCTTGAAGGCGGGGCGGAGACGGGCCAGGGCTTCCGCGGAGGTGTCGGGGCGGGGGTGCTCGTCCACGTCCACCACGATGGGGTCCCCCTTCCGCCGGGGGATGTTCACCGGGACGATCTCGGCGTCGAAGCGGCGCTCGGCCATGGCGGCGGCGCACCGGCGCTGGCTCTCCAGCGCGAAGGCGTCCTGCTCCTCCCGGGTCACGCCGTGGTCGGCGGCCACCACCTCGGCGGTCTCCCCCAGGCCGATGGTCCACTCGGGGACGAAGGCCGGGTTGGGGAAGCGCCACCCGATGACCGTATCCGCCACCTGCGGGTTGCCGTAGGCGTACCCGGTCTCGGGCTTGAGCATGACGTAGGGGGCGCGGCTCATGCTCTCCACGCCTCCGGCGACGAAGACGTCGCCCTCGCCGGCCGCGATGGCGTGGGCGGCGGAGAGCACGGCCTGCATCCCCGAGCCGCAGAGGCGGTTCACGGTCTGCCCCGGCACCTCCACCGGGAGGCCGGCCCGCAGGAGCGCCATGCGCGCCACGTTCCGGTTGTCCTCGCCCGCCTGGTTGATGCACCCGAAGAGCACGTCGTCGACGGTGGCCGGGTCCACGTCGTTGCGCTTCAACAGCGCCTCGATGGTCAGGGCCGCCAGGTCGTCGGGGCGCACCGCGGCCAGCGCCCCTCCGTGGCGCCCGATGGGGGTACGGACGCCGTCCACGATCCAGGCTTCGCGCTCGCTCATGCTCGCCTCACCGCTCCAGGGCCACCCAGACGCTCTTCACCTGGGTGTACTTCTCCAGCGCCGACGTCCACCCCAGGTCACGGCCGAAGCCGGAGAGCTTGTAGCCGCCGAAGGGGGACGCCGAGTCGTACTGGTTGTAGGTGTTGATCCAGACGGTGCCGGCGTGGATCTGCTCCGCGACCCGGTGGGCCTTCGCCACGTCCCGCGTCCAGATGCCCGCCGCCAGCCCGTAGATGGTGCGGTTGGCGGTGTGCACGGCGTGGTCCTCGTCCTCGAAGGGGAGGATGGCGGCCACCGGCCCGAAGATCTCCTCCCGGGCGATCTTCATCTCCGGGGTCACGTCGGCGAACACCGTCGCGGTTACGAAGTTGCCCTTCCCGTTCACCGTGACCCGCTCGCCCCCGGCCACGAGGCGCGCACCCTCGGCCTTGCCCGCCTCCACGTAGCCCATGACGCGCTCGAGCTGCTCCGGGCTGACGAGGGCGCCGATGCGCGTGGTCTTCTCCATGGGATCCCCCACGGTCATGGACTCGGCCCGCTGGGCGAACTCGGCCACGAAATCGTCGTAGACCGACCGCTCCACCAGGATCCGGGACCCGGCGGCGCACACCTCGCCCTTGCCGTAGTAGATGCCCGTGGTGGCGCCCCGCACCGCGGACTTCAGGTCGGCGTCGGCGAACACGATGTTGGGCGACTTGCCGCCCAGCTCCAGGGAGACCTTCTTCAGCGTCTCGGCGGCTTCGCGCATGACGACCTTCCCCACCTCGGTGGAGCCCGTGAAGGCGATGGCGTCCACCCCCGGGTGGCGCACCAGCGCCGAGCCCGCCGTGGGGCCGAAGCCGGGCACCACGTTGAGGACTCCCGCGGGGAAGCCGACCTCGGCGGCGAGCTCCCCGAGGCGCAGAGCGGTGAGGGGCGTCTGCTCGGCGGGCTTGAGCACCACCGCGTTCCCCGTGGCGAGCGCCGGGGCCACCTTCCATGCCGCCAGCGAGAGCGGGAAGTTCCACGGCGTGATGATCCCCACGACGCCCACCGGCTCCCGCAGCGTGTAGTTGAGGAAGGGCCCCGCCACCGGGATGGTGCTCCCCTCCACCTTGTCGGCCATGCCGGCGAAGTAGCGGAAGTTCTCCACGATGCTGGGGAGGTCCACCTTCCGCGACTCGAAGTACGGCTTCCCGTTGTCCGCGGTCTCCAGCGCCGCCAGCTCGTCGGCGTTGGCCTCCAGGGCGTCGGCCAGCTTCCAGAGGAGCTCGGCCCGCTTGTGGGGGTTCATGCGCCGCCAGGCCGAGGCCTTCATGGCCTCGCGCGCCGCCTGCACGGCCCGGTCCACGTCCTCGGCGCGGGCCTCCGCCACCTGGGCGATGAGCTCACCCGTGGCCGGGTTCGTGGTGGCGAAGGTGGCTCCGGCCTCGGCGTCCGCCCACTCGTTGGCGATCCAGAGGCGGCTCTTGATGTCACTCATGGCGTGGTGGGGTAGGGGATTCGGGTGGTCGAAATGCAAAGGCGGGGCCCGGACGCGTCCGGACCCCGCCTCCCGCGCATGGGCCGCTCAGCGTCCCTGGAACTGGGCCTTACGCTTCTCCACGTACGCGGCCAGTCCTTCCTTGGCGTCCTTGCTGGCGAAGAGCTGGGCCTGCAGCTCCCGCTCCAGGGCCAGGGCCAGCTCGAAGGGAAGCTCGGCGCCGGTCTGCACCGAACGCTTGATGAGCCCCACCGCCTTCGTGGCCTTGTCGGGGGTGGTGAACTGGCGGGCGTACGCCAGCACCTTGTCCACGAAGGCGTCGCGGGACTCGGCCTCGAAGACCTCGTTCACCAGGCCCAGGGCGTGCGCCGCGTCGAAGCCGAAGGTGCTGCCCTCGGCCATGAGCTGGATGGCCTTGGGCTTGCCCACCAGCCGCACCAGGCGCTGGGTGCCGCCGGTGCCGGGGAGGACCCCAAGCGCCACCTCGGGCAGGCCGCACTTCCCGGCGTCCTTCCGGGCGATGCGGATGTCCGCGGCCATGGCGATCTCCAGGCCGCCCCCCACCGTGTGCCCGTTCAGGGCCGCGATGACCAGCTTGGGGGTGTGCTCCAGACGGTTCAGCGTCTCGTTGGCGTGGAGACAGAAGCAGTACTTCCAGTCGGGATCCGCCTCGTTGAGCATCCCGATGTTCGCGCCGGCGCAGAAGAACTTCTCCCCGGCGCCGGTGATGACGATCACCTCGACGCCCGCGTCGAAGCGCGCCTCCACGATGGCCGCGTCGAGCTGACGCATCATCTCGTGGGTGTACGTGTTGGCCGGCGGATCCTCGAGGGTGAGGAGGGCGATCTTGTCCTTCGCCTCGTAGTGGACCAGTACCTTCTCGGACATCGGGTCTCCCTGGTTGCCTGGGTCTGTCGCGTGGCGGCGGCGGTGGAGCGGGAAAGCTTACCCGGACGCGCGGGCGCGGGTCAAGCGCGGCTGGCGCCGGGGGTGGCGTTCTGCGAGAATGATAGGCAGTGACCACCGTAGCTACCCCTTCGGCCCCTTTGGTTTCCCCCGGTCCGCCACCGGCCCGGGGGTTTCTGGCGTTCCTGGCCGTGGCCCTTTTCCTGGCCGGGTGTCGGGACGCCCCCACCGACCCCATGGTCGGGCTGGTAGCCGAGGACGCCCACGCGGCCCTGGCCCTGGGCGCAGCCTTCCCCGACCCCGTGTCATGGGCGGCCCCGGGGGCCCTCGACGAGGCCGGTGCCCGCGCCCTGGAGCGGTGGCAGGCCTCCTGGGACCTCCCCACCGACGAGGGACGCCAGGTCCGCGAATCCGCCTATGGGCCCCTCGTGGAGGAGTTGGCGGGGACGCTGGGCGCGGACGGCGTACGGGGAGAGCTGGCGCTCCTCGCCGAGGCGGTCCTGCGGGCCCAGGAGCTCGGGCTCTCCGTTCTCCCGGCCCACGTGTCGGAGGGGCTGGCCCGCGCGGGCTCCGAGGTGGTGACCGCCCGCACGGCCCACCTCCAGGGAGACGTGCACGGGGCCCTCGAGGCCGTGGTGAGGGGTGGGGACGCCCTGCGGGAGGTGGGTCCCGAGGCCGTGGCCCGGTCCCTGCAAAGCGAGGTGGAGGCCCGCCTTGGAAGGGTTTCGGGCGCTGATCCGTATTCGGCGCAGGACCTGGAGCGGCTCCAACGACTGGTTCGGGGTGGACGGCAGGCCGTGGAGGCCGGGGATTGGGGATTGGCAATCCGGCGGGCCTTCTACGCCAAGGGCCTCATGGACGGGAACGGCTGAAGGCGCTCCCGGTACGTGGGATCCGGGGCGTCGGATGTCCCGTGGGGCGCCTCGGGGAAGCAGTTGGCACCCGCTCCGCTCATACCCTGTCCGTGGCTCGACCTCGGAGGAAGCGCATGATCCGCCGCCCCGCCGCCCTGGCCGTCGCGCTCGCCGCGACCCTGGTCGCTTCGACCGCTCCCGGCGCCGCACAGTCGCCCGGACCCGTGTACCGTGTGCCCGTCACGGGCGTCATCGAGCTCGGCCTGGCTCCGTTCATCGAGCGCAGCCTCAAGGAGGCGGCGGAGCAAGGGGCCAGCGCCGTGGTCCTGGACATGGACACCCCCGGGGGGCGCGTCGACGCCGCCGAGCGCATCGCCGACGCCATCGCCGACTCCCCCGTCCCGGTGTACACGCTCGTGAACCGGCGCGCCTTCTCGGCGGGTGCCCTGATCGCTCTGGCCACCGACGGGATCTACATGCGGCCGGGGTCCGTCATCGGCGCCGCCACGCCGGTGGACGGGTCGGGGCAGAAGGCCCCGGAGAAGATCGTCTCGGCCATGCGCTCGGAGATGCGCGCGCTGGCGGAGGCCCGGGGGCTCGACCCCCGCATCGCCGAGGCCATGGTGGACGAGGACGTGGAGATCGAGGGCGTGGTGGAGGCGGGCAAGCTCCTCACCCTCACCACCGAGGAGGCCGAGTCCCTCGGGTACGCCCGGGAGATCGCCGATCTGGAGGCGCTCATGGTGGAGCTGGGCGCGTCGTCCACCCCGGTGGTCACCACGCGGGTGAACTGGGCGGAGCGCACGGTGCGCTTCTTCTCCCATCCCATCGTGGCGCCCTTCCTCCTCTCCCTGGGCTTCCTCGGGCTCATCGCCGAGATCAAGACGCCCACCTTCGGCCTGGCCGGCGTGGCGGGGCTTGTGGCGCTGGGGCTCTTCTTCGGGTCCCACCTCATCATCGGCCTCGCCGGCCTGGAAGACGTCCTGGTGTTCGCCGCGGGACTCGTCCTCCTGGGGGTGGAGGTCTTCGTCATCCCCGGCTTCGGGCTCTTCGGCGTCCTGGGGGGAATTGGCGTGGCCGCCGGGCTCTACATGGCGCTCCTGGGCAACCTCCCCACCACCCCCGACTTCACCCGCGCGGGGATGGTGATGACCACCTCCATCCTCATCGTGCTGGTGTCGGCGTGGGCCCTCATCCGCTCGCTGCCCGGCTCGGGCAGGCTGGCGCGGAGCGGCGTCTTCCTCCTCACCCGCACCGACAGGGACGTGGGGTACGAGTCGGCCCCTCAGCGTTCCGACCTTGTGGGGCGGGAGGGTACCGCCATCACCGACCTCCGCCCCTCGGGGACGGGCCTCTTCGGCGAAGAGCGCGTGGACGTGGTGTCCGAATCCGAGTGGATCCCCGCGGGCTCCCCCATCAAGGTGGTGACCGCCGAGGGCTACCGGCACGTGGTGCGCGTGGTCAAGCAGGTCCCGTCCGGCGAGTAGCGACCCACACCTCCAGAGGAATCGAACATGAATGAGCAAGTGGTGGCGACCCAGCTGGTCCTCATCGTGCTGGCGTTCACGGCCATCTTCATCGTCGCGTGGGCCATTCCCGTGCGGCTGTGGATCGAGGCCATCTCCGCCGGCGTGCGCGTCGGCATCGGGACGCTGGTGGGGATGCGGCTGCGCAAGGTCTCGCCCCCCGCGGTGGTGCGCCCGCTCATCACGGCCACAAAGGCCGGACTGGACCTGGACATCAACGCCCTGGAGGCCCACTACCTGGCGGGTGGACGGGTGGACCGGGTGGTGGGGGCCCTCATCAGCGCCGACAAGGCCAACATCGACCTCACCTTCAACCAGGCGGCGGCCATCGACCTGGCCGGCCGCGACGTGTTCGAGGCCGTGCAGGTGTCGGTGAACCCCAAGGTCATCAACACACCGCGGGTGGCGGCCATGGCCAAGGACGGCATCCAGCTCATCGCCATCGCCCGGGTGACGGTGCGCGCCAACATCAACCGCTTGGTGGGCGGCGCCGGCGAGGAGACCATCCTGGCCCGGGTCGGCGAGGGGATCGTGTCCACCATCGGCTCCGCTTCTTCGCACAAGGCCGTCCTCGAGAACCCGGACAACATCTCCAAGACCGTCCTGGCCAAGGGGCTGGACGCGGGAACGGCCTTCGAGATCCTCTCCATCGACATCGCCGACGTGGACGTGGGCAAGAACATCGGCGCGGAGCTCCAGACGGACCAGGCCGAGGCCGACAAGCGTGTCGCCCAGGCCCGCGCCGAGGAGCGGCGTGCGATGGCGGTGGCACAGGAGCAGGAGATGCGGGCCCGCGTCGAGGAGATGCGCGCCGAGGTCGTCAAGGCCGAGGCGCAGGTGCCCCTGGCCCTGGCCGAGGCGTTCCGCTCCGGCAACCTGGGCGTGATGGACTACGTCCGCTATCGGAACGTCCAGGCGGACACCGCCATGAGGAAGGCCATCGCCGGTCCCGAGGGCGGCTCTTCGGACGCGAGCTAGGCGCCCCGTGGAGCAGCTCATCTTCGTGGGGATCATCGTCCTCTTCTCCATCCTCGAGGCGGTGGCCCGGAAGGGGAAGGAGCGCCAGGGCGGGGGCGGAGACCTCCCCGTTCCCGAGGAGGAAGCGCGTCCGGCGCCCCGCCCCCGGTCGGCGCCCGAGACGCGGAGCCGGCCTGCTCCGGCGTCGTCGGGCCCGCCGGCCTACGACCACGACGCCTCGTACGACGACAAGGTGGAGGGGCGTCCCACACGGCCCCGCCCCACATCGGAGGGCCTCATTCCCGCCGAGGTGTGGGACGAGATCCAGCGCATGGCCCGGGGGGAGGCTCCCGTGGAGGCCCCGCCGCCCCCGCCTCCCCCGCGGCCCCGGCCCCCGCCGGCGAAGCCCTCGCCACGTCCCGGTGGTGCGCCGCCGGCCAGGCGCACGCCTCCGAAGCCGGCGCCCGCGCGAGGGGTGCCCACTGCGCGCCGCGTCCCCGCCGAGGTCTCGCGCCCGGTGCCCGCGGGAAAGCCGGAGACCGTCGACGCCGGGGCGCTCGAGGGCTCGCCGGATCACGCGGTGCACCTCTCCCACGCTGCCTACGGGACGCCGGTGGCGGGGCGCCTCACCGGCTTCGCCCCCGAGGCGTCGGGGCGGCGAGCCTCGCGGGAGGCCGGGGCGGCGCGGGAGCTGCTGCGGGGAGGGCCGGCACGCCTGCGGCAGGCCGTGATCCTCCAGGAGTTGCTGGGCCCGCCCCTGGCCCTCCGGGACGAGGGCTCCCGGCCCGAGTGACGGGAACCCAAATGGAGAGAGGGGCGGCCCCCGCGGGGCCGCCCCACTCCACCCCCGCGGCCGGGGGGCGGTACATCTCG
>BTVB01000003.1:42981-202665 GCA_045863275.1 Gemmatimonadota bacterium
CCGGGCCCCGCGGGGCGGTGGCCCCCGGCCCGGCGGGCGGGCACCCAAATGGGCTCGGGGGGGGCCCCGGGGGGGGCCCCCCCTCTCCACGCCGGCGTCCGGTGGACGTTACATCTCGCCCCGGGCCATCTTCCTCAGCACGGTCTGGAGGATGCCGCCGTTGCGGTAGTACTCCACGTCGACCTCCGAGTCCAGCCGAGCCTTGGCCCGGAACGTGGTCACCTTCCCGTCGTCGCCGGTGGCCGTCACGGTCACCATGCACCCGGGCGTGAGTCCACCGGCGATGCCCGTGAGGTCGAAGGTCTCCCTCCCGCTGAGCCCCAGGCTCTGGGCCGACGCGCCGTCGACATACTCCAGGGGGAGCACGCCCATCCCCACCAGGTTGCTACGGTGGATGCGCTCGAAGCTCTCGGCGATGACCGCTTTGACGCCGAGGAGGAAGGTCCCCTTGGCCGCCCAGTCGCGGGAGCTCCCCGTGCCGTACTCCTTGCCGGCGAGGATCACCAGGGGCGTGCCGGCTTCCTGGTAGCGCATGGAGGCGTCGTAGATGGGGATCTCCTCGCCGGTGGGGAAGTGGAGGGTGTAGCCGCCTTCCCGATCCAGGAGGAGGTTCTTGATACGCACGTTCCCGAAGGTGCCGCGCATCATGACCTCGTGGTTGCCCCGACGCGCGCCGAAGGTGTTGAAGTCGCGGGGCTCCACGCCGTTCTCCCGGAGGTACAGCCCGGCGGGCTCGTTCTTCGGGATGGCGCCCGCCGGGGAGATGTGGTCGGTGGTCACCGACTGACCCAGCAGCGCCAGGACGCGCGCACCCCGGATGTCCGACGGGTCACCTACCTCCAGGCCCATCCCGTCGAAGAACGTGGGACGCTGGATGTACGTGGAGGTGCCGTCCCACTCGTAGAGGCTGCTCTCCTCGGGGAGGGGGAGGGCCTGCCAGTTGGCGTCACCCTGGGCCACCTGCGCGTAGCGGGTCTCGTACATCTCGGGCTTGAGCGCGGCGGCGATGGTCTCGCGGATCTCCTCCGGCGAGGGCCAGACGTCGGAGAGGAAGACCGGGTTGCCCTCGGGGTCGTGCCCCAGGGGCTCGTTGTACAGGTCCACCTCCACGTGGCCGGCCAGCGCGTAGGCCACCACCAGGACCGGGGAGGCCAGGTAGTTGGCCCGTACCAGCGGGTGGATGCGGGCCTCGAAGTTGCGGTTCCCGGAGAGGACCGCGGCCACCACGAGGCCGTTGTCCTGCACCGCCTGGTGGATGGCGTCGGGGAGGGGCCCGGAGTTGCCGATGCACGTGGTGCACCCGTACCCCACGGTCTGGAAGCCGAGCGCGTCCAGGTGGGGGGTGAGGCCCGCGGCGTCCAGGTAGTCGGTGACCACCTGGGAGCCCGGGGCGAGGGAGGTCTTCACCCAGGGCTTGACCTCGAGGCCCCTGGCCACGGCCTTCTTGGCCAGGAGGCCGGCGCCCACCATCACCGAGGGGTTCGACGTGTTCGTGCAGCTCGTGATGGCCGCGATGACCACCGTGCCGTCCGTCACCTCGTAGCTCTCCCCGTCGGCCTCCACCGCGACGGCGCGCCGGGCGGCCAAGGCGGTGCCTCCCTCGCCCCCGTCCAGCGTGAAGCCCTTGGGGAGGAGGGTGGGGAGGTCCTTGCCGAACGACTGCTTGACGTCCACCAGGCGGATCCGGTCCTGGGGGCGCTTGGGGCCCGCCAGGCTGGGCTCCACCGTGGACAGGTCCAGCTCCAGCCTGGAGGTGAACTCCGGGTCCGGCGTGTCGTCCGTGCGGAAGAGCCCCAGCTCCTTGGACACGCGCTCAACCCGGGCAACCAGGTCCGGGGATCGGCCCGTGCCGCGGAGGTAGCGGAGCGCTTCGGCGTCCACGGGGAAGAACCCGATGGTGGCGCCGTACTCCGGCGCCATGTTGGCCAGCGTGGCCTTGTCGGGGAGCGTCAGGCTGGAGAGGCCGGCCCCGTAGAACTCGACGAAGCGTCCCACCACGCCGTGCTTGCGCAGCATCTCGGTGACGCGGAGCACCAGGTCGGTGGCGGTGGCCCCCTCGGGCAGCGTGCCCGTGAGCTTCATTCCCACCACCTCGGGGAGGAGCATGTAGTAGGGTTGCCCCAGCATGACCGCTTCGGCCTCGATGCCGCCCACGCCCCAGCCCACGACGCCGATGCCGTTGATCATGGTGGTGTGCGAGTCGGTGCCCACGCATGTGTCGGGGTAGGCCACGGCACGGCCCGCCTGGTCACGGCGGTGCACCACCGACGCCAGATACTCCAGGTTCACCTGGTGGACGATGCCCGTGCCGGGGGGAACCACCGAGAAGCCGTCGAAGGCCTCCTGGGCCCAGCGCAGCAGCGCGTACCGCTCGTGGTTCCGCTCGAACTCCCGCTCCACGTTGAGGCGGAAGGCGTCGGCGGTGCCGAAGTGGTCCACCTGGACCGAGTGGTCGATGACCAGGTCGGCGGGGACCACCGGGTTGATCCGGGAGGGGTCACCGCCCAGGGCCTTGATCCCGTCCCGCATGGCCGCCATATCCACCACGGCCGGCACGCCCGTGAAGTCCTGGAGGACGACGCGGGCCGGCATGAAGGGGATCTCGGCGCCCGCGTTCGTCGGGCTCCATCGGGCCACCGACGCGACGTGCTCCTCGCCCACGTACCCACCGCCGGCGTGGCGGAGGGCGTTCTCCAGGAGGACGCGGATGGAGAAGGGGAGGCGGTCGAGGGAGGGCAGGACGCCCGTCTCCTCCAGGCGCGCGGGACGGTAGAGGTGCGTGGTCCCCTCGGGGAGATCGACGGCGATGAGGGCGCCGAAGGGGTCGGTGCGATGCTCGGCCACGGGTGGCTCCTGCGGGTGCGGGCGGACGTTCCGGTCGGTCGATCGCGGGGCGTGCCCGACGATCGGCCTCTAACGATAAGCATTGAGGGGGCCACCGGAAGCCGATAGCTTCCGGCTCCACTCGGCCGGGGTGGCGGAACGGTAGACGCGGCGGCCTCAAAAGCCGCTGTCCGAAAGGGCATGCGGGTTCGACTCCCGCCCCCGGCATCTCGATCGGGCGACCATTCGCGTTCCGATGTTCGCGTAGGCTGGACGACCATTCGTGGCCGCTTCCGGGGGCGGGAGTCGAAACCCCGCGTCTCGGATGCTTCGCATCCGATCCGCATGCGGGTTGGGCTCGGGGCTTCGCCCCATTGCCCACCCTCGGGGCTTCGCCCCTCGGGTTCGACTCCCTTCCGCGAGGATGGTCCTGGGCTACTGGAGACCGTCCACCAGGTGTAGGACCACCATGGATATGAACTCCCGGAGGGGTATGCATTCGATCCATCCGTACTCCATCCGCGAGGCGACTCGTGCGGATGCGCCCACCATCGCCCGGCAGCGGGCCTTGATGTTCCGGGACATGGGGTCCATGCCGGAGGCGCTGGTTGAGCCCCTCGCCGGGGCGGGGGCGAGGGAGTTCGACGAGCTCGTCGCCACGGGCGCGTACCACGGGTGGCTGGCGGAGGGCGGGGAGGGTGAGGGGGTCGTCGCCGGGATCGGCGTCCTGGTGCGGATGGTGGCCACCCGACCCCTGACGAAGCCCTCGGGAGAGGTGGTGCTGGTGGACCGGGAGGGGTTGGTGATGAACGCCTACGTCACCCCTTCCCATCGTCGCCGGGGGCTGGCCCGGACGCTGCTGGGCCGCGTCCTCGCGTGGACCCGCGAGGAGGGGCTCCACAGGGTCATCCTGCACGCGTCCTCGGAGGGGCGGGCGCTCTACGAGGAGCTCGGGTTCGTCTCCAGCAACGAGATGCGCCACCGGGGCCTCGACGGTCCGATGGGCTCCTGACCCCGGCACCCCGCTCGGCCTTGCGGGGCGGGCCGATCGACGCCCCCGCGGGGACCGCGCGGCCTTGGGGTACCCCTGGCCAAACGGTATAATTACGCTTCGCCGCCCGCTCTCGCGAGCAGGCGGGACATCCACTGGCCGAACGTCGCTGAGTGCGGAGATACCATGGGAGACAACGGAAACGGAAGCCCGAGCACCCTCACGATCCGGGACAATCGGACGGGCCGAGACTACGAGGTGCCCATCCACGAGGGCGACGTCATCCGCGCCATGGACCTGCGCAAGATCAAGGTCAACGACGGCGACTTCGGGATGATGGCCTACGACCCGGCCTATACGAATACGGCGTCCACCCGGAGCACCATCACGTACATCGACGGCGACAAGGGGATCCTCCGCTACCGGGGGTACCCCATCGAGCAGCTCGCCGAGCGCAGCTCCCACCTCGAGGTCTCGTACCTGCTCCTCAAGGGCGAGCTCCCCACCCAGCGCGAGCTGGACCAGTTCGTGCACGACGTGACCTTCCACACGTACGTGCACCAGAACATGACCAAGCTCCTGGACGGGTTCCGGTACGATGCCCACGCCATGGGGATGATGATCAGCGCGGTCGCCGCGCTGTCCACGTTCTATCCCGAGGCCAAGGACGTCCACGACCAGCAGTCCCGCTGGATCCAGATCACGCGGCTCGTGGCGAAGATGCCCACGCTGGCGGCGTTCTGCTATCGGCATCACCGGGGTCTCCCTTACGTGTACCCGGAGAACGAGTTCTCCTACACGGGGAACTTCCTCAACATGCTCTACCGCATCGGGACCAAGGACTACAAGCCCAACCCGGTGCTGGAGCGCGCGCTGGACATCCTGTTCATCCTCCACGCGGACCACGAGCAGAACTGCTCCACCACGACCATGCGGGTCATCGGCTCCTCCCATGCCGATCCCTTCTCGGCGCTGGCGGGTGCCATGGCGGCGCTCTACGGGCCGCTCCACGGCGGCGCCAACGAGGCCGTGCTCCGCATGCTGGCCAAGATCGGCGACGTGAAGAACATCCCCGCGTTCCTCGAGAAGGTGAAGAACAAGGAGGAGAAGCTCATGGGCTTCGGGCACCGGGTGTACAAGGCGTACGACCCCCGGGCCAGCATCATCAAGCGCACCGCCGACGAGGTCTTCGAGGTCACGGGCCGCAACCCCCTCCTCGACATCGCCATCGAGCTGGAACGGATCGCGCTCTCCGAGGACTACTTCATCGAACGCAACCTCTATCCCAACGTGGACTTCTATTCGGGGATCATCTACCAGGCCATGGGCTTCCCGGTGGAGATGTTCCCGGTGCTCTTCGCCATTCCCCGCACGGTGGGGTGGCTGGCCCAGTGGGAGGAGCTGCTCCTGGACGACGAGCAGAAGATCGCCCGTCCGCGTCAGGTCTATCACGGCTTGGACACGCGGGACTTCGTTGCCCTGTCGGACCGGGGCTGAGCCCCGGTCGTGAGCCGGGGAACGAGGGGGCGCTCCAGGCGTTGGAGCGCCCCTTTCGTATTGCTGCTTTGCCGAACGGGAGGTGGAAGTGAGCGGGACCGCATGCCTTGACCTGCACCACCTGGATCTCCCGGGCGCCATCGCCGCGTACGTCCTCCCCGGGGGCGAGCCCACGGTGGTGGACCCGGGTCCCACCACCACGCTCCCCGTCCTGAGGGAGGGCTTGAGGGCGCTGGGCATCGGCCCTCGAGACCTCCGGCACGTGGCGCTGACGCACGTCCACCTGGACCACGCCGGGGCCAGCGGCCACCTGGTGGAGGCGTTCCCCGAGGCGGTGGTGCACGTCCACTCCGACGGCGCCCCCCACATGGTCGACCCCAGCCGCCTGGTGGCCAGCACGCGGCGCACCTTCGGGGACGCCCACGACCGCCTGTGGGGCGAGACCCGCCCGGTGCCCGCCCACCGGATCCGCGCCTGGAGCCCGGGAGGCCCGGGTCCATGGAAGGGCCTGCGCCCCCTGTCGACGCCCGGTCACATCGCCCACCACGTGGCGTATCTGGACGAGCGCGACGGGACGCTCTTCTCGGGGGATTCCATGGGGATCGTCCTCCACGACGACGCTCCCACGCACCCGCCGACGCCTCCGCCCGCCATCGACCTCCGGGCGTGGGAGGGGACCCTGGACCGGATCATCGAGGTAGCACCGGAGCGCTTCGGGGCCACGCACTTCGGCCTCCACGGCGGCGTGGCGGAGAGAGTGGCACAGCTTCGGGGCCGCCTGGCGGCCCTGGAGCGCCGGGTGCGGGAGGCCATGGCGCGAGGCGACGACGCCGACGCGGGACGCTACGACCGCGAGGTCAGGGATGGGCTCGCGCCGTTCCTTGGGCGCGAGGAAGTGGAGCGCTACTTCGACATGTTCAACGCCGCCACGGACTGGGCGGGCGTGCGATTCTACCTGGAGCGGAATCCATGAGGCTTGAGCGAAGCGGACGGGGCTGGCTCACGGCGGGGCTTGTGGTGCTGGCGGGCCTCGGGCCCGCCGACGCGGCGGGGCAGAGAGCGGGGAGCTCGGGGCCGGTCCCGGCTCCCGTCCTGGCCCCCCGCTACTTCGACGCCGCCGTGGAACGAGGCTCGCGGACCCGCGACGGGCGCCCCGGGGCGTCGTACTGGACGAACTGGACGACGTACGACCTGAGGGCGCGCCTGGATCCGGCCACGGCGCTCCTGGAGGGCGAGGCGGACGTGCGCCATGTGAACCGCTCCCCGTTCCCGCTGCGCACGCTGGTGGTGCACCTGTACCAGAACCTCCACAAGGAGGGCGCTGCCAGGAATTCGACGCAGGAGATCACGGGGGGCGTGCGCCTCTCCCGCGTGACGGTGGCCGGCGTGGAGCTCCAGGAGGGGGACCTCCGGGTGGGTCCGGGCTACCGGGTGGACGGCACGGTGATGACCATCCGCCCCCCGGAGGCGGTGGAGGAGAGCGACACGGTTGCCCTCTCCTTCGCGTGGGCCACGACCCTCCCGCAGAACGGGTCGGGGCGGATGGGCCATTCGGACAAGGAGATGTACTTCGTGGCCTACTGGTTCCCCAAGATGGCCGTCTTCGACGACCTCAGGGGCTGGGACGCCGAGCCCTACCTCTCCAACGCGGAGTTCTACGACAGCTTCGGCGACTACCGCGCCGCGCTCACGGTTCCCGCGGGGTGGACGGTGATGGCCACGGGTGAGCTGGCCAACGGCCCGGAGGTGTACACGGGCGCCACTCTGGCCCGCCTGGCCCGGGCGGCCACCTCCGACGAGAAGGTGGAGGTGGCCACCTCCGCCGACCTGGCCGCGGGGCGGGTCACCACGCCGGGGACGGACGGGTGGCTCACGTACCGCTTCGAGGCGGACTCGGTGCGCGACTTCGCCTGGACCACCTCCAACGTCCAGCGCTGGGACGCCACGTCGGCGGTGGTGCCGGACCGCGACGGTGACGGCGCCGAGGACCGGGTGCTCATCCACTCCTTCTGGCGCGAGGACCGGGCGCCCCTGTGGGAAGAGCAGTGGCGCTTCGGGAAGCAGTCCATCGAGCACCACTCCCGCTTCACGGGATTGGCTTATCCCTGGTCCCACATGACGTCGGTGGAGGGCGCGGACATCATCGGAGGCGGGATGGAGTTCCCCATGCTCACGCTCATCGGCCCCTACGAGGGACAGGAGCCCCAGGACCTCTTCAACGTCACGTCCCACGAGCTGGCCCACATGTGGATCCCCATGGTCGTGGGCACCAACGAGAACCGGCACGCCTGGATGGACGAGGGCTCCACCACCTTCCTCGAGGACCAGAGCCGCATGGACCTGTGGCCCGGGGTGGACCACCATCGGCTGGAGGCCCAGCCCTACTTCCAGGTGGCCGCGGCGGGGCTGGAGCAGCCCCTCATGCGCCAGGGCGACTGGTACGAGCCCGGGCCGGGGTACGGCATCGCTTCGTACAACAAGCCGGCGACGCTCATGGTGGCCCTGCGTGACCTCCTGGGTTGGCCCACCTGGGAGGAGGGGTACCGCACCTTCGTCTCCGAGTGGGCCTACAAGCACCCCACCCCGTGGGACTTCTTCAACACCTTCGAGCGGGTAGCGGGGAAGGACCTGGACTGGTTCTGGACCTCCTTCTACTTCGAGACGTGGGCGGTGGACTTCGACGCGGCGGAGGTCGTGGCCTCCACGGGGAACGGGACCCGGGTCCGCGTGGTGAACCGCGGGTTGGCGCCTTTCCCGGTGAAGGTGCGCATCGCCACCACCGCGGGGGGAACGCTGGAGCGGGACGTGCCGGTGGAGCGCTGGCTCGAGGGGCACCGCTGGGTCGACCTGGACGTGCCCGCCGCCGCCGGGGCGGTGACGCGGGTGGAGGTGGACCCGCTGGCCGCCACCCCCGACGTGGACCGCACGAACAACTTCTGGCCCAGGGGATGACCAGGATGCCCCGCTCCCTGGTGACCCTGGTCGCTGCCGCGGTTCTGGCGGGGTGCGCCGCCGAGCCCGGGTCCCCCGGCCAAGAGCCCGTGGACCCACCGGCGGGGCCGGGCCGTCTCGTCATCGTCGGTGGAGCGCTCTCCCCGGAGAACGCGGCGGTGTACCAGGCCATCGTCGAGGCCAGGGAGGGCGAGGGTCCCCTCTGCGTCATCCCCACGGCCAGCGGCGACCCGGTAGCGTCCATGGAGTCGGCCCGGCAGACGCTTGCGCGCTATGCGGGCGCCGATGCGGTGCAGGGCGTCCTCCTCTCCACCGAGGACCCCGGCCGGGCCAACGCGCCCGAGGTCGCCGCGGAGCTGGAGGGGTGCTCGGGCTTCTACTTCACCGGGGGCGCCCAGAGCCGCGTGGTGGACGTGTTCCTTCCCCCCGGCGACACCACCGCGGCGTACCGCGCGCTCTGGTCGCGCTGGCAGGCGGGGGCCGTCGTGGCGGGCTCCAGCGCGGGCGCGGCCATGATGAGCCGGGTCATGATCGCCTCGGGCGGCAGCGCCGACGCCGTGGAGCACGGGCTCGCCGCCCAGGAGGACGGGGAGGGCGTGCGCATCACCTCGGGGATGGGCTTCTTTCCCGCCGCCATCCTCGACCAGCACTTCCTGGCCCGGGGTCGGTGGGGACGCCTCCTCGTGGCCGCCCTGACCACCGACTCCCTCCCCCTCGGGCTGGGGATCGACGAGAACACTGCGCTGGTGGTGGACGGCGCCTCGGGCCGCGTGGTGGGCGCTTCGGGCGTGGTCGTCGTGGACGGGCGCGGCGCCGGGCGTGTCGGGGTCGGGCGGGGGACGGGGGTCCGGGTCTCGCTGGCAGGCGCCGGTGACGTGGTGGACCTCACGTCCTTCCAGGTCCGGCGGGCTCCCGGCAAGGTCCCCCTCCCCGAGGTGGACGGGCCCATCCACGGCCCGGACGATCCCTTCGGACGGTGGGCCTTCCTCCGCCTGGTGGCGGACCTGGCCGGCTCCAGCGGCACCGGCGCCGACTTCGCGGTGGGCGGTGCCCTCCTCCGCCTCCGGGAGGCCGACGGATTCTCGGCGGCCATGGAGGCCTTGGAGGGCGGCGTGGAGGGGACGCCGGCCGGCTTCTCCGCCGGTCCCTGGCTGGTGGACCTGGTGCCCCAGGGCTGAGGGAGCGGCCCGCCGCCGGGAGGGTTGCGGGGCGCGAGGCATGATATTACGATGGGCGTAATATTACGCTCACCGTAAGGTTTGCTGCCATGACCGACGCCCCGGCTCCCCTCACACCGGTGGTCTTCCACGTCCTCCTGGCCCTCTCCGGGGGTCCGCTCCACGGGTACGGGGTGATGAAGCGCGTGGAGGAGGACTCAGGGCTGGCCATGGGACCGGGGACCGTCTACGGCGCCCTCCAGCGCCTCGCCGACACCGGCTGGGTCGCCGAGGTGGACGACGACGCCGGCGACGCCCGCCGGGGGCGGGCGTTCGCCCTCGCCCCCGCCGGCCGAGAAGCCTTGCGGAGGGAAGCGGAGCGGATCACGGGCCTCGCCCGCCGGGAGGAGGTCCGGGCTCTCCTGCTGGCGCCTGAGGTCCGCGGGTGAGGCGGCTGACCATTGCCCTGGTGGCCGCCGCGTACCGCCTCGCGTTGCTCCGGTACCCGCGGTCCCTCCGCCTGCGACACGGACGCCAGATGGCCGAGGACGCCCGGGCGCTCATGGAGGAGGCGGCCCGAGGCCAGGGCCTCCGGGGCGTGGTGCGGGCGGCGGCGCGCCTGGCGCGGGACCTGGCCCGGCCGGTTCCCCGCGTGCGTCAGGCCGGCGCTCCTCGCCGGGCCTCCTCCGGGGGACCCGGCATGGGGTTCGCCCTGGCCACGGCCGGCCGTTCCCTGCGCCGCGATCCGCGGTTCACCGTGGCCGTGGTGGGGGTGGTGGGGACCGCCCTCGCGCTCAACGCCCTCGTCCTCGCGGCGGTGAACGCCTACCTCGTGCGCCCGCTCCCCTACCCGGAAGCCGACCGGCTCTTCGACGTCCGCCCCGTCACGGACGTGGGCTGGCGGGAGGTGGGCGACGTGTTCGAGAAGGCCGTGTCCTGGGACCTGGACGCCTTCACCGTGGTGGGGGAGGGCGCGCCGGACCTGGCCTGGGGTGCCTGGGTGACCCCGGACTTCTTCGAACTCTACGGTCTCCGGCCGGTGCTGGGTCGTACCCTCCTCCCCGAGGAGGCGGGGGACGGCGCCGCCGCCGTGGCCGTCATCAGCCACCGCCTGTGGCGCGACCGCTTCGGGGGCGATCCGTCGATCCTGGGGCGCACGTTCCGCGCGTTCACGTCCGACCGGCCCGACGACGCCGAGACCTTTACGGTGGTGGGGGTCCTGGGGCCCGACGCCTGGCACTTCAACCGCTTCACCGACGTCCTGGTGCCGCTGCGGGCCGACCAGCCGGTGTACGCAGGGCGTCTGCGCCGCGACGTGCCCCGGGAGCGGGCGGAGGAGCTGCTCACCAGCCTGGCCCGGGCCCGGGCCGGGGACGCCCCCGCCCAGGACCTGCGCGTGGGCCTGCGCGGCGTGCAGGACGCGTACACGGCCCGGGTCCGGCCCCGGCTCCTGGTGACGCTCTCGGCGGCCTTCCTCGTGCTCCTCATCGCGTGCGCCAACGCCGGCGTCCTCACGCTGGTGCGGAGCGCGGGGCGCGCCCGCGAGCTGGCGGTGCGCCGGGCCCTGGGAGCCGGCGGCGCGGGGCTGGCCGCCCCCCTGCTCGCCGAGGGGCTTCTCCTCGCCCTGGGCGCCGCGGCCCTCGCCCTGGGGGCGGCGCTGGCACTGCTCCCCGTTCTGGCCGCCGCGGTGCAGGCCCGGGTGGGGGCCCCCCTTCCGGGCGGCCCGGGGGCGCTGCGCCTGGACGCCACCGTGGCCTTGGTCCTCCTGGGAACGTCCGTCGTCGTCGGCCTGGCCCTCGGCCTCGTCCCCCTTCATGCGGCCGCGCGAGCAACACCCGGCGCGAGCCTCGCCGCCGGGGGCAGGGGTGTCACCGACGCCGGGACCCGGCGCCTTCGGGGCCTCCTGGTGGGAGGGGAGCTGGCGCTCTCCCTCGCGCTCCTCACGGGCGCCGGCCTCCTCGTGCGCTCCGCCCTCCACCTGGAGGGGCTCGAGCTGGGCTTCGATCCCGCGGGCATGGAGGTGGCCAACGTGGGGCTCCGTCAGGCCCGCTATCCCGACGACGCGTCCCGCGTCGCGTTCTACGACGCCCTGGTCGAGGAGGTCTCCCGGGTACCGGGGGTCGCGGGGGCCACCGTCGTCCGGGCGGCCCCCTTCGTCTCCAACGCCACGCTTCGCCCCGTGGAGGGCGAAGGGGGCGCCCTCCCCCACGAGGGCGCGCTCCCCCAGGTTGTGCACCCCTCGTTCTTCGGCGTCCTGGACGTCCCGGTGCTCCGAGGCCGGGCCTTCACCCCGGAGGACGGATCCGGCTCTGTCGCCGTCGCGGTGATCACCGAGGAGCTGGCCCGGCACCTGTGGCCGGGGGAGGACCCCCTGGGCCGCCGCCTCCGTTTCGTCGAGGTCCCGAACGCCACGTCCGGCGGGGGGCCGGGAGCGTGGCGGACGGTGGTGGGCGTGGTGCCCGAAATGGTGACGTCGCTGGGGGAGGAGACGCCGGTGGTCTTCGAACCCCACGCCCAGAGCGCCGGCCTGTGGATGTCCCTGGCCTACCGCGTGCGTCCGGGCGCGCCGCCCCCCCGGGACGGCGTCACGGCGGCACTCCGGGCCCTCGACGCGGAGGCGCCCCTCTACGGACGCGTGAGCCTGGAAGATGCCGCGTCGGCCGCCCTCGCCCCCTCGCGCTTCTTCGCCGCCCTTCTCGGCGCCTTCGCCGCGTTCGCCTTCCTCTTGGCGTTGGTGGGCCTGTACGCGGTGGTGGCCTATGCCGTCCGCCAGCAACGCAAGGAAGTGGCCATCCGCATGGCGCTGGGCGCCCGCGGCGGTGCGGTCCAGCGCCTCTTCCTGCGCCGTGCCCTGGCCACCGTGGCGGCGTCGGTGGCGTTGGGCGCCGCGGGAGGACGCGTCCTCGGAGGCGCGCTCCAGGACCAGCTCCACGGCGTCGAGCCGGGGGATCCCCTCGTCGTCCTGGGGGGTGCCGTCCTCCTGGCCGCTACCGCCCTGCTCGCGGTCTGGCTCCCGGCCCGCGAGGCATCCCGGGCCGACCCCATGGGCGTGCTGCGGGAGGAATAGCCCCGCCGGGCGCCCCGGACGTCATCCCTCGCCCACAGGGGAGGCGAACCCCACCAGCGTGCCGCACGGCGCCAGGACGAAGATCTCGTCCATGCCGTAGAACGTCTGGCGGCGGGGAACCACCACCTCCGCGCCCTCCAGGGCGGCCACCACCGGGTCCAGGGCCTCCACCTCGACGAAGAGGGTGGTCATGCTCCCCGCCATGCGGGCGGCCAGGTCGGAGTGCCCCGCGGCCGCTCCCGACGCTCCCAGGTCGGCGTCCACGCTCGCCCGGCTCTGGTACATGAGCTCCACGTTCCCCTTGTTGAGCATGGCGAAGCCGAGAGCTTCGCCGTGGGGCACGGTGGCGGTGATCTCGAAGCCGAGCCGCTCCGTCCAGAAGGGGAGGCACGGCTCGATGGCGTCCACGGTGATGATGGGAGTGGCTTTCTTCATCTGGGGCTCGGCTGGCGTGAGGAGGGTGACGGCGGCCAGGACGACCGCCGCGGCGGTTGTGAGGGAGTTCATGGGAAGGGCGGAGGCAGAGGGGACAAAGAAACCCACCGTCCGGGGCGGCCGTGCGCCCGGGACGTGGTGGCGGTCATGCGGGGCCCGGAGAGGGTCCGGGCCCGCCGGGCGGGCCTACGCCGAGGCGCCGCCCTCCTTGAAGCCCAGGAACAGGCAGAGGGCGAGGAGCGCCAGGTTCGTCGCGGCGTTCGAGTAGCCTTCGGCACCCACAAGGATGGGGCCGGTGAACGAGGCGACGACTGCCAGCACGAAGGCCAGGGCGGCGAGGCCGACGCACGCTTTGGCGAGATTCGCCATGGGAGACTCCTTGTCGGACGACGGGGGCGTTTCCGAACCTCGCCACCATCACTTCCCCGCAGGGGGCTTCCTGGCAAGGGTGTCGTGAACGGCGCGCTCATCCGAAGCTCTTGATTCCCGGCGGGCTCTGGCGGAGCGCCGTGAGGTACCGGAACGGCGTGGGGCCCGACCGGTCGGGGTCGGTCCAGTACTCCAACGTGCCGGGGAGGGAGGCGTGGAGCTCTCCCGCTTCCGCGACGCCGGCCTCGGGAGTCGCAGGCGCCGACCCGTTCCCGGCCCTCTGGGCGTGGGCCAGCCCCGAGCGCCGCACCGGGGCGCCGGGGACCCGGAGGGGGGTCACCTGGTCGGCGATGACGTTGAGGCTCTCCCCGTCCTTCTGGAGGCGCCCGCGCACCGCCAGGAAGGGCTCCAGGCGCACGGCGTGCTTGTCCCGGGCGTAGATGTCGGGCTTGATGATCACGTTGATCTGACCAGCCTCGTCCTCCATGAGGACGAAGACATGGCCTTTGGCGGTCCCGGGTCTCTGTCGGGCGGTGACCAGCCCCGCCACCTGGACGGTGGCGTGCTGGCGGAGGTGGTGGAGGCGGTCTGAGCCGACGGTCCCCGCGGGGAGCTGGCCCTTCAGGAGGGAGAGGGGGTGGAGCGCCGCCGAGAAGTGGAGCATGCGGTATTCGGCAACCATCTGCTCGGCGGCTCCCAGGTCGGGGAAGGCCAGCCCGGCGTAGGGATCCTCCAGGGCCAGCTCCATCTGGGCGTGGTCGTCGCGGCCCCCGGAGCGGTCGTCGTCGGACTCGGGGCCCAGCCAGAGCCCCGCCTGCCAGAGGAGCTCCCGCCGGGTGAGCCCCGTCTCCTCGAAGCCCCCCACCCAGACCAGGTTCTCCACCGCCGGGCGCTTCAGCGCCGCCGGGGTCCGGCGTAGGAAGTCGGCCAGCGACGAGAAGGGACCCCGTCGCTCCCGCTCCTCCACCACCCCTTCGGCGATCTCCGTGCCCCACCCCCGGACGAAGCCCAACCCGATGCGCAGGTCCTCCCCCTCGGCGGTGCACGTGACGCCGCTCCGGTTCACGTGGGGGAGCAGCGTGCGGATCCCGTTCCTGCGGGCGTCCCTGCCCAGGGCGTCCAGGGAATAGAAGCCCATGGGCTGGTTGTTGAAGAGCGCCACGTAGTACTCCAGCGGGTAGTAGTGGCGCAGCCACGCCGACTGGTACGCCAGGAGGCCGAAAGCGTGGGCGTGGGACTTGGGGAAGCCGAACTCGCTGAAGGCCGTCACCTGCTGGAAGACCTCCCGGGCGGTGGCCTCGTCCACCCCCTTGGCGGTGGCGCCGGCGAGGAACTCCTCCCAGTGGGCCCGCATGGCCTCCTTGGAGCGCTTGCGGCTCATGGCCCGCCGGAGCGACTCGGCCTGGCCGTCGGAGAAGCCCGCCAGCGCCTGGCACACCGTGAGCACCTGGTCCTGGTAGATGATGACCCCCAGCGTCTCGGCCAGGGGGCCCTCCAGGAGGGGGTGGGGGTAGGGGATGCGGAAGTCGGGGTTGGTCCGGAGCATCTCCCTGCGGCGCACGTACGGGTTCACCGCGCCCCCCACGATGGGGCCCGGGCGCACGATGGCCACCTGGATGGCCAGCTCCTCCAGGTCCCGGGGACGGGTGCGGCGGATCATCTGGATCTGGGCCCGGCTCTCCACCTGGAAGAGCCCCACCGTGTCGCCGGAGCAGATGCGGTCGTAGACCGCCTCGTCCTGGAAGTCGATGCGCGACAGGTCGGGCGTGCTCCCGTGGCGCACGGCGATGAGGTCGGCGGCCTCCTCCACCAGGGAGAGCATGCCCAGGGCCAGGAAGTCGATCTTGATGAAGCCCGCGTCTTCGCACGAGTCCTTGTCCCACTGGCACAGCACCCGGCCCTCCCAGGCGGCGGGCTCCAGGGGGACGATCTCCACCAGGGGCCGGCTGGAGATGATCATCCCGCCCACGTGCTGGGAGATGTGGCGGGGGAGGCCGGCCACGTCCTCGGCCAGCTCGCCCAGCATCTTCCAGAGGGGGGCGTCGGCCCGCTCCTTGAACTCGGGGAGGGAGGCGATCTCGTCGGCCAGCCCCGACGCCGAGCGGTGCTCGGCCAGCTTGGCCAGCTTCTCCAGCTCCCCCAGCGGGAGGTCCAGCGCCTTGCCGATCTCCCGCACCGCCGAGCGGAGACGGTACGTGGGGAAGGTGCACACCAGCCCGGTGTGCTCCTGGCCGTACTTCTCGTAGACCCGGAGGATGAGCTGCTCCCGGATGTCCCGGGGGAAGTCCAGGTCGATGTCGGGGACGCTCCGGAGCGCCTCGTTGAGGAAGCGGCCCAGGAAGAGATCGTTCTTCACCGGGTCGATGTGGGAGAGGCCGATGAGGTAGCAGATGATGGACGACACCGACGAGCCCCGCCCGCGTCCCGGGGGGAGCCCGGCCCCCGCCCGCGGGCTGCCCGCCCGCACCTCCCGGGCCACGTCCCGGGCCAGCTCCATGATGTCCCGGTAGACCAGGAAGAAGCCGGCCAGCCCGTGGAGGTCCACCAGCTTGAGCTCGGTGTGGAGGCGCTGCTCGGCGTCCCGCTCCTGGGCGCTTCCGGGCTCGTACTTCCTCGAGATCTCCGCCAGGCAGAGGGCGGCCAGCGTCTCCAGGGCGGCTCCCCGCGACGACCCCTCGAAGTCGGGGAACTCGTAGCCCAGGTCCTCGGTGAGGTCGAAGGCGGCGCACCGCTCGGCGATGAGCACCGAGTTGGTCAGCGCTTCCGGGCGGGAGCGGAAGCGGTGGCGCATCTCCCAGGGCTCGGCCAGGTGGAAGAGACGATTCCCCCGCCTCACCCCGTGGGAGCCGTCCAGCGTCGTGCGGCCCCGGATGGAGACCAGGACGTCCTGGAGGCGGGAGCGCTCGGGGCGGTGGTAGTGGACGTCGCCGGTGGCCACCACGCCGAGCCCCATGCGCCCCGCCAGGCGGGCCAGGGCACGGTTGCGCTGGGCGTCGCCCTTCACCGCGTTGTCCTGGAGCTCCACGAAGACCGAGCCGGGGCCGAAGGCCTGGACCAGGAGACGGGAGAAGGCCTCGCCGTCGGCCGCCGACGACTGGAGCGCCGCCCACACCGGGCTCCGGCGGCACCCGGTGAGGAGGATGATCCCCTGGCAGAGCTCCAGCAGGGAGGGGAGGGGGAGGCGGGGGTCCTCCCGGGGGGAGGACATGTGGGCCTCGGTGAGGAGGCGGGACAGGTTGGCGTACCCCCGGGGCGTCTCGGCCAGGAGGGTGACGTGATATCCCCCCTCGGGCTCGTCCCGGCCGGGGAAGCAGTCCCGGAGCGTCACCTCGGCGCCGGTGATGGGCTGGATCCCCGCCCGCCGGGCCGCGTGGGCGAACTCCATGGAGCCGTAGAGGCCGTTGTGGTCGGTGAGGGCCAGGGCGGGGTACCCCAGCTCGGCGGCCCGGAGGACCAGCTCCTCCGGGTGGGACGCGCCGTCCAGGAAGGAGAAGCCCGAGTGGCAGTGGAGCTCGACGTAGGGGATGGGCATGACCCGAACATATACCGAAAGTCCGGGCGGGCGCAAGGAAATCAGGGATGGGGTGACCGCCGCGCCTACCGGAGTCGCACGTACCCCACGCCGTCGCGGACGTCGATCTCCGTCCCGAAGGGCGCCGAGCGCTCCCCGAGGTCCGCCAGGATCTTCTCGGCGAGCGCGCCCCGGGCCAGCATGGGGCGCCCCCGCACCCATGCCGGCATCCCGAACCCCAGCGTGATGGGATGGAGGGCCAGCTCCACCAGCGCGCCGTCGGAGAACGTGGGCCGCGCCACCACCGACTCCCAGATCTCCCGGTCCGCCGGGAAGCCCCGGGTGTCGTTCCGGTAGCGCGCCGCGTTGAAGTCGGCCACGTGGCTGTCGGCGCCGAGGTCGTAGGGCTCGTAGCTCTCGGCGGGAAGGCGGAGGAGCGTCTCGTTCTGGAAGACGAAGTCGCCGAGGGAGTAGAAGATGGGCTTTCCCTGGTAGATCTCGATGCCGCGCAGCACGTGGGGTCCATGGCCGACGAACAGGGTCGCGCCGGCGTCGACCATGGCCCGGGCGAACGCGACGACGAAGTCGGCCGGCACCGGCCGGCTTCCCTTGGACTCGTGGGCGTGGAGGGTCACGAGCACCTGGTCGGCCAGCCGGCTCGCGCTGCTCACCACCGCGGCGATGCGGGCCACGTCCGCGGAGTCGGGCCTCGTGACCACGCCAGGCTCCGGCCCCTCCTCGAACACCGTGCCGAGGGCGCGGGCGCCGGACGCGGTCCGGGTGAAGGGGATCCCCATGGTCTCCAGGGCCTCGCCCAACCGGTCGATCTGTCCCGCGGTCGCCACCCGCGTCGCCGTGTGGCGAAGCGGATTGAGTCCCGGGCGGGCCCTCACGGCGCCCCGGGCCTCGCCCGCTCGCGAGTGCTCCGGGAACGTCGACGCGACGGACACGAGGGCGACGCGGCCGCGCGCCGTTTCCAGGAAGCGTGCCTCTCCCGCCTCCGCGAGGCTCTCCCCCGCGCCGGCGTGCACGAGGCCGGCCTCCTCCACGTACCGCGTGGTGAGGCGCAGTCCCTCGACACCGTAGTCTCCCGTGTGGTTGTTCGCCCTGGATACCATGTCGATGCCCGCCCAGGCGAGCTCCTTGGCGAGAGAGGGCTCCGCCCGCATCCACGTTCCGCCGCTCTGGTGCGCGGGGTAGGGTTCGTAGTCGTGGAACAGCACTTCGAGGTTCGCGAACGCCGCGTGGGCGCCGCGGATGAGGTCGATCATCTCGAGGAAGTCGGGCTCGTCGTAGACGGAGAGACGGCGGGTGATGATGGCGTCACCGGTGAGCGCCAGCGTGATCTCCTGGGCGGTGGTGGGCACGGCCGCGAGGCAGAGCAGCAGGGCCGTGATCGGGGGCGGGGGGACGCGCCTCATGGCAGCTCCTCCGGAAGGGGTGTCGGGTGCCCGCGGTCCCGGCCAATGTGAGGCGCCCGGAGGGGCGGCGCGAGCGTCGGGAGCCTCCGGCCGCCCCGCCGCGTTTGCGGACCGCCGGAGGGCCGCGCATGATGGGTGGGAGTCGACGTACAGCCGGGCCGGAGGCGCCGCCCATGCCCTACATGGACACCCGGAGGCGGCGACGGTCGCGCGCCACCCCTCGGCGGGCGGCCCTCGTCTCCCTGGGGCTGTTGGTTGCCGGACTCGGGGGTTGTGCCTCCCGGCAAGGGAGCGCCGCCATCCCCGTCGATGACTGGCTTGCGGGGAAGGGCTTCCCCTCACGCGGCGACTGGCCGTCCGCCGCCCTCCACCTTCGGGGACCCCAGCTGCGCTCGACCCTGCGCATCTCCGAGCTGCTTCGCAGGGTCCCGCAGGTGAGGCTTCGCCCCGGCCCCGCCAACCCCCTGGGACTCACACGGGTCCTGGACGACCCCGGCGCGACCTGCGTCCTCCAGGTGTATCTCAACGGGGTCCCCATGGTGGTTCGGGACGCCGAGACCCGGGTGGACCTGGACGCCCGCGTGGGCGTCCCCGACCTGGACGCTCTGGAGCTGCACCTGGGCCCAGGGGGGCCGGTTTACGATGCGGAGGGATGCGGGAGCCTCCTCCTGTGGGACAGGAGCATGCGGCACGTGGAGGACCCGCCCTTCGTGGGGAGCCTCCGGGGCCGGGTGGTGGGTCTCCCCGCCGACACGGTGTCGGGCGTCCGCATCGGGCCGGACGGCGAGCTCCGGCCCCCCGACTCGGCGGGCTCGTTCGACTTCCCGGGGCTGCTACCCGGCGAGTACCCCGTCGAGGTGGTCTTGCGCGGCGGTGCCGTGCTCCGGCGGACCGCCCGCGTCTACGCCCACGTGGAGTCCTCGGTGGAGCTCAGGGTCCGGCAGTCCGGCACCGCCCCCCGGGGTGACGCGGAGCGCTAGCCGCCCTTCGTGCGGACGAGGATCACGCCGTTGGCCCCCCTGCTCCCATAGATGGCGGTCTGGCCCGGGTCCTTCAGCACCGTGATCGACTCGACGACGCTGGGACTGAGGCCGCTCAGGCCCGCGATGGAAGGCATCGGCGTGCCATCCACCACGAAGAGCGGCTCCTCGCTGCTCTGGAAAGAGCCGGCGCCCCGGATCCGCACGGTGACCTGGCCTCCCGGCCGCTCCACCACCTGGACGCCCGCTACCCGCGCCAGCATCTCGAAGAAGGTCTGGGTGCGCTCGTCCTTCTCGACGTTCCCCTCTACCGTCGTCATCGACCCCAGGACCTGGTCCCGCTCCACGGAGCCGTAGCCGATGTCCACCGGGTCGGACTCGGCGGGAGAGGGGTCGTCGGGCCTCGGGTTCCCAGCGCACCCGGCGACGAGGACCAGCGCGAGGGCGCCCGGCAGCCAACCCTGGCGTGATCCGAACGGGACTGCGGCGAGCGTCTTCATGGTTCGGGCTCCTTCGGGGCACGGTCTTGTGCCTCCGCGTCCGCACGATAGCAGGCGGCGGGTGGAGGGGACAGGGTCACGGGCGCGCCAGCGACGAGGAGCCTGGCTCGAGCACGGATGGCGCGTAACCAGCGCTGAGGGAGGCGCACTGACTGCGCACAGCGGAAGCGACCACGCTGAGAGGTTGATCCATGATGTTTCTCTGAGTAGCTTCGCAGATAAGCACCATTCGGTACTTGTTGTTTCCCAGAAGCCCTCACAAGGAGGGAGCTATGGCACACCCGTGTAAGACCGGGGTGCGGCGCGCCGTCTGGCTTGGCGCCGCCCTACTACTCGGCACCGGTACCATGGCGGAGGGTGTCGAAGCGCAGCAGAACTTCGGCACCGTCGTCGGACAGGTGACCGCGACCGACACCGGCCAACCCCTGGCCAGCGTCAATGTCCTCATCGTAGGCACGGGGTTGGGATCCCTGACGAACCAGGAAGGCCGGTTCATCATCCTCAGGGTCCCGCCCGGCTCGTATGAGGTCGAGGTAAGTTCCATAGGGTATGCTTCGACGAGGGTGCCGTTCTCGGTGACAGCGGGAGGAACCGCCACCGTGAGCGCCCGACTCGCCATCGACCCGCTCAGCCTGGACGAGATCATCGTCACGGGCTACGGCACCGCAAGAAAGGAAGAGCTCACCGGCTCGCTGGTGTCGATTCCCTCCGTGCAGCTCGAGCTGCCCACCACGACGACGTTCCAGGACGTCATCCAGGGCAGCCCCGGCGTGCTCGTGACGTCTCTTGACGGTGCGCCCGGCGCGGGCTTCGACATCCGCGTGCGCGGCCAGGGCTCCATCACCGCCGGCGCCGAGCCCCTGTACGTCGTCGACGGCGTCCCGCTCTTCAACGACGCCAGCGCCAACACCCAGGTCGACAACGGCGGCCGGACGGCGAACACGCTCGCGTCGCTGAACCCCAACGACATCGAGAGCATCGTCGTCCTCAAGGACGCGGCGTCCACGGCCATCTACGGCTCCCGCGGCGCCAACGGCGTGGTGCTCATCACCACCAAGGGCGGCGTGGCCGGCAGCCCCATCTGGGCAAGCGATCCCAAGTTCGAGCTCCGGACCCAGGCGGGCGTCTCCAACTTCGCGTTCAACAACCTCCTGGAGGGCCTGAACCAGGCCGAGTACCGGGACTACTACATCACGGCCCGGATGAACCGCGGCATGTCCCAGGCCCAGGCCGAGGCCCAGCTCCTCAACGACTGGCCGGTCCAGGAGGACAACAACTGGCTCGACCTCATGACCCGCAACGGCGTCACCAGGCAGTTCGACCTGAGCGCCACGGGCGGAGGCGACCGGTTCACGTACTACGTGTCCGCCGGGAACTTCGACCAGCAGGGGAACGTCAAGGAGCAGTTCTTCACCCGCTGGTCGTCGCGCATCAACCTCACCGCGCGGGTGACCGACCGGTTCACGCTGGCCAACAACATGACGCTGGCCAAGACGGACCAGAACGGCCTCAACGACGGCAGCGCCTGGGAGGCGCCCTTCTACATGGCCGTCTTCATGCCGCCGACCCTTCCCATGTACGACGACGACGGGTACTGGTACCACCGTCATACCAGCGTCATGGGGGCCAATCACCCGGTGGGCGGCCTCTACGAGAACCCGCAGAACCGCGAGACCTCCCGGGTCATCGAGAACCTCAGCGGGACGTACCGGTTCAACGACGCCTTCACGGCCCAGTCGTCGTGGAGCTTCGACCTCTACAGCATCCACGACTACGTCTTCAAGAACATGTTCTTCGGAGACGGCCGGAACTCGGGTGGCTCCTTCGACGACTCCCGGGTGTCGAACCTGAACTGGCAGGGCACCCAGACGCTCAACTACAGCACCGTGCTCTCCGACATCCACAACGTGGACGCGGTGGTGGGGTACGAGGCCAGCAAGAACGACCGGCAGCGCACCAACGTGTGGGGCGAGGGCTTCGCCCACCCGGACCTGAAGCGGGGCGCCAGCGCCGCCATCACCCAGGGAACGACCACGAAGGACGAGTACGCCTTCGAGTCGTTCTTCGGACGGGTGAACTACGACTACGACCGGACCTACTTCATCTCCGGCGCCTACCGGAGGGACGGATCCTCGCGGTTCGGGCCCGACAAGCGCTGGGGTAACTTCTGGTCCGTGGGCGTCGGTGTCACGCTGACCAACCTCTCGATGTTCGAGGACATGGGCCTCTTCGACTACCTGAAGCTGCGCAGCAGCTACGGCGAGGTCGGGAACGCCGAGATCGGCAACTACGCCTGGCGCGGCCTCTACGGCTTCACGCCGGACTACGACGGCCTGCCCGGGTCGGGTCCCACCGGGGTCGCCAACACCGAGCTGACCTGGGAGTCCCAGGGCGCGTTCAACCTGGGCGTCGACTTCGCCGTCCTGGACAGCAGGCTCACCGGTACGGTGGAGTACTACAAGAAGTCCTCCACCGACCTCCTGCTGGACGTGCCGGTGTCCCTCACCACGGGCTTCCGCAGCACGCTCCAGAACTTCGGCGACATGGAGAACTCGGGCGTCGAGCTCGTGCTCCAGGCGGGCCTGGTGAGGAGCGCCGACTTCGACTTCAACGTGGACTTCAACATCACCACGCAGAAGAACCGGATCACCAAGCTCACCGAGCCCTTCATCGACGGCACCAAGCGTCGGGAAGAGGGCCGGGACTACCAGGAGTACTACCTGTACGGCTGGGCCGGCGTGGATCCCGCCAACGGCGATCCGCTCTGGTACACCGACTCCACCAAGACCACGACGACCAACTCGCTGAGCAAGGCGGAGCGGTTCTACGACGGGAAGACGGCCACGCCCAAGTACCTGGGCAGCTTCGGCTTCAACGCCCGTTACAAGGCCCTCACCGTGAGCACCCTCGCCACGTACATGTTCGGCCACCACCTCTACGAGGGCGCCGAGCGCTTCTACCACGGCGACGGGCGCTACCTGCCACGCTCCACCTCGCGGTGGGCGTACGAGAACGCCTGGAGGCAGCCTGGTGACAACGCGCTGTTCCCCCGGTTCTCCTGGGGCGGCGTCAACAGCTCACAGCCCTCCGACGCCGACCGGTGGCTGGACAAGGGCGACTACATCCGGTTCAAGGACGTGACGCTCTCCTACCGGTTCCCGGAGGAGTTCGCGAGCCGCCTTCGGTTCAATTCGCTGTCGGCGCACCTGAGCATCACCAACGCCCTCACCTGGGTGGCGGACGAGAACCTCCACTTCGATCCCGAGCAGATCGTGAGCGGCGTGTACAACACGGGCACCCCGAACTCGAGGACGTTCAGCCTCGGGTTCACCGTGGGCTTCTAGGCGAGGATGACCATCATGAGAACCTTCAAGAAAGTGAAGATCGCGGCGCTCCTGCCGGCGATCCTGGTCGCGTTCGCCTGTAACGACCTCGCCCTGGAGCCCCACGCGTCCGTCTCCAACGACGCGTACTTCAAGACCATCGGGGACTTCCGGGCCGCAATCGTCGGCGTCTACGATCAGATTGCCCTGGCGGACTACTACGGCCGCAGCCTCCACATGATGTCCGACATCATGGGTGAGGACGTGAAGCAGAACGGCTCGGCGAACCGGTACCAGGAGTTCGCCGACTTCGAGGGCCAGGTGGTGACGGGCCACGACTACGAGACCGAGCTGTGGGCCGAGGGGTACGAGGCGGTCAACAGGCTCAACATGATCATCAACGCCGAGTTCGAGCCGCCTTCGGGCGTGAAGGCCGAGTTCGACCAGATCATGGGCGAGGCGTACGCGCTTCGCGGGCTCGTGTTCTTCGACCTGGTGAAGATGTACGCCCAGCACTACAAGTTCACGGCGGACGCCTCTCACCCGGGCATCCCCATCGTGCTGGAGTCGGACGTCAACAACCTCCCGTCGCGGAACACCGTGGCGGAGGTGTACAGCCAGGTCATCTCGGACCTCACCACGGGCATCGGGATGATGAGCCAGACGCGGCGCGGCGCCTTCATGATGAGCAAGGAGGCCGCCCAGGCGCTGCTGTCCCGGATCTACCTCTACAAGGAGGACTGGTCCAACGCCGTGACCATGGCCAACGCCGTCATCAACAGCGGCAAGTACGCCCTCATCGAAGGCCAGGCGTACGTGGACATGTTCAAGACCGGCGGTACGTCGGAGGCCATCTTCGAGATCCAGAACACGGACACCGACAACCGGGGGAGCGACAGCCTCGGTGGGATGTACAGGGCCTCCGGGTACGGGGACTACCTCCCCGCCAAGGACCTGCTCAACCTCATCGCCCCGGGCGACATCCGGATGCAGATGTTCGTCGTGGATTCCAAGCTCTCCGGCATCTACGCGAGCCATCGCGTCAACAAGTGGCCCACGCAGCAGAACACGGACAACATCCCCGTGATCCGGCTGGGCGAGGTGTACCTGAACCGCGCCGAGGCCAACGCCCGTCTCGGGCAGAGCGGCGCGGCGCAGGCCGACCTGAACATCATCCGCAAGCGCGGCCTCGCGAGCGCGCCGGCGGTGACCGCCACCGGACAGGCGCTCCTCGACCTCATCGCCATCGAGCGCCGGATCGAGCTGGGCTACGAGGGCCACCGGATCCACGACCTGATGCGCAACAAGAAGGGCGTGCATCGCGTGGACGTCACCGGCGACGTGGCCGACATGGCCTATCCGTGCAACTTCTGCATTCTTCCCATCCCGGCTCCCGAGGTGGACACGAATCCGAACATGGTGCAGAACGCCGGATACTGATGCGGTGACGCAGCGGATGGGTAGCCGGGTCTGAACGCACCGGATACCCGCCCCGCATCGAAAGGAGGCCCGCAGGGGGTTCGCCCCCTGCGGGTCTCTCTCGTTTCGTGCCACCGGAGGCGGGGCGCGGTCGGACCCCCCCGGCGGACGCGGGGTATGCACACCTCCTGGAAGTCCCTTGTCCCCCTCGGAGCGGGACGGGTGCCGGCGTGAGCCGCTTCTCCCTTCTGTTTGCATCCTTCTGCCTGGTGGCCCCCGCGCCCGGGTGGCTCCGTGGAGACGTCGGTGCGCAGGAGCGGCCCGAAGGGCCCCGCCCTCCGGTCCAGGTGCAGGGGGTGGTGGTGGACCACGAAAGCGGCGACTCGCTGACGGGGGCCGCCGTCTCCCTGGGCGTCGGTCCGTCGGGCGCGCCCGGTCGGGGTACGCGGGTCACCGGCGAGGACGGGCGCTTCCGCTTCGAGGAGGTGCCCGCGGGCACGTACCGCGTCATTGTCCGCCTCGAGGGCTACCGGGACATGGACGACACCCTCCAGGTGTCCGCCGAGGGGGACCTGGAGGTGGTGCTCCCCCTCTCCACGGGCGTCGCCGGGCTGGGGCCCAGGGTCGTCCCCGACGAGTTGGCCCCGCCGGTCCCGCGGTACGAGCAGCGGCGCCGGGGTGGCGCCCGCTTCCTGGTCACGCGCGAGCAGATCCAGGAGCGGCGTCCCCGGTTCATCTCCGAGCTCCTCCACAGCGTGCCCGGCGGCATGGTCGTGCGCACGCCGCCCTACGGCTACACCCTCCTCCTCAGGGGGCAGTGCCGGCCGGGGATCTGGGTGGACGGCCTTCAGATGGCGGGGGCCGGGAGCATCGACCAGGTGGTCACGCCCCAGGACGTGGAGGCCGTCGAGGTGTTCCACGCCTTCGAGTTCCCCGTGGAATACGGCGTCGACCCGTGCGGGGGCATCCTGGTGTGGACGCGAAGGGCGCCGGCGGCGCCGGCGGACGACGAAGAGCCGATGGTCAGGGGCGGACTCCTCGGGCGCCTGCTGGGCGCGGCGGCCCTCGTGCTGGTGGTGGTGATCCTCACCCGGTAGCAGGGGAGTGCTCTCCCCGCAGGCGATCCGCTAGAATACCCAGGACCCTCTCCGCTCCGCCCGGCCCCCAGCCCGGGCACCCGCTTTCCCGACGCCGGAGGGAATCCATGGAGTTCCTCAACTTCCTCCTCATCCTCACCGCCGCGTGGCTCGTGTGGCGGCGCCCCGAGAAGGAGAAGGTGGCCTACCGTCTCCTCGTGGCGAGCTGCGTCCTCATGGCGCTGCTCTTCCTGGTGGGGACCCACGGTTCGCTGGTCCCGGGAGTCAACCTGTGAGGGGGGTGTCGGAGGCCCGGCTGCGCACGGTGCTGGCGTGGGCGGTGATCCTCCTCACCGCCGGCCCCGTGGGCGCCGCCGTGGTTCTGGGCGTGGTGGACGGCGAGTCCCCCTGCATCCTCTGCTGGGCCCAACGCACCTCCATGACCCTCATGGCCCTCACCGGCCTGTTCGTGCTGCGGTACGGGCCGAGGCCCCGGTACCTGGGCACGCTGGTCCTCCTGGGGGCGTGGGGGCTCCACATGGCGCTCCGCCATTCGGCCCTCCACCTGGCTCGGGACGTGGGCCAGGGCTTCGCCGGCTCCTTCTTCGGGGCCCACACCTATGTGTGGTCGTGGGTGATCCACTGGGTGGTCCTGGCCGTCCTGGCCCTCCTCCTCATCCTCCTCCGGGAGGATTCGGTGCGGACGGGGAAGCGGGAGCTGGGGCGGCTGGGCGGCTTCGCCGCGGCTCTGTTCATGGTCGTGGTGGGGGCCAACGCCCTGCAGGCCTTCGTCACCACGGGGCCGCCGCCCTTCATGGGTCAAGCCGACCCGCTGCGCTTCTCCCTGAACCCGAAGCGCTGGGTGTGGCTCGCCGACGACGAGCTGCGGGGGCGGATCTCCCTGCGCGGCTCCTGGACCATTCCCGTCCCCGACCCGGCCCGTGTGGATGCCCCCATGGACCCGGCCCTGGGCCCGCTGGCGGGGCCGCCCACCCTGGCGGTGGAACGATGGGAGGAGGTGGGCGTGCCGCTGGCCGGCCGCCTCACCGACCTGGCATGGGACGGCGCCGGACGGTTCCTTGCCGTCACCGAGGGGTGGAACGTCTACGTCCTGGACGGGAGCCTCTCGAGGGTGGAGCACCACGTGAGGCTCGACCGGCACTTCGCGGTGGAGCTCACCGGGCTGGCCGGCGCCGCATTCCTCGGCGACACGCTTGCGGCGATGGCCTCCAACAAGAGCTATGTCCTCCTGCGCCCCGACCCGGAGGCCGACGAGGACCACGAGTGGCGGTACTTCCTGGAGTCCAGCGGCGGGATGAGCGAGCTCCGCCGCTCCCGCTTCGCCACGGTGCGCGCGCGGCAGCAGTACGTCCTCTCCACGGCGTACGACGCGTCTGCCGACGAGCTGGTGACGGTGAGCGTCCCGTCACCGAGGCACCGGCGCATGGTGGTGTCGCGCTTCGACCGGCGGGACCTCACGCTGTCCTCCGAGTTCCTGCCAGGACTGGGCCCCGGCCTGGGCTGGGATGGGGAGGGCCGCTCCCTGGCGGAGTACGTGGTCACGGGAGCGGCGGTGGCCGACGGCACCCTCTGGCTGGTGAGCGCGGCGTACTCCACGATCCTGGCCGTCGACCTCGCTTCTCGGCAGGTCGTGGGGGCGTGGGGCGTGCCCGGCCTCGACCAGCCCGTGGGGATCGCCGCGCGCGGCGGGGAGCTCCTCGTGGCCCAGGCCGACGGGCGCGTCGCGGTGGTGGCGCGACCCGGCGCCGCCCCTCCGGCGCCGGAGCCCTAGGGAAGCTCTGCACAAGTATGGCACCCCGCGTTGGGGTCGCCACGGCCCCGAGTCGTAGGCGGAACGCCGAAGGCATATCCGTAGCTACGTCGAGGCGTTCCAACGACCGAGGCGGGGCCGTGCCGCCCCAACCCACGATCACGTAAGGTCATATCTGTCATGGTGCTGGGCGCACGGGGACCAACGCTTCGCGTCGGTGCCCTCGCCGGTGATGCATCGTCTCTCCTCCTCGCCGTAGCGCTGCTACGACTCGTCGTCGTTCCTCCCCTGACCAGCGAAAGCCCCGTGCGCGCGGGGTACCATACTTGTGCAGCGCTTCCCTAGGAGGTGGGGGCCGACCCGTCGCGGGTCGGCCCCGGCCGTTCGTCCTACCGGCTACTCCCCCCTATCGGATCGCCCGCCGGCATCTGGAGCTTGGGCGCCGGGTCCGTGTTCTCCGTGCGCGACTGCCACCGGCGGATGTCCGCCGCCACCAGCTTGGCGTGAGGCGTGGCCTGCGCCATCCCCTCGATGCGCGTCGCCAGGCGGTCCAGGCGGTCGGACAGCACCGCCCGCACCTCCGACGGGTTCCCGTTGGAGGCGCCCTCGCGCATCATGCGGTCCGCCACGGCCCGCTGCACGATGTGCTGCACCTTCTGGCGGTACTCGTCCCGGGGACGAGGCGCGTCCCAGGTGGCCTGGATGACCCGGTCGGCCACCTCCGCCAGGTCGGGGTAGTCGCCCATGCTCCCGTAGACCTCCAGGCGCGCCATGCGCTGCGGGTGGAAGATCTCGCCGACGGTGAAGTCGGCGGCTGCCTCCGCGGCACCCAGCGGATCGAATAGGCGCTCGGTGTAGCCGGGGAAGCCCTCCCCCCGGTCGTACCGGTCCGCCGTGGGCGGGATCATGGCCACGATACGCTCGGGGAGCGCCAGGAAGTCGGGCGTGACGGTGGAGAGGACCACGTCCAGCGCCCGGCGCTGCTCGGCGCCGGGGACGATGGTGAAGGGCGTCTGACCGTCGCCCTTCACCGCGGGTCGGTAGTCGGCGCCTCCCAGGCTCTCCACCGCCGAGCGGAGCTGGAAGCGGTGGTGCATGTAGAGGGGGAGGAGCACGTACTCCAGGTTGGAGAGGGGCTCGCCGGCACGGAGCTGGTCCAGGCCGAAGCGCTCCAGGCCGATCTCCCGCACGCGGATCTCAACCTGGAGGTGGTCCACCAGGTTGGCTCCGTTGTCCCAGACGCCGGCGTACTGGTGGCCGGCGCCGATGAAGTTGTTGTTGGTGTGGCCGACGTACCGGAGGTCCCGCGCCAGCGCGTCGGCCACGATGGCCTCCAGCGCCGCCTTCTCGTCCGTGCCGGGGGGGAAGTCGCGGTACAGCCAGTTCACCGAGAGCTTGTCGTACTCGCCGATGCGGCGCAGGTACGCGTTGGAGAGGTCCAGCGTACCGTCGCCCCGGATCTCCACCAGCGGCGCGGGATAGTCCATGACGCTCTCCCGCCCCTGGGCGCTGGCGACGTAGTTGTGGGGGAAGCCCAGGGTGTGCCCCACCTCGTGGGCCGAGAGCTGGCGGACCCGCGCCAGCGCCATCTCGTACGCGTCGGAGCCCTCCGCCACCTGGGCCAGGTACTCGAAGTCCGGGGCCGGAGCCATGTCGCAGGCGTCGAACCAGCCGCCCCCGTCGTCGGACGAGATGCCTCCGGGGAAGGGAGCCACCATGCCCTGTCCAAGCAGGTAGTCCTGGCGCAGCCGCAGGCTCCCCAGGTTCACCACCCCGCGGATGATCTCCCCGGTGCGGGGGTCGACGATGGAGTTGCCGTACGAGTAGCCGCGGGTCTGGCGGTGGGTCCAGTGGATGATGTTGTAGCGAATGTCCTGGGGGTCCACCGAGTCCGGGAGCACGCGCACCTGGAACGCGTTGACGAACCCGGCCGCCTCGAAGGCCTGGTTCCACCAGCTCGCCCCCTCGACGAGGGCGCTGCGCACGGGCTCGGGCGTGCCCGGGTCCACGTAGTAGACGATGGGCTCCACGGGCTCGGAGGGGGCGGTGCCGGGCGTGCGCCGCTCCAGGCGGTGCCGCGCGCTCAGGCGGACGGTCATGTCCTCGTCGATGGCCGTGGCGTAGTCCAGGACGTTGGGGCCGCTCACGCCGATGCGCGGGTCGGCGATGCGCGTCTTGAAGCCGGGGCCGGGAAGGCGGATGAACGAGTGGTGCACCCGCAGCGTCACCGCTTCGCCCGACGCGGCGACGCCCTGCACCAGGCGGCCCGGCTCACTGCTGGTGAAGGTGAGGATGGCCTCCACCTCCGTGTTCTCCGGGTAGGACCGGGTGGCGGGCATGTAGATGGCGCTTCGGCTCCGCTCCAGCTGGAAGCGGCCCTGGCCCGAGCGGGCCAGCGTCTCGATGACGCCCCGGGCGTCGCGGAGGAAGAAGGCCGTGGCGTCCACCAGGAGCCGCCCCCCCGACTCGGCTACGATGTCGAAGCCCCAGTGGACCGACGGCGCGAAGGCGTCGCGCACGGCGGCCACCTCGGTGGCGTTGTCGCTGTTGGCGACGAAGCGGTAGTTGGGCTCCATGAGGAGCACCCGCGGCCCCACCCGCATGGGCTTGAGAACGTTGGTGCCCCGGACCTGCCCCCGGTCGATCCCCACCGGGTTGCTCCCGAGCCCCGATCCCATGGAGACCTGGTACAGGAACTCCCGGTCCAGGTCCCTCAGCTCCCAGAAGAGCGACCCTGTGCTCTCCTGCCAGTAGAGGTCGAAGAGCCCCCTCAACGGGGTCATCTCCCGGGTCTTCTCCTCGATGGTCGGGAGGGTGCCCTGGGCGGTCCCGGACCCGGGCAGGGCGAGGAGGGGGGAGAGGAGGAGGGCCAGGAGGCCGGCGAGCCGGGGCAGCGCGCCCCGGGAGACGCGGGGAGACGACGGTGCGGACATGGATCACCTCGGACGGGGTACGGATGGAGGGCGGTGAAAGTACGGGGCTCCCTCCCCTCCCGACCACCCTTGGCCGCGGCTGGCCCGTCCGGCCATCTTCCCGTCATGAACGCCATCACATTCCAGGACGTCGAGCGGGTGGCCTACGAGCGCGTCCCCGACCCCGTCCTCGTCGAGCCCGGCGACGCCCTCGTGCGCGTCGCCGTGGCCGGCATCTGCGGCTCCGACCTGCACCCCTACTTCGGCCGGGAGAGGGGCCTGGACCGGGGGACGGTCATGGGCCACGAATTCCTGGGCGACGTGGTGGAGGTGGGCTCAGGTGTGCGCTCCTTCCGCCCCGGGGACCGGGTCGTCGCCCCCTTCAGCACGAGCTGCGGCGCCTGCTTCTACTGCCGCGCGGGGCTCACCGCGCGGTGCGCTTCGGGCCAGCTCTTCGGTTGGGTCCAGGAGGGCAGTGGCCTCCACGGCGCCCAGGCCGAGCTGGTGCGCGTGCCCCTGGCCGACGGCACCCTCGTGGCGGTGCCCGAGGGCCTGGACGCCGCCGTCGCCCTCCTCGCCGGCGACATCCTGTCCACGGCGGCCTTCGGCGCCGACCTGGCCGGGGTGGGGCAGGGGGACCTGGTGGTGGTGGTGGGGTGCGGCCCCGTGGGGCTCCTGGCGGTGCGCGCCGCGCTGGAGCGTGGTGCCCGGGAGGTGGTGGCGGTGGACGCCGTGCCCTCCCGCCTCGCGGTTGCGGAGCGCTTCGGCGCCACCCCGGCCGACTTCCTCCGTGGCGACCCCCTGGCGGCGGTCCGGGAACGCTCCGAGGGGCGGGGCGCCGACGGCGCCATCGAGGCCGTGGGCTCGCCGGAGGCCACCCGGCTGGCCGCCGACCTCCTCCGCCTTGGGGGCTCCCTGGCGGCGGTGGGCGTCCATACCGAGCCCCACCTGGCCATCTCGCCGGGCGAGATCTACGACCGGAACCTCCGGTACGCGTCGGGTCGCTGCCCCGCTCGGGCCTACCTGCCCGCCTCCCTGGAGCTGGCCGGTCGGGACGAGGCGCTCGTCGCCACCCTCGTCTCCCACCGCCTCCCCCTGGCGGAAGGGGTGGAGGCCTACCGCCGCTTCGCCGCCCGGGACCCGGGGTGGACCAAGGTGGTCCTGGTGCCCTGAGGGCAGGGGCGGCTCCGGCGGGGGGCGGGTGCGGCCGTGGCAAAGTACAACGACGCCGGAGGCGGCCCAGCCGCCCCGGGCCCTGCCGGGGCCGCTTGCCACGGCACCCTTCCAGCGATCCGGATATGCCTATCCGCGTATATGAAAAGGGAATCTCCCCACTCGTGGTGCAAGGATATTCCGATAGTGAACGCGGGCCCTGCCCCCCATTCTGAAGAGTCGGAATCCGTATCTGCCCCGGGTCGCACCCGACGACCTGCCGATCCATGCCATCGGGGCCGGTGGCGGACGCCATGCGGCCCACCTACCCGCCGCAGGAGGCGCCCATGTCCACACTCAGAGACGCCCTGGCCCAGCGCGTCCCCATCATCAAGCAGGAGATCGCGGATCTCCTCAACGAGCACGGCGACACCGTCATCTCCCAGGTGACGGTGAAACAGGCGTATGGGGGGATGCGGGGGGTAAAGGGTCTCGTCTGCGACACGTCCCTGGTGGATCCCTACCAGGGGCTCATGATCCGAGGGATTCCCGTCGACCAGCTGGCCGACAAGACCGCCGAGGACATCTTCTTCCTCCTCACGGTGGGACGCCTCCCCGACGCCGAGGAGCTGAAGACGCTCCGGCAGAACCTATTCGCCCGGTCGGAGGTGCCGGAGTACGTGTGGAACGTGCTGAGGAACATGCCCCACACGGCCCATCCCATGGACATGCTGGTCACCGCCATCACCACGCTTGAGGAGGAGTCCATCTTCCGGCGCAGGTACGACGAGGGGATGAAGAAGGACGAGTACTGGGAGGCGGCGTTGGAGGACAGCCTGAACCTCCTCGCCAAGCTCCCGTCGCTGGCGGCGGGCGTGTATCGCATCCGCTACGAGAAGGGCGACCTGATCCTCCCCGACCCCAAGCTGGACTGGTCGGCCAACTACGCCCACATGCTGGGCGTGGACGACCCGCTCTTCCAGGACCTCATGCGCCTGTACATGGTGCTCCACAGCGACCACGAGGGGGGCAACGTCAGCGCCTTCACGTCCCACGTGGTGGCGTCGGCGCTCTCCGACCCGTACTACGCCCTGGCCGCCGGTCTCGCCGGCCTCGCCGGGCCCCTCCACGGGCTGGCCAACCAGGAGTGCCTCAAGTTCGTCCTGGACGTGATGGAGAAGTTCGAAGGCGCCCCGACGCCCGAGCAGATGGAGGCCTATACGTGGGACGTCCTGAACAGCGGTCGCGTCGTGCCGGGGTACGGCCACGCGGTCCTGAGGGCCACCGACCCACGCTTCACGGCGTTCCACAGCTTCGGGAAGAAGCACTTCCCCGAGGACCCGGTCTTCAAGACCGTGGACGTGGCCTTCCAGGTGGTGCCGAGGGTCCTGCAGGAGCACGGCAAGGCCGCCAACCCGTGGCCCAACGTCGACGCCGGCTCCGGCGCGCTGCTGTACCACTTCGGGATCACTGAAATGCGGTATTACACCGTGCTGTTCAGCGTCAGCCGGGCCATGGGCATCTGCGCCCAGCTCATCATGAGCCGGGTCCAGGGCGAGCCCATCACGCGGCCCAAGTCGGTCTCCACGGCCTGGCTCAAGCAGCAGGTCACGGCGAGCACCGCAGGCTGAGCCCGCCGCTCCCCTCCGGGTAGGGGAGAGGGGCGGGGGAGCCTGGCTCCCCCGCCCCTCGTTCGTTCGGGTGGGCGCGACCGGGGGACCACCGGTCAGCGGCGGCCCAGCACCTCCCGGTGGAACGCGTCGTCCATGGTCTCGGAGAAACCGGGCTCCCGGAGCCGGTAGTGGCAGAAGGAGCAGATTCCCTGCCTGGGAGCCCGCCCCAGCTCCGGCGCGGGTGGGACCCCCCTGCCCGCGGCGCGGTACGCCTCCGACGCCCCCGCGAGGGCGTCCTCGAAGATCCGGTGGGCGAGGGGGAGGTTGTGCTGGCCGCCCCCGTCGCGCACCAGCGCCACGAGGGCGCGAGCCCGAGCCGCCGCCTCCCGGGCGGGGTCGGTCTCCGGGCGGCCGGCCACGGCGCCCTCGGCGCCGCGCACGTACCCCTCCACGAGGGTGAGCCGCTCCGCCACGCCCTGGTTCCACCAGCGAAGCACGGTGGCGTACTCCTCACGGTGGCACTGGACGCAGGCCACCGACGTGCCGGCCAGCGCATCCGCGTCGCCCACGGGCGAGGGGATGTGGCACGAGGCGCACGTGAGGCCGTCCATGAAGTGCTGCGAGGGAGCCGCCGCCCGGGCGTCGGGGAGGATCCCCAGGAGGACGCGTTGCGGGCCCTCGTGGACGTCCCCGTGGCAGCCGTTGCACGTGGCCGCCTCCAGCCAGCCGTGGTCCGACGCCACGCCATGGGCCTGGGCGTGGCACGCTCGGCAGTCCAGGTCCACGGAGGAGCTCATGGCCTGGATGCGGTGGTTGTCCTCCTCGTGGCACGACCCGCAGGCAATGCCGTCGTGGAGGGGATGGAGGTCCTCGCCGATCCCCGCCGCCGTGGCCGCCTCGACGTCGTCGTGGCACGTGGCGCATCGCGTCAGGGAGACGTCGTGGACCGGCCGGGCCACCGCGTAGTGGCAGCGGAGGCAACCTCCCTCGATCCACGGGAGCCCCTGGTGGGGGATGGCCACGCCCTGGCTGGTGAGGCCGTCGTGCTCGGGCGTGGAGTGGCAGAGACGGCAGTCCTCGCCCCGGGCTCCGGAGAGGGCGTCCTCGTGGCAGAGCCCGCACGTCTCCGCCCCGGCCGCCACCGGCTCACCCCCGGCCTCGTGGGTGTGGCAGCCGGCGCATCCCACGGTGGGGCGCCCCGTCGAGCCGTGGTTCAGGTGGGTGAAGCGCACCGAGGCCAGCGTCACCGACCCCGGCACGCTCTGGGCGTGGCACCCGGCGGCCATGCACGAGCCGTCGGGGACCGACGCCAGGGACCGGTCCGCCAGGTCCCCGTTGTGGCACTCGGCGCAGGCCAGGTCACCGTGGGGATCCGCCGCCGCCCGGGGTGACGGGGGCGGGGGCTCGCAGGCGAAGGCGGCTACCGCCGCCAGCGTCAGGAGAGGATAACGGCCCATAGGATCATCCCGGTGAGAGCCATCCCCACTGCCACGGCCAGGAAGCCGAGGCCGGCCGCCACCAGCGACTGGGTCCGGCCCGGAGGGGGTGCGGGAGTGTCGGTGATCTGGGAGTAGGACGGCGCCGCGTGCTCGTGGCGCTCGATCTGGTCCATGACCAGCGGGTGCTCTTCCTCCATGTAGGCCTTGGTGGCCCGGCCGGTGAACATGACGGCGTCCAGCGGGAACTTCTCGGGGCGGAAGTGCACGTGGAAGAAGTGGATGGTGAAGATGAAGCCCGACGCCAGGAGCGCCTCGTCGGCGTGGATGATGGTGGCGACGTTGAAGAGCCAGCCGGGAAGGAAGCGGGCGAAGAACTCGGGGAACCAGAGCAGGAGCCCCGAGCCGCCGATGACGCCGACGCCCCAGAACACGGCGAAGTAGTCGAACTTCTCCATGTAGCTCCAACGGGTGAACCGGGGCCGGGGGCCCTGGCCGAAGTACCACCGGATCTGATTCCAGAAGTCCACCACGTCCCGCGGCTGGGGGGTGAGGGAGTCGGGGCCCCAGAGGAGCTTCATGGGGTCGGGCGCCTTGATCAGCTTGCGGACGAGGTACGCCAGGTGGGCCCCGAAGTAGCCGAAGGTCAGGATGGCGCCGAAGCGGTGGAGGAGTCCCGCCATCTCCACTCCCCCCAGGAGGCCCATGAGGGGGCCGGCCCAGAACGCCTCGCTGAAGCGGAGCGGGAGGCCGGTGATGACGAGGAGGAAGAACGAGACGATGACCGTGCCGTGGGTGATGCGGTGGTACAGCGAGAAGCGCCAGACGTAGGGGCCCTCCCCGCGCTGGGCGGAGTCCAGGGCCAGCGGCGCCTTCTGCGGCGACGGGTTGCTCATGTCAGCCTCTGGCGTCGTGGTGATGGGAGTTGGAGGGGCCGCCCCGGAGCGCGTCGAAGCCCAAGCGCGCCAGCCAGAGGGCCGTGTGGGCGCCGAAGACCATGAACGTGCCGATGAGCAGGGCCGTCATCAGGTGGTACGACCAGTAGACGTACGGGTACCGCTCCCGGTCGTTGTGGTCGGCGTGGGGTTGGAAGAGGGCGAAGTTGGCGGTGGCCGACGCGTGGCACGTCTGGCACGTGGCCAGCAGGTTGGCCTCGCTCACGGTGGACCGGGGGTCCGAGGACGGGTGGATGCCGTGGGCTCCGTGGCAGTCGTGGCACGTGGCCACCTTCTCCGAGCCCAGGAGGGCAGCCTGGCCGTGGTACGAGTCGGCGAAGCTCTCCCGGTAGTGCTCGTGGCAGTGGGCGCAGCTCTCGATCATCTCCGCGGCGAACCCGGGCTCCCCCGGGACCGCCATTCCGTGGGACCCGTGGCACGCGGTGCACGCCGGCGCCTCGGCCCGGGAGGCGCCCTCCGGCACCAGGCCGCCGGGGGTGGCCACCCGGGGGGTGGCGTCGCCGTGGACGTCCCCGCGCCACGCAGCGGCCTGATCCTCGTGGCACGCGCCGCAGGTGGCCGCTTGGTTCAGCACGTGGGTGGTGGCGTGCTCGTCCTCCGACGGCAGGGTGGCGTGGGGCTCGTGGCACGCCGCGCACGAGACCGAGTCGGCGTGGGGATCCTCGATGGGCATGCCCGGCTGGTAGTGGCAGCCGGCGCACGCCTCCTGCACCGAGCGAATCCCGTCGGGGGTGCGGAGGTCCTGGGCGGAGCGTACGTCGTGGGTGCCGTGGCAGTCTGTGCACGCGGCGGCGCCGTCCAGCGCGTGCATGCCCTCCTGCCAGCGCCCGGCCTGGTCCTCGTGGCACGAGGCGCACGGCGTGGTGGCGACTGCCGGCCCGTGGGGGTAGCGCCTGAAGCCGTCGTGGCAGTCGGCGCACGTCATGCTTCCGTGGGCCGACCGCGCCAGCACCGCCGCCGGGGCCAGGAGCGCACGGGCGTCGTCCAGCGTCGGCACGTGCTGGCGGAGGAGCTCCAGCTCGCCGTGGCACGACTCGCAGGAGGGCCGGGGGACCTGCCCACCGGCGGGGAGGGGTGCGGCCAGCGACAGCGCCAGGAGCAGGGTCGGCCAGGGCAGGCCGCGAGCGGGACGTCTCACGATTCGACTCCGTACTTCTTGAGGCGGTTGCGGATCTGGTGCCGGCTCAGCCCCAACAGTCGACCGGCTTCGGTGCGGTTGCCCTCCGCCACGCGCAGCGCCTCCATGAGGAGCTCCCGTTCCAGCTCCTCCATGTCCACGCCCGCGGGCCCGAGGGTGATGGTGCCTGCCTGCTCGCCCTCCTGGCCGCGCCGCCGGACCTCGGGAGGGAGCGAGTCCACGTCGATCTCCCCGCCCTCGGTGAGGAGGACGGCGCGCTCCACCACGTTGCACAGCTCACGCACGTTGCCGGGCCAGGGGTATTCCTCGAGGAGCGCCATGGCCTCGGTGGTCACCCTCTGGACCTTCTTCCCGAACTCCCGGTTGAACCGGTCCATGAACGCCGTGGCGAGCAGCGGGACGTCGGACACCCGGTGCCGGAGGGGCGGCAGCTCGATGGGGAGCACGCGGAGGCGGTAGAACAGGTCCTCGCGGAAGCGTCCCGCCGCCACCTCCTCCTCGAGGCGGCGGTTCGTGGCCGCAACGACCCGGACGTCCACGCGGAGGTCGTCGGTGCCGCCCACCCTGCGGAACCGCTTGTCCTCGATGAAGCCCAGGAGCTTGCTCTGCACCCCGGGGGACAGCTCCCCGATCTCGTCCAGGAAGAGCGTGCCGCCGTGGGCCACTTCCACCAGGCCGCGCTTCAGCGTGCGCGCGTCGGTGAACGCGCCCTTCTCGTGGCCGAAGAGCTCCGACTCCATGAGGGACTCGGCCAGGGCGGAGCACGTGACGTTGACGAAGGGCCTGTCGGAGCGCGGGCTCAGGTCGTGGATGAGGCGAGCCACCAGCCCCTTGCCCGTGCCCGTCTCGCCCAGGAGGAGGACGGTGGCCGTGTCGGCGGGGGCGATGCGGCCCACCAGGTTGAGCACCTGGCGCATGGCCGGGCTGGACCCGATGACGTCCCCCTGGACGCCTCCCGCCCGGCGAAGCGCCCGGACCTCCCGGCGGAGCCGGGTGCGCTCGAGGGTGGCTTCCAGCGTGGCCTCGAGGCGGTCGAGGGAGAAGGGCTTCTCCAGGTAGTCCTCGGCGCCCTTCTTGAGGGCTTCCACCGCCGACTCGATGGTGGCGTGGGCCGTGATCATGACGCACGGCACCTCCTCTTCCGCGGTGAGCTCCTCCAGGAGCTCGGTGCCGTTGCCGTCGGGGAGCCGGATGTCCAGGAGCGCGGCGTCGGGGAAGGACCCCTTGAGCGCCGTGCGGGCTTCCGCGAGACAGCGCGCGGCGGTGACGTCGTACCCCCTGCGCTTGAGACGCTCGGCCACCACCGTCCGGATGAGGTCGTCGTCGTCCACCAGCAGGATGCGCTCGGCCATGGTCATGCCCTCCCTCGTTCGGAAACCAGGGGCAGGGTGATGCGGACCGTGGTGCCCCGCCTCGGACGGCTCTCGATGGCCAGGCCGCCACCGTGGGCCGCCACGATGCGCGCCACCAGAGGCAGCCCCAGCCCGGTCCCCAGGGGCTTGGTCGAATAGAAGGGCTTGAGGGCCTGCTCGACCTGCTCGGGCTCCAGGCCGTGGCCGGTGTCGGTGATGGCCACCTCGGCGCTCCGGCCGGGCTGGACCTGCACCGCGACGGTGAGGTGCCCTCCGCCCGGGGTCATGGCCTCGACGCCGTTGGCCAGCACGTTGAGGAAGGCCTGCCCCAGGCGCCGTCCGTCACCGGGGACGTTCACCGGGCCGCCACCGTAGGCACGGTGGACCTCCACGGCTTCGATACCCCGCATGCCCACCAGCCCGGCCAGGGCGTCGTCCAGGACCTCCGTCAGGTCCATGGACGTGTCCTCCACGACCAGGGGCTTGGCCAGGGAGAACAGGTCCTGCATGGTCTCGTGCAGGCGCTCCAGCTGTCCGTTGGCCGCCTTCAGGACCTCCCGGCCTCCCTCGTCCAGCTCGTACTCCTGCTCCAACACCGAGACGGCCGTGCGGATGGAGGCCAGGGGGCGCTTGAACTCGTGGGCCATCTCGGCGGCCAGCTCCCCCACCTGGGCCAGGCCCTCCCGGGCGGCGAGCTGACGGCCCTGGTCGGCGGCGCGGGCCTCCACGGCCTTCTCCTTCTCCAGGAGCTCCGCGACGGACTGCTCCAGGTGGTGCAGCTCGTTGCGGGGAGCCGGCTGTCGCCGGCGGTCGGCGCCCGCCCGGAGGAGGACGTCCATTCGGTGGAGGGGGGCGACCACCTCGCGCTCGAACATGGTCACCACCACGATCCCGACGGCCAGGAGGGAGACGGCCATGAGGCCCATGCCGAGCCGGGCGCCCCGCTCCATGGCCGCCATGGTGGGGGCCACGGAGAACTCCACCTCGAGGATGCCCGGTTCGGGGATGGCCACGGGGAGGTAGGCCCTCACCGCGTCCCCCGACGGAGAGGCCTTCACGAGCCCCGTGCGGGGCAGCTCGGCGGCGTTGGGGATGAAGACGGCGCCGGCCCGCGTGCCCTCCTCGTAGTGGTCGGCGGAGAGGAGGATGCGGCCGTCGGGCCCGTAGACCCGTGCCAGGGTGACGTCTGCGTCCTCGCGCAGCCGCGTGAGGGCGTGGTGCGCCGGGGCGAGGCGCCCCAGGCGGATGGCGGACTCCAGCGTGGCCTGGGTCGAAGCGGCAGCCAGCAACGCCTGCCGTTGGGCCGAGGCCAGGGCCTCGTTCTCCCAGTACCGGAACGAGAGGTATGTGGAAGCGCCCAGGGCGGCGACCGCGGCGCCGAGGACGGTGAGAAGCAGCTTTCCGCGGACGGGCAGAGACCGGGCACGTCGCACCCAGCTCATGAGATGCCGCCTCCAGTGCGGCCATGTCTCGAGGGGACCCTTTCGCGGGAGGGTTGTGAAAAATAGCACGAGCCCGGTGCGCCGTGTAGACCCGTGTGCGCGGTATCGCGCATCGCCTCCCCTGTCGTGCGCGGTTCGGGCCGGCGCAGGGTCCGTCCCGGACGCCGGCGGGGGTCCGTACAACGGCCGACGGGGCCCCGGCTTTCGCCGGAGCCCCGTCTCCCAGAGGAGGGCGTGAGCACAGTCACGCGAGGAGGGCGATGAAGGCCAGGGCGGCCATGTCCGCCACCAGGGCGGAGGCGAAGCCGCGCTTCCAGAAGAGGAGCCCGAAGGCGGCGGCGGGGATGGCCACCGCCATGGTCAGGAAGAGGGCCGTGCCCGTCCAGCTCGTGAACCCGATGGCCGCGGCGCCCGGGGCGTAGAGGAGGACCTGCGCCACCGTGGCCGCGACGATGGCGCCCACCACCGCCTCGTTGGCCTGGATCCGGTGCCACCGGAGGAGCAGCCAGGCCACCCCCGTCACCAGGAAGAGCCGCAGGAGCACCTCGTTCACCAGCGCCTGGCTGACCTCCGCGACCACCGTGCCGGCGAGGGCAGGGGCCGAGGCGGGGCCGGCGAAGGGGAGGGCCAGCAGGCCGACCACGAGCCCCACCACCAGCCCGATGCCCGCGTCGGCGGGCGTGGCGGGCGTGGAGCCCAGCCCGGCCAGGGGGCGGGGGAAGGGGACCGAGCGGGCCAGCCGCAGCGCCACCGTCACCACCGGGCCCGCCACCCAGATCGCCAGGAGGGCGGCCAGCAGGACCGCGCCGGTCTCGGTGAGGCGGAGCCGGACGCCCCAGATCTCCGGCCGGTCGGCCAGGAAGATCATGAGGAGCGCGGCGAACGAAGCGGCGGCCAGGAGGGTGCCTGCCCGGCGCTCGGGCCAGCGGGCGTAGGCGTTGCGCAGGGCGCGCACCGCCTGCACCGCCGTCACCGCCAGGATCGCGCCGGCGGCCAGCCAGCCCACCGCGGCGCCGGCCAGGGCGCCCACGCGGCCGGTGTAGAAGGAGATGAGGGTCATGGCCACCCAGATGGCCGAGAGCCAGGCCACCGCCACCCCGGGGATGGCGTAGAGGGCCGCCCGGCCCAGGTCGGTGAGGGCTTCCCGGGCGGTCACCCCCGCGGGGCGCCCGAAGAAGCCCAGGACCGCTCCGTGCACCGCGCCGAGGAGCGCGCCCACCAGGAAGAGCGCCGTCGCCGTGGCGAAGATCGCGTGTCCGCTGAGACGGCCCGAGAGGGTCATTGCCGCCACCAGCACGCCGCCGACGGCGATGCCGCCGGACATCGCGGAGAGCACTGCCACCCGGCCGTGGAGGCCGATGGTGCGGGGAACCGTTCCGCCGGGGTTCGCTGCCGTGGGGGTCGTGGGGGCGTTCATCCTGTCCTCCTATGGGTCTCGGGGGCCTCGCGCCTCCGTTTGCCCTTAGGTAGTACAAGCCCCGTGCCGCAGGCGGTCGAAGTGCCATAAAGCGTTATGGTGTAACGTATTAGGTTGATTCAAACGCGTGGATGACCGTGTGGAGACACTCTCGAGCGCGCGGTCCTGCGCGCCCTGCGCGCGCGGAAACGCGCGGTCGGACCTCTCCCGCGGCGGCCCGGGAGGGAAACGAAGAGGGGGCCCGGTGACCCGGGCCCCCTTCGTCGCGTCCACCGGTGGGGCGCGGCGTCAGACCGCCACCGAGCTGTGGCCCCGCTCCCGGGCCAGGGCGTCCAGGTACTTCCGGATCTCCCGGTACTGCCCCTCGCCGTGCAGGCCGGCCTCGAAGACCACCATGTCGCCGGTGCCGCTCCCCAGGTAGTGCCCCTTGCGGAAGGGATACATGGTGTGGGCGAGCCCCACGTCGGAGCGGATCCAACGGTAGAGGGTGGGGAGGGTGAAGCCCGTGATCCCCATGGCCTCCTGGGCGTGGGCCGGGGAGAAGACGGCGGCCCGCTCGTCCTTCTCCAGGCGGTCGAAGAGCTCGGCGCTGGCCACGTAGAAGACGTCCAGGTCGATGCCGTGGGTCTCGAGCATGGGCATGGCCGACTGCACGAACTCGTAGGCCACGTCGGAGCCCTGGAGAACAAGGGTGCCGTCCCGCTCCCCCTGGGCCGAGCGGAGCTTGTAGACGCCCTGGGCCGCCGCCGAGGCCGGCGCGAGCCCCAGGGCCTCCCGGTCCAGCACCGGCTCGTTGGGCCGCGTCACGTACGGTGCGATGACCGCCGGGCGGGCGCGCAGCGCCGCGGCCATGAGGGGCCAGATCTCCTGGGGCTCCCAGGGGGTGAGGCTCACCGCGGTCCCGGGGGCGAAGTTCTCCTGGTAGAGCTGGAGGCACTGGGGGTCGGCGTGGGTGGGGCCGTCTTCGCCGGTCTTCATTCCCGCGTGCCCCATGACGAGGATGAAGGGCCGGTAGGTGATGTCGTGGCCCTCCACCTCGCGGCGCATCTGGCTGGCGATGGCGTGGACCCGGGCCGGGATGTGCCCCAGCGGCGAGATGAACGCCCCGTACGACGCCCCGACGCCGATGTGGAAGCCCATGGTGGAGACGCCGGAGAGGACGCAGGACATGCCGTCCTCGCAGATCCCCCCGATGGAGAGCGAGCGCGCCCCCGGGTTGTCGCCCAGGTGGAAGTACCCGTCCGGGAAGCTCTTGCCGGCCCCCGAGACCGCCGTGGAGTCCAGGAGGTCGGCGGCGGCGATGAGGATCGCCCCGCCGCTGGCCTGGTTGAGGTGGCCCAGGACCTTCCCGAGCTGGCTGCGCAGGGCGATGCTGGCACCGGGCTCCAGCGCCACGTCGTCGGGGGTGGTCTCCGGGTCGGCGGCGACGAAGACGCGCTCCAGATCGGGGGCGCCCTCCCGCGGTGCGCGGCCACGGGCGTCCAGCCGCTCCCTGGCGGTTGCGAGGCGCCCCGCCATCTCGTCGCACATCCCCCGGTACTGGTTCTCCAGGAGGGAGCGGACGCGCTGGAGCGTCATCCAGTAGCACTGCTCCACCTGGTCCTTGAACTTGGCGCCGGCGCACCGCTGTCCGTCGCTGCCGCAGTGGGGCAGCCCGGGCCCACCCTTCCCGAAGAGGGGGGCCACGGCCTCGTAGTACGCGTCGGAGCAGAGCTTGTGGCCGCCGCCGTGGGACTTCTTGCCGGTGATGCCGTAGTTCCACCCCTTCTCGGTGCGGTACACCACGGCCGTGGGCTGCCCGTTGTCCATCTTCAGGGCGAGTCGCTGGCCGGTGAGCACCAGGGGGAAGGAGAAGCCGTCGGCCACTTCGATGACGTTCCAATCCTGCACGTAGAAGAACTCCATGGGGTCCCACTGGACGTAGTCGCCCCAGTTGGAGCCTTCCCGGGTGACCCGGTTGGAGTCGATGGACGCCTGGTTCCAGTCCAGGTGCAGGACCACGTTGGAGAGCCCCGCCGCCGACGCGCTGGCCACGGCCTCGTAGACGCGTCCCGGGGTGAGGCCTCCCTCGCCCTCGATGATGTGGACCCGTGGAGCCGACGCCTTGCCGAAGTAGTCGGCGACGGTGAACGCCAGCCCCAGCGAGCTGCCCACGCCCACGCCCGACGGGCCCGTGGAGAGGCGTACGAAGGGGGTGGCGGGGGTGGGGTGCCCGTCCAACGCCTTGGAGTGGAACTCCTTGAAGAGCGGCGTGTGGGTGGCGGGGTTGCGACGGAAGCCCAGGAGGTCCTCGAAGCGCAGCCGGTGGTTCACCGCCCCGGGGAGGAGGTCCGGGCGCGCGATGCGCGTCACCTCGTCCCGCAGCGCCCACATGGCGTACAGCCCCGTGGCCTTGTGCCCCGCCGCGTACGAGATGATGTCGGCGTCCCGCCTGAGGGGCGCGCCGATGTCGTAGTCCATGGCGTCGAAGAGGGCGCCGGTGACGATGTGGCCCGAGGAGACGGAGCCACCCGGGTGCCCCGACTGGGCGTAATTGAAGAGGATGGCCGTCAGGCTCCGGTAGACGAGGTCGTAGGCGTCCATGTGGGCCACGGTGTCCTTGGACAGGCCCAGGTCGCCCGGCTCGGTGACCTTGATCCACTCGGCTCTACGGGGGCCGAACGCACGGCTCATGATTGCTCCCTTCGGAGGATGCGATTCGTCTGTGGGGTGCCCCGGGACGGGCTCAGAGCGTCGCGCGCCGTCCCGAGGCCATGAACTTCTGGAAGCCCTCCGCGTCGGTGGAGGCTTCTCCGATGCGGCGCACGGCCTCCGCCAGCTCGTCGTCGCTGTTGGCGATGGACAGGCGCAGGAAGTGCTGACCCTCGCTCCCCAGCGTGGAGAACGAGCGACGGTCCATGGTGGCCACCTTGTAGCGGTAGAGCAGGAAGAGCTGGACCAGCGTGGCCGGGCTGGTCCGCTCCCTCACGCCCTGCGGCAGCGCGTCGTACGCCTCCTGCGCCCCGAGCCTCGCCACCACGCCGGAGATGTCGGGGAAGGCGTAGAACGCGCCCTTGGGGTTCTGACAGGTGATGCCTTCGATGGCGTTGAGCCCCGGCACCACCAGGTCGCGGCGCCGCTGGAAGGCATCCACCATCGCCTGGATGGCCGGAGGGCTCTGGGGGGACTCGAGGGCCTCGATGGCGCCCCACTGGTTGTAGGGGGGGATGGAGGCGAAGTAGTTGATGGCCAGCCGGCGGTGGACCTTGGCCTCCTCCACCGTGGGGTAGACGGCCCAGCCCACGCGGCCTCCGGTCCAGGCGTACGTCTTGGAGACCCCCGACGCGATGATGGTGCGGGCCTCCATGCCCGGCATGGACGCGATGGAGATGTGCTCGTCCCCGTCGAACGTGATGGCCTCGTACGACTCGTCGGAGTAGACGCGTACGTCCGGCGCGGTCTTCTCCAGGATGAGCTCGGACAACTCGGCGAGTTGCTCCCGGGTGGCCACGCCCCCGGTGGGGTTCGACGGGAAGTTGAGGAAGATGAGCCCGGTCCGGTCGCTGAGGAGGGGCTCCAGCTCCTTGCGGGTGCACCCGAAGCCGTCCTCCGCGCGGAGGATCACGGGCACCGGCGTGCAGCGGAAGTACGGGATGAAGGACTCGAAGAGGGGGTAGCCCGGAGAGGGGTAGATCACCTCCTCGCCGGCTTCGGAGTACGCCATGTGGGCGAAGCCGATGGGCGGCCGCCCGCCGGGGTAGACGACGACCCGCTCGGGGTCGATGTCCAGCCCGTGCTTCTCCCCCACCGAGCGGGCCACGGCCTGGCGCAGCTCGGGAATCCCCTGGGGGTCGCAGTACGTGGTGAGCCCCTTGTCCAGGGCGCGCTTCACCGCCTCGACGATGTGTTTCGCCAGGGGGAAGTCGGGTTGGCCCAGGTTGCAGCGGATCACCCGCTCGCCTTCGGCCTCCACGTCCTTGATGAGGGCACCGAGAGCGAAGGCCTCCTCCGTGCCGATCCGGCTCACGCGGTCGGCGAAGAGCGTCGTCAGCGGGGGCGCGGCGGTGGGAGCGGCGCTCATTCGAGGTCCTCCGGGTCTGGGTGAGGCGCGAGGGACGCGATCCGAGGGGATCTCTCTAAGCTACGGGCGTAGCCGGTGTCCTTGAAGTGGGGGAAGCCTCGGAGAGGATGGTCGGGCAAACCCCTTCAGGCAAGGATGCGGCGGCCCTTCCCGCCGCGGTCGCCGCGGCGTGCGGCGTTGCCCCGCGGGGGGGTCTCGGAGATCTTCCGGCGCATGGACCTCTCCGTGCCCCAGTCCGGCCTCACCGAGTTGGCGGCGGCGTACCTCCAGACCGCCGTCACGCTGGCCCTCATCGGCCTTTGCGTGCTCCTGTACCGGAGGTACCGGAAGGCGTATTTCGGCCTGTGGGCACTGGCCTGGACGGTGTACGCCCTCCGCCTGGGGGCCATCGTGGCCTTCCTGCGCTCGGGGCACAGCGGCTGGCTCTACTGGCACCAGGTGACCACCGGGTGGACGGCCCTCGCCCTCTTGTGGGCCGCCCTGGTGTTCTCCCGCGGGAAGCCGGTCTGGAGGCCGTGGTACGTGGCCCTGGCCCTCTTCCCTCCGGTGTGGTCGTACCTGGCCATCTACCGCATGGAGAACTTCCTCCTCGCGGCGGGCCCGGCGGTGGCCTTCCTGAGCGCCGCCACGGCGTGGACGGCCTGGGCCTTCTTCCGCTACCACAGGGACGTGGGCTCGCCGGCGGCGCGCCTCCTCGCGGGGGTGCTGGTCCTGTGGGCGCTCCACCACCTGGACTACCCGTTCCTCCGGGCGCGGGGGGCCTGGAACCCCTGGGGCTACTACCTCGACCTGGTCTTCGAGCTGGGCATGGGGGCGGGGATCCTCCTCCTGGTGCTCGAGGACCTGGACCAGGGGCTCCGTGCCCTCACCGCCCTCTCCGGCGAGCTGCAGCAGCGGGGCCGCCGGGGAGAGGGGATCCCGGAGGCGGTGCTGCGTAGGGCCCTGGGGCTCAAGGGCGTCCACGGCTCGGCGCTCTACCTCACCTCGGGGGATGGCGGCGCGTTCGTCCACGGCGCCGGCGTGTGCGCGCTCTGGCCGTACGAGAAGCCCCCGGAGCTGGCGTGGCGCGCGGTGGCGGGGGTGCGGGCCTCGGGCCAGCCGGCGGTGATCCAGGGGAAGGGCGAGGAGGGGGAGCGGGCGCCGTGGGCCCACCCCTACACCGCCGCGCTTCCCGTCCTCAAGGGGGAGCAGATCGCCGGCGCGCTCGTGGTTGTGGGGGAGTCTCGCGATCCGTTCACCGCCCTGGACACGCCCTTCCTCCTGGCCTTCGGCCAGCAGGTGGGAGCCGCGTTGGAGAACGACGAGCTGTACCGCTCGCTGGAGGACCGCACCGCCGAGCTGGAGCGCCTCCAGATGCGCATGGTGCGCCAGCACGAGGAGGAGAGGAACCGGCTCTCCCGGGAGCTGCACGACGAGACGGCGCAGGTCCTTGCGGCGCTCAACATGCAGCTGGGCCTCCTCCGGGAGAAGAGCGACGACGGGCTGGCCCCCGGCTTCGATCGCGCCCAGGCGCTGGTGGGGGAGGGGATCCGCTCCATCCGGAGCGTGACCCGGAACCTGAGGCCCACCGCCCTCGACGACCTGGGCCTGCTTTCCGCGCTACGGGCCCTGGCGCGGGACTTCGGGGAGGAGGGGGCGCTGGCGGTGTCCTTCGACGCGCCCTCCGCGCTCCCGGCGGTAGGGGGCGACGCCGAGCTGGCCCTCTACCGCACGCTCCAGGAGGGGCTGGCCAACACCGTCCGGCACGGGCGGGCGAAGCGCGTGGACGTGAGCGTCCGCGCCGCTGACGGGGCCGTGGTGCTCGAGGTGGTGGACGACGGCGTGGGCTTTCCCACCGACGACCCCCGCGGCCTCAACCGCACCCGCGGGGGGCTCGCGGGTATCCGGGAGCGGATCGCCGGCGTCGGCGGGAGCTTCACGCTGGACAACCGCGAGGAGGGTGGTGCCCGGGTGCAGGTACGGGTCCCCGTCATTCAGGCGAGCAGGGAGGCATGAACGTGAGCGAGACGCGCATTCGGGTCATCATCGCCGACGACCACGCCGTGGTGCGTCAGGGCATCCGGACGGTGCTGGAGGAGATCCCCGGGCTGGAGGTCCTGGCCGAGGCCGGCGACGGGGAGGAGGTGCTGGGGCTCCTTCGCGAGCATACCCCCGACCTCCTCGTCCTGGACATCTCCATGCCCCACAAGACCGGGCTGGACGTGGCCAAGGAGCTGCGGGGCGAAGGGAGTGAGATGCCCATCCTCATCCTCTCCATGCACGACAACCCCGAGTACGTGCTTGAGGCGGTGCGCGCCGGAGCCGACGGGTACATCCTCAAGGACGTGGGACCCGCGGAGCTGCGCGACGCCGTGGAGGCGGTGGCCGCCGGGCGGGAGTACTACGCCGACCGGGTCACCCACCAGCTCAGCGTGGCGCTCCGCGAGGAGCTGGAGCGCGAACGGCAGCGCTCCAAGCTCGACCAGCTCACCGGGAGGGAGCGGGAGGTCCTGGTGCGCGTGGCGAAAGGGCGGACCAACCGCGAGATCGCGGAGGAGTTCGGCATCAGCCCCCGCACGGTGGAGACGCACCGGGAGCGGGTCATGGCCAAGCTCCGTATCCGCACCGTCGCGGGCCTTACCCGCTTCGTGGTGGAGAACGGGCTGGAGGAGGAGCTGTAGGGCTTCTCCCGCCCTGCGCCGTGGGGCTCGGCCCGTACGTACATCCCCGTATGAGGAATTGCGGGAGGTTCCGAATTACGCCGCCGAGGGGGGTCGTCTAGCTTGGCACTGTGATTGTGTCCAAGCCGCGGGCCACGTGCCCGCCCTTCAGGTCCCGCCGCAGCAGGGCGGGAGAAAAGGACGACCGACCATGACGACCGAGACCTCGAGCCGCCGCTCAAGGATCCGGGCTGCCCTCGCCCTCCTCTCGCTGGTGGCCCTTCCCGCAGCCGCGGCCGCGCAGAACCAGGACGGCGGCCGCAAGCCCACCGCGAGCGACACCTTGATCTTCCGCGTGGATCCCATCGTGGTGACCGCCACCCGCGGTCCCCGCGAGGCCTCACGCATCCCCCAGCCGGTCTCGGTGGTGCAGCGCCGCGACCTGGTACAGCAGGTGCCGAACACCGTCACCGACCTCTTCCGCACTCTGCCCGGCCTCGACGTCACGGGCGTGGGCGTGAACCAGGGCCGGCCCCAGATCCGGGGCCAGCGGGGCCAGCGCATCCTCCTTCTGGAGGACGGGGTCCGCCTCAACAACTTCCGGCGGCAGTCGGACTTCGGCGAGCTGCCGGCGCTGGTGGACGTGACCGGCGTGGAGCGCGTCGAGGTGGTGCGGGGCCCGGCCTCCGTGCTGTACGGCTCCGACGCCATCGGCGGCGTGGTGAACATCATCACCCGCACCCCGGTCTCCGAGGGCTTCCACGGTACGGCGTCCTACCGCTACGGCGACGTCGAAGCCCAGAAGACCGGGTCCGCCCGGGTGTACGGGCGCTTCGGCAACGTGACGCTCCGTGCCGGAGGAACGCTCCGGAGGGCCGAGGCCTACGAGGCCCCCGCGGGCACGTTCGGCGCCATCGAGCTGGCCGAGAACACGCTGGTTCAGAACACCGGCGTCGAGGACCGCTCCCTGGACCTCCGCCTGGGATGGGAGCCGGCGGGCTCCCACTCCTTCTACGGGAAGTTCGAGACGTACTCCGCCGACGAGGCCGGCTTCGGCTCGGTGGACCCGGCGCTGTACTCACCCGGCGACCCGGTGATCCAGATCACCTATCCCACCCAGACCTGGGCCAAGTTCACCGCCGGGTATCTGGGTCGTGACCTCGAGACGCCCGTCGCCGACCAGGTCCAGGTCCTCGCCTACGGGCAGGACAACGAGCGGGACCTGCAGATGGGGATGGAGCTGGCCATGGGCCCCCGTGCCCGGCTGAGCATGCTCAACAAGAACTTCACCGACATCCGCACGTACGGCGCGCGGGTGGAGGCGCGGAAGCTGGCCACCCCCGACCTTCTCTTCACGTACGGCGTGGACGTCATCAAGGAGCGGGCGGAGGGGACCGACAACAACAGCACGGTCATCACCGGCTTCGGCCCCAACCCCATCACCGACGTCTCGGACCGGCCCCAGCTTCCCGAGTCCGAGTTCACGACGCTGGGGGCTTTCCTCCAGGGCGAGGTCACCGTCACCGACCGCTTCTCCTTCGTGGCCGGGGGGCGCTACCAGAGCGCCGAGGCGCGGACTTTCGCGACGCCCGGGCTCGAGGACCAGGACCCCATCTCCATCACCGACGGCACCTTCGTGGCGGCGCTCAACAGCCTCTTCGACCTGGGCGGCGGCGTGACCGCGGTGGCCTCGGTGGGGCGCGCCTTCCGCTCGCCCAACCTCATCGAGCGCTTCTTCGACGGCGCCACGCCCGAGGGCTCGGGCTACCAGGTGCGCAACCCCGACCTCAAGGCCGAGAAGTCCCTCAACCTGGACCTTGGCCTGCGCTACACCAAGGACCGGGTGTCCCTCGAGGGCTTCTACTTCCGCAACAAGATCTTCGACGGCGTCCGCATCCAGCCGCTGGACACGAAGGTCAACGGGCTCTCCGCCTACCAGAACACCAACGTCGAGGAGCTGATCTTCAACGGCGTCGAGCTCAGCGGGAACGTCGAGGTCGTCGACGGTTTCTCGGTGGGGGCGAACTACACCTGGATGGAGGCGAAAGACGCCCTCCATGAGGACAACCCGGTGGGGGAGTCCTTCAACAGCAAGGTCACCGGGACCCTGCGGTACACGCACCCGTCCGACCGCTTCTGGGCGGCCTGGGAGGTGCGGCGCAACGGTGACCGCAAGGACGTGGAGCTCGCCGACAACCCCATCGGCAGCGTGCTCCCCGGGTTCACGGTCCAGAACCTGCGCGGCGGCGTAAAGGTGCTGGAGGCCGCAGGCACGACCCATCGCCTCAACGTGGCCGTGACCAACCTCACCAACGAGCTCTACGCCGAGTTCTCCAACGCCAGCTTCTTCCGGCCCGAGCCGAAGCGGAACCTGACGCTCACCTGGGAAGTGGTGTTCTAGCCCTCGCCCCGACGGCGGCGGGCGGCCTCGGCCGCCCGCCGCTTGTCCTTTTGCACCCGGGAACTGCCCATGCCCGCCTTCGTCTCCTACATCCCCATCGCCACCACCGTCGTGGCCCTCGTCTTCGCCCCGACCGTCTTCCGGCGGTGGCGCGAGCGGCGTTCGGGTCCCCATCTGCTCTGGTGGTCCGCCGGCATCCTCATGTACGGCGTGGGAACCTTCACCGAGTCGTTCACGACCCTCTTCGGCTGGAACGAGTGGGTGTTCCGGAGCTGGTATATCTCGGGAGCGCTCCTCGGAGGTGCGCCGCTGGCGCAGGGCACCGTCTACCTCATGTTCTCGCGGAAGCTGGCCAACCGCCTCTCGGCGGTCCTGGTCACCGTGATCCTGGTGGCCTCTGTGGTGGTGCTCCTCTCGCCCATCAACCCTGAGCTGGTGGAAGCGCACCGACTCACGGGCCGCGTGCTGGAGTGGCGCCAGGCCCGGCTCTTCAGCCCGTTCATCAACCTCTACGCCGCCGTCTTCCTCATCGGCGGCGCCGCGCTCTCCGCGTGGCGCTTCCGCAGCGACCCGTCGGCACGGCACCGCTTCGTCGGGAACGTCTTCATCGCCGTGGGGGCCCTCCTGCCGGGGATCGGCGGGACGGCCACGCGCTTCGGCCACACCGAGGTGCTCTACGTGACGGAGCTCCTCGGCCTGATCCTCATCTGGATCGGGTACGGCTACAACGTCCGCCCCGGCGCCCGGGGCGCCCCGGAGGCGGCGTCCTCCCTCGCGGAGCCTAGTGGCGCCCTCTCCGCGTCGCCTTGAAGAACTTCCTCGGGTCCGGCATCGCCTTGTCGAAGGGCCGGGCTGGCTTGGGCGGAGGGGGGACCCTGGGCGGCTTGGGCGTGCACGGAGGATCCGGCACGTGGAAGGTGGGCTTCCGGTCGCGGGGCTGATTCTGGCGTTGGTTCTTGGCCATGGAACGACCTCCTTGTATCCCTCTTCTACGCTCCGGGGCGGGGGAAAGGTTCAGAAGAACCAGGACACGGCCAGGTACGCCAGCCCCGGGATGGGACCGTACTCCGACGCCAGGCCGGCGACGGGGTCGGCGCCCCCCGGGCCCGCGCCGACGTAGGCGCCCAGACGTACGGCGGCGGCGGAGGTGGCCGACCAGGACACGCCCGGCGCCAGCAGGGCGCTCCCGTCCCCGAGGCTCGCCAGGACCATCCCGTCCAGGGACACGAGGGGGTGCACCTGGAACGAGGCCTGGGCGGCGCCGGTCCACCGGCCCAACGTCTGCATCTCGCCCCTGCGGTAGGGGTCGGAGAGGGCCACCGCCCGGAGGTCGGACGCTCGCCGCGCGCCGAATCCGTCGTACTGCATCTCCGCCACCAGGAAAAGGTCCCTGCCCGCCGCGCTGAAGCGCCGGTCGATGCCCACGGCGCCCCGGAGCGCCGGCGAGTCGTCGTCTCCCCGTCGAAGCGAGAGCTCGCCCCGTACCGCGGTGGCCCCGACGGCGCCCGTGGCGAAGAGCGCTCCGGCGGCCTCTCCGTGGAGGGCACCGGCCCAGCCGCCCACCGCCCACGCGTCCAGCGCCGTCTGGCCTCTGACGAGGGCCGTCACCGTGGTGCCGTCGGGGGTCTCCGCGGCACGCGCCACCGCCTCGATCTCGGTGAACGGACCAGGAAAGAGGCGCACGCGCACCGCGTCCACCCCGGCCCGGTATTCCCTGAACGGATCGGAAGGATCGAAGGGCACGAAGGGATCGGAGGGCGTGAGGAAGAGCGTGGTGGCCCACGAGATCACCTGCCGGCCCACGGTCACCGACGCCTGCTCTCCTCCCCATTCGAGGCTCAGCCGATCGAAGCGGTGGCGCCACGAGGTCCGCTCCGTGGAGCGGATCTCCCAGTCGGTGCCCAGCCAGTCCCCGCCGCGCACGTCCGCTGACCCGGGCACCATCGTCGGCGCGCCTTCCGCCGGCGTCCGGGTCAGGACGTGCTCGTACGCCACCTCCAGCCGCAGAGGCCCAGCCGCTCCCGACGGCATGACCCGGGTGCGGGCCAGCCAGGTGGTGCCCCCCGGGCCGAAGGTGCCCGAGCCGGCGCGCAGGCCCACCCCCAGGGCGTACGCCGCCACGTCCCACTGACCCGCGGCGGCGCCGGGGAGCACGCAGAGCAGCGCGGCGAGAAGGGCCTCCCGGCCCCGCCGGACGCTCACCGATCCCCGTTCAGGGGCGCGGTGCGGCGGTCGTCCTCGATGGCGCCGTCCACCAGGCGGATGAGCCGGCGTGCCCGCTCCATCACCCGGGGGTCGTGGGTGGAGAAGACGAACGTCACCCCGTGCTCACGGTTGAGGTGGTCCATGATGTCCAGGAGCGCCGCCGACGTGGCCGAGTCCAGGTTCGCCGTGGGCTCGTCGGCCAGGACCAGCGCCGGCTCCCCCACCACGGCGCGGGCCACGGCCACGCGCTGCTGCTGTCCGCCGGAGAGCTTGGCCGGCCTCCGGTCCTCCAGCCCCTCCAGCCCCATCTCGGTGAAGAGGTGCTGCACCTTCCGGCGCCGCTCCTCGGCCGGGATCCCCCGGAGGAGCAGCGTGAACTCGGCGTTCTCCAGCGCGGTGAGCACCGGGAGCAGGTTGTAGGCCTGGAAGACGAAGCCGATGTGCTCCAGGCGGAGGCGGGCAAGCGCCCGGGGGCTCATGGCGGTGGTCTCCTGCCCCCCGATCCAGATCCGTCCGCGGGTAGGCTGCGTAAGGCCGCCCAGGAGGTTGAGGACCGTGGTCTTCCCCGAGCCCGAGGGCCCGCCCATGGCCACGAAGTCACCGGTCTCGACCTCCAGGGAGAGCCCCCGCACCGCCTCCACGGGCTTCGGCTCCTGGGGGTAGACCTTCCACACGTCCTCCGTCCGAACGGCCCACGCGGGCCCGCTGCCGTCGCTCATTGCTCGAATTTCATGGCCTCGGCGACATCCAGGCGGGACGCGCGCCAGGCGGGGTAGAGGGAGGCGAGGGTGCCGACGATGGCGATGGAGAGCACGCTCACCAGGATCTGGTCCCAGCGGAACACGGGGACGATGACGGGATCGATGATGCCGCCGGAGAACTCCATGTCGGCGTCCACGAAGGAGCTGAAGTCCAGCCCGTCCCGGAAGATGCCCCAGGTCACGGCGGCGCCTACCGCCATGCCGGCCAGCCCCGAGGCCGCGGTGAGGAAGAGCCCCTCGAGGAAGACGACCAGGGACGTGTCCATGCCCGTGAGGCCGATGGCCTGGAGGATCCCGAACTCCCGCTGCCGGGAGAGCACCGACATCATCACCGCGTTGAGGATGGCCAGCGCCACGATGGCGAAGAGGATCCCGTGGAAGATGTAGTCCCCCCAGTCGTCGATGCGCACCGCCGACTCCAGGTCGGGCTGCGCCTCGTCCCACGTGAGGACCCGGATTCCACCCGTCCCGTCCAGCCGCCCGCGGAGCGTTGCGGCCGTCGCGTCGGCGTGGCGCGCCCGGTCCAGCGCCACGGCGATGGTGGTCACCGCGCCGGGGGCCTTGAGCCACACCTGTGCGGTGGAGAGGGGCACATGGATGATCCCCTCGTCCATCTCCTGGATGCCCGTGCGGAAGGTGCCTGCGACGCGGGCCAGCTGGCCCTCCACCGTCCCGTCCGCGGTCTGGGCGGTGAGGACGAAACGGTCGCCCACCTCCAGCTCCAGGCGGCTGGCCAAGGCCACGCCGATGTATGCGTGCAGCCGGTCGTCCTCCTGGAGGTACCGGCCCTCCCGGACTTCGGCGGGGAGGGTGGAGAAGGACTTCTCCCGGCCGGGGTCCACGCCCTCGATGCGCACGGGGAGGGCGGACGCCGCCGACGAGGCGAGGCCGTTCACGGTGAGCCGAGGGGCCCACCGCGCCACCGAGCCGTCCAGGTCCACCGCCGCCAGCGCGTCCTCGACGCGGGCCACCGCGGCGGCGTCCAGGCGGTGCTCGATGCGCCCGGTCTCCAGGTACTCCGGGGCCTGGATGGCCACGTGGCCGGTGCCCAGGCGGACGGCGGAGTCGATCCACTGCTCGTGTCCGCCTTCCGCCAGAGCCCGGGAGAAGATGAGGAGGGCCAGGCCCAGGGCCATGGCCGCCGCGGTGAGGGCGGACCGCCGGGCGTTCCTCCCGACGGAGCGAACGGAGAGCTTGAGCAGGGCGGGGGCTTTCACCGGTCCCCCAGGGCGTCGGCGGGGGGCACGCGGGTGGCACGCCACGCCGGGTAGATGGCAGCCAGCCCGGAGGTGACGAAGAGCGCGACGGCGCTCACCACGGGGGCGTCCACGGAGTACTCCACCCGGAGGATGGGTCGCCACATGGCTCCCTGCCACGTGAAGCCCCGGAAGACCGAGGTGAGATCCGGAGGCCAGTTGTGCCACCAGACCAGCACGGGCAGCGTGATGGCCACCCCTGCGGCCAGCGCGAGAACGCCGAGCATGATCCCCTCGTAGACGACGGTGCGCCCCACGCCGAGGGGCGTGGTGCCCAGGGCACGCACCACCGCGAACTCCTTCCTCCGCTCGAAGGTACCGATGATCATGGTGTTCGCCACGCCGAAGACCGCCATGGCGAAGATGATGGCCACGATGATGAAGTTCATGGAGTCCATGAGACCCACCGCCTCGGCGAGCTCGGGGCGGAGTTCGAGCCAGGAGCGCACCTCCAGGGGCGGGTCCGGATCCGCCGCCAGGTAGGCTTCTACCGAGCGGGCGATGGCCGGCGTGTCCCAGGATCGCGTCACCGCCAGCGCCACCTCGTGGACGCGGCCGGCGTCCAGGGCCATGAGGAACTGCAGGTCGGGGAGGGGGAGGACGGCGTAGGCGGCGTCCACGGCGGGGGTTCCCGAGTCGAAGACGCCCACCAGCGTGTAGAGGTCGTTGCCCATGGAGCCGTCGGCGGCGGGGGCGACGAGCACGATCTCCTCCCCCACCTCAAGGCCGAGCTGCCGGGCCATCTCCTTGCCCACCAGGATCTCGCCGGCGCCCGCCACCGGGACCCGGCCCCGGACCACCCGCGAGAGGAGCTTGCTCACGTTGCCCTCCCGCTCCGGGTCCACGCCCATGAAGAGGGCGGCCTCGGTGCGGTCTCCCGCCGAGACGAGGCCGCCCCCGTAGAGGCGGGGCGCGGCGGCCGCCACGTCCGGGTGGGCTTCCAGCCGCCCGAGCAGCGCCGGGACGTCGGTGCCTTCGTACCCACCCACCGTGCGGTACATGCTGCGCTCGGGAAGGTAGTCGGGGGCGTGAACCTGGACCTGGCCCATGAGGAGTCCGGTCCCGTTCTCGATGAGCTCGGCGCTCATCCCGTCGGTGAGCCCCACCATCACGACGGCTGACAGGTATCCGAAGGCCAGGGCCGACGCGGTGACCAGCGTGCGGCCCCGGTTCCGCCAGAGGTTGCGCCAGGCCACCCGCCACCACACCGCCTCGCCGGTCACGTCACGGGCCCCGGGCCCTCAGGTTGCGGAGGCTGAAGAAGTCGGGGTCGAGGCGCACGTCGAACTCCAGGTCGTGGTAGATGAGCTTCGTGCTCTCCTGGGGCTTGTCGGTGGGAACGACGAGCATCTGGCCGGGGACCAGCCTGCCCCCCATGACCCTGAAGTCGGAGAAGGTCATCGTGCGTTGGAGCGCGCCGTCCTCGTCGTAGTAGCGGACCCAGGTCGGCATGAGATCGTCCTTGCGCACCTGCCACTCGATGTGACCCCAGACCACCGCCGCCTCGGGGCGGGGCGTGAGGTCGAACTCCCAGACGGCGACGCCGTCCCGTGCTCCTTCGAAGGTGATCTCTATGTCGTAGTCGTCCACAAGGCGGCTCTCCTTCACCAGGTCGTCGTTGGTGAAGTGGGAGCCCATCCACGCCCCCATCATGAGGGACGGCGGCACCTTGATGGTCCGGTCCACGCGCGGGAGGTAGTTCCAGACCTCTTCGTGGGCCTTGAGGGTGGCGGTCCCCGCCTCCCGCGGGGGGGCGGTCACCCGGACCAGGGAGTAGTCGGTCCCCAGGGACCACACCTCCATCTCCAGGGAGCGGCTCCAGTGCTCCGTCTCGATCTGCATCTCCACGCGACCCTGGCTCGACTCGCCCCGGGTGAGGCGGTCCACCCGGTCGATGATCTCACGGGCGGTCTGGCCGTGGACGGGGAGGGGAAGGAGGAGGACCAGGAGAAGGGTCGCCGTCGTCCTCATGGGGTGCGCTACCGTCCGGGAGGGTCGGGGGAATGTCATGCGCGCCGCATCGGGCCTCCTGAATGGTCGAACAATTGACCGGGCTTGACCAGGGTGCTCAGGCGTCCGCGTCCGGTGGGCGGGTCGCCCGATCCATGGCCCGGGAAAGCGCCGGCCCGCCGAATCCCCGCCGGGCGAGATACCCGTGGAGGCGCCTGCGCGCCTTCTCGGCCTCGGGGGAGCGGGCACCCGAGCGGAGCGCATGGATGACGCCGGGGCCCTGCCGCCGGAGCCACCCCTCCACCACCTGGAGCGCCAGGGTCTCGTCGGTGACCTCCTCGTCCTCCAGGACACGGTCCACCACGCCACGGGCCAGGGCGTCGGCCACTCCCTTGGCCCGGAGCTCCCGGGTCAGGCGCCCCTTGCCCCGGGGTCGGTGGCGGAGGCGGTCCCGGACGAAGGCGGACGCCACCGCGGCGTCGTCCAGGAGGCCCCGGTCCTCCAGCCGGTCCAGGCAAGGGTCCACCCGGGCCGGACCGAACCCCTTGTCCAGGAGCTTGCGCCGCAGCTCCGCGCGGGTGCGGGCCCGGTGGGAGAGGAGGCCCAGGGCCGCCTCCCGGATCTTCACGTCGGCGTCGGCGTTCAGGAGGTGGTGGCGCGCGTTGGGGGGCAGGGGGTCACCGACGCCCAGCCCCATGCGCTCCACGGCCTCCAGCGCCACCTCCAGGGGCTCTCCCCGACACAGGTGGACGCGGAGCCGGAGTCCCCGGGGGCGGAGGGGCTCCAGCCTTGTGATGAGGGGGTCAGCCATGGTCGCGCGTCGTCATCGGGTGCCCGCCGTCCGGGGGCTACTCTCCCTTCTGGGCATACCAGCGGCCGTCCAGGAGGTCGTGGTAGAGGGTGACGGGACGGCCGTCGTCCAGGACCACCGCACGGTACTCCCGGGAGATGGGCTCGCGCCACCACTCGTCGTCGATGCGCCACGCCTCCCGGACGGCTTCCACCTTCCGGGCGGTCTTGCCCGGGAGGCGCACGGAGAGGGGCTCGCCGCGCTCGTCGGTGCGGACGTCCACGGGGCGGGGGCGCCCCAGGGGGCGGAGGTGGGGGGCATCGCTCACGGGAGGCTCACGGGTCGAAGCTCAGGAGGGCGTGGCGGCGTTCGGGGATCCGGGACCAGGGGTCCATCTCCACCACGCGGTACAGGGGGGCATGTCCTAGACGTAACTTCAGCTCTTTAATCGCATCTTTAAGGGATGCAGGAACTTCTCCATTTACGAAATCCCGCCCGACCTCCTCCCGGCCGCTCTCGTCCCTCCGGTCGAAGAGCCCGGTCTGGGCCGAAGGGGCTCCAAAGCGGGTGAGCTCCAGGACGAGGGTCTCCACGGCCCGGGATGGAGGGGAGAGGGCCATCTTCCCCCGGAGGGGGGAGGCGATCCGGTCCCGGGTGGCGGTGGGCTCGCGGAGCACCGCCTCCACGAGCCAGGAGCCTCCACCTTCCAGGTGGGCACCCAGGCGCACGGCGGTGACGCTCCGGCCCCGGCGGGCCGGACGGGAGAGGGCCCGTTCCACCAGCCGGTCCAGGGCGCCGTGGAGCGTCTCGGTGGTCCCCACGGGGACCGGGAAGTCCAGGGAGACGCGGATGGGGCGGGGGCGGTGCCAGGGCCGTACCGGGTCCCGGCGTCGCCCCGTGGCCCAGGCCAGGGCGCTCCGCCCCTCCTCGCCGAACTGGGCCACCAGGGCCGGCTCGGGGAGGCGGGCCAGCGCCCCCAGGGTGGCGACGCCCAGGCGCTCCAGGCGCTGGATCACCACGGGGTCCACGGGGAGGGCGCCCACGGGGTGGGAGGCCAGGAAGGGCACCAGCGTCTCCTCGGGGACCACTGTGGGCACCCCCGGGCACCCCGAGGCCGCCGCCACCCAGGCGCCGAACTTCCCCGGGGCCATCCCCGCCCGGGTGGAGGCTACCAGGGGGGCGGGGAAGACCCGGAAGAGGGCGTGGAGCGCCCGCTCGGCCTGCCGGCGGGGGGGCCCGAAGAGGCGCTCCAGCCCGTCCATGCCCAGGAAGATCCGCCCCGGGCCGGAAGGCTCCACCACGGGGGTCAGCTCGGTGAGGGCGTCCAGCATGGCGTCCACGGCGGCGTCGTAGTGGGCCGGGTCGGGCTCCAGGAGGGTGAGGGTGGGGCAGAGGGAGACGGCCTGGGAGATGAGCTGGCCCGGGCGCACGCCGGCGTCGTGGGCCCGTTCCGAGACCTGCCAGACGGTGCGCCGGGTGCTTTCCCCGGGAGAGAGGAGGGCCACGGAGGTGGCGTCCAGCTCCGGGGCCCGCACCAGCTCCAGGCGGAGCTCGAAGGTGGGGAGCCAGAGGCAGAGAGCCTGGCGGCTCCCGGGAGCCGCGGAACCCACCGTGGAAGCGAGGCTCCAGGGGGTGCTCCAGCCATGGCCGCTCTCCCGCTGCGTGTTCTCCGTGCTCCCAGCATCCCACCCACCGCCGTTCGGGTGGGTGGGACCACGTTGGGCGCGGGTAGGGGGCTGGGCCATGGCGGGATGGGACCGGAGGAGACGACGAACCCCGGGACCGACGCCCGCCCAGCGGACACCCGTACCGTGCTTCCGGAGACGGCCACACCACCTCACCCCACCACCGCGAACGGGTCGGGCGGGTCGTCGGACCCGGGGAACCGAACAAATACCGAATCAACCGAAGATAAACCGAAAATCGAGGCGGTGCAAGGAGCCGGTAACAGGGAGGTCGGTGGAGGGTGAAGCCGGTGGGGTGGGGCTACAGTCCCGTCCGCAGGTACCGCCCGATGGCCGCCACCCCGCGCTCCACGTCCTCGAAGGAGTTATAGAAGTGGGGGGAGAAGCGGATCCCCGGACGGTCCTGGCCGCCCCGGGGCGTGGCCACGATGCCGTCGGCTTCCAGGGCCTCCACGGTGCGGTTCGGGTCCATCCCTTCGGCACGGAACGTCACCACCGCCACCCGCCGCGACGGGTCCGTCGGCGTCCAGAGGTGCACGCCGTCCAGGCGGCCCAGCCCCTCCACGGCGGCGTCGGCCAGGGCCCGGCTCCGGGCCTCGATCTCGGCCCTGCCGATGGACAGCAGGAACTCCAGCTCCCGGGCGAAGCCGCGGATGGCGGGCTCGTCGCGTTGGCCCAGCCCCTCGTGGGTGCGGGCCAGGTCCGTCTCCCCCGTGTAGGCGCTGTACACCGAGGGCCAGAAGCGATCCTGGACGCGGCGGTTCACGTAGAGCACGCCCACCTCCTTGGGCCCGCACGGCCACTTGTGGGCGCTCCCCGTGTAGAAATCCGGCTGCATGGCCGACAGGTCCACGTCCAGGAGGCCGAAGCTCTGGGCGCCGTCCACCAGCGTGAGGACCCCGCGCTCGTGGGCCATCCGGCACAGCTCGGCGGCGGGGAACAGGTCCCCCGAGGTGTTCGTGAGGTGGGTGAAGGCCAGCACCCTCGTCCGGGGCGTGAGCGCCGCGGCGAAGGCCTCCAGGTAGGCCTCGGCTCCAGGGTGGGGATCCACGTGGGGCACCTCGCGCACGGTGTAGCCGAAGCGCTCGGCCTTGGCCTTCCACGCCAGGTTGTTGCTGGGGTGGTTGTCGGAGAAGATGACCACCTCGTCGCCGGGGCCAAGGTCCAGGCCCGACGAGACCCAGTTGTTCCCCTCGCTGGTGTTGCGGGTGACGAGGATCTCCCCGGGGGTCGCGCGGAGGTACTCGGCCAGCAGCTCCCGGGTGCCCCTCTTGACGCCGTGCATCTCGTTGCGGAACGAGGGCACGGGGAGCCGGTCGAGGCCGTCGGTGTCCTTCCTCACGGACTCGATGACCTCCCTGGGCGCCGGGCACAGGTTGGCGGCGTTGAGGACCGCCAGCTCCTCGGGGAGGAGGAAGTGGCTCCGCACCGCGCTCCAGTCCACGGCGCCGGCGCGCCGCAGGGTGGTGGGGGCCGGCGAGGCCGCCATCTCCCGCACGGCCGGGTGGCTCAGGAGGGCGGCGGAGCCGCCGAAGGCGAAGAGGCGCGCGAAGGCGCGGCGGTCCATCGGGGACGGGGTCATGGTGCCTCCGGGGCCAGGGGTCGGGTCACGCTACGACGCCCACGCCCCCCGGGCAATGGAGGCCCGCCGCCCCCACGGGGCCCCCCTCAGGCCGCCGGAGCCGTGCTCCCTCCCACCCGCGGGAGGTACACCCGGAACGTGGTGCCCATGCCCGGACGGCTGGTGACCCAGATGGTGCCCCCGTTGCGCTTCACCAGCCCGTAGGCGGTGGCCAGACCCAGGCCGCTCCCCTGTCCCATCTCCTGGCTGGAGAAGAAGGGCTCGAAGATCCGGCTCTGGGCCTCTTCGTCCAGCGCCGTGCCCGTGTCCGTCACGGTCAGCACCGCGTGGGGCCCGGGCTGGGTGGAAGGGTGCTGGGCCACGAAGTCCGCGTCCAGCTCGACCTCCTCGGTGGCCACGACCACGTATCCGCCGTCGGGCATGGCCACGCGGGCCCGCTCCACCAGGCGGGCCAGGATCTCCTGGAGGTGCACCGGGTCGGCGCTCACGCCGCCCGTCTCCGGCCCGGGCCGCACCATGAGGCCGATGTCGTGGGGGAGGAGGTCCCGGAGCGACTCCTCGGTGTCCAGCACGACCTGGTTGAGGCTCACCGTGCGCGCCTCCGTCTGCTGCTGGCCGGTGAAGGCCAGGAGCTCCGCCACCAGGCGCCGTGCCTTCTCTCCCGCCTCCAGGAGGGACTCCAGGCTCCCGGCCTCGGGTCCCGGTGACGCTCCGGTGCCCCTCAGGTCCTCGGCGGTCCGTGCGATGTGGTCCAGGACGGCGCCGAACTCCCGCGCCAGCCCCGAGGCCAGCCGTCCCACGGCCTCGTGCTTGCGGGCGAGGAGCTGGCGGGCATTGGCCCTCTCGGCGGCGGCCTCGACTTCGTCCTCCTTCTCGTCGACCCGGAGATCCCGGACGTACAGGGCCAGGATGGTCCCCTGGTCGCCGTGGAGTCGCGCTGCCCGGAGCTCCACGGGGACGGCGTCTCCATCTGCGCCGTGCCACCGACGCTCCCGGGGCTGGTCGTCGCCACACGCCACCGCCAGGAGGAGGTGCTCCTCCAGGTCGGTGGAGTCTCCCGTGTCCAGCTCGCGCAGGGCCCGTCCTTCCAGCTCCCCGGCGTCGAACCCCAGGAGGCGGTTCAGGGCGTGGTTGACCCGCGTGATCCGGCGGGAGCGCACGTCCACCAGGAGCATGGGCAGGGGGCTCTCGCGGAAGAGGCCGCTGAGCAGCCGATCCGTGGAGCCGCCCGTCAGGCGGTCGGGAAGAGGTTGGGGTACCGGCACGTTTTCCATGGGTCCGGCCCACCCGGGGGGGTACGGGAGATCCGTGCAAGTTCCGTACCCCGTCGCCGGGCGGGGGAGGGGCCCCGGGGGCGGCGCCACGGCGCCCGTCGGGCCTCGCGGAGAGCGGTACATCCTTGCCGCCGGGCGGCACGGAGTGCCCGGAGGGGCCCCGGGGGGATACCTTTAGGTCGGCAGACCCCCGGCGTCCGTCGGGTTGCCCGGTCTGGCGGCGTTCCCGGACCACAAGGGGGCCAGCGTGAAACCGCCTTCCCTCACCCTGGGGGTGGAAGAGGAGTACCAGGTCATCGACCCCGAGACCCGGCTCCTCCACCCCTACATCACCGCGGTGCTGGAGGAGGGGCGCCTCACGGTGAAGGGGATCAAGCCCGAGCTCCACCAGTCCACCGTGGAGGTGGGCACGGAGGTGTGCCGGACGCCCGCCGAGATCCGGGCGGAGGTGGTGCGTCTCCGACGGGCGGTCTCCGAGCTGGCGGGAGAGCGGGGCTTGTGCATCCTGGCCTCGGGGACCCATCCCATCTCCTCGTGGACGGACCTCCCCATCACGCCCATGGACCGGTACCTGGGGCTGGAGGAGGACCTCCAGGACCTGGCCCGCCGGAACCTCATCTTCGGGACCCACGTGCACGTGGGCGTGGACGACCGGGAGTTCCTCATGGACACCATGAAGGTGGCCCGGTACTTCCTCCCCCACCTCCTGGCGCTCTCGGCCAGCTCCCCCTTCTGGATGGGGCGCAACACGGGCCTCAAGTCGTACCGCACCGTGGTGTGGCGGCCCTTCCCCCGCTCGGGCATGCCGCCGGCCTTCGAGAACTGGGCCGAGTACGAGTACCTGGTCTCCACGCTGGTGCGCGCCAACAGCATGGAAGACCCCTCCAAGCTCTGGTGGGACATCCGGCCCTCCCACTTCTATCCCACCCTGGAGTTCCGGATCTGCGACATGGGGACGAGGGTGGACGAGGTGGTCTGCTTCGCCGCGCTCATCCAGGCCATCGTGGCCAAGCTGTGGAGGCTGCGGAGGGACAACCTGACGTTCCGGAGCTACTCGCTGGCCCTCCTGCAGGAGAACAAGTTCCGGGCGGCGCGCTACGGCATCGACGGCCACCTCATCGACCTGGGCAAGGGCACCGAGGTGCCCACGCGGGACATGATCCTGGAGCTCCTGGACTTCGTCGACGACGTGCTGGACGACCTCGGTTCCCGGGACCACGTGGCCTACGCCCACAAGATCCTGGACGAGGGGACCAGCGCCCACCGCCAGCTCGAGGTCTACGAGGAGACGGGAGACCTCCTCACGGTGGTCGACCACCTGGCCGCCGAGACGGTGGCCGGCGTACTCTGAGGGCGTGACCCGGGCCCACCCCTTCCAGCCGTTCCTCGACGTCCAGGGCTTCGTCCTCCTGGACGGGGGGCTGGCCACCGCCCTGGAGGCGCGGGGCGAGGACCTGGACGACCCCCTCTGGTCCGCGCGCGTCCTCCTGGAGCGGCCGGATGCGGTCCGCGCGGTGCACGCCGACTACCTGGAGGCGGGGGCCGACTGCATCGCCACGGTGACGTACCAGGCCACCTTCCCGGGCTTCGCTGCCCGTGGCGTCACCGCCCCCCGCGCGGAGGAGGCGTTCCGGCGGGCCGTGGCCCTGGCGGTGGAGGCCCGCGACGCCTTCTGGGCCCGGGCCGCGAACCGGAAGGGCAGGATCCGCCCGCTGGTGGCGGCCAGCGTGGGTCCCTATGGCGCCTACCTGGCCGACGGCTCGGAGTACACGGGGCGCTACGGCGTGGGGGAGGAGGAGCTCCACGACTGGCACGGGGACCGCCTGCGTCTCCTGGCGGCATCCGGCGCCGACGTCCTGGGGTGCGAGACCATCCCGTCCCTCGCCGAGGCCCGCGCGTTGGTCCGCCTCCTGGGAGAGACCCCCGGGACGTGGGCCTGGATCGGCTTCCAGTGCCGCGACGAAGCGCATCTCGCCGACGGGACGCCCGTGGAGGAGGCGGCCGCCGTCTGTGCGGGGGCTCCGGGGGTGATGGCCGTGGGCGTGAACTGCGTGCCTCCCGAGCGCGTGGACGGCCTCCTGGACCGCCTTCGGCGCGGCACCGACCTCCCGCTGGTGGCGTACCCCAACTCGGGGGAGATCTACGACGCCGTCACCAAGCGCTGGGCCCCCGGTGCCACCGGGCCCGATCCGGCCGCGTCCGCCCCCGGGTGGGTCCGGAGAGGCGCGCGGGTGGTGGGGGGATGCTGCAGGACCGGTCCCGACACCATCCTGGCCATGCGCAGGGCGCTCCTCAGCCCCTCCTGAGCTCCAGCACGCTTCCGGTGACGATCCTCGCCGAGGGCCCCGCGAGGAAGCGCACCACGTCGGCGATCTCGTCCGTGGAGAGCCACGTCGACGGGTCCGCGTCGGGCATGGAGGCCCGGTTTGCGGGGGTGTCGATGACGGTGGGCGCGACGGCGTTCACCGTGATGCCGTCGGCGGCCAGCTCCGCCGCCAGGTTCCGCGTGAGGCTCACCAGGGCGCTCTTGGCGGCCAGGTAGGCGCTCATGCCGGCCACGGGCCCGCCCAGCGCAGCCGCCGCGGCCACGTTGACCACCGCGCCTCCGCCGGCGGCGCGGAGGCGCGGTACGGCCGAGCGGATGGCGAGGAAGGGGGCGGTGGCGTTGAGGGTCACCATCCGCTCCCAGGTTGCAGGCTCCGTCCCCTCCACCGGCGCCATGGCGAAGCCGCCCACCAGGTTGCAGAGGAGACGGAGACCTCCCGGGCCGGCGTCCACCTGGGTGAAGAAAGCCTCCACGGCGTCCGCGTCGGCCAGGTCGGCGCGCCGGGTGATCAGGGCCGGGGGGTCCCCCAGGCTCTCGCGCAGGCGCGCTGCCTCCTTCTCCGTCACCCACGGCACGTACACGCGCCAGCCGTCCCGGAGCAGGGCCCCCGTCACGGCGCTTCCCAAGGCCCCCGTCCCCCCGGTTACCACGGCTGCCCTCGCGCTCATTCCCGCCTCCTTGGCGTTGGTGGACCCGCCTTCGCGCCCAACTTCGGCCGTCCGCCGGGGTAAGGAAAGCTCGTCTTGCCCCCTTCAGCGGCGCCGGAATAACTTCTGAGGCTCTTTTTCCCGGCTTCCCGAGACCCCGCCATGCAGGCCGCCTTCCACGCCACCGATCCCCTGTCCCACGACACGCCCCTCCTGGCCGTTCCGGTCCCCGAGGGTGCGGCGGTCGGCGGCGGCTTCCTCGCCCGCGTCGACGCGGCCCTGGCCGGGGCCGTGGCCCGGGTCGTCGCCGCAGGCGACGTGAAGGGGAAGGGCAAGGACGAAGTCGTGCTCTACGGAGGGGAGGCCGGCCCCCGCCGCGTCGTGCTCCTGGGGGTGGGGAAGCCAGGGGACTTCGACGCCGAGCAGGTCCGGCGCTACGCCGCGCGGGCGGTTCGCGTGGCCGAGCGCATGGGCCTCGCGTCGGTGTCCGTCTGTGTGGACGGGCTGGGTGCCGTGGCGGGCGCCCCCCTGGCCCAGGCCGCCGCGGAAGGGGCGGTCCTCGCGGCCTGGCGCTTCGTGGAGCTGAAGAAGCCCCAGGACGAGCCCGAGACGCAGGTGGAGCGGGTGGACCTTTTCGGCGAAGACGGGCCCGAGCTGGCCGAGGGCGCCCGGGTGGGCGCGGTCATCGCCGAGGCCCAGAACCTGGCCCGCACGCTCCAGTCCCGGCCGGGCAACCTGGCGACGCCGTCCCACCTGGCCGCCGAGGCCGTGCGCGTCGCGGAGGCCAACGGCCTCGGGTGCACGGTCTTCGACGAGGCCCGCATGAGGCAGGAGGGGATGCACGCCATCCTCGCCGTCTCCCGGGGATCGGAGGAGGAAGCGCGGCTCATCGTCCTCGAGCACCGCGGAGGCGCCGAAGGGGAGCCTCCCCTGGTGCTGGTGGGCAAGGGACTCACGGTCGACGCCGGCGGGATCTCCATCAAGCCGGCGTCGGGCATGGAGGACATGAAGTTCGACATGTCGGGCGGGGCCGCCGTCATCGCCGCCATGCAGGCCGTGGCCGCGTTGGGCGTCAAGGCCAACGTCGTGGGGATCGTCCCGGCGTCGGAGAACCTGCCGTCGGGGACCGCCGTGAAGCCCGGCGACGTGATCCAGACGCTGGCGGGGAAGACGGTGGAGGTCATCAACACCGACGCCGAAGGCCGACTCATCCTCGCCGACGCCCTCGCCTGGGGTGCCCGCATGAGGCCGGCGGCCATGGTGGACTGCGCCACCCTCACCGGGGCCGTGGTGATCAGCCTGGGGCGGCACGCCGCGGCGGTCATGGGCAACGACGATGCCCTGGTGGAGGAACTGCGCGCCGCGGGTGCCCGGTCCGGCGAGCGGTGCTGGCCGCTCCCCCTCTGGCCGGAATACGCGAAGCAGCTCGAGAGCGAGTACGCCGACCTCATGAACGTGGGAGGGCGGGAGGGCGGATCCATCACCGCCGCGGCCTTCCTCAAGGAGTTCGTGGGAGACGCCCCGTGGGCCCACCTGGACGTGGCGGGGACGGCGTACGGCGACGGGAAGCTGCCGTACCAGCGCAAGGGCGGGTACGGCTTCCCAATGCGCCTCCTCGTGGACTGGGTGAGGAGCCGGGCCCGCTGATCGTGGAAACCGCCACCGCCGCGCCCGCCCGGTCCGCGAACGGGGCCGGGAGGCTCGTCCGTCTCGCGCTGCTCGCGGCGGCCCTCGTCGCGCTTCCCCGGGGCGTCCGCGCACAGGAGCCGCCCGACACCGTGCGCGCGGATACGCTGCGTACGGACACCCTCCGGGCCGACACGCTGCTGGCCGATACGCTCCGCGCCGACACCCTCGCCGCCTCCGCCGACTCGGCCGCCGCCGACACCATCTTCTACAACCTTCCCCGGATGGACCGGGGCGTCCCCGCGGGTTGGGCCCGTGGGGTCTGGTCGTGGAGCCACGACGAGATGCTGGCCACGGGGGCGGTGACGCTGGCGGAGCTCCTGGGGGAGGTGCCCGGCGTGATCCCGCTCCTGGCCGGGGACTTCGGCAACCCGGCGGGCGCCACCGCGTTCGGCGTGGGCGGAGGTCGCGTCCGCGTCCTCCGCGACGGCTTCGAGGTCGTTCCCCTGGAGGGTGGCGTGGCCGACCTGGCCCGCATCGGGCTCGCGGGGCTCTCCATGGTCCGCGTGGAGCGGTCCATGAACGAGCTGGTCGTCCACCTGGAGGGGCTGGAATACGACGACGGTCGACCCTACTCCCTCATCGAGGCCGGCGCCGGCGACCTCAACACGAACCTCCTGCGGGGGACCTTCGCCGATCCCACCGCGCTGGGGGGGAGCGTGGGGGTGGCCCTGGAGCGCACCGACTCCCGGGGCGCGCGGGGCAACGAGGAGGGCAGCGTGACCGGCACCTGGCTCCGCTACCAGCTCCACCGGGGCGACGCGGCGGGCCTGGCCATGGACTTCAGGCGCGTGGGATCGACCGGCGCCGCCGAAGAGTACCCGTGGCCCCTGACGCGCACCGACTGGACCATCCGGGGTCGCGCCACGGTCTTCCCTGGGCTGAACGCCGAGGCCTATTGGGGCCGGTCCACCCACAAGGTCGAGGACGACCGCGAGGAGTACGCGCTGGAGGGCGGCACGCGCTCCCAGATGGGCGCCCGCCTCGCCTTCGAGCGCGCGGGCACCTTCGCCCGCGGCGCGTATCGCCGGTTCGGGGGCGACGAGTTGCCCACGGACCGTGTCGACCTCGAGGTGGGGGCCGACCGGCCGGAGGCCGGAGGCTTCAGCGTCGGCCTCACCCGGGCCTCGTGGGCGGGGCATGGCACCAGCGCGCGCCAGGTCCGGGCCTGGACGCGTCCGCTGCTCGGGCTCTCCCTCTTCGGCTCGTGGGAGTCGGGGACGGTGGGGTCCAGGACCTTTCCCGTAGCGCGCCTTCCCGAGCCCGACCCCGCGTCCGGGGAGCCGGCGGAGCCGGACTCCACGGCGGCCGAGCCGCCGCCCCCGTTCCGCGTGACCGACCGTACGGCCAGCCGGATCGGGGCTGAGTGGGCGTGGCGCGACGTGGCCGTCTCCGGGGCCCGGCTCCGCCTCGAGGCCGACTCCCTCCTCCCCCTGGGGCTCAGGCCCGACCTGGGCGAGCCCGCGCTGGCCGGCGGCAGCCGGGAGGGGTGGGAGGTGTGGGTCCGCCTCCCCACGCCCCTGGCCGGGCTCCGCGTCGAGGGCGGCCTCCAGCAGTGGGACGAGGGGTGGTCGTACCTTCCCCGGCGCACCTACCAGGGGGCCTTCGTCTTCCACGACACCTTCCTGGCGTCGGAGAACTTCGAGCTCTGGTGGACCCTTGGCGTGCGCGGCCACGACCCCATGACCGTGCGCCAGGTGGTGGGCGAGCTGAGCGACGACGAAGGGAACCCCCTGGGGCCCGAGCTGGCCACGGTCCCCTTCTATCAGAACTGGTACGCGCGCATCCAGGCCCGCATCGTGACGGTGCGGATCTTCATCGGGTGGGAGAACTTCGCCATCCGCCGGGACCTGCAGAGCTTCCCCGGTCGGCTCCTTCCCGCCACCCGGGCCACCTACGGCCTCCGGTGGACGATGTGGAATTGAGCTCCGGAGCCAGCCAGCCCGCCGTCCCTTCGATCCGAGGCCGCCCGACGTTAATCTTCTAGGCTCTGGATGAACCAACGCAGGAGAGCCTGACCGCCCATGATCCGCAGCATGACGGGGTACGGGGAGGCCCAGCGGGACACACCCGCCGGGCACCTGAGGTTGGAGGTGAAGTCGGTGAACCACCGCTTCTTCAACCCCAGCCTCAAGACCCCCGCGGGCTTCGACCGCTTCGAGCGGGACCTCGTCGAGGTCCTCCGGCGCCACGTCGCCCGGGGCCACGTCACGCTCTACCTGGCGGTGGAGCGGCGCGCAGGCGAGCGGGGAGCCGGCGTTCGGGTGGACATGGAGAAGGCTCGGGCGCTCAAGGAGGCCTTGGAAGAGCTCCACACCGAGCTTGGGGTGCCGGGCTCGGTGGACCTGGGCATGCTGGCCCGGTTCGGGGAGATCTTCCGGGCGCCGGAGACGGAGGATCTTCCCGAGGTGGAGGTGGAGGTGCTCCGGGAGATGGCGGAGGAGGCGACGCGGGGGCTGGTGGCCCTGCGCGAGGCCGAGGGGGCGCGCCTCCGACGTGACCTGGAGGAGCGACTGGGCGCCATGGCAGTGAGCCTGGACGTGGTGGCGGCCCGGGCGCCCGAGCGCCTGGTCCGGGAGCGAGACCGCCTCCGGGAGGCGGTGCGGGAGCTCTCCCAGCAGGTGGAGGTGGACGAGGACCGCCTCGCGCGGGAGGTGGCGTACGTGGCCGAGCGCTGGGACATCAACGAGGAGATCGTGCGCTTCCGGGCGCACGTCCAGGCGTTTTCCGACGCCCTGGCCTCGGACAAGGACTCGGGGGAGTCGGTGGGAAAGCGTCTGGGCTTCCTCGTCCAGGAGATGCACCGGGAGGCCAACACCATCGGCTCCAAGGCCAACGACGCGGCCATCGGCGAGGCGGCCATGGCGCTCAAGGAGGAGATCGAGCGACTCCGCGAGCAGGTGGAGAACGTGGAGTGAGCGCGCTGGCGTACCAGCCGTTCCCCGTGGTCCTGGCGGCGCCCAGCGGGGTCGGGAAGACAACGCTGGCCCACCGCCTGGTGGAGAGCTCGGACGCGTTTTGTTTCGGCGTCTCGGTGACGACCCGTCTCCCGAGGGGGGGCGAGCACGACGGGGTGGACTACCGCTTCGTGGACAGGGCGACCTTCGAGGCCATGGTCGCGGAGGGGGCGCTGGCCGAGTGGGCCGAGGTCCACGGCCTGCTCTACGGCACGCCGAGGAAGGAGCTGGAGGCCGCGGCGGACGCCGGGCGGCACGTGGTGCTGGACATCGACGTGCAGGGCGCGCGTCAGATCCGCAGCGCGGTGCCCGAAGCCTTGCTGGTCTTCGTGCTGCCTCCCTCGGTGGAGGTGATGGTGGAGCGCCTCACGGGACGGGGCACGGAGGGCGACGCGCAGGTGGCACGCCGGCTGCGCAGCGCCCTGAAGGAGTTGGAGGCGGTGACGGAATTCGACCACGTGGTGGTCAACGACGACCTGGATCGCTGCCTCACGGAGATCCAGGGCATCGTGAGGGCCGAGTCGCGTCGCACGGCGCGGGCGCGGGCCCTGAGGAGCAGTGTCGAGGAGATGCGGAGCCGGATCGCCCGGCTCCTGAAGGACGAGTACACTCACGTAGGCGGATAGGAGGCAGTGCATGCGCGTGTTCACCCCCGTTGAGGTGGCCAAGGGGACCGAGAGCAAGTACCTGGGCGTCCTGGTGGCGGCCAAGTACGCCCGCGAGCTCAACTCGCTTCCCCGGGAGGCGCTGCCCCTGGGTGAGGAGAAGAAGCTCACGACGCGGTCCTTGGAGGCTCTGACCTCCGGACAGATCGAGTTTCGCCTCGTGAAGCGGCGGCGCCGCGAGGAGTAGCGCCGTGTCCGTCGCGCTCACCCCGCGCCGTCCCTGGGAGGGGCGGCACGTGGTCCTCGGGGTCACCGGGGGCATCGCGGCGTACAAGTCCGTCCAGGTGGCCCGGGACCTGACTCGCCTGGGCGCCACCGTCGACGTGGTGATGACCCGGGCGGCCCGGGAGTTCGTGGGCGCCCTCTCCTTCGAGGGCGTCACCGGGCGGCGGGTCCTCACCGACCTCTTCAGCGGCGAGGGTGCGGCGCTGCACATCCGCCTGGGGCGCGAGGCGGACGTGGTGTGCGTGGCGCCGGCTACCGCCGACTTCCTGGCGCGGGCCGCCCACGGTCGGGCGGACGACCTCATCTGCACCACGCTGCTGGCGACGCGGGCACCGGTGGTGGTGTGTCCGGCCATGAACGACCGGATGTTCGCCCACCCCCAGACCCAGGCCAACCTGGCCCACCTCCGCGACTTCCTCGGCTACCGGGTGGCGGGCCCCGCCGAGGGGCTTCTGGCGGTGGGGGAGGGGGAGGGGCCGGGGCGGATGCTCGAGCCTTGGCAGATCGTGGAGCACGTGGGGCGCGCGCTGGGCGCCGACCCGGCCCTGGAGAGCCGGCGCGTCCTCGTCACCGCCGGACCGACCCGGGAGCCGGTGGATCCGGTGCGCTACCTGGGGAACCGGTCTTCGGGGCGCATGGGCTTCGCCCTCGCCCAGGCCGCCTGGCGGCGCGGGGCGGACGTGACGCTGGTGAGCGGCCCCAGCGCGCTCCCTCTCCCCGAGGGGGTGGACGCGGTCCCGGTGGAGACCGCCGTCGAGATGCACGAGGCCGTGTCGGCGCTCATCGCCGGCGCCGACGTCTCCATCTTCGCGGCGGCGGTGGCCGATTTCCGTCCCGACGCCGCCTTCGACAGGAAGGTGAAGCGCGGCGAGGTGGAGGGCGCGCTCACGCTGACGCTCGCGGCCAACCCCGACGTGGCGGCGGAGACCCGACCGCTGCGCAAGCCCGGGAGCGTGGCGGTGGGCTTCGCCCTGGAGACCCACGACCTCCTGGAGCATGCACGCCGGAAGCTGGACGCCAAGGGCTTCCACCTGCTGGTGGCCAACGACGCCACCGAGGAGGGCGCGGGCTTCGAGGTGGACACGAACCGGGTGACGATCCTCGACGCCCAGGGCGGCCACGAGTCCCTCCCCCTCCAGACCAAGGACGAGGTGGCGGAGGCCGTGCTGGACCGGGTCGCGGCCCTCCTGGTGGCGGGCGGGTGAGCGGCTCCGGCGACGGCTCCCGCGAGGCGGCCAGGCTCCTCCGGCAGCACCTGGAGATCGGGGGACCCGACCTCTTCCTCGAGGGACTCACCCGGGAGGAGGCGCTTGCGTTGGCAGCGGGGCTGCGTGGGCGGCCCGGCCCGGCCGCGCTCCGCGTGCCCGACGCGCGCCGGGCCGCGGCGGCGGAGGCTCCCGTCCCGCCCCGGGGGACCCCCGAGCCCGCCGCTCCATCGCGGGCCGCCCTGAGGGTCCTCCCGGCGTCCTACGAAGCCCTCCGCGACGAGGCCATGGGCTGCACGCGCTGCCGCCTGGCCGAGACGCGCACCCACGTGGTGTTCTCCGACGGCGCGGTGGACGCCCGCCTGGTGGTGGTGGGAGAGGCGCCCGGGGCCAACGAGGACGCCACCGGCCTACCGTTCGTGGGGGCCGCCGGGCAGTTCCTCGACCTGCTCCTCGCCACGGTGGACCTCTCTCGCCAGGAGTCGGTCTACATCTGCAACGTGCTGAAGTGCAGGCCTCCGGGAAACCGGAATCCCCTCCCCGAGGAGATCGAGGCGTGCTCGCCGTTCCTGGGGCGGCAGCTCGAGCTCGTCGCCCCGCAGGCGCTGCTGGCGGTGGGCACCTTCGCCGCCCAAGCGCTCACCGGAATGCAGAAGCCCCTCGGCAAGCTTCGGGGCGAGGTCCACAGCTACCGGGGCGTCCCCCTGGTGGTGACGTACCACCCGGCGGCGCTGCTCCGGAACCCCGGGTGGACGAGGGCCGTGTGGGACGATCTCCAGCTCCTCCGCGTCGTCATGGACGGGAGTTGACGCGCCCGTCGGAGCATTCGCCTTGCACCCCCTCGACGCGTAGATTGACGCGTCGCTCCAACCTCAGCCGTCCCGAATGGAAGCCTCGCCCAACTTCGCCCAGGCGGTCTTCGACCGCACGCCCCCCTTCTCGCTGGAGGCGGAGACGGCGGTGCTCGGCGGCATGCTCATCGACCGCGAGGCGGTCACCCGCGCCATCGAGCACGTCAACGAGTCCATGTTCTACCGGGAGGCGAACCGCCGCCTCTATCGGGCCATGGTCCGGCTCTACGAGCGCGGGGACGTCATCGACGTCATCACGGTCTCCGAGGAGCTGAAGAAGACGGCGGAAATGGACGCCGCCGGTGGCTTCGACTACCTGGCGGCCCTCGTGGACGCGGTGCCCACGGCCGCCAACGTGGAGTACCACGCGAAGATCGTCCGGGACAAGGCGCTCCTGCGCCGCCTGGTGGAGCAGGCGTCCCAGATCATCCGCGACGTCTACGAGCAGGGCGAGCGGGAGGTGGACGAGCTCCTCGACCAGGCCGAGGCCCGCATCTTCCAGGTGGCGGAGAGCCACAAACGGGAGGGTTTCGTCTGGATCAAGGAGATCCTCTGGTCCGCCTTCGAGCACATCGAGAAGCTGCAGGAGTCGGCGGGGGGCATCACGGGCGTGCCCAGCGGCTTCCCCGACCTGGACCGCATGACCACGGGGCTCCAGAAGGGAGACCTGTGCATCGTCGCCGCGCGTCCCTCCATGGGGAAGACGTCGTGGGTGATGAACGTGGCCGCCAACGCCGCCATCGGGCACAACATCCCCGCAGCCATCTTCTCGCTGGAGATGTCGTCGGAGCAGCTGGTGCAGCGCCTGTTGTGCGCCGAGGGACGCATCGACGCGCAAAAGCTGCGCAAGGGACGGCTGTCCCAGGAGGAGCACCAGCGTCTGGCCGCGGCGGCGGGGCACCTGAACACGGCGCCCATCTGGATCGACGACTCGCCGGGAAGCAACGTCCTGGAGATCCGCGCCAAGGCGCGTAGGCTGCAATCTGAGCTGAGGGCCGACGGGAAGGACCTGGGCCTGGTGGTCATCGACTACCTCCAGCTGATGTCCGGCGCCGGCCGCTCCGAGAGCCGCGTGCAGGAGGTGAGCGAGATCTCCCGGGGTCTCAAGGCTCTGGCGCGCGAGCTGTTCGTCCCGGTGGTGGCCCTGTCCCAGCTCAGCCGTGGGCCCGAGCAGCGCACCGACAAGCGCCCCATGCTCTCGGACCTCCGCGAGTCGGGCTCCATCGAGCAGGATGCCGATCTGGTCATGTTCCTGTACCGCCCCGAGTACTACGCTCCGGCGGAGAAGCGAGAGGAGCTCGAAGGCAAGTCGGAGCTCATCGTGTCCAAGCAGCGGAACGGACCTACGGGTGTGGTGGAGCTCTACTTCCAGAAGGCGTACACGCGGTTCGACTCGGTGGCCCGCGGTCCCCAGGAGGGTGGCGGGCGACCGGACGCAGGTCCGGACTTCGGCCCATGAGCCCCGGGGGGGCGGGGGGCGGGGCGCGCGTCGGCGTGGCCATCCCCGCGGCGGGCTCGGGCCAGCGCATGGGAGGGGTCCGGAAGCCGTTTCTCTCGCTCCGGGGCGAGCCCGTGCTGCTCCACGCGCTGCGTCCGTTCCTGGCCGACGGGCGCGTGGTGGCGGTGGTGGTGGCCCTTGGAGAGGCCGACGCCGCCGACCCCCCGGCCTGGCTCACCGCGGTGGACGCCCGGGTCCGGGTGGTGGCGGGCGGCGCCACCCGCGCCGAGTCGGTGCGGAACGCGCTGCGTGCCCTCCCCGACGACCTGGACGTGGTGGCGGTGCACGACGCAGCCCGCCCGCTGGTTACCGGCGACGTCGTGTCGCGCTGCATCGACGTGGCGGTGGGGGGGGAGGGGGCGGTGGCCGGGTGTCCCGCGGTGGACACCATGAAGGAGGTGGACGGGGAGGGGCGCGTCGTGGCCACGCCGGATCGCGCCCGCCTCTGGCACGCTCACACGCCCCAGGTCTTTCCCGCCGCCGTGGCCCGCCGCGCCTACGGGGGCGAGCTCGGGTCGGCCACGGACGACGCGTCCCTCGTGGAGGGCATGGAGATTCCCGTGCGCATGGTGGACGGAGGGCCCCTGAACCTCAAGGTCACGCGCCCCGAGGACGTGCTGGTGGCGGATGCCGTCCTCCGCTCCCGCGGAGGGGGTGGGTGAGCCGCCCCGCCGTCCTGGACGTCCGGGGCACTGTGCCCGGAGCCGAGGTCCTCGCCCCCGCGGCCGCCCACGTGAGGGCCGGAGGCATCGTGGCGTACCCCACCGAGACGGTGTACGGGTTCGGAGGGCTGTGCACTCCGGGGGCGGTGGCCCGGGTACGCCACCTGAAGCGCCGCGACCCCGACCGTCCCCTCCTGGTCCTCATCCGCGGGGCGGCCGACGCCGAGGGGCTGGCGTGGACGGGGGACGCACGGGAGCTGGCGTCGCTCTTCTGGCCCGGCGCCTTGACGTTGGTGCTGGCCGACCCGGGGGGTATCTTCCCGGACGGCGTCCGGAGCGCGGCGGGAGCCGTGGCGGTGCGGGTAAGCCCCCACCCCCTGGTGGAGACCCTCCTCGCGCTGGTGGGAGCGCCCCTGACCTCCACGAGCGCCAATGCACCGGGCGCCGCCCCGGCACGGAGCGGGGCGGAGGCGCTGGCGGTGGCGCGGGAGCTGGGCGCGGGGGACGAGCTCCTGGTGGTGGACGGGGGCACCCTCCCACCGTCCGGGCCCTCCACCATCGTCGACTGTACCGGACCGGTCCCTGCGGTGATCCGCGAGGGCTCCGTCCCCTTGAGCCGTCTGCGTTGTGCCCTTCCGGGGATCACATGAACGAAGACATGGACACCGGCGAGCCTTTCCGGCTCCTGTTCGTGTGCACGGGCAACACGTGCCGCAGCCCCATGGCCGAGGCCATCGCGCACCGCGTCGCCGCCGAGCGCGGGTGGGGCCACGTCGAGGTCCGCTCCGCGGGGGTGGCCACGGCGGGCGGCTCGCCGGCCTCGGAGGGGGCGCGGCGCGTCGCCGCCCGGCAGGGCTTGGATCTGTCCGGCCATCGTTCCGCTCCGGCGACTCCCGAGGCGCTGGCCTGGGCCGACCTGGTCCTCACCATGACCCCCGGCCACCTTGCGGCGGTCAGGGAGCTCGGCGCCGGGGAGAGGGCGCACCTCCTCCCCGACTTCGCCGCGGGCGCTCAGGGTGGGGGGCGGGTAAGCGCGGTGCCCGATCCCTTCGGGGGCTCCGATCGCGAGTACGAAGAGACCTTCACGCTCCTCGAGGAGCTTGTGGAGGCCGTCATGCAACGCCTGGCACCCCCCGTCGCGCCATGATCATCACCTCGTCCACCCGTGTCCTCGCCCTCCTCGGTGACCCCGTGGGGCATTCCCTCTCTCCGGTGATCCAGAACGCGGCCTTCCGCGCGGCGGAAGTGGACGGCGTCTTCGTCGCGGTCCGGTGTGCCGGCGACGACCTCTTCGGCTTCATGAAGGGGCTCTCCCGCGCCGGAGGAGGGGGGAACATCACCCTTCCCCACAAGGAGAAGGCGGCCTCGGTGGTGGACGTGGCCAGCGAGGCGGTGAGGCGTACCGGCGCGTGCAACACCTTCTGGGGCGGTCCCGACGGCCGAGTCCACGGCGACAATACCGACGTGGACGGGTTCCGCCGCGCGGCCGTGGCGTTCGTCGGGTCCCTGCGGGGGGCCCGGGTGCTCCTGCTGGGCGCCGGAGGCGCCGCCCGCGCCACCCTCATGGGGCTCCTGGAGGAGGGCGTGGACGAGGTGGTGCTCCTGAATCGGAGCACGGAACGGGCCCGAGCGGTGGCGCGGCGCATCGGCGGGGCCCATGCCCGGGTGGCCTCCCTGGCCGAGGAGCTCCGGGGGCAGAGCTTCGACCTGGCGGTGAACGCCACGCGCGTGGGGCTGGCGCCCGGGGACCCGTCGCCCCTCAACTTCGAGATCCTCTCCCGGGTGGGCGCCGCCATGGACCTGGTCTACGGCGCCGGGCCGACGCCCTTCGTGCGCGCCGCCGAGGCCTTCGGCGTCCGCGCCGCGGACGGCTCCGAGATGCTCGTTCAGCAGGGGGCCGCGGCGTTCCAGCGGTGGTGGGGGAAGGAGGCTCCGGCCCAGGCCATGAGGGACGCGCTCCGGCGGAGCCGGGGAGGGTGAAAGCGGCGGCCTGGGCCGCCGGCGTCCTCGACCTGCTTCTGCCCGCCGGGTGCCTCTGTTGCGGGGCCTGGCTTCCCGGAGGCACCGGGTCCCTCGTCTGCGTAACGTGCAGGACGCGCCTTCCCGCCGCGCCCTGGCCCCGGTGCCCGCGGTGCCATCACCCCCGGGGGACGGGGCGGGGGGGCGGGGAGACGTGCCGCATGTGCCGGGAGTGGCCCCCGGCCCTGACGTTCGCCCGTCACGCCCACCTCCTCGCCCCCCCGGCCGACACGCTGGTCCACGCCCTCAAGTACGAGGGCTGGGCGGAGCTGGCGGGGGAGATGGGGCACGCCATGGCGCGGGTCTCGCTGCCTTCGACGGCGGGTGGGCCGCCCCGCCTGGTGGTTCCCGTGCCCACGACCTCCGGACGGGTGAGGCGGCGGGGCTACAACCAGGCACTCCTCCTCGCCCGGGCCGTGGCCGAGGCGCGGCGGCTGGACCTCTCGGAGGCGCTGGTCCGGACCCGCGGCGGGGCCACGCAGGTCGCCTTGCACCCCTCCCAGCGCCGGGCTAACGTCAGGGGCGTCTTCGCCGTGCGGGAAGGGGAAACAGCCCGCCTCCGAGGCGCGCACGTCCTCCTTGTGGACGACGTGCTCACCACCGGGGCCACCGCCTGCGCCGCCGCCACGGAGCTGGCGCGGGCCGGAGCCGAAGCGACCACTCTCCTGACCTTCGCGAGGGCGCTCCCGTTCCATCGGGTCCCCGGCCCCTGATTCTCAGACCGACCATCTCCGCCTGCACCTCCAGGAGCCTCGATACCGAATGGCCATCCGCGTCGCGATCAACGGATTCGGACGTATCGGCCGCCTCGTTCTTCGCGCCGCGAAGAAGGCGGGCCGCAACGACCTCGACTTCGTCGCCGTCAACGACCTGACGGACAACAAGACCCTCGCCCATCTCCTCAAGTACGACTCGGTTCACGGCCGCTACGCAGGCACGGTGGAGGTCACCGAGTCGGGCCTCCGCGTCGACGGCGACGACCTGCGGGTCTTCGCCGAGAAGGACCCCGCCAAGCTCCCCTGGAAGGACCTGGGCGTGGACATCGTCATCGAGTCCACCGGCATCTTCACGTCCAAGGAGAAGGCGTCGGCCCACCTCCAGGCCGGGGCCCGGAAGGTCATCATCTCGGCGCCGGGCAAGAACGAGGACATCACCGTGGTCCTGGGCGTGAACCACGAGAAGTACGATCCGGCCAACCACCACGTCATCTCCAACGCCAGCTGCACCACGAACTGCCTGGCGCCGGTGGTGAAGGTGGTGATGGATGCCTTCGGCTTCCGCCACGGCTTCATGACCACGGTCCACGCCTACACCAACGACCAGAACATCCTGGACCTGCCGCACAAGGACCTGCGCCGGGCCCGAGCCGCCGCCATGTCCATGATCCCCACCACCACCGGGGCCGCCAAGGCCACCGGCCTGGTGATCCCCGAGGTCAAGGGGAAGATCGACGGCACGGCCATCCGCGTCCCGACGCCCGACGTGTCGGTCGTGGACCTGGTGGCCGAGGTGGAGAAGGACACCACCATCGAAGAGGTGAACGCCGCCTTCCGAGCCGCCGCCGAAGGGCCCATGAAGGGGATCCTGGGGGTGAGCGACGAGCCCCTGGTCTCCGTGGACTACACGGGCGACCCGCACAGCAGCATCGTGGACCTGAAGTCCACCAACGTCCTCGACGGGCGCATGGTCAAGGTGCTCTCCTGGTACGACAACGAGTGGGGGTACTCGGAACGGGTGGTGGACCTGACGCGCTACGTGGGGGAGAGGCTATCCTGACGGAGGAAGGACCATGGAAGGAGCTCCGGGGGGAACGGCCGGACCGGGCTGGCACAGCTACCGCTGTCCGGTCTGCGGGCACACGGACGAGGTCGAGCTGGCGGGCGAGGCCGGGGGCACGATCCCCTGCAGCCACTGCGGGACCTCGCTGGACCTGGTGGTGCGGTCTCCCGACGAGGCGTCGCTGGCCGTGAAGGTCGCCAGCCGGCGCCGCCGGACCCGGTGACGGATACCCCGGAGAGCGGTACCGCGAACGGCCGGCGGGGAGACGCCCCGCCGGCCGGTTCGCATGTAAGCGCAGGCATCGCGGAGGCGTATAGCGGAGCGATGCAGGCGCAAGGGCAAACCCACGACGTGACGACGCGGAGCCGATCCGTTCGACCGACTCCCGGCCTTCCTCAGGACTTCGAGGGCTGGTTCCACGAGTATCGTGGGACCGTCTATCGCTACGTCCGCTTCCGGGTGGCCACGCGGGAGGTCGCGGAGGACGTGACCTCGGAGGTCTTCATGAAGGCCCTCCGGTCCATCCACCGCTACGACCCCACCATCGCGTCACCCAAGACGTGGCTCCTCCGCATCGCGCGCAACGCGGTGACGGATCACCTCAGGGCCCTCAGGCGGCGGGGGTCGCTCCACGTCTCCCTGGACCGGGTCCCGGACCTGGTGGCGGACGTCCCCTCCCAGGAGGAGCGCGTGGTTCGCCAGGAGCGCATCCAGCGCCTGCTCAACGGCACCCAGACCTTGCGAAAGGCGGACCAGGAGATCCTGTCCCTCCGTTACGGCTCGGGCCTCGACAACGCCGAGATCGCGGAGCATCTGGGCATCAGCAACAATGCGGTGGCCGTACGGCTGCACCGGGCGCTGAAGCGCCTGAGGGCGGCGGTGGACGGCGAGAGCCGCGATTCCAATAGAGATCATGACGAATAAGCTGGATTCCATCCGGGACCTTCCCCCGGATCTCGTGGCGCTCGACGCCGAGCTGGCCTCCATCCGGTACGAGGAGCGGCCCTCCTTCGGCCCGGAGCTCGAGGCCGACCTGGCCCGGGAATGGCAGGTGATCCCGGCGCGTCGCCCCGTGCCGGTGCGCCAGCTCCTGGCCGCGGGCGTGGCGGGCCTCCTCATGGTCGGGCTGAGCGTTCCCTCGGCTCGCGCCGCCCTGGTGCGGTTCGTGGGTACCCTCGCCGGGACTCCCCAGGCCGTGGTGACGCCGCCGCCTCCGGCGTCGGTGTCCGTGCCGGCGTTGGCCGGCGACGGGCGGACCGAGGTGACCAACCCTGTGGCGACCTCCGACGACGTCCTCCCCGGAGGGCCTCCGCCGATCCCGGTGCCCGTGGAAGGATACTCCGGGCCGGAAGCGACCTTCCCCGAGCTCCTCGACCGGGACGTGGCCGAGGCGCTCATCCGCCGGAACTACCCCATCTCCTTCCAGCGCGCGGGGATCGGGGGCACGGTGCGCGTGCTCCTCTGGGTGGACTCCACCGGCGCGGTGGACTTCGTGAACCTGGGGGAGAGCTCCGGGCTCCCCGACCTCGATCGCGCGGCGCTCCAGGTGGCGCCTTCGTTCCATTTCGAGCCCGCCCGGCGTCGTGGGCGCCCGGTGGGGACATGGGTGGAGTTCGACGTCCGCTTCGAGCCGGCGGAATCCACGTCGGAGTCGGACTGGCTTCCCGAGGTCGGTCCCGTCAGCGAGCCAGGGGAGGTGGATCTCAGGCAGCCGGCGCTGGGGCCCGAGTGGCGACAGGGGTCGGCGCTCCCCGTCTTCGGCCGCCTGAGCGCCGGGGACTTCCTGCGCTCCGCGTTGGGCAACGACGAGCGGGTCATCGCGGGCCTCGGGACCATGGAGGACATCCTCCAGGGCGAGCCCCCTGCGGGGCGGAGTCCCACGGCCTGGCGGACCCAGGTGGGACAGCTCCTGGAGGATGCCATGGTGCGGGCGCCGGACAACCCGGCCCCCTTCCTGGCCATGGCCCGCATCCGCCGCAAGCAGGGCCTCCGCACCGAGGCCCAGGTGCTCCTGGAGCGCGGCCTCCAGCGGGCGCAGCGGAATCCCGGCGCCATCGCGCCGGTGATCCTCGCGGACCTCCATTTCGAGCGGGGCACCCTGGTCAAGGCGAACTGGATGAGCGCCCGGAACGTGGGGCGCATCCGGGCCGACGTCCTGGTGTCCTCCACCTGCCCCCAGGCGCGCTCGTCCGGGGGAGCGGTCTCCGGGTACGCCTCGGTGGACCGCCTCATCGCGTGGAACTACCTGTGCCCCGAGGAGCTCGGGCAGATCCTGGAGCGCTCCTTCGAGTCGCTGGAGGGAGGGGCGTCGGTGGATCGGGCGGTCACCCAGGCGTCCTTCCGCTCCGCCGTGGAGGCGTACCCCGCCCACGTGGGCGCGAACGTCGAGATCCTCCTCGGGCTGGCGGACGAGGGGCGGTGGGGGGACCTCCTCGTGGGCGCGCAGCGCTTCGTGAGTGCCTCCGGCGGAGACCCCCGTGGGCTCCTCCTTACGGGGCTGGCGCTCCAGCGGCTGTCCCGATCCGAGGAGGCCGAGCGGGTCTTCCGCGAGGCCGCGGAGCTCCTCCCAGCCGAGGAGTCGGAGCAGATCCAGGACATCTCGGCGCTGCTCCTCGGCGCTCAGGGCGCCGAGTACCGGCGCCTCTCCCAGGCCGAGCAGCGGGCCTGGCGCGTGGCGTATTGGCGGGCACTCGACCCCATCGTGGCGACGCCGGTCAACGAGCGCGAGGTGGAGCACATGGCGCGGACCGCCTACGTGCTCCTCCGCTTCGGATCCACGCGATCGGACCCCGGCGAGGTATGGGTGCGCTACGGGCGCCCCGACGTGGTGCGGGCGTTCGAGGACGGTGCCGACGTGCGCACCGAGTTCTGGGACTTCGGCCCGGGCCCCGACCTCACGTTCCGGCGGCTGGCCGCCTCGGGTGCCATGGCGCTCACGCCGGAGGGCCGCTCCTATCTGGACGAGGTGCGGGAGCTGGTGCCCCACCGGTACGGCAGCGCCAGCCGACAGGTCTTCGCCCTGGCGGCGCAGGTGGGTCGGTTCCGCGCCGAGGGCGGGGAGGGGGACGAAGTCGCCATGTACGCGCGGGCTCCCGGCGTCCTGACGACGGGTGGGCCGGACTCCCTGGACGTGTCCATGGTGCTCCTGGGTGCGGCCGGGGCCGCCCTGTCCGCCCACACGGAGCGCGTGCCCGCGGCGCGCGGCGACCTCTCCCTCCGCATGCCCGCGCCCGCGGGCGTGAACGCCGTGGTGGTGGAGGTCTACAGCCCCCGCACCGGCCAGGCGGCGGCCCTTCGGCGGTCGGCGCCTTCGCTGCCCTCGGCCTCGGGGGCGTCCATGTCCGACGTGATCCTCACCGTTCCGGCGTCGCCCCGCCCTGGGGAGGTTCGCCGCGACGGCGCCTGGATGTCTCCCCTGGCCCTGGATCAGCCGGTACGGCTTCCTGCCATAGGCGCCTACGTCGAGCTCTACGGCGTCGGGGGCGTGGCATCCTGGTACAGGCTCCGCGCCGAGGTCGAGGATCGGGCGACGGGAGAGATCCGGGACCTCCCCATCCAACCGGCGGGCGAGGGCGACTACCGTCCCACGTGGGACCGGCGCCCCACGGCGGGCGGGGCCACCCGGGAGTTCCTGTCCGTCCTCATGGGCGCGGTGCCGCCGGGGCGCTACGTGTTCCGGGTGGTGGCCGACATCCCCGACGCCGGAGCTCCCCTCACCGCCGAGCAGCTCGTGGACCGTCGCTGACGCTTCCCTCGCGAGGGGCGTTCGGGCCCCCGGGCGGCACGTACCGCCCGGGGGCCTTCGTGTGTAGCTTCCTGCCGCGTCCTCTCGCGTAGCCTTCCCGGGATCGCAAGCCATGAGCAAGAAGACCGTCGCCCAGCTCGCCCCCGCCTCCCTGGCGGGGCGTACCGTCGTCGTCCGCGCCGACCTCAACGTCCCCCTGGAGGGGGGTGCGGTCGCCGACGACCAGCGTATCCAGGCCTCCCTTCCCACGCTGCGCCTCCTGAAGGAGGCGGGCGCCAAGGTGGTCCTCCTCTCCCACCTGGGACGCCCCAAGGGGAAGCCCGATCCCACGTACTCGCTCACGCCCGTCGCGGCGCGCCTGCGCCAGCTCCTGGGGGATGGCGTCACGTTCGTGCCCGAGCCCGCCGGGGAGGCGGCGCGCCGCGCCGTGGCGGCGCTCGGGGAGGGCGAGGTGGCTCTCCTTGAGAACACCCGGTTCTTGGCCGGCGACGAGAAGAACGACGGGGCGCTGGCCGCCGAGTGGGCCGCGCTGGGCGACCTCTTCGTCAACGACGCCTTCGGGGCGGCCCACCGTGCCCACGCCTCCACCTCCGGCCTGGCCGGTGCCATGAGGGCCAGGGGCGGCGAGGCGGTGGCGGGGCTGCTCCTGGCCAAGGAGCTCCGATTCCTGGGGGGCGCCCTGGAGCACCCCGAACGGCCCTTCGTGGCCATCCTCGGCGGCGCGAAGATCTCCGGGAAGATCGACGTCATCGACGCGCTCCTGCCGCGGGTGGATCGGCTCCTGGTCGGCGGAGCCATGGCCAATACCTTCTTCCGCGCCCTCGGCCTCGAGACCGGCGCCTCGCTGGTGGAGGACGACCGGGTGGAGCTCGCCCGCGCCACGCTGGAGCGTGCGGGGGACCGGCTCCTTCTGCCGGTGGACTGCGTGGTCGCCGCGGAGATCGCCGACGGCGTCCCCACGCGGGTGGTGGAGCGGAGCCAGGTGGCGCCCGACGACCGCATCGCCGACATCGGCCCCGCCACCCGACAGGTCTACGCCCGGGAGATCGCCGCGGCGCGCACGGTCGTCTGGAACGGGCCCATGGGCGTCTTCGAGGTGGAGGCGTTCGCCCAGGGCACCATCGCCATCGCCCACGCCGTGGCCGACGCGTGTGACGCCGGCGCCACGGGCGTGCTCGGGGGAGGGGACTCGGCGGCCGCCGCGGAGCGGGCGGGCGTGGCGGATCGGTTGACCCACGTGTCCACGGGGGGTGGAGCCTCCCTGGAGTTCCTGGCCGGGGCCGAGCTTCCCGGCGTCACCGCGCTGGACGAGGGGGAGTGACATGGCGGTCATCGCCGGCAACTGGAAGATGCACCACGGCCCCCGGGACACCCGGGCCTTCTTCTCGGGGTTGACCCTGCCCCCCAACGCCGGGGCCCACGAGGTCCTGGTCTTCCCGCCTGCGCTGTCCCTGGCCTCCGCGATCTCGAGCCCGGAGCGGGATCCCCGCGTCCAGCTCGGCGTGCAGAACGTCCACTGGGAGGACAAGGGGGCGTTCACGGGCGAGGTCTCGGCGGCCATGGCCCGGGAGGCCGGGGCGGCCTTCGCCCTCATCGGCCACTCCGAGCGACGGCACGTCTTCGGCGAGACCGACGAGGACGTTGCCAGAAAGGTCCGCGCGTGCCGACGCCACGGGCTGGTGCCGGTGGTGTGCGTCGGCGAGACGCTGGACGAGCGCCGGGGCGGGCGCGTGGAGGAGGTGATCCTCGGGCAGCTCGACGCCGCTCTGGCGGCCCTCCTGGAGGCTGAGGGACGCTTCCTTCTGGCCTATGAGCCCGTGTGGGCCATCGGGACGGGGGAGACGGCGACACCCGCCGACGCTTCGGCCGCCCAGGGGGCCCTGCGGGCCCGGCTCGACGAGCGGGTGGGACCGGCCAAGTCCACCCGCGTGCCCATCCTCTACGGGGGGAGCGTGAAGCCGGACAACGCCGCCGAGCTCATGGCGGCCCGGGACGTGGACGGCGTCCTGGTGGGCGGGGCCAGCCTGGATCCGACGTCGTTCGCGGCGCTGGTGGCTGCCGCGAGGTAGAGCGGGGGGCGTTGACACCCTCCCCGACTCCACTGACGTTTAAGGTCTCCATTCACGCAAACGGTTCGGTGGCACGATGTACGGTTTCCTCCTGGCCATCCTGGTTCTGGACGGCATCTTCCTCGGCGTGGTCATCCTCCTCCAGTCGGGGAAGGGTGGCGGTCTCGCCGCGGTGGGCGGCGGCGCGGCCATGACCGAGGGGCTCCTCGGCGGTCGGCAGGCCACTACGGTCCTCACCCGTGCCACCTGGATCGCCGGGTCCATCTTCATGGTGCTGGCCTTCGTCCTGTCCATCCTGTCGTCCCGGGCCATGCAGCCCCAGTCGGTCATCCAGGTGCAGGCGCCAGCCACCGCGCCCGCCCCGGAGCCCATCCTCCCCGGCCTGGGCGGAGAGACGGCGGCGCCCCCCGAGGGGGCGACTCCCGACAACCCCGGGAGCTGACCCCTGCGGGCGCCGGGCCTCCTGGGTTCCCGGGGCATCCCGGGCTCCCGTCGCGGCGGACCTCTCCGGGAGGTCCGCCGTTTTCACACCCTGGGGCGGCGCCGGGCCCGGGAGACCTCGTGAGCCGTCCCGCGCCCGAGCATCTGACGCGGACGAGCCGTGGCGAGGCCGTCACGCTCCTCGAGGCGGTGAGCGAGGCCCTCTTCGAGGAGATGGAGCGCGACGAGCGTGTCTTCCTCATGGGGGAGGACATCGGGGCCTACGGGGGTGCGTTCAAGGTCACCCGTGGCTTCCTCGAGCACTTCGGAGCCGCCCGGGTCGTGGACACCCCCATCGCCGAGGGCGGCTTCACCGGGGCGGCCGCGGGGGCGGCCCACATGGGCCTGCGCCCGGTGGTGGAGATGCAGTTCATGGACTTCATCTCCCCCGCGTACGACGTCATCACCAACTACATCGCCACGTCGGCGTATCGGGGCGCCGGGCCTATGCCGCTGGTCATCCGGGGGCCGGTGGGTGGCGGGAGCCGGGGAGGGCCGTTCCACTCCCAGAACGTCGAGATGGCCTTCTTCCACACCCCGGGCCTGAAGATCGTCTACCCCAGCACCCCCTACGACGCCAAGGGCCTGCTCAAGGCGGCCATCCGCGACGACCACCCGGTGATCTACGAAGAGCACAAGGGTCTGTACCGGGCCCCCCAGCTGCGCCAGGTGCTCCCCGACGAGGACTACGTGGTTCCCCTGGGGAAGGCGCGCACCGTGCGCGAGGGGCGGGACGCGACGGTGGTCACGTACGGGGCCATGGTGCACAGGAGCCTGGAAGCGGCGGCGGCGCTGGAGGAAGAGGACGGCATCTCGCTGGAGGTCCTGGACCTGCGCACGCTCCTCCCCCTCGACGAGGACGCGGTGGTGGAGAGCGTGAAGCGAACGGGGAAGCTCCTGGTGGTCCACGAGGACACGCGCACCGGCGGCATAGCCGGGGAGATCGCCATCCGCGTGAGCGAGCGGGCCTTCGAGTGGCTGGACGGCCCCATCCTGCGGGTCACCGCCATCGACGCGCCGGTCCCGTTCTCCGGCTCCCTGGAGGACGCGTTCCTGCCGCAGGCGGCGGACATCGTCGCCGCCGCGCGATACCTTGCCCGGTACTGAGACCGGGGCGAACGTTCTGGGCTTGTTCGTCGAGGGGCAGGGCGGATCGTACGGCACCTGGGAGGGTACCGTCTCCGTCGCCGTGAACCCGTACAGATCTGGAGTAGGTCAGCGTGGCCCGGATTGAAGTTCCCATGCCCCAGATGGGCGAGTCCATCGCCGAGGGCACCGTCTCGAAGTGGCTGAAGCAGGTGGGCGACACGGTGGAGCGTGACGAGCCCATCCTGGAGATCTCCACCGACAAGGTGGACGCCGAGATCCCCGCGCCCAGCGCCGGCACGCTGGTGGAGATCGTCGTGGGCGAGGGAGCCACCGTCGAGGTGGGCACCGTCGTGGCCTACATCGACCCCGAGGGGGGCGCGCCGACGGTGAACGGCAAGCCCGCACCGGAGGGCGCGGAGGCCCCCGCGGCGCCCGTGGACGCGCCGCCCGGGCCGGCCCCCCAGACGCCCCCCCCGGCGGCGCCGCCGGCCGGGTCGGCGGAGGAGCGCCTCCGCACCCGCTCCACCCCGGTGGTACGGAAGATCGCCGAGGAGCACGGCATCGACATCGCGTCGGTGCCCGGTACCGGCCACGCCGGTCGGGTGACGAAGCAGGACATCCTGGGCTTCATCGACTCCGGCGCCCCGCCTGCCGCGCCCGCGGCGCCCGCGGCTCCGGCCCGTGCGGCCGCTGCGGCGACGCCGGCGGCCGCCGCGGCCCCCTCCGACCTCTGGAAGCGTTTCTACGGCGAGGTCCAGCACCCAGAGTACCTGGTCCGCGAGGCCGACCGCGTCGAGCCCATGGACAAGATCCGCCGGCTCACCGCGGAGCACATGGTGGTGGCCAAGCGGGTCGCGCCGCATGTCCACTCCTTCATCGAGATCGACTTCACGGTCATCGACGCGCTCCGCGCCGCCAACAAGAAGAAGTGGGCCGAGCAAGGGGCCAAGGTGAGCTACACGGCCTTCGTGGCCTGGGCGGTCTCCCGGGTGCTGCGCGAGTTCCCCATGGTGAACTCGGCCGTGTCGGGCAACAACCTCATCTACCGCGGGAACGTGAACCTGGGCATGGCGGTGGACCTCAACCCCGGGCTCATCGTTCCGGTGATCAAGGACGCCGACGACCTGAGCCTCGTGGGGATCGCGCGCAAGCTCAACGACCTGGCCGACCGGGCCCGGGCGCGGCAGCTCGTGCCCGACGAGATCCAGGGAGCGACCTTCTCCATCACCAACCCCGGGGTGCTGGGCACCGTCGTGGGGATGCCCGTCATCCCCAAGGGTACCTCCGCCATCCTGGGGACGGGCGCCGTCGAGAAGCGGGTGGTGGTGGTGGTGGATCCCACCACCGGCGGCGACGCCATCGCCATTCGCAAGCGCGCGCTCTTCTCCCTGGGCTACGACCACCGGATCGTGGACGGCGCCGACGCCGCCCGTTTCCTGGCCCGCCTCAAGGAGGTGCTGGACGCGTTCCCCGAGGACGCGTAGCCCGAGGCGGGAGGACCCCCGAGGGGGCTCCCGAGGGAAGACCATGGGCGACCCGCCGTCGGCACCCACGAGGATCCTGGACGCGCGCTGGCTCGGGCGCGTCCCCTACGGCGAAGCCCTTGCCCTGCAGGAGCGGCTGGTGGTCGACCGGCGCGAAGGCAAGGTCGAAGACACCCTCCTCCTGCTGGAGCACCCCCACGTCATCACGCTGGGCACCTCCTCGCGTCCCGAGCACGTCCTCGCCGACGCCGACGAGCGCGCCGCCCGGTCCATCGAGCTCTTCGAGACGGGCCGGGGCGGGGACGTGACGTACCACGGTCCAGGGCAGCTCGTGGGATACCCCATCCTGGACCTGAAGCCCGACCGGAAGGACATCCACCGCTACCTCCGCGACCTGGAGGAGGTCCTCATCCGGGTCGCGGCGTCCTTCGGGGTGGAGGCGCGTCGCGTGCCGGGGCTCACGGGGGTATGGGCCGGGGAGGGGAAGGTGGCCGCCCTCGGCGTGCGTGTCTCCTCCGGGTGGATCACGTCCCACGGCTTCGCGCTGAACGTGGACACCGACCTGCGGTACTTCGGGACCATCGTGCCCTGCGGAATCGCCGACCGGGAGGTCACGTCGCTCAGCCGCCTCACCGGGCGGCCCGTGAGCCTGGAGGAAGCGCACCGGGTGGTGGTGGAGCACTTCTCCGACGTGTTCGGCTGTACAATCCTGTAGCATGGACAACACTTCGGGCATCCCGCCTGCGTGGGCCGACCGGCTTCCCGCCGCCTGTTTTTCCGAATCTGTTTCCCGGAAAGCCAGATGTTTGGGGAATGTCCGTTTCCAGAATCGGATGTTTCCACCACACCCCGAAGATACCTCGAAGGTTTCTTGGTAGGTTGAGGTAACACGTTCGTATACAGTAAGTTGCATCGTGTCTGTGGTTGTCCGGGGCATGTGCGATCGAGAGGCTTGCATCCCGCACGGTGGCCCCGTATCGTAGCGGTGCGATTCGGATGCGGCTCGTCGAAAGTGGTGGCGATGGTCATCCCTCCGACGAATCCGAGGAGCAGCCGCTGGGCGCGACGGCGCAATGGCGGAGAGCGAACCAGGGCTTGGGAGACCTGGGGAGCGCGGCAGGGAGGTCGCTGGCCCTGCCGAGAAGCCCTCGACGTAGACAGAGGGCGCCCCTCGCCGCGGACCGCGCGGCACGAAGAGGGGTGAAGGGGGAAGACCCTGCCACCCGCACGAGGGTGGGCCCAAGCGATGGGGTCGGGAACCCGCCAGCGCAGTTGGGGAAACTGTGGGACGCAGCGTGAAGCGGTCCGACGGGTCCCCCGAGTCAGAGGCGGCCCGGGTGCCTTGTGCACCTTGGGCCGCCTCGCTTTTCCCCCCCCCGGGAAGGACCCTCACCCCTTGGGGGGCAGGAACTCCTGGAAGTCCAGGTACCGACCCCGCTCCCGCTCGGCGTCGAGCCATGCCTCGAAGCCGGAGGGCACCAGACCCCCGGAGGAGGCCAGCTCCTTCGCCGCGGTGGTGGCCAGGTGGTTGGCGTACTCGTTCCTGGGGTGCCCGGCGTGCCCGCGCACCCACTCCCACGTCACCCGGTGGCGCGCCCGCTCCCGGTCCAGCTCCTTCCAGAGCTCCAGGTTCTCGATGGGGCCCGACTTCCGCTTCCAGCCCCGCCGCTTCCAGTCGTGGACCCACGCCTTCATGCCGTTGACCAGGTACTGGCTGTCCGACACGAAGTGCACGGCGCAGGGGCGCTTGAGGGCGCGCAGGGATTCGATGGCCGAGCGCAGCGCCATGCGGTTGTTCGTGGTGTCTCCCTCGGCCAGCCAGAAGTCCCGCCGCTCCCAGGCGCCGGACCGCCAGACCTCGACCAGGCCCCCGGCTCCCCCGGGGTTGGCCCGGTCCTGGAACTGGTTTCCCAGACACGACTCGTCGGCATGGATGTAGACGGTGTCGGTGGACATGGCGCACGGGGTGGGGTTCGGCGGGACGGGGGAAGGTAACCCGCCCGCGGGTGCGGGGGGGAGCCCCGCGGAGCGGCTTGACCCGCGCCGGGGCCCCTCTAGCTTTCCCGCGACGCTCCTCGTCCCCTCATCGGAGACACCTCACTTGGAGAACCGGGCCTACCTCCTGCTGGAAGACGGCCGTCGCTTCGACGGGACCTTTGTGGGAACGCCCCGCCTGGCCCTGGGCGAGGTGGTGTTCAACACCTGCATGACCGGCTACCAGGAGGTGCTCACCGACCCGTCCTACACCGGACAGCTGGTGACGATGACCTACCCCCTCATCGGCAACTACGGGGTCAACGAGGTGGACCGGGAGTCGCCGGTGCCGCAGGTGGCGGGCTTCATCGTCCGGGAGGCGGCGCGCCGCCCCTCGTCGTGGCGCTCCCAGGGTAGCCTGGACGGGTACCTGAACGAGCACGGCGTCACGGGCATCGCCGACATCGACACCCGCGCCCTCACGCGCCACCTCCGCGACCGGGGCGCGATGCGCGGCGCCATCGCTCCGACCGGCCAATCCGAGGGCGACGTGATGGCGGCCATCCAGGGGCACCCCCTCATGGAGGGGCTGGACCTGGCCTGTGGCGTTTCCACCCCCGAGCCCTACGAGGTCCCGGCGGTCGGCGAGGAGCGCTTCCACGTCCTGGCGTACGACTTCGGGGTGAAGGCCCACTCGCCCAAGCTCCTGGCCGAGAGGGGGTGCCGCGTGACCGTCATCCCCGCCGAGACACCCGTCGAGGAGATCCTGGCCTCGCCTCCCTCCGGGCTCTTCGTGTCCAACGGGCCCGGCGACCCGGCGGCGGTCGAGAAGGCGGCTTCCGCCATCCTGGGCCTCGCGGAGGCGGACGTGCCGGTCTTCGGGATCTGTCTCGGCCACCAACTCATCTCCAGGGCCTTCGGGGCCTCGACGTACAAGCTCCCCTTCGGGCACCATGGCGGAAACCACCCGGTGAAGAACCTGGACCGCCAGACGGTGGAGATCACGTCGCAGAACCATGGCTTCGCGGTGGTGCGCGGCGACGGGGACGAGATCCCCGGGGCGCCGGGACTCAGGCTCACCCACGTGAACCTCTACGACGGCACCGTGGAAGGGGTGGAGCACCGGGAGCTCCCTGTGTTCTGCGTGCAGTACCACCCCGAGGCGGCGCCCGGACCCCACGACAGCCGCTACCTCTTCGACCGGTTCATCGACCTGATGGCGGCGCGCGCCGGCGCCCGGGGTTCCTGACCCCCGCCGCCGCAAGTCGCTACATTGCAACGACTCAGGGTGCTTGCGGCGTGCCGTGGGCGTCATTACCCTGCCCCCTCGTTCCCCGTACGCAGCGAACAAGCGCGTCGTCCGACGCGAGCGACAGCTCTGGAGGCAGAATGACCAAGGCGGACCTCGTCGAGCAGGTTGCGGAGGCCATCGGCCCCGGGATCACCAAGAAGGACTGCGCGCTCGTGGTGGACGGATTCCTCAACGCCGTCAAGCTCGCCCTCGCCAACGGCGAGAACATCGAGATCCGGGGCTTCGGCACCTTCAAGGTCCGCAAGCGCAAGACGCGCACCGCCCGGAACCCCCGCACGGGCGACGCGGTGGAGGTCCCCTCCCGCAGCGTGCCGGTGTTCAAGCCCTCCAAGCACCTCCGCGCCCGGGTGGCGAAGCGCGACCGCGCCGTTTAACGCGGGCCCCGTCTCCGGCGTCTGAAGGTCGGTGAGCCACGGGGAGCGGTCGGGCCCGGCGTCCGACGAGGAGTTGGTCCGCCGTGCCCGCGAAGGGGAAGAGGCGGCCATGGGAGCGCTGGTCAGAAGGCACACGGATGCCGTCTACCGCGTGGCGCTGTCCATCACGTCGGACTCGGACCTGGCCCAGGACGTCGCGCAGGACGCGTTCCTGAAGGCGTTCCGTGGGCTGGCCGGCTTCCGGGGCGATGCCGCTTTCCGGACCTGGCTGCTCACCATCGCCGCCAACGCGGCCCGAGGGGCCCTGCGGCGGCGAGGGAGACGGCGGGAGACGCATCTCGACGCGGCTCCGCCCCTGGCGAGCGAGGAGAAGGCACCTGACGAGATCGTCGAGAGCTCGGCCGAGGCAGCCCGCGCACGGGAGGCCCTGGCCGGATTGCCCGAGAAGCAGCGCCTGTCCATCCAGCTCCGGGTGGACGAGGGGCTCAGCTTCCGGGAGATCGGCGAGGTCATCGGGTCCTCGGAAGGCGCGGCGCGGGTCAACTACTTCCACGGGATTCGGAAGCTCAGGGAGTTGATGCCATGAACGAGCTGCGGTGCGACACGGCCCTGGAGCTGCTGCCGGACCTGGCCCTCGGCGCGCTTGCCGCGGACGAGGCGTCGCGGCTGCGTCTCCACCTCGAAGCGTGTGCCGAGTGCAGGGAGACCTGGGCGCTGGTGTCCCTCCTCCACGCGGGGCGGCCCCGGACCCCTCCCGGGCTCGCCGAGCGCGTGGAGGCGTCCACGCGCGTCCGCCGTGCCTCGCCGACGCGCCCCTGGTGGGGCGCTGCTGCTGCTGCGGTGGCCGCGCTGGCGCTGGGGATCGGCGTGATCTCCGACCGCGAGGCCGTCCCGGCGGACGTGCCTGCCTTCGTGGCCGACGGCGGGACCGCCACCCTCTGGCTGGCCGACGACGGGGTCATCGCCGGGGCGCCGACCCTGGGCGACCTCAGCGACGAGGCCCTGCTCACCCTTCTGGAGGAGATGGGCGCGGGCCCATCGGGAGGCGCCGCATGATCCGGTTCTCCACGCTCCGCGCGACGGCCCTCGCGGCCGCCCTCGCCCTCGCCGTCCTCTCCCCCGAGGCGTCGGCCCAGCAGCGGCGCGGGCCGGGTCCCGGCGCGCGCCCCCAGGACCGGGAGCAGCTCGAGCAGCGGGTGCGGGCCCGCTTCGCCGAGATGATCCAGCAGCGCCTCGGCCTCACCGACGAGCAGTCACGGAGGCTCAGCGACGTCACCGAGTCGTTCCAGGAGCGCCGGCAGCGCTTCTTCCAGGAGGAGCAGTCCCTCCGGAGCCGCCGGGACGCGGTCCTGCGGGATCCCGATCCCTCCCCCGAGGAGGCGGCGGCCCTCCTGAGCCGGATGGCGGATCTCCGTCAGGAGGAGGCGCGCCTCTTCCGGGAGGAGCAGGAGGCCATGCTCCAGGTCATGGGCCCGGTTCAGCTTGTGCGCTTCCACGCCATGCGCGAGCAGCTCGCCCAGCGGATCCAGCAGCTCCGGGGGGGCGGCGGGCCTCCGGGGCCACCGCCGGGCGGCGACGGCCCGGACGGCCTCGGCTACCGGCTCCCCTGGCAGTAGGACCCGCCGACGCGATCCCCGCGCCGCCGACGCCCCCCTCACACGGGGCGCCAGGAACGTTGACGCGTGGCGAGGGGTTTGGGTACGGTACTGACTCGTCCATCCACCTGCCCGGCCCATGCCCATCTCCGTCACCGCCCTCTTCTTCGCCGCCTATCGCGACCTGGTAGGGTCCGCCGTGTTGGAGCTCGAGCTCCCCGAAGGGGCGTCTGTGGGAGACTTGGTGCGCCGGCTCCGGGAGCGTGGCCACCCCTTCGACGTCCTCCCGGAAGAGCCCGCGGTGGCGCTGAACCGGAAGTACGCCCCCCTGGGGGCGCGCCTCGCCGCGGGCGACGAGGTGGCGTTCATCCCCCCGGTGGCGGGCGGATGAGCCCTCTGCTGCCCCACGCGTCGGTGACGCGGGACCCCATCCGGGGCGAGGCCGTGCTCGCCCTGGTGGGCGCCGACGAGGACGGGGCCGTCCTCCTCTTCCTGGGCGTGGTGCGCGACCACGCCGACGGCCGGGCGGTGACGGGCATGCGCTACGAGGCGTACGAGGAGATGGCCCGGGACGTCCTGGCAGAGATCGCCGCGGAGGCCGCACGGATCCTCGGGACCGAGCGGGTGGCCGTCGTACACCGCGTGGGCGAGCTGGACGTGGGGGAGACCAGCGTGGCCGTCGCCGTGTCCAGCCCCCATCGGGCCCAGGCCTACGAGGCGTCCCGGTACGTCATCGAGGAGATCAAGAAGCGGCTCCCCGTGTGGAAGAGGGAGCGCTACGCCGACGGCGGCGACCGGTGGGTCGCGGGAAGCGTGCCGCCCACCGGGGCCCCGGCGGGAGGCGGCGCATGAGGGACACCTTCGGACGCCGGGTCGAGTACCTGCGGGTCTCTGTCACTGACAAGTGCAACCTGCGATGCGTGTACTGTATGCCCCTGGAGGGGCTCCCGTGGATGCGCCGGCAGGAGCTCCTCACGTACGAGGAGATCGAGCAGGTGGTGCGGGTCATGGCGGGGATGGGGCTCCGGCGGGTGCGCATCACCGGTGGCGAGCCCCTGGTGCGACGCGACCTCCCCGAGCTGGTCCGTCTGCTGGCCGCGGTGCCGGGGATCGAGGACCTGTCCCTGTCCACCAACGCGGTGCTGCTGGCGGAGCAGGCCGAAGCGCTGAAGGAGGCGGGCATCCAGCGCCTCAACATCTCGCTGGACTCGCTGCGCCCCGACCGGGTCGAGGCCATCGCCCGCCGACCGGGGTGCTTCGGCCCCATCATGGAGGGCTTCGACGCAGCCGAGCGGGTGGGGTTCGACCCGCTGAAGGTGAACGTCGTGCTGATCCGGGGTCAGAACGACGACGAGATCGAGGACTTCGCCGCCATCACCCGTGAGCGCCCCTGGCACGTGCGCTTCATCGAGCTCATGCCCACCGGCGCCAACCTGGACCTCTCGGCGAACCAGTTCGTCTCGTGCCAGGACGCGCTGCGCCGCCTCAGGGCCATGGACCGCCTCGAGCCCGTGGCGGGCCCGTGGGGCAACGGCCCGGCGACGTACTACCGCTTCCCCGGGGCACCGGGCACCGTGGGGGTCATCACCCCCATGAGCCATACGTACTGCGACCGCTGCAACCGCATGCGGCTCACCGCCGACGGCCACCTCCGTCCCTGTCTCTTCGGGGACCTCCAGACCAACCTCCGGGACCCCCTCCGGGCCGGCTCCGACCTGGTGCCGCTCATCGAGGAGACGCTCCGCGTGAAGCCCGAGCGCCACTATCTGATCCAGGGGAGCTCCACGGGCTCAGGGGGGCTCGTCGCCCTTTCGCAGACGGGCGGGTGATTCCCCACACGGGGCGCGTTGACACCCCTCGTGCCGTCCGGGTACAATCGTATTTGCGACATCCGTCCGACGTTCCGGCCGCCAGGCCGCGAGGCCGGGACGTCGCAGAGTCGCCCGACGCGTTCCCGACACCACCACGCCTGGAATCCGTCGGCACGCACCGCACCGCCACTCCCTGCCCAAAGGGGCTTCCAGCACAATGAGCGTGAAAAAGATCACCGTGGTCGGCGCGGGACACGTGGGCGCCACGTGCTCCCAGCTGCTGGCCATGAAGGAGCTCGCCCGTGAGGTGATCCTCGTGGACATCGCCGAGGGGATCCCCATGGGGAAGGGGCTCGACCAGTGGGAGAGCGCTCCCATCGAGGGCTTCGATGCCCGCGTCGTGGGCGCCAACGACTACAGCCTGTCCGCGGGCTCGGACATCTTCATCGTCACGGCGGGCATTGCCCGCAAGCCGGGGATGAGCCGCGACGACCTCCTGAAGACGAACGCCGGCATCGTGAAGTCGGTGTCCGAGGAGATCAAGAAGGTGGCGCCGGACTCCATCATCATCATGGTGTCCAACCCCCTCGACGTCATGGCGCAGGTCGCGCTGGAGACCACCGGCTTCCCCCGCGAGCGTGTCATCGGCATGGCGGGCGTGCTGGACACCGCCCGGTACCGGTCGTTCATCGCCCTCGAGCTGGACGTGAGCATCGAGGACATCCAGGCCCTGGTGCTGGGTGGCCACGGCGACACCATGGTCCCCCTGGCGAGCTACACCTCCGTGAGCGGCATCCCGCTCAGCCAGCTCCTGGCCCAGGACCGTATCGACGCCCTGGTGGAGCGGACCCGCAAGGGCGGCGGCGAGATCGTCGGCTACCTGAAGACGGGGAGCGCGTACTATGCGCCCGCGGCGGCGGCGGTCCAGATGGCCGAGGCCATCGTGAAGGACAAGAAGCGGATTCTCCCGTGCGCCGCGTGGCTGCAGGGCGAATACGGCATGAAGGACCTCTTCCTCGGGGTGCCCTGCCTGCTTGGCGAGGGCGGCCTGAAGAAGATCGTCGAGGTGGAGCTGAGCGACGAAGAGAAGACGGCGCTGGCCAAGAGCGCCGAGGCCGTGAGCTCCACCGTGAAGGACCTGAAGGCGTTGGGCTGAGCCCTACGCAACAACCGGCCGACCCGGCCGGGGCCCCCGTGTCCCGGCCGGGCTTTCCCGTGGGTCGCTGCCGCGCTCGACCGGGCGGCACCCGGCCATACCGACAGGAGTCGCGATGCGACGCGTCGTAGCGCTGTACCGGTCTTCCGTGGGGAAGAAGATCCTCATGGCCGTCACCGGCTTCATCTGGTTCGGATTCCTCATCGGCCACATGGCGGGGAACTTCAAGGCGTTCCAGGGGGCCGAGGTCTTCAACGAGTACGCCCATCACCTGCGCGTCTTCGGGGAGCCCATCCTTCCCGAGTACGGGTTCCTCTGGGCCTTCCGAGCCCTGATGTTCGCGGCCTTCGTCGTCCACGCATGGCTGGCGTGGGACACCTCCCGGCAGAGCTGGGACGCCCGCAAGGTGGGCTACAAGAAGCAGAAGAACCTGAACTTCGACTTCGCGTCGTCCCTCATGCGGTGGGGCGGGGTGCTCATCCTCGTGTTCCTGGTCTTCCACATCCTGCACATGACCACGGGCACGCTCCACCCCGACTTCGACCGCGGCGGGCCCGGGCGCATCCCCGACGCCTACCACAACCTGGTGACGGGACTGGCGAACCCGTTGGTGGCGGGCTTCTACGGCCTGGCCATGCTGGCCATCTGCCTCCACCTCTATCACGGGGTCTGGAGCATGTTCCAGACGTTGGGTGCCGACCACCCGAAGTACGCCGGCTACCGGCGCCCCTTCGCGGTGGCGATGGCCATCGTCGTCCTTGTCGGATTCATCTCGATCCCGGTCAGCGTGCTGACCGGCGTCGTGACCTCATAGGGGAGGCCTGACCCGTGCACCTCGACGCCAAGATCCCGTCGGGCCCCATCGAGAAGAAGTGGGAAAAGCACCGCTTCGACATGAAGCTGGTGAACCCGGCCAACAAGCGGAAATACGAAATCATCGTGGTGGGCACCGGCCTGGCGGGCGCCGCCGCGGCCGCGACCATGGGCGAGCTGGGCTACAGGGTGAAGTGCTTCACCTACCACGACTCGGCCCGGCGGGCCCACTCCATCGCCGCCCAGGGCGGCATCAACGCCGCCAAGAACTACCAGGGGGATGGCGACAGCATCTTCCGACTCTTCTACGACACGGTGAAGGGTGGGGACTTCCGCTCCCGCGAGGCCAACGTGTACCGGCTGGCGGAGCTGAGCGTCAACATCATCGACCAGGCCGTGGCCCAGGGTGTGCCCTTTGCCCGGGAGTACGGCGGCCTGCTGGCCAACCGGTCCTTCGGCGGCGCCCAGGTGTCCCGGACGTTCTACGCCCGGGGCCAGACCGGGCAGCAGCTCCTCCTCGGGTGCTACCAGGCGCTGCAGCGGCAGGTCGCCCTGGGTACGGTCCAGCTCCACACCCGCCACGAGATGATGGACCTGGTGGTGGTGGACGGGGTGGCCCGGGGCATCGTCACACGGAACCTGAGCACGGGGAAGGTGGAGAGCCACGCCGCCCACGCCGTCATGTTGGCCACCGGCGGCTACTCCAACGTCTTCTTCCTCTCCACCAACGCGAAGGCGTGCAACGTCACCGCCACGTGGAGGGCCGCGAAGAAGGGGGCGGGCTTCGCCAACCCCTGCTTCACCCAGATCCACCCCACGTGCATCCCCACCGCCGGCGACTACCAGTCCAAGCTCACGCTCATGAGCGAATCGCTGCGCAACGACGGACGCATCTGGGTTCCGAAGAAGGCCGGCGACACCCGCGCCGCCGGGGACATCTCCGAGGACGAGCGGGACTACTACCTGGAGCGCTTCTACCCGAGCTTCGGCAACCTCTCGCCCCGGGACATCTCGTCGCGGCGGGCCAAGGAGATGGTGGACGCAGGGCACGGGGTGGGCCCGCTCCGCAACGGCGTCTTCCTCGACTTCAAGCACGCCATCGAGCGCCTGGGCGAGGGGACCATCGCCGAGCGGTACGGGAACCTCTTCCAGATGTACGAGAAGATCACGGGCGAGAACCCGTACAGGGTCCCCATGCGCATCTACCCGGCGCCCCACTACACCATGGGCGGGCTCTGGGTGGACTACAACCTCATGAGCAACGTCCCGGGCCTCTTCGTGCTGGGCGAGGCCAACTTCTCCGACCACGGCGCCAACCGGCTGGGAGCCAGTGCGCTCATGCAGGGCGTGGCCGACGGCTACTTCATCGCGCCGGCGATCATCGGCAACTACCTGGCCGACGTCCCCCGGACTCCGGTGGGCAACGACCACCCGGCCTTCGCCGACGCCGAGCGCGAGGTGAAGGGCCGGGCGGACCGGCTCCTGGCCGTCAACGGCAGCAAGACTGTGGACGAGTTCCACATCGAGCTGGGTCGGCTCATGTGGGAGCGGTGCGGCATGGAGCGGAACGAGGCGGGCCTGAAGGAGGCGCTGGCCAGGATCCCCGACATCCGCGAGCGGTTCTGGAGGGAGGTCCGCGTCCCCGGGTCCGGCGCCGACCTGAACCAGTCCCTGGAGAAGGCGGGGCGGGTGGCCGACTTCCTCGAGTTCGCCGAGATCATGTGCTGGGACGCGCTGCGCCGCGACGAGTCGTGCGGGGCACACTATCGCTCGGAGCACACCACCGAGGACGGCGAGGCCAAGCGCAACGACCAGGACTTCTCCTTCGCCTCGGTCTGGGAGTACAAGGGCGTCGGAGAGGAGCCCGCGCTGCACAAGGAGCCGCTCGAGTTCGAGAACGTGAAGCTCTCCACCCGGAGCTACAAGTAATGAACCTGACCCTGCACGTCTGGCGGCAGGACGGGCCCTCCGCCCAGGGCCGATTCGAGACGTACGCTGCGAAGGACATCAGCGAGCACGCGTCCTTCCTCGAGATGCTCGACCTGGTGAACGAGGAGCTCACGCGCGCGGGCCAGGTGCCCATCGCCTTCGAGCACGACTGCCGCGAAGGCATCTGCGGCACGTGCGGAATGATGATCAACGGCGTTCCCCACGGGCCAAGCAACATGATCGCCACGTGCCAGCTCCACATGCGCCTCTTCAAGGACGGCGACGAGATCTGGATCGAGCCGTGGAGGGCCACCGCGTTCCCGGTCATCAAGGACCTGGCCGTGGACCGGAGCGCCTTCGACCGGATCATCAACGCCGGCGGCTTCATCTCGGTGCGCACGGGGAGCGCCCAGGAGGCTAACGCCATCCCCATCCGGAAGCAGGACGCCGACCGGGCCATGGACGCAGCGGCGTGCATCGGCTGCGGCGCCTGCGTGGCGGCGTGCCCCAACGCCTCGGCCATGCTCTTCACGGCGGCGAAGGTCGGGCACCTGGGGCTCCTCCCCCAGGGGCAGCCCGAACGGTACACCCGGGTGGTGGACATGGTGGCTCAGCACGACATGGAGGGCTTCGGGAACTGCACCAACCACGGCGCCTGCCAAGAGGCTTGTCCCAAGGGGATCAGCGTGGACTTCATCGCCCGGCTCAACCGTGACCTCCTGGTGGCGAGCTGGAAGGCCGCCGAGCGGGAGACGGCGGGCGTGGGCGGGGACGGTTAACCCATGAGCGAGGAGCGGAGCAGGGGCGGCGCGTCCTTCCTGACCGGCCCCACCGATCCCACCCAGGTGGTCATCCCCGACGATCTGGGGGAAGAGGAGCGCATGCTGGTCCAGGCGGTGCAGGACTTCGCCGAGCGCGAGGTCGTCCCGCAGATGGCCAAGCTCGTGGCCCGGGACCCGGAGGTCTCGAGGGGCCTCTTCAAGAAGGCCGCCGAGCTGGGCTTCTTCATGGCCGAGGTGCCGGAAGAGGACGGGGGCATGGACCTGAACGTCCTCGCGGTGACCGGCATGATGTCGACCCGCGCGGAGATCGGCCCCCTCGGCCCCATGATCATCGGGCACCAGGGCATCGGCACGCTCCCCATCGTCTACTTCGGGACGCCGGAGCAGAAGGAGAAGTACCTGGCCGGGTGCATGGAGGGCGACCTCCTGTCCGCCTTCGCCCTCACCGAGCCCTCCACCGGGTCCGACGCCATGAACATCAGCACCAAGGCGGTGCTGGAAGAAGCCGGGACCCACTATGTGCTCAGCGGCGCCAAGCAGTGGATCACCAACGCCGGGTGGGCGGATCTCTTCGTGCTCTTCGCCAAGGTCGACGGCGAGGAGTTCACCGCGTTCCTGGTGGAGCGCGACACCCCGGGGCTCACCGTGGCCGAGCCGGAGAAGCTCCTGGGACAGCACGGCTCGTCGGTGTGCGCGCTGGCGCTGGAGAACGTCCGGGTTCCCGTCGGAAACGTCCTGGGCGAGATCGGCAAGGGCCACAAGGTGGCTTTCTGCACGCTGAACATGGGCCGCCTGAAGCTGGCGGCCAGCTCGTCCACCGGGGCCAAGGTCGCCCTCGAGGTTGCGGCGAAGTACGCGGGCGAGCGGGTCCAGTTCGGCCTTCCCATCGCCAAGTTCGGCCTCATCCAGCGCAAGCTGGCCGACATGGCCGCCCGGGCGTACGCCGCCGAGACCGTGGCCTACCGCACCGCGGGCCTGGTGTACCACGCCCTGGAGCAGCTCAAGGCCCAGGGGACCATCACGCCCCAGGACCGGCTCGACACGCTCAGCGAGTTCTCCGCCGAGTGTGCGCTCGCCAAGGTCTACGGCTCCGAGGCGTACAACGGGCTGGCCGACGAGGCCATCCAGGTCTTCGGCGGGTACGGCTTCAGCGAGGAGTACAAGCCCGCGAAGATGTACCGCGACTCTCGGATCTCGCGGATCTACGAAGGCACCAACGAGATCTGCCGCCTCTACGCCCAGCGCACGATCTTCAAGAAGCTCTCCGCGGGGGGCGGGGGAGGGGGCGCGCTGGCCAAGGGGCTGGACGCGCTGAAGCAGCTCCACGCCCTCAAGCAGCTCGCCAAGGGGAAGGGGCTCTCCGGCGGCTCCGGCGCCGTGCTGGAGGCGGTGGCCGGCATGAAGCAGGTCTACTTCAAGCTGGTGGAGGAGGCGCTGGTGAAGGTGGGTCCCGAGAAGCTCAAGGACCCGGACCGGCAGCAGTTCCTCGCCTCCCTGGCCGACGTGGCCATGGAGATCTTCGCCGCCGAGAGCGTGGCGCTCCGGGTGGCCAAGCTGGACGGCTCGGGCTCCGCCGACGCCCAGGCGGCGCGCGCCGACCTGGAGCGGCTGGTCCTGGAGCGCTCGTGCGAGCGCGTGCGTTCCGAGGCTCGCACGCTCCTCGGTGAGATCCACCCGGGCAAGGACGGTGCGAAGCGCCTGGCGGAGGTCGACGAACTGCTGCCGCCCCCCGCCGACCTGGTGGGAGCGCGCAGGCGCGTGGCCGAGTGGCTCGTGGCCCGCGACGGGCTGCTGCCGGGCGAGGTCGAGTAGCCCTCCTTCCTCCCGCCGCCGGGGCGCTTGCTCCCGGCGGCGCAGGCGGGGTAGTCTCACGGCGTCGTCCCCCTTCCCAACGGAGCGCGCCATGCACCGCCCTGTTCGGTCACCCGTCCTGGCCGCCTTCCTCGTCGGCCTCCTCGCCCACGGGGTCCACGGCCAGGAGCTCCCCGCGGATCTCATCCTCCACGGGGCCCGCGTGTGGACCGGCGACGACGCACGCCCCTGGGCCCAGGCTGTGGCCGTGCGGGGCGACCGGATCGTGGCCGTGGGCGACGACGCACGCGTCCTGGCCCTCCGTGGGCCCCGGACGCAGGTCCGCGACCTGGGAGGGCGCTTCGTCTCCCCCGGCTTCATCGACAACCACACCCACTTCAACCGGGCCGGCGAGCTCCTCCTGGGCGTGAACCTCCTCGAGGTCTCCGACGCCGAGGGGCTCGTGCGGGCGGTCCGCGAGACGGCCGACCGCCTCCCCGACGGGGCGTGGATGGTGGGGGGGATGTGGGGCGCCTACGAGCAGTGGGCCCTCTCCTCCACCGGCCGGGAAGCGGCGGCCCGGCCCGACGCGCGCTTCATGCCCGACCGCGTCCTCGTCGACCCGGTGTCGCCGGCCAACCCGGCGCTCCTCTGGAACTGGGACCGCTCCCAGCACCTGGCCAACGGGGCGGCGCTGGCCGCCGCCGCCGCCGACTGCTCGTGGACCGGGGTGGAGTGCCGAGACGGCGAGCCCACGGGGCGCCTGAGCCGCGAGGCCGCCGACCGGATCCGGAGGGCCATCCCGGCCAAGCCCATGGAGCAGAAGCTGGCCGAGGCCCGCATGGCGCTGGGGGACCTGGCCCAGCACGGCGTGACCACGTTCTTCGACATCACGCCTCCCGACCAGGTGGAGGTGTACCACCGCCTCCGGCGCTCCGGAGACCTCACCGCCCGCGTGAACATGCGCATGGTCCTGGACACCTGGGACGAGATGCGCGACGCCGGGATCACCGAAGGCTTCGGCGACGACTGGATCCGCTACCAGGGCCTCAAGGGCTTCGTGGACGGGATCATGGGGTCCTCCCAGGCGCGCTTCTACGAGCCCTACCTCACCACCGGCGTGCGGGGGACGTGGCGGGACGCCACGAACACGGGGTACGTCACCGGCGACGGGTCCGGCTACATGCCCGAAGGGAACATGCGCGCGCTGGTCTTCGGCGCCGACTCGGCGGGGTTCAACCCGCGGGTCCACGCCATCGGCGACGAGGCCGTGAACGCCATCCTGGACATCTTCGAGGAGGTGCAGCGGGTGAACGGCCCCCGCGCCGACCGCCGCTTCGCCATCATCCACAACCAGGTGATCCGGGGCCCCGAGACGGCGGAGCGGGAGGCGCGCCTGGGGATCGTGGCCGAGATGCAGCCCTACCACACCATCGACGACATGCGGTGGATGGAGGAGCGCATCGGCGGGCGGGGCCGCTGGGCGTACGCCTTCAAGACCCTCCACGACGCCGGCGTGCTCCTCTCCTTCGGCTCGGATTGGCCGGGGACCAACGCCGCATGGTACACGGTGAACCCTCTCCAGGGCATGTACGCCGCGGTGACCCGGGAGACGCTGGACGGGACCCCCGCCGGGGGGTGGTTCCCCGAGGAGAAGATCGACGCGGAGACCGCGTTGCGGGCCTACACGGTGAACAACGCGTGGGTGGGCATGATGGAGGACGACCTGGGCCGGGTGAAGGAGGGGTACCTGGCGGACCTGGCGGTACTGGACCGCAACCCCCTTGAGATCCCCCCCACCGAGCTCAAGGACGTGCGCGTCGTGCTCACCGTGGTGGGCGGTCGGGTGGTCTTCGAGCGGCCCCGGACGTGAGGGCCGTGACGACCTGGGGCCCCCTCGCCGTGGCGTGGGTCAGCCGGCCGGCGGGGGCCCTCGCCGTGGGGCTCCTCTGTGCGGGGTGTGCGGCCGGCCAGGGCTCCTCGCCCCAGAGCCCGGCGCCCTGGGACCCCGAGGCCGTCGCCTTCGCCGAGACCCTGGGGGTGGACCTGGCGGCCATGGAGCGGACGGTCCAGGGACTCTACGTGCTGGACCTGAGGGAGGGGGACGGCTTCACGGCCCAGCGGACGAGCCTGGTGTCCCTACATTACGTGGGGTACCTCCCCGACGGGACGATCTTCGACACCAGCGCGGGGGGCGAGCCCTTCCAGTTCCGCCTCGGAGGCAACGAGGTCATCCGGGGGTGGAATCTGGGGATCCCGGGGATGCGGAAGGGCGGCCTGCGCCGCCTGGTCGTTCGGCCCTCGCTGGGTTACCGCTCGCAGGCACGGGGGCGGATTCCCCCCAACACCACGCTGGTCTTCGACATCCAGCTCCTGGACGTGCGGTAGCCACACCCTTCCATGCCGGAGCCCCGGGCCTACCTCCTCTTCGTGGCCGCCGCGCTGGCCCTCCTCGTCACCCCCGGGCCAGCCGTGCTCTACATCGTCGGCCGGAGCCTCGACCAGGGCTTCCGCGCCGGCTTCGTGTCGGCCCTGGGGCTGGTGACGGGCGGTGCGGCCCACGTGCTGGCGGCCGCCGTGGGGATATCTGCGCTCCTGGCGGCGACGCCCCGGGCGCTGCACGCGCTCAGCTGGGCGGGGGCTGCGTACCTGGCCTGGCTGGGGTGGGCGGAGCTGCGCGCCGGGGGAGCCCCGGACGGGGGCGGAGGCACGCCGCCGCGGGCGCCGGGGCACCTGTTCCGGCAGGGGCTCCTCGTGAGCCTCCTGAACCCCAAGGCCATCCTCTTCTTCATGGCGTTCCTCCCCCAGTTCGTCGTGACGGGCGGAGCCGACCCGCGGCTGCAGGTCCTGGTGCTGGGGGGCACCTTCCTGGCCCTGGCCCTGTGCACCGACACCGCCTGGGCGGTGGCCGCCGGGAGGGCGGGGGCCTGGCTGCGGAGTCCCCGGCGCCTGCTCCTGCGTCGACGGGTCTCCGCCGCCCTCTACTTCGCCCTGGCCGTAGCCGCCGCCTGGCCCCGGGGTTGAGGCGGCTGGGGCCGCGCGGGCCCGGGGGTGGACGAAAGCTCCCGGCCGTGTGACCGTATGCGTTCCCGTGGCCCCGGCTCCGAGCCGGGGCGCACCTCCAACGGGGCTCCGGCCCCCGACCCGCCACCGAGACCACGCGGATGACCCCTCGACCCCTGGGCCGGCGCCTTGCCCTCGTCCTCCTCGCCGGGGCCCTGTCGGGTTCTTGCGGCAACGACCCCGCCGCACCCGAGTTCGACCCGAGCCTGGGCATCGACCTGGCCTCCATGACCCGCTCCGCGTCGGGGCTCTACTACCGCGACCTGGTCGTGGGCACCGGAGACGCCGCGCAGGGGGGCGACACGGCCACGGTGGGATACTCGGGGTGGCTCCCCGACGGCACCCTCTTCGACTCGGGCTCCTTCGCCTTCATCCTGGGCGCCGGGCGCGTGATCTCCGGGTTCGACGAAGGGGTCGCGGGCATGAAGGTGGGGGGCAAGCGCAAGCTGGTCATTCCGCCGGGGCTGGGATACGGGAACCGGTCCAACGGGCCCATACCCGCCAACTCCACCCTCGTCTTCGAGGTGGATCTCCAGAAGCTGGGAGGGTGAGCGTGCGAAGGACGGAGACGCCGGCGGCCCTCCTGGGGCTCCTGGCCGGGTGCGGCACCGAATCCAGGATCTGGCGGCGGGGGTGGGGGAGCCGATCGCGCTGGGCCACACCGCGCGGCACGGACGGGGCTCCGCCAGCCCCTCGTCGCAGGCCCCGCGGCCCCCTCAGAGCTTCGGCAGCGTAACCCCCACCTGCTTCATGTACTTCCCCTTCCGGTCGGCGTAGGCGATCTCCGGCTCCTCGTCGCCCTCGAAGAACAGGAGCTGGGCGATGCCCTCTCCCCCGTAGATCTTGGCCGGGAGGGGGGTGGTGTTGGAGATCTCCAGCGTCAGGTACCCCTCCCAGGTGGGCTCCAAGGGCGTGACGTTCACGATGATCCCGCAGCGGGCGTACGTGGACTTGCCCAGGCACACCACCAGGACGTCCCGGGGGATGCGGAAGTACTCCACCGTCCGCGCCAGGGCGAAGGAGTTGGGCGGGATGATGCAGGTGTCTTCGTTGATGTCCACGAAGGACCGGTCGTCGAAGTCCTTCGGGTCGACCACCACGTGGTGGACGTTGGTGAAGACCTTGAACTCCGGGGCGACGCGGATGTCGTAGCCGTACGAGCTGAGCCCGTAGGAGATGACTCCGTTGCGGACCTGGCCGGCCTCGAAGGGCTCGATCATGCGGTGCTCCTGGGCCATCCTCCGGATCCACTTGTCGCACTTGATGGGCATCGCCTGGGGTTCTCTGTGTAGGGGATCTTCCGGGGCCCCGCGTGGTGGAATTTCCGCGGTTTTCGTGGGGCCGGGAGGCGGGAAGATATGCATCCCCTCGAGGGTGGGGCAAACCCCGGAAAACCCGTGGAAAATCAAGAAAAGGTCAGCTTGACACCCCTCGTCGGCTCCCGGTACCTTTTCGAGTCCTCAAGTGAAGCAATTCACAAACCCTGGCGGCGCCATGTCGGGAGCCTATCTCCCCCTTCTGCTGCTCTTCGGTGTCTCGTTGGCCACGGCCGTCGGGATGGTGGTCCTGACCCACATCCTGAACCCGCGCCGGCCCACCGCCCAGAAGGAGATGCCCTACGAGTCGGGCATGATCCCCCTGGGTGACACGAGGGCCCGATTCTCGGTGAAGTTCTACATGGTGGCGATCAGCTTCATCGTCTTCGACCTGGAGACGATCTTCCTGATCCCGTGGGCCGTGCAGATGAGGGAGCTGGGATGGAGCGCGTTCCTCGCCGTCTCCCTCTTCGTCGCGGTCCTGGCCGTCGGCCTTCTCTACGAGTGGAAGAAGGGAGGCCTCGAGTGGGAGTAACCCTGCCCGGTGGGGGGGTGAGCGGGCGCACGGGCGGCCTCTTCGGAGCCGGTAGCCCCACCTTCCTCACGTCGAAAGTCGATTTCCTCGTCAACTGGTCCCGGCGCAACTCCCTCTGGCCCATGCCGTTCGGCACGGCCTGTTGCGCCATCGAGATGATGGCGGCCTTCGCCACGGACTACGACCTGTCCCGCTTCGGGATGGAGCGCATGTCGTTCAGCCCGCGCCAGGCCGACGTCCTCATCTGCGCGGGGCGGGTGCCGTACAAGCTCGCGCCGGTGCTGCGCCGCATCTGGGATCAGATGCCCCAGCCCAAGTGGTGCGTGTCCATGGGCGCCTGCGCCTCCACGGGCGGCGTCTTCGACGTGTACTCCATGGTCCAGGGCATCGACACCATCGTCCCGGTGGACGTCTACGTCCCCGGGTGCCCGCCGCGGCCGGAAGGGCTCATCTACGCCCTCATGATGATCCAGGAGAAGATCCGGCGGGAGTCCCTGGCGGACCACCACGCGCTCCGCGCCGAGGACCCGGCCCTGGTCGCCATGGCCCGCGCGTCCGAAGCCGAGGTGGTGGGCCTGACGGGCCCCTTCGGCAACTCCACCCACCAGAACCAGCTCGCCGGCGGCGTGGAGGTGAGGCCTGCCTCCACCCCGGACGACCTCACGCCCTGACGCGATGAGCGACCAGACCAAGAAGGGCCTGGAGGCGGTCGACGAGGGGCCCGTCCCCTCCGACGCCCCGGGCCCCCGAGCCGTGGGTGTGCCCGCGGATCCCGACAGCCACCCCTCCGTGGCCGCGCTGAGGGCCCGCTTCGGGGAGGCGGTCCTCCACCACGAGGTGTCCGCGGGGGACGAGCACGTGGTCCACGTGGACCCGGCTCGGAACGTGGAGATCCTCACCTGGCTCAGGGACGAGCCGGACCAGCGCTACGACCTCCTCCGGGACGTCACCTCCGTGGACCACGGCGGGGGCCGTCCCATCGAGGTTGTCTACGTGCTGTTCTCCATCCCCAACCGGCTGAGCCTGCGCGTGAAGTGCCTGCTCCCGGTGGACGCTCTGGAGATCGACACCGTGGTGCCTCTCTGGAAGGCCGCCGACTGGCTGGAGCGGGAGGTCTACGACCTCATGGGCGTGACCTTCAGGGGGCACCCCGACCTCCGGCGGATCCTCATGCCCATGGACTACGCCGAGGGGCACCCCCTGCGGAAGGACTTCCCCCTGCGGGGGCGCTTCAGCCGCGCCGAGCAGACGCGGCGGGCGCTGTCCCAAAACCTGGAGAAGTTCTACACGCCGCATGACATGGAGATCGGGCGGGAGCCGCAGCAGGTCACGCTCGCGCCCCCCGACGCGGGCGACCCCGCCGCGTCGGAGACCTGACGCCCGCAAGGACGAGCTATGGCGCAGAAGACGGTGGAGTACGTGGTCGGCCGGAACCCCGAGATGGGGGTGGACGGGCTTCCCGCGGCCAGCCCCATGACTCCCTTCGACGTGCCCGAGCCCGACCTGGGCTCGGAGCACATGCTCATCAACATCGGCCCCCAGCATCCCGCCACCCACGGCGTGCTGCGGCTGGTGTGCGAGCTGGACGGCGAGACGGTTGTGGACGTCACGCCCCACATCGGGTACCTGCACTCGTCCTTCGAGAAGCTGGGCGAGTACCGCACCTGGAACCAGATCGTCCCCCTCACCGACCGCATGGACTACCTGGCGCCGCTCATCTACAACTGCGCCTACGTCATGTCGGTGGAGAAGCTGGCGGGCATCGAGGTCACCGAGCGCTGCAAGGTGGTGCGGGTCATCCTCATGGAGCTGGACCGGATCTTCGGCCACCTGCTCTGGCTGGGCACCACCGCCATCGACGTGGGCGCGTTCACGCCGTTCCTGTACACCTTCCACGAGCGTGAGCGCATCTACAAGATGCACGAGAACCTCACGGGCGCGCGGATCACCACGTCCGCCACGCGCGTCGGCGGCATGATGGCCGACCTCCCCGAGGGGTGGATCGCCGAGCTGAAGCACTTCATCGAGACGTTCCCCAAGACGTTGAAGGAGGTGCACCAGCTCCTCACGGGGAACGGGATTCTCATCGGCCGGACCCAGGGCGTCGGCGTCATCTCCGCCGAGGAGGCGGTGAACCACGGCTTCACCGGCCCCAACCTCCGGGCCTCCGGCGTGGCGTACGACGTCCGCAAGGACCAGCCCTACTACGACTACGAGACGTACGACTTCGAGGTCCCCATCGGCGAGCACGGCGACTGCTACGACCGGTACCTGGTCCGCATGGAGGAGATGGAGCAGAGCCTGGAGATCCTCAAGCAGGCCATCGACCGTCTCCCCGACGGCCCCATCAACGTGGACGACCCCAACGTCTCGCTGCCGTCGAAGACGGACGCCATGAACGACATGGAGTCCATGATCCACCACTTCAAGCTCATCACCGAGGGGCTCAAGGTGGCGCCGGGGGACTGCTACTACCCGGTGGAGGCCTCCAAGGGCGAGCTGGGCATGTACGTGGTGAGCGACGGCGGCGCCAAGCCCGTGCGGTGGCGGATCCGCCCGCCTTCCTTCGTGAACATCTCGGTCCTGCCCAAGCTCGCGCGGGGCCACCTGGTATCGGATCTCATCATGATCAACGCCAGCCTGGACATCGTGCTCGGGGAGATCGACCGATGAGCGACGTCCCCTTCAAGAATCCCGGCTGGGCCGGCAACACCGGGGAGTTCGACCTCAGCGAGGACCAGGTGCGTGGCGACGAGTTCGTCGGGGAGCGGCCCGCCGCCGGGGGGCACCCCTCGGGCTCGGCGACCTACCCGTACATGCTCGCCGGGAAGAACCCCGACGCGGTCCTCTTCGAGGGGCCGTACAAGGAGCGCTTCGAGAAGATCCTCACGCGCTACCCCACCAAGCAGGCGGCCCTGCTCCCGGCCCTGGCCCTGGCCCAGGAGATCCGCGGGTACGTGAGCCCGGAGAGCATGGATCGGGTGGCCGAGCTCCTGGAGCTTTCCCCGGCGTACGTCCGCGGCGTGGCCACCTTCTACACCATGTACAACAAGGCCCCCGTGGGCCGGTACCTGGTGCAGGTGTGCACGAACATCTCCTGCAACCTGTGCGGCGCCGACGACGTCCTGGAGGCCTTCCTCCGCTACACGGACACCGAGCTCGGCGAGACATCGGAGGACGGGGACTTCACCGTCATCGAGGCGGAATGCCTTGCGGCGTGCGGCTTCCCCACGTGCGTCCAGATCAATTCGCGGTACTACGAGAACGTGACCCCCGCCGAGGTGCCCAAGCTCATCGAGCACCTCAAGGCGGAGGCCGCCGCCGGCCGATAACGGAGCGAGCGAGGCATGGCCTATCCGTACGTCTCGGACCGTGAGGTCCGGGTCCTCAGCAAGAACTTCGGCGACCCCATGGCGCGCCGCGTGGACGAGTACGTCGAGCGCGGCGGCTACAAGGCCCTCACGAAGGCCTTCGGCATGGGGCCGGACGCCGTCATCGACGAGGTGAAGGCGTCGGGGCTGCGCGGTCGCGGCGGCGCCGGGTTCCCGGCGGGCGTGAAGTGGTCGTTCATGCCCAAACAGCCCACCAAGCCCCACTACCTCCTCTGCAACGCCGACGAGTCGGAGCCCGGGACGTTCAAGGACCGGGAGCTCATGCGGTGGGACCCGCACCAGCTCATCGAGGGGTGCCTCATCGCGGCGTACGCCATCCGCGCCAAGCACGTCTACATCTACTGCCGTGGCGAGTTCTTCGAGACCACCCAGATCCTCGCCAAGGCCCTGGAGGACGCTTACGCCAAGGGCTACGTAGGCAAGGACATCCAGGGCTCGGGCAACGACATCGACATCACGGTGCACCTGGGCGGCGGCGCCTACATCTGCGGCGAGGAGACCGGGCTCATGAACTCCCTGGAGGGCCGCCGCGGCCAGCCCAGGGTGAAGCCCCCGTTCCCCGCCGCGGTCGGCGCCTTCGGCATGCCCTCCACGGTGAACAACGTGGAGACGCTTTCGGCGGTGCCCCACATCGTCACGAACGGCGGCCAGTGGTACCGCCAGTGGGGCACGGAGAAGAGCCCGGGCACGAAGCTCTTCTGTGTCAGCGGGCACGTGGCCAAGCCGGGCAACTACGAGCTGCCCCTGGGCTTCCCGCTCATGGAGCTCATCGAGGACGTCTGCGGGGGAATGAAGGACGGGAAGGCCCTCAAGGCCGTGATCCCCGGCGGCTCCTCGGTACCCATCCTCAACGCCGAGGAGTGCGCCCGCTGCAACCTGGATTACGAGGGCGTCATCGCCGCCGGCTCCATGCTGGGGTGCGCCTCGGTGATCGTCATGGACGAGAACACCGACATCGTGAAGCAGGTGCGTCGCATGGTGGCGTTCTACGCCCACGAGTCATGCGGGCAGTGCACGCCTTGCCGTGAGGGCTCGGCCTGGATGACCAAGATCCTCCAGCGCATCGAGGAAGGGCGGGGGACGGAAGAGGATCTCCAGACCATGCTGGACATGAGCCGACAGATGACGGGCACCACCATCTGCGTGCTGTCGGACTCGGTGGCGGCCCCGGTGGTGTCCTCCATCCAGAAGTTCAAGGACGAGTATCTGGCCCTGATCCGCCGCGGCGAGCGCGTCGGAGTGGCCTGAGAGACGACCCGAGACGAGACGTATGGCTGATACGCCCGCTACCGTCACCCTGACCATCGACGGCCAGGAGGTCACGGTTCCCAAGGGGACCACCCTCCTCGACGCCGCCAAGAAGGCGGGGCAGGACATCCCGCACTACTGCTACCACCCGGGCCTGTCGTCTCCGGCCATGTGCCGGCTGTGCCTCGTGGAGGTGCAGGGAGCGCCCAAGCCCATGCCGTCCTGCGTGACGCAGGCCATGGACGGGCAGGTGGTGAAGACCCAGTCGGAGCTGGCGCTGGACATGCGCCGGGGGGTGCTGGAGTTCTACCTGGTGAACCACCCGCTGGACTGCCCCATCTGCGACATGTCCGGCGAGTGCAACCTGCAGGACTACGTCCACGAGGAGGGCCGAGACCACGGCCGCTCCCGGGAGCCCAAGCGGGTCTTCGGCCGGGACGATTTCGGCGGTGACGTCCTCTTCTACGGCGACCGCTGCGTCATGTGCACGCGGTGCGTGCGCTTCATGACCGAGATGGAGCAGGACGCCCGCCTGGGCGTGGTGGAGCGGGGCAGCCGCTCGGTCATCGACACCTTCTTCGAACAGGGTCTCGAGGGCACGAGCTGGCACGGGAACATCGTGGACATCTGCCCCGTGGGCGCTCTGGTGTCCAAGGACTTCCTGTACAAGGCGCGGGCCTGGGACCTGGCCCAGACGCCCTCCGTCTGCCCGAGCTGCTCGCAGGGGTGCAACATCGACCTGCACACACGCGACAACCTCGTCCAGCGCGTGAAGCCCCGGGAGAACCTGGAGGTCAACGGCTGGTGGATGTGCGACTACGGTCGCCTCAACTACGAGTGGATCAACCACGGGCACCGCCTCGAGGCGCCCCTGGTGCGCGAGGGCGGCGCCACGAAGGCCATGGGGTGGAAGGACGCCCTGGGCGCCCTCCTGGAGCGCGCTTCCGCGACGGGCAAGGGCGTCAAGGCCGTCGTCTCGCCCTTCGCGTCCAACGAGGACCTGGGCGCGATCGCGGCGCTGGTGAAGGAGCTGGGCGGCGGTGAGATGGTGTACCGATCCGCCATGGCCGACGAGGAAGTCCCGCTGAAGGGCTTCCCCCAGCTCGCCCGCCGCAAGGAGCTGGCCCCCAACGGCAAGGGCGCCGAGCTGGTGGGCGCCAAGCGCGTGGGCGGGGCCGACGGCCGGGGCGGGCTGGAGTCGGTGGCGCCCCACGACGGCATCGTGCTGGTGGTGGGCGACGCCCTGGCGGACCAGGGTGAGGACTTCGGGAAGAACGCCGCGCTGTACGCGTACCTCGGTGCCCGCGGCGGGCCCGCCACCGAGGCGGCGCACTTCGTCCTCCCCATGACGACCTTCGCCGAGCAGGAGGGGACGTTCACGAACCTCCATGGCCGGGTGCAGCGCTTCTGGCCGGCCCTCGCGGCACCAGGTGCGGCCCGGCCGGCGTGGCTGGTCCTGAGCGCCCTGGTGGCCGCCCGCACGGCGGCGGAGAGCCAGCCCCGCACCGCCGCCGAGGCCTTCGCCTCCCTGGCAGATCGGGTGCCGGCGTTCGCCGGGCTCACGTACGACGACCTCGGAACCCGCGGGGCGGTCCTGAACGAGACCGTCTCGCTCTCGGGAGACTGACCGGATGGAAGCGCTTCAACCCATCTCCGGGATCCCGGCCCTCGTCGCCATGGCGGCGAAGGTCCTCGGGGTCTTCAGCGCCGTGATGCTGGTGGTGGCCTACACCACGCTGGCGGAACGCCGGGTCTCGGCGTGGATCCAGGACCGCATCGGTCCCAACCGCGTCGGGCCCTTCGGTCTCCTCCAGCCCATCGCCGACGGGCTCAAGAACATCCTGAAGGAGGAGACCCTTCCGGCCAAGTCCTCGAAGGTCTACTTCCTCATGGCGCCGATGATCTCGGTCTTTCCGGCCCTGGTGACCTTCGCCGTCATCCCCTTCGCGGCGCCCCTCCCCACGCCGTGGGGGGTGGTGGACATGATCGTGGCGGATCTCCCCATCGGGATCCTCTACATCATGGCCCTGAGCTCGCTGGGCGTGTACGGCCTGGTGGTGGGCGGGTGGGCCTCGAACAACAAGTACGCCCTCCTGGGCGGCATGCGCGCGTCGGCCCAGATGGTGAGCTACGAGGTGGCCCTGGGCCTCTCGGTGGTGACGATCCTCATGCTGGCCGGCAACGTGACCCTCACCGAGGTGGTGTGGCAGCAGCAGACGTTGGGCGTCTGGTTCGCGCTGCCCCTCTCGCTGGCGTTCATCCTCTTCATCGTGTCGGCCTTCGCCGAGACGAACCGCCTCCCCTTCGACATGCCCGAGGCGGAGTCCGAGCTGGTGGGGGGCTTCCACACCGAGTACTCGGGGATGAAGTACGCCATGTACCCCATGGCGGAGTACGCCCACATGGCCACGGCGTCGGCGCTCATGGCGACCCTCTTCTTCGGCGGGTGGGACCTGCCGGGGGCGTGGGACAACGCCTACTGGTACCAGGGCCAGCTCATCCGCGGCTTCGCCGCCGACGGCTCGGTCGTCCTGGCGGCCCCGGCCCTGTGGAAGACGGCCCTCACGCTGGCCGCCTTCGGCGTGAAGATGGCCTTCTTCCTGCTGGTCTACATCTGGGTCCGCTGGACGGTGCCCCGGTTCCGCTACGACCAGGTCATGGCGCTGGGGTGGAAGGTCATGCTCCCCACGGCGCTGGCCTACACCATGCTCATGGCCGCCTCCATCCTGGTCCTCGACCAGCTGGGTATGCGCTGGGGCCTCCTGTACGGCCTGGTCCTCACCGTCGTGAGCGCGGTGGCCACCGGGATCTTCCTGTACTTCCTGGACCGCGGCCACACCATCTCGGGCGCTGCGGCCCGTGACACGCAGCGACACGAGACCAAGACCATTCCCGCCGGCGCCGCCGCCGGAGACTGAGCAAGGACGCGCACGCGATGGCGATTTCGATCAAGGTGATGAAGCGCCCGGAGCAGGAGCGCACCTCCTACCTACGGGCCACGCTCAGCGGGATGGCGTTGACGTTCCGCCACATGGTCAACCCGGTGAAGCTCACGCAGCAGTACCCGGAGGAGCAGACCGACCTGAGCCCCCGGTGGCGGGGGACGCACCGCATGGAGGTCCACGCCGACGGCCGTCCCAAGTGCGTGGCCTGCGGCCTGTGCCCCACGGTGTGTCCCGCCAACTGCATCCGGCTGGTGGGCGGCGAGGACGACCAGGGGAACCGGTACCCCGTCGTGTACGAGATCGACGAGTTCCGCTGCATCTTCTGCGGCATGTGCCAGGAGGTCTGCCCCGTGGAGGCCATCCACGTGGGGCGCCACTTCGAGAACGCCGAATACACCCGTGACCGCTTCGTCTACGACCTGGATCGCCTGATGGAGCAGGATCACGCCACCACGCTGCTCTGGGATCCGTCGGATCCGAGGTCGGAGTAATGGTCGATATCCTCTTCTACGCCATGGCCTTCGTGGCCGTGGCCTGCGCCGTGGGCGTGGTTCTCGCCCGGACGCCCGTGGGGAGCCTCCTCTTCATGGTGGCGACGCTGGCGAGCCTGGCCGGGATCTACGTCCTCCTCGAGGCCCACTTCCTGGCGGCGGTGCAGATCATCGTGTACGCCGGCGCCATCATGGTCCTCTTCCTGTTCGTGATCATGCTCCTGAACCTGGGGCACGAGTACCGGGCGGACCTGAAGGGTGGGGCCTTCGCCATCCTGTCCTTCCTCGTCGCGGGGACGCTGGCGGGCTTCCTGGCCCGCCAGTTCGGGGCGCCCGGCGTCCTCGACTCCATGGACGGGGCGGGGGCCCAGGCCATCGACGCGGCCCTCGTCGAGCACGGGGTGGTGGGCGCCATCGCCCAGCCCCTCTTCACCGACTACGTGGTGCCCTTCGAGATCACAGGGATCCTCCTCCTCGTTGCCGTCGTGGGCGCCCTGGCCCTGGCCAAGAGGAGCGTCTGATGAACGGGGCCATGATCCTGAGTGCCATCCTGTTCGTCGTCGGGACCTTCGGCGTCCTCGTCCGCCGCAACGCCATCATCATGTTCCTCTGCATCGAGCTCCAGCTCAACGCGGTGAACCTGGCGTTCGTGGCGCTCTCGAGGATCTGGGGCATCGACGGACAGGTGTTCGTCTTCTTCGTGATGACCGTGGCGGCCGCCGAGGCCGCCGTCGGGTTGGCGATCATCATCTCGATCTTCCGCCACTACGAGTCGGTCAACGTGGACAACTTCAATCTCCTCAAGTGGTAGGGGCATGCACGCGACCCTTTCGATGCTCCTGACGCAGGGCGGCGGCCACGAGGCCGGCGGGGGAGGGGCCTTCGCGCCCTTCTTTCCGGGGCTGGTGGTCCTGCTTCCCCTGCTCGGGTTTGCCATCAACGGCGTGCTCGCCCTCCGGCACGCAAGCGCCTCCGCCAACGCCGTCCGCGTGGGCGGGGAGCTGGAGTTGGACGGTCCCCGGGGCCGGCCGGCCACCCACACGCTCCCCTCCTTCGTTGGGCCGGGCGTCATCCTGCTCGCGTTCCTCGTCACCCTGGTGAACTTCACCCGGATGCTGGGGGCGGACATGCACGATCCGGTGGTCGTGGACTACTGGACCTGGATGGCCACCTCCACGTTCTCGGTGAGCGCGGCGCTCCAGCTGGACCCGCTCTCCATGGTGATGATGATGGTGGTGACGGGGGTGGGCTTCCTCATCCACGTGTTCAGCGTGGGGTACATGAAGGACGACCCGGGCTACCCCCGGTACTTCGCGTATCTGAACCTGTTCGTCTTCTTCATGCTCGTCCTGGTCATGGGGTCCAGCTACGCCCTCATGTTCGTGGGATGGGAGGGCGTGGGGCTGTGCTCGTACCTCCTCATCGGCTACTGGTTCAGCGACCGGGAGAAGGCCGACGCGGGCAAGAAGGCCTTCATCGTCAACCGCATCGGTGACTTCGGCTTCCTGGTGGCGATGTTCCTGCTCTTCGTCACCTTCGGCACGCTGGACTTCGTGCCCGTCTTCCACGACGCCCCGGAGGCGCTGGTGTACGGCGGCGGACTGGTGACGGCCATCACGCTCTTCTTCTTCCTGGGCGCCACGGGGAAGAGCGCGCAGATCCCGCTGTACATCTGGCTCCCCGACGCCATGGCCGGCCCCACGCCGGTCTCGGCGCTGATCCACGCCGCCACCATGGTGACGGCGGGCGTGTACATGGTGGCCCGCTCCTCCGTGCTCTTCGCGCTGTCCCCCGTGGGGAGCGCCACGGTGGCCACGGTGGGCGTGCTCACGGCGCTGCTCGCGGCGACCATCGCACTGAAGCAGTACGACATCAAGAAGGTGCTGGCCTACTCCACCGTCTCCCAGCTCGGCTACATGTTCGTGGGCGTGGGGGTGGGGGCGTACGCTGCCGGCGTCTTCCACCTCATGACCCACGCCTTCTTCAAGGCCCTCCTCTTCCTGGGCTCGGGCGCGGTCATCCACTCCATGCACCACGCGCTCCACCACACGCACAGCCACGCCGACCCGCAGGACATGCGGAACATGGGCGGGCTGAAGAGGCACATGCCCATCACCTGGACGGTGATGTGGATCGCCACGCTGGCCATCGCCGGCGTGTGGCCCTTCGCCGGCTTCTTCTCCAAGGACGAGATCATCTGGCAGGTCGCGGCCTTCGGGGGCGCCGAGCACGCGCCCTACCCGGGGCTGTACACGCTCATCTGGGTCCTGGCCCTCGTCACCGCCATGCTCACCGCGTTCTACATGACGCGACTCATGGTCATGACCTTCCACGGCTCGAACCGCACGGGCGACAAGGAGGCCCACCACCTCCACGAGGCGCCCCCGGTCATGTGGGTGCCCCTGGCGGCGCTGGCGGTGCTCTCCGTGTTCGGCGGGTGGGTGAACGTGCCCGAGGCCATCCGGAGCTCGTTCCTGGGCGGGATGGGGGCGCTTCCCATGACGGAGTGGCTCCATCACTTCATGGAACCCGTCACCGCAGCGGCCCATGAGGTGCAGCTCGCCAACCTGGGCGAGGTCTCCCACCACGCGCCCTTCGGCGGCGGCGAGGTGGCCTGGGCACTCATCTCCACCGTGCTCGCCCTCGCCATCGTGCTGATTTCGATGCGGGTGGTGGGCGGCTGGAAGGTGAAGCCCGCCGCCGAGGACGCCGAGCCCACGGGCTTCGGCCGGATCCTCTACAACAAGTGGTACGTGGACGAGCTCTACGACGCGATCGTCGTCCAGCCCCTGCTCAGGGCGTCGCGCTTCGCGTGGAAGGTCATCGACGCGGGCATCATCGACGGGTTCGTGAACGCGGTGGGCTACCTGGCCCGCGGCCTCGGGTGGTTCGGGTCCCTGTTCCAGACGGGGACGGTGAACACCTACGCCTTCATCCTCAGCCTCGGCGTCCTGGTCATCCTGGGCGTCGTGATCTTCTAGGGGACCGGCGATGACTGCGATGCTCGAATCGGTCGGCTACGCGGGCTGGGCCCTCCACGCGCTGATCTGGCTCCCCATCCTCGGGATGGGCCTGGTGCTCTGGATGGAGGAAGAGCGGGCCAAGCACGTGGCGTTCTGGTGGTCCCTGGGGGTCTTCGCGCTGAGCCTGGGGCTCTGGTGGGCCTTCGACGGCTCCAACGGCGCCCTCCAGATGCAGAGCTCGACCCCCTGGATTCCCGGGTGGGGCGTGAGCTACTCCCTGGGCGTGGACGGCATCAGCCTCTTCATGGTGTTGCTCACCACGTTCACCACGCCGTTGGCCATCCTGGGCTCGTTCAACTACATCAAGAAGCGGGAGCGGGCCTTCTACGCCCTCATGCTCCTCCTGGAAGCCGGCGTGGTGGGCGTCTTCGTCGCCACGGACCTCTTCCTCTTCTACGTGTTCTTCGAGCTCACCCTCGTCCCCATGTACTTCATCGTGGGCGTCTGGGGGGGCGAGCGGCGCATCTACGCCGCCATCAAGTTCTTCCTGTACACGGCCTTCGGATCCCTCCTCATGCTGGTGGGGATCCTCTACCTGTACTTCAAGGCCAAGACGCTGCTGGGCGTGCCCACGTTCGCCTACGCCGACCTGTTGCAGGTGCCCCTCACCGGGTCCGAGCAGCTATGGCTGTTCGCGGCGTTCGCGTTGGCGTTCTCGGTGAAGGTCCCCGTCTTCCCGCTCCACACCTGGCTCCCCGACGCCCACGTGGAGGCGCCCACGCCGGGCTCGGTGGTCCTGGCGGCCGTGCTGCTCAAGATGGGCACGTACGGGTTCCTCCGGTTCCTGCTCCCCCTCTTCCCGGCCGCCGCGCAGCACCCCACGGTGGTGTCGGTGATGATGATCCTGGGCGTCATCGGGATCATCTACACCGCGTGGGTCGCGGCAGTGCAGCCCGACGCCAAGAAGCTGGTGGCCTACACCTCGGTGGCCCACATGGGCTTCGTGGTGCTGGGCATCTTCGCGCTGACGGTGAACGGCATCCAGGGCGGGCTCGTGGTGATGATCTCCCACGGCATCAGCACGGGGGCGCTGTTCCTCCTGCTGGGCATGATGTACGAGCGCCGGCACACGCGTGAGATCGCCGCGTTCGGCGGCATCGGCCGCGTGACGCCCCTCTTCGCCACGGCCTTCATGATCACGGCTCTGGCGTCCATCGGCGTGCCTGGGACCAGCGGCTTCATCGGTGAGTTCCTGGCCCTCCTGGGGGCCTTCGAGACCCACCGGACGCTGGCCATCATTGCCGGCACCGGCGTCATCTTCGCCGCCTACTACATGCTCCCCATGGTCCAGAAGGTCTTCTTCAACCCGCTGGAGAAGCCGGAGAACCGGGAGATGAAGGACCTGACGGGCCGGGAGGTGGCCATCCTGGCCCCCATGTGCGCCCTCATGATCGTCATCGGGTGGAACCCCACGCCCATCCTGACCCGCATGGAGGCCAGCGTGCAGACCGTCCTGGAGCGGGTGGAAGCGGCCCGGCCGCCCCTCCAGGCCGCGGCCCCGGTGGAGCTGGCGCCTGAGCCGATGGTGACGACGGCATCCAACGACGAATCCGGTGACGCCCCCGTCGCCGCGGACGACGAGTAGCCCTATGACGCTCGACTTCAGCAGGCAGCTCCACTACGTGTGGGCGCTCCTCCCCGAGATCGTCCTGTGCGTGTGGGGGATGGGGGTCCTGGTCGCCGGCGTCACCGGCCGCCACAGCCCGAAGCGCCGCTCCACGGACGGCGATCCCAGCCTGGGCCCGGGTTCCAGCCTCGGTTGGCTCAGCCTGGTGGGCGTGCTCGTGGCCGCGTTCTTCAACGGCTGGCTCTACGGCGTGAACGAGGTTGGGGTCACGTCCATGGTGGCGGTGGACCGGTTCCGGCTCTTCGCCAACTGGATCTTCCTCATCGCGGCGGCCCTGGCCATCCTCATCTCGTTCGCCTACGTACACCGGCAGCGGCTCCAGGCCGGCGAGTTCTACGGGCTGGTCCTCCTCGCCACCGCCGGCATGATGTTCATGGCCGGCGCCCGTGACCTCATGGTCATCTTCCTGGGCCTGGAGGTCATGTCCATCTCGGTGTACGCCCTCACGGCCTTCAACCGCCGCGACCGGAAGTCGGCGGAGGCGGGGCTCAAGTACTTCCTGCTGGGGGCGTTCTCCACCGGGTTCTTCCTCTACGGGATCGCCCTCACCTACGGCGCCACGGGGAGCACGAACGTGGCCGAGATCGCCGCCAGCGTGTCGGCGGGCTCCGCGGCCGGGACGCTCCTGGTCATGGGCGTGGCCATGCTCACCATCGGCTTCGCCTTCAAGGTCTCGGCGGTGCCGTTCCACATGTGGACCCCAGACGTCTACGAGGGGGCGCCGGCCCCGGTGACGGCGTTCATGTCCGCCGCGGTGAAGGCCGCGGCCTTCGTGGCCTTCATCCGGGTCTTCCTCGTCGCCTTCGACGGGGCCTACGAGGCCTGGTACCCCATCATGTGGTGGCTCGCCGCCATCACCATGGTCGTCGCCAACCTCATCGCGCTCGTCCAGTCCAACGTGAAGCGAATGCTGGCCTACTCCAGCATCGCCCACGCCGGCTACCTCATGGTGGCGCTGGCGGCGGCCAACGAGACGGCGGCCGCCGGGATGCTCTTCTACCTCCTGGTCTACACGCTGATGAACATCGGCGCCTTCGCCATCGTCATCACCGTGGCGCACCAGGGCGAGGAGCGGCTCCAGATCGAGGACTACGCCGGCTTCGGGTGGTCCCAGCCCATGCTCGGGGTCTTCCTCACCATCTTCCTCCTCTCCCTGGCCGGGTTCCCGGGCACCGGGGGCTTCATGGGGAAGATCTACCTCCTGCAGGGGGCGGTGGACTCGGAGCTCTGGACGCTCTCGGTCATCCTGGTCCTCACCACGGTGGCGTCGTACTGGTACTACCTGCGGGTGGCATGGTTCATGTGGATGAAGGAGCCGGTCTCCGGGGCGCAGCACCTCGACGCGGTGGCGCCGCTGCCCATGCGGGTGGCGCTCCTGGCCAGCGTGGCGCTCATCCTGCTGCTGGGGATCTTCCCGTCCTCGACCCTCGAGTTCGCCCGGACCTCGGTACAGGGGCTGGGCACCCTGGGCGGGAGCCTGCTCGGGATGGCGCCGTAGCCTCCGTGCGGGGCGGGGCGACCCCCTCCTCCGCTTTGCTTTCCGGCCCGCAGGACCCCGCGTTGACCCGTCGGCGCGGGGTCCTCTAGCTTCCGGATGCCAAGTCCCCAACGTCGACACGAGGCCGTCATGAAGCCCTCTGCGCATATCTTCCGCCAGTACGACATCCGAGGCATCGTCGGCAAGGACCTGGACGCAGAGGTGGCCGGGGCGGTGGGCCGGGCCTTCGGAAGCCACGTCCGGGCGTCCACGGGCAAGCCCGCTCCGCGGGTCGCGGTGGGTCACGACAACCGCCTCACCTCGCCAGAGCTTGCTGCCGGGCTCATCGCCGGCCTCCGGGCGACGGGCGTGGACGTCCTCTTCGTGGGCACGGTTCCCACGCCGGTGCTGTACTGGTCCGAGGCCACCTTCGGCACCGACGCCGGCGTGCAGATCACGGGGTCCCACAACCCCCCCGAATGGAACGGGATCAAGATGTCGGTGGGCCGGGGCTCCCTGTACGGCGACGCCATCCAGGGTCTGCTCCGGCGCATCGAGGAGAGCGACTACGCCCAGGGCCAGGGCGCCCTGGAGGAAGAGGAGGTCCTGGACCGGTACGTCGCCGACGTGGCGGGCCGCTTCTCGCTGGCCCGCCCCGTGAAGGTGGCGGTGGACGCCGGCAACGGCGTTGGGGCGCTGGTGGCGGAGAAGCTCATGCGGGCGCTTGGCGCCGAGGTGACGCCCCTGTTCTGCGACTCCGACGGCACCTTCCCGAACCACCACCCCGACCCCACGGTGGACGAGAACCTCGAGGACCTCATCCGCGCCGTGCGCGAGGGGGGGCTGGACCTGGGCGTGGCCTTCGACGGCGACGCCGACCGCATCGGCGCGGTGGACGAGCGCGGCACCATCGTGCGCGGCGACATCCTGCTGCTCCTGTACGGCCTGGACCTGCTGAAGAAGCGGGGGCCCGGGCAGAAGCTGGTCTTCGACGTCAAGTGCTCGCAGGCCCTGCCCGAGGTCTTCGAGGCCGCCGGCGGCGAGCCCATCATGGCGGCCACGGGGCACTCCCTCATCAAGAAGCGCATGAAGGAGACGGGGGCGCTCCTGGCCGGCGAGCTGTCGGGGCACATCATGATCGCCGACGACTACTACGGCTTCGACGACGCCCTCTACGACGCCTGCCGCCTGGTGGACATGGTGGCCCGGAGCGACCGGCCCCTCTCGGCCCAGGTGGCCGACTTCCCAGCCTATGTCTCCACGCCCGAGATCCGGGTGGACGTCACCGAGGAGCAGAAGTGGGCGGTGGTGGCCGAGGCCGTCGAGCACTTCCGAGCCCTCCACGACGTCATCGACGTGGACGGAGTGCGTGTCCTGTTCGGCGACGGGTGGGCGCTGCTGCGCGCTTCCAACACTCAGCCCGTCATCGTGGCGCGTTACGAGGCCCGGACCGCCGAGCGCCTCGCCGAGATACGAGGGGAGGTGGAGGGGTGGCTCCGGGCCAGGGGCGTGACGCCGTAGTGGCCTCGCCGACGCTCCCGCATCGCCGGCGCGGCCCATGAGGCGCTTCCTCTCCACCCTGAAGGGCGGACGCCTCGTGGTGGCCCTGGTGGCGGCGCTGGGCATCCTCCTCCTGCTGGGCCGGGTCGCGGCGACGGCCTATACCGAGGTTCTCTGGCACGCCGAGGCGGGGTACCTGGACGTCTTCTGGACGCGGGTGGTTTGGCAGTGGGGCGCCCGCCTCCTGGGCGGTGTTGTGGTGGGAATCCTGGTCTTCCTGAACCTGAAGGTCGTGTCCGCCACGCTGGCCGGCATCCAGATCAAGCGCCGTTTCGGGAACCTGGAGATCTCGGAGCAGCTCCCCAGGAGCTACGTGGCGTGGACGATGGTGGGGGTCTCGCTGCTCCTGGCCGCGTGGTTCGGGGGGGCCGTGCCCGCCTCCACGGGCATCCAGGCGCTCATGCTCGCCCATGGGGGAGCCTGGGATCTGGTGGAGCCCGTCCTGGGCCGGGACGCGGGCTTCTACGTCTTCTGGGTGCCCGTGCTGGGCAGCGCGGTCACCTTCGCCCTGGTGGTGGTCTTCCTCCTCTTCACCCTGGCCACCGCGGGGTACGCCGCCACCGGGGCCCTCCGGTGGGGACGGGGCACCGTGGTGGCCCAGGAGCTGGCCCGCGTGCACCTGGGGGGACTCCTGGGCGCCTTCTTCCTCCTCCTCGCCGCCCGGCTTTGGCTGGGCCGGTATCTCCTCCTGCTGGACGGCTCCTCGGGGGTGCAGGGGATCTTCGGCTTCAGCGACGCCCAGGCGCGTCTGCCCGGCCTGCAGACCCTGGCGGTGATCTGCGTGGCCGCCGGCGCGGTGGTCGCCTGGTCGGCCTGGAAGAACCGGGGTGGCCCGCTGGTCGCCGCCGTGCTCACCGCGGTGGTATCGACGCTGGTCATCGGCCAGTTCTATCCCGCCCTGGTGCAGCGCTTCCAGGTGGAGCCCAACGAGCTGGACCGGGAGACGCCGTACATCGTGGCGAATCTGGCGTTCACCAGGCTGGGCTTCGGCCTGGACGCGCTGGAGCGCCGGGGCTTCGCGTACGGCGCCGAGGACCCGGTGGACTGGGGGCTCGCGGCCCGGCAGTTCGCGGGGCTCCCCGTGTGGAACCGCGGCTCCCTGATGACCACGTTCCAGCAGCTCGAGGCGCGCTTCCCGTACTACGACTTCCCCGAGGTCACCATCGACCGCTATCCCTCGCCCGAGGGGCCGGTGACGGTGGCGCTGTCGGTGCGGGAGGTGGATCCGGCGGGAATCCAGGACCCCAATTGGCAGAACCTGCACCTCAGGGAGCGGTACGTGGCGGGAATGGGCGCGGTGGCCACCTCCGCGGCCCGCCGCACCCCCGAGGGGCGCCCCGCCATGCTCCTCTCCGGGATCCCCCCGGTGGTGGCCGGGGCGGGGGAGGGAATCGGCGGCCTCGCCCTCACGCGCCCCGAGGTCTTCTACGGAACGCGGGCTCAGCCCCACGCGGTGGTGAACCCCGGCCCCGACCAGTTCCTAGCCCCCGACGGACAGCCGGGGGTGGCGGGGGTGGACTTCCCCGTGGGGATCCGCCTCTCGTCCTGGGTCCGCAAGGCCGCCCTGGCGTGGCGCTTCCGCGACGCCAACCTCCTCTTCGCCGGGGAGGTCCACGGCGAGAGCCGCTTCGTGTACCGCCGCCGTGTCGTGGACCGCGCCCGGTTCATCGCGCCCTTCCTCCGCTTCCCCGAAGCGCCCTACCCGGTGGTGGCCGACGGACGGATCGTGTGGGTGCTGGAGGGCTTCACCGCCACGCGGGCGTTCCCCCTCTCCACCGCCCACGAGCTCCAGCTCCTTCGGCCGGTGACCTACGCCCGCAACAGCGTGAAGGTCACGGTGGACGCGGTCACGGGGCGGGTGGACTTCTACCGGGTTCCGGTGCCGGACCCGCTGGCCGACGCCTTCGCCGCGGCCTTCCCCGGCCTTTTCAAGGCCATGGAAGAGATGCCGCCCGGCCTGCGGGAGCACGTGCGGTACTCCCACGAGCTCCTCCGGCTCCAGGCGCAGGTCCTCCTCCAGTACCACCAGGAGACGGCGCCCGCCTTCCACGGCCAGCAGGACGTGTGGGCCCACCCGGGCGAGCTGGCCCAGGGCACGAGCCCCGTGCCCTACCAGGCCGAGTACGGCCTGTGGCGCCTTCCCGGGGAGGTCCAGGCGCGCTTCAACATCAGCACGGTCTTCGTGCCCCGGGGGAGGCAGAACCTCACGGCCATCCTCGTGGGGCGCACCGACGAGTCGGGCGTGCCGTCGCTGGTCCTGTTCGACGTGCCCCTGGAGGACCAGGTCCCGGGCCCTAGACAGGTGGAGGCCCTGGTGGAGCAGGACCCGGTCATCTCCCAGCAGTTCAGCCTATGGCGCACGGGGGGAAGCGAGGTCTGGACCGGTCACCTCCACCTGGTCCCCGTGGGGCGCCGCCTCCTCTACATGGAGCCCGTATTCCTGGCCGCCGAGGCCGACGCCATTCCCGAGCTCAGGCGCTTCGTGGTGAGCGACGGCGTCCGGGTGGCCATGGGCGACGACCTGGAGGGGGCCATCGCCGCCCTGGCGGGCGCCGACCTTCCGGCCCTGGGCGGGCCCCCCGGCGCCTCCGGCTCGGGCCCCACCGCGGGGTGGCCCGCCGCCGCGCTGGAGCTGCTGGACCGCGCCGAGTCCCTCCTGCGCCAGGGGGATTGGTCCGGCTTCGGGCGAGCCCTCCAGGAGCTCCGGTCCCTGCTGCAGTCGCTGGGCTCCGCGGGACGTTGATCGCCCCCCCCGGGGTGGGTAGCTTCACAGGTCTTACCTCGCTGGCACGGCCGGGCGTAACGGCGCCAGGGCACCCCTGCCGGCTTCGAGCACGGAACCCGACGACGGCATGAACATCCACGAATACCAGGCCAAGGAGCGCTTCCGCGCGGCGGGGATCCCCGTCCCGCCGGGGGAGGTGGCGACCACGCCCGAGGAGGCGGAGGCCATCGCGCGCAAGTTCGGCGGAATGACGGTGGTGAAGGCCCAGGTCCATTCCGGTGGGCGGGGCAAGGCCGGCGGCGTGAAGCTCGCCAAGACGCCCGAGGAGGCCCGGGAGCACGCGGCCAGGATCCTGGGCATGGAGATCAAGGGGCTCACGGTGGAGAAGGTGCTGGTGACCACCGCCGAGGACATCGCCTCCGAGGCCTACGTGGGCGTGCTGGTGGACCGGAAGAGCCAGGCCCCCACGTTCATGGTGTCCGCCGAGGGCGGCGTGGACATCGAGGAGGTGGCCCACACCAACCCCGACGCGATCCGCAAGCTCACCGTGGATCCCCGCTACGGGCTCCTGCCGCACCAGGCCCAGTGGCTGGCCAACGCCCTCTACGACGACCCGGCCATCATCAAGCAGGCGGCGAAGGTCATCGCCCAGCTCTACCGGGCCTTCGTGGATTCCGGGGCCTCCATGGCCGAGATCAACCCGCTCATCGTCACCAAGGCCGGCGAGGTGAAGGCCATCGACGCCAAGATGAGCGTCGACGACAGCGAGCTCTTCCGGCGCGCCGAGGTGGCGGCCATGCGCGACACCTCCGCCGAGCCCTGGGCCGAGACCCGGGCGCGGGAGGCCAACCTGAGCTTCGTGAAGCTGGACGGGGACGTGGGGTGCTGCGTCAACGGCGCCGGCCTGGCCATGGCCACCATGGACCTGGTGAAGTACTACGGCGGCGAGCCGGCGAACTTCCTGGACATCGGCGGCTCCTCCAACCCCGACAAGGTGGTGGCGGCGCTGGAGATCATCACCGCCGACCCCAACGTGAAGGTGATCCTCTTCAACATCTTCGGGGGCATCACCCGGTGCGACGACGTGGCCAACGGGATCGTCACGGCCACGCAGCGCATCGACATCAAGGTCCCCATCGTCATCCGGCTCACCGGCACCAACGAAGAGCTTGGCGTAGCGATCCTCGAAAAGGCCGGCTTCTCCGCCTACACGTCCATGGACGAGGTGGTGGAGAAGGCCGTCCAGCTGGCAAAGGCGTAGACGACCATGGCCATCTTCATCGACAACGACACACGCCTGGTCGTCCAGGGGATCACGGGCCGCGACGGCTCGTTCCACACCGGCCAGATGATGGAATACGGCACCCAGGTGGTGGCCGGCGTGACCCCCGGCAAGGGGGGGCAGACCTTCGAGGGGCCGGGGGGCAAGAAGGTCCCCATCTTCAACACCATGGACCAGGCGGTGGCGAAGACCGGAGCCAACAGCTCCGTCATCTACGTGCCGCCGGCGTTCGCCGCCGACGCCGTCATGGAGGCCGCCGACTCGGGCGTGACCTTCGTGGTGGCCATCACCGAGGGGATCCCGGTGCTGGACATGGCCCGTGCGCACGCGTTCGCCCGTGACCGCGGCGTCCGCGTTCTGGGGCCCAACTGCCCCGGGCTCATCAGCCCCGGGAAGTCCAAGGTGGGGATCCTCCCGGCCCAGATCGTGGCCGAGGGCCCCATCGGGCTCGTCTCGCGCTCCGGCACGCTCACGTACGAGGCGGTGTACCAGCTCACCAACGTGGGGCTGGGGCAGACCACCTGCGTGGGCATCGGCGGTGACCCGCTCATCGGCACCAACTTCATCGACTGCCTCCAGGCCTTCGAGGCCGATGCCGACACCACCGCGGTGGTGATGATCGGGGAGATCGGGGGCACCGACGAGCAGGAGGCGGCGGCCTACGTCAGCCGGCACATGACCAAGCCGGTGGTGGGCTTCATCGCGGGGCAGACGGCCCCTCCCGGGCGGCGCATGGGCCACGCCGGGGCCATCATCAGCGGGTCCGCCGGCACCGCGGCCGAGAAGATCAAGGCCTTCGAGGACAACGGGATCGCCGTGGCCAAGCGCCCGGCGGACATCGTCGGCCTCATCCAGGACGCCCTGGCCTGACGGGGACGCGGGGCGCCTCGCCGCAGGGGGCGCCCCGGTCCCGGCAGGGACCACCCGGGAGGGAACAGCATGAAGCTCTCCGAGCTCCTCGTAGACGCATGGGTGGGCCTGCCCCTGGAGGCCCGGGACCTGGGCGGTGCCCTGGGGGAGCTGCTCGGCCGGGTGGCGCACGCAGGGCTGCTGGAGGAGGGCCGGGTCGCCAAGCTCTCCCGGGATCTGGCGTTCGGCTCCCAGGGGGAGGTCGTGCGCCTCTCGGACCAGGTGGTGGCGGTTCTGGCCACCGTGGAGCGCGTGGAGGAGCTGTCCGTCACCGTCGGCGTGGCGGAGGAGCCCTTCGTGGTCACCGCCGAGGGCCGCGAGGAGCCAGGGGACGCCCGCGGGCTCGTCCTGATCCTCGTGCCCGGTCGGCTCACGCGGGCGCGGCAGGACCTGGTGCCGGTGCTCACCCGGGTGTTCCGGGACCCCGAGCGCACGCAGCGGCTCCTCAAGGCACGCACGGTGGACGAGATCCGTGGCTTCCGGGAGTTCATGGAGGCGGAGTACCAGCCCCGGCTCCTCGTGGAGGACGCGCTGGTCCCGGTGAAGTACCGGGTATACCCCGACACGCCGCTGGCGGAGGTGGTGGACCTCATGGTGCGCCGCGGAGTACACGCGGTGCCCGTCGTGGGCGAGCGGTACGAGGTCCTGGGAATCCTGACCTCCGGCGACGCCCTGGATTTCCTCCTACGGGAGAACGTCCGGGAGGGCCGGCCGGGCGGAGGGGAGGAAGGTGCGGAGCGGCTGGCCCGGGACTTCATGACCCGGACGGTGCTCTGTGTCTCGGAGGGCCAGGCCCTCGCCGAGGCCGGGAACATGATGGTGAACCGGGACGTCGAGCAGCTCCCGGTGGTCCGGGAGGGCGAGCTGGTGGGCTTCGTCACCCGGGATTCGATCCTGAGGGCCCTTCGGGGGACCCTCGACCCTGAAGAGAAGCAGCCTGAAGAGAACCAGAAAGAGAGCGATTTCGACGCATGAGCCAGACGCTTGCCATCATCAAGCCCGACGCGGTGGCCTCTGGGAAGGCCGGGCTGATCCTCGCCCACCTGGAGGGGGCGGGATTCACCGTCCGGGCCCTCCGGATGACCCGCCTGACCGCCGAGCAGGCCGGGGCCTTCTACGCGGTCCACAAGGGCCGCCCTTTCTACGGGGAGCTGGTGGAATTCATGACCTCCGGTCCCTGCATGCCCATGATCCTCGAGGCCGAGGGCGCGGTGGCGCGGCTCCGGGAGGTCATCGGCGCCACCGACCCGGCGGAGGCGGCCGAGGGGACGGTCCGCAAGCTCCACGCCGAGTCCAAGGGGCGGAACGCCATCCACGCCTCGGACTCGGACGAGAACGCCGCCGTAGAGACCGGCTTCTTCTTCTCCGCCGCCGACCGGATCACGACCGGCGGGTGACCTTCGGTCCCCCAGGGACCCGTCCGGCCAACGGCTAGACACCCCGGGGGGGCTAGACTAACTTTCCCTGCTATGCTCAGGCTCGATCTGGCCCGTCTGGGGCGGGAAGGCTCCGTCCTGGTCGACGCGGAGATTCCGGCGGACGACCCCCTGTGGGATGGGCTGGAGGTCTCCTTCGCGGGTCCGGTGGCGGTCCATCTGAGGGCCACGCACGCGGGAAGCGGGGAGATCGTGGTCCGGGGCACGGTGAAGGGAGACCTCCGGCAGGAGTGCCGGCGGTGCCTGGAGCCGGTTCCCGGGAACCTGTCCGAGGAGCTGACGATGGTCTTCGCGCCGTCGGACTCCGAGGTTCGGGAGGATGACGGCGACGTGCGGCCCTTCGTGGCCCACGCCGCCGAGTTGGATCTGGCCGGTCCGGTGCGCGAGGAGGTCCTCCTCGCCATCGATCCGTTCGTCGTGTGTGACCCGGACTGCAAAGGGCTCTGCCCGCGGTGCGGCGTGAATCGGAATACGGAGACGTGCTCCTGCACCTCGGAGGAGTCGGACCCCCGGTGGGACGCCCTTCGGGCCCTCAAGGAAGAGTGAACCATGGCTGTACCCAAGAAGCGGACTTCGAAGCAGCGCAAGCGGAAGCGTCGGACTCACTACAAGGCCGAGCCCGTCACCGTGGGCACGTGCCCCAAGTGCGGCGATCCCCGTGTGCCCCATCGGGTCTGCCCGACCTGCGGGTACTACCGGGGCGAGGCGGTCCTCGAGGTCGAAGCCGAGTAGCCCGGAACGCCAGTGCGCATCGCCCTGGATGCGATGGGCACCGATCACGCCCCGGCCGCCGAGGTCGCGGGCGCGATCGGCGCCCTCCAGGAGCTGGAGCCGGACATCGAGGTCGTCCTGGTCGGTGACCAGGAGGCCGTCGAGGCCGAGTTGTCCCGCCACGAAGGCGCTCCCGAGGGCCGCCTGCACGTGCATCACGCCCCGGAGCGGGTGACGGCCGCCGACCCGCCCGCCAGCGTGCTCCGGAAGAAGCCCGCGTCGTCCATCGTCCTGGGCCTCAAGATGGTGAAGGCCGGGGAGGCGGACGCCTTCGTGAGCGCCGGGTCCACGGGGGCGGTCATGGCGACCTCCCTCTTCACCCTCCGCCCACTCCCGGGCGTAGCGCGCCCGGCCATCGGGACGCTCCTCCCCACCGCGGCGACGCCGTGCCTCATGCTGGACGCTGGCGCCAACGTGGACTGCAAGCCCCTGCACCTGGTCCAGTTCGCCCACCTGGGCAACGTCTACGCCCAGGATCTCATGGGCATCGAGAAGCCCCGCGTGGCCCTCCTCAACATCGGTGAGGAGCCCGAGAAGGGCGACGAGCTCACCCTGGAGGCCCACCGGATGCTGGCCGCCGCTCCCGGGATCGACTTCGTGGGGAACGTGGAGGGCCGGGACATCATCCAGGGGTACTGCGACGTGGTGGTCTGCGACGGCTTCGTCGGGAACGTGCTGCTGAAGTTCTACGAGTCGGTGGCGGAGTTCATCATCGGCCTCCTCAAGAAGGAGGTCCGCCACAGCGACCAGCTCAACCTGGAGGAGGTCTTCCGGGTACTGGACTACGCCGAGTACGGCGGCGCGCCCCTCCTCGGCGTGGGCGGCGTGTCCATCATCTGCCACGGCGAGTCGTCGTCCCGGGCGATCCGCAACGCCATCGGCGCCGCGGCCCGTGCCGTGCGCTCGGACATGGTGAAGCACATCGCCCGGGAGCTGGCCGGGCCCGAGAAGCCCCAGGAGACCGCATGAGACACCCCAACCCCCTCGTCGAGATCGTCGCGACCGGGCGCTTCCTGCCCGACAACGAGGTCACCAACGACGACCTCGCGACGCGCATGGAGACGTCCGACGAGTGGATCCGCACCCGTACGGGGATCGGCGCCCGTCGCATCGCCCCGGACGGCATGGGGGCGGCCGACATGGCCGCCCTGGCCGGCCGGCGGGCCCTGGCCCAGGCGGGCCTCGATCCGGGGGAGGTGGACATCCTCATCGTCTCCACGGCCACGCCAGACCGGTGGCTCCCGTCCACGGCGTGCGACACCCAGGCCCTCCTGGGGTGCACCAACGCGCTGGCCTTCGACGTCATGGCCGCGTGCAGCGGTTGGCTCTACGGCCTCTCCGTGGGAGAGGGCTACATCGCCGCCGGCCGGGGCGAGGTCGCGCTGGTGATCGCCACCGAGAAGATGAGTGCCATCATCGACTGGAACGACCGCTCCACCGCCGTCCTCTTCGGGGACGGGGCGGGGGCCGCCGTGCTCAAGCCCGCCAACGGCTCGGGCCGGGGCATCCTCTCCAGCCACCACCGCTCCGACGGGAACCTGGGCGACCTGCTCTACCGGCCCGCCGGGGGTGCGCGCATTCCCATGAGCGACGCCGTCCTCCACGAGGGGAGCCATTTCCTGAGGATGGAGGGGCGGGAGATCTTCAAGAACGCCGTCCGCTCCATGGCCGAGGCGACGCACATGGCCCTCCTCGGCGCGGGGATCACCGCGGACGACGTGGACCTCATGGTGCCCCACCAGGCCAACATCCGCATCATCGAGGCCACGGCCAAGTACGCGGGGATCCCCATGGAGAAGGTCTACATCAACCTGGATCGCTTCGGGAACATGAGCTCCGCCTCCATTCCCGTGGCCCTCGACGAGGTCCGCGAGCAGGGCCGGGTCCGGGAGGGCTCCCACGTGCTCACCGCCACGTTCGGGGCGGGGCTCACGTGGGGCTCCATGGTCTGGCGCTTCTAGCCGGCTTCCGTCGCACCGAAGGCAGGGGAAGGACACGCACGTGAAGCTCGCACTGCTGTTCCCTGGACAGGGATCCCAGGTGGTGGGCATGGGCCGGGCCCTGGCCCAGGCTCACCCCGCCGCCGCCCGGGTCCTGGCCGAAGCCGACGACGTCCTGGGCTTCTCCCTGTCGGGCCTCATGGCCGAGGGGCCCGAAGAGGAGCTCACCGCCACGAAGAACGCCCAGCCCGCCCTCCTGGCCCACTCGGTGGCGGCGCTCCGCGTCCTGGAGGCCCGCCTCGGCCCCGTGGCCATGGCCGCCGGCCACTCCCTTGGGGAGTTCAGCGCCCACGTGGCCGCCGGCACGCTGTCCTTCCGTGACGCCCTCGAGGCCGTTCGGCTCCGGGGCGAGCTCATGTACGCCGCGGGGCAGGCGAGGCCGGGCACCATGGCCGCCGTGCTGGGGCTGGAGGACGCGGCGCTCGAGGAGGCCTGCGCCCGGGTGGACGCCGGGATCTGCGTCCCGGCCAACTTCAATTCCTCGGGCCAGGTGGTCGTGAGCGGAGACGTGGCCGGCGTGGAGCAGGGCATGGCCCTCTTCACCCAGGCCGGCGCGAAGCGCGTGCTTCCCCTCAACGTGTCGGGGGCGTTCCACTCGCCCCTCATGGAGCCTGCCGCCCGGGGCTTGAAGGAGAAGCTGGCATCCCTCACGTTCCACGATCCCGCGTTCCCCGTCTTCTCCAACGTCACCGCCGGGCCGGTGACGTCCGGGGCCGAGGCCCGTGAGCTCCTGGTGCGTCAGCTCACGTCCCCCGTTCGGTGGGCGGCCTCGGTGGCGGGCATGGTGGCCGCCGGAGCGGATCGGTTCCTCGAGCTGGGGCCCGGATCGGTGCTGTGCGGCCTGAACAAGCGGAACGCCAGGGGGGTGCCCTGCGCCTCCGTGGGGGAGCCCGCCGACGTGGACGCTTACCAGGGATGACGACATGAACGCCCGAGAGCTGGAGGGGAAGGTCGCGCTCGTCACCGGTGGGTCCCGAGGGATCGGCCTGGCCATCGCCCGCGCCTTGGCCGAGGCCGGGGCCCGGGTCGCCGTGGTGGCCCGGGGCGAGGAGGGCGCCGTGGGCGCCGCCGCGTCCCTGCCGGGGGAGGGGCACCGGGGTTTCGGCTGCGACGTCTCCGACCCCGCCCAGGCCCAGGCCACCCTGGCCTCGGTGGAGGGAGCGCTGGGCCCGGTGGACATCCTGGTGAACAACGCCGGGATCACCCGGGACAACATCCTCCTCCGGATGAAGGACGAGGAATTCGATGAGGTCATTGCCACCAACCTCAAGGGTGCCTTCAACTTCACGCGTGCCGTGACCCGGGGGATGATGAAGCGCCGGGAGGGGGCCATCCTCAATATCACGTCCGTGGTGGGCCTCATGGGCAACGCCGGCCAGGCCAACTATGCCGCGTCCAAGGCGGGGCTGGTGGGGCTCACCAAGAGCGTGGCCAAGGAGCTGGCTTCCCGGGGCATCCGCTGCAACGCCATCGCCCCCGGTTTCATCCGCACGGACATGACCGGAGAGCTCTCCGAGACCCAGGTGGAGGGGCTCAAGCAGCTCATCCCCCTGGGAGCCCTGGGAGAGGCCGACGACGTGGCGGGCGTGGCTCGCTTTCTCGTGGGCCCCGGGGCTCGCTACATTACCGGCCAGGTCTTGGCCGTGGACGGCGGGATGGTCATGTAGGGCCACCCGCCGCCGGCTTCACCCCTTCGACGACAACATCAAACGACGTACCGTCCATACCCCAAGGAGGAACAATGAGCGAGCCCACCGAGGCGCGGGTCAAGGAGATCATCATCAACGAGCTGGGCGTCGAGCCTGAGAAGGTCACCGACGACGCTTCGTTCGTTGAGGACCTCGGTGCCGACTCCCTCGACACGGTCGAGCTGGTGATGGCGTTCGAGGAGGAGTTCGGTATCGACATCCCCGACGAGGACGCCGAGCAGATGCGGACCGTCGGCGACGCCATCGCCTACCTCAAGAAGCACGGCCAGGGCGACGCGGACTGAGTGACGCGCCCGAGCTGGAAGGGTAGGTAGACGATGGGGAAGGGAGAGAACCGGGACGGCCGTCGGGTGGTGGTCACGGGGATGGGCGTCGTGTCGCCGTTGGGCGGCGACGTCCCGTCCACGTGGGCCAACATCCTGGCCGGGACCAGCGGCGCCGACACCATCGGGGCCTTCGACGCCACGGAGGACTTCGCCACGCGCATCGCGTGCGAGGTGAAGGACTTCGACCCGCTTCTGTACATGGAGAAGCGGGACGCCCGGCGCTACGACCGCGTGTCGCAGTTCGCGCTGGCGGCGTCCGCCCAGGCCATGAAGTCGGCCGGGCTGGACGGCGTGCCCGAGGGCATGGAGGCCCACCGGTTCGGGGTCATCTTCGGGAGCGGCATCGGGGGCATCGCCACGTTCGAGGAGCAGCATCGCAAGCTCATCGAGCAGGGCCCCAACCGCGTGAGCCCCTTCTTCATCCCCATGTTCATCCCGGACATCTCGGCGGGCCTCATCTCCATGCAGTGGGGGCTGCAGGGGCCCAACTACGCCACCGTGTCCGCGTGCGCGTCCTCGGCGCATGCCATCGGGGACGCGGCGCGCCACATCCGGCACGGTGACGCCGACATGATGCTGGCGGGGGGAGCCGAGGCGACCATCACGCCCATGACCATCGCGGGCTTCTCGTCCATGAAGGCCATGTCCACCCGCAACGACGACCCGAAGACGGCCAGCCGGCCGTTCGACCTCCACCGGGACGGCTTCGTCATCGGCGAGGGATCGGGGGCGGTGGTCCTGGAGTCCCTGGAGCACGCCCTGGCACGGGGTGCCACCATCTACGCGGAGATCGCCGGGTACGGGCTCTCTGGCGACGCGTACCACATCACGGCACCCCCTCCCGACGGGTACGGCGCCCAGAACGCCATGCGCATGGCCATGCGCTACGCCGACATCGGCCCCGAGGACGTGGACTACGTGAACGCCCACGGCACCTCCACCATGGCCGACGCCATCGAGACCCACGCGGTGAAGGAGGTCCTGGGCTCGCGGGCGTACGACATCGTCATGGGCTCGACCAAGTCCATGACGGGCCACCTCCTGGGGGCCGCCGGCGCGCTGGAGACCATCCTGAGCATCCTGGTGACGCGGGACGGGAAGATCCCTCCCACCATCAACTTCCAGGAGGCCGACCCGGCCTGCGACCTGAACTACGCGCACGGGGGCATGGTGGAGCGTCCCGTGGAGATTGCGCTGTCCAATTCCTTCGGGTTCGGCGGGCACAACGTGTGCCTCGCCATCCGGAGATGGGGCTGACGGGGTCGCGGGCCCCCTGCCATGCGCGTAGGCACCGGGTACGACTCCCACCGCTTCGCCGAGGGACGGCCTCTCGTCCTCGGCGGGGTGCACATCCCCGATCACGCCGGCCTGTCGGGCCACTCCGACGGCGACGCCGTGGCCCACGCGGTCATCGACGCCATCCTGGGCGCGGCGGCGGCGGGAAACGTGGGAAGCCACTTTCCGCCATCCGACGACACCTGGAAGGACGCCGACTCCATGGAGCTGCTGGCGCGGGCGGTGCACATCCTGGAGTCCCGCAACCACCAGGTGGTGAACGTGGACGTCACGGTGGTCTGCGAGTCGCCGAAGATCGGGCCCTGGGTCGACGCCATGCGCCGACGCCTGGGCGAGATCCTCCGCATCGGGCCCGGCGCCGTCTCGGTGAAAGGGAAGACCAACGAGGGCATGGGGTGGATCGGCCGGGGCGAGGGGCTGGCGGTCCACGCCGTGGCCCTGGTGGACTCGGTCGGCGGGTCCGACGCCACCTGGGGGGCCACGGACGAGGGCCTCCCGCTGTAGCGAATCCGCCCGGGAGGAGCCGCCATGTGGGAAGGGGTGCTGGCCTGGCTCGACGCCGTACCCAACGCCCTCGTGTACCTGGCCCTGGGTGCGGGGGCCGCGGTGGAGAACGTCGTGCCCGCCATCCCCGCGGACACCTTCGTGGTCCTGGGGGGGTTCCTCGCCGCCGTGGGAGACCTCCAGGCGCGCTGGGTCTTCCTGGCCACCTGGCTTTGCAACGTGGCGTCGGCGCTGGCGATGTACCGGGTGGGGGCCACCCACGGCCGGGAGTTCTTCACCGTGGGGTGGGGGCGGCGGCTCCTCAACCCCCATCAGATGGAGCGCCTGGTGCGCTTCTACGGGCGCTTCGGAACTCCCGCGCTGTTCCTCACCCGCTTCCTTCCCGGACTGCGGGCCGTGGTCCCCGTCTTCGCCGGGGTCACCCACCAGCGCTTCGCGGCGGTGGCCGTACCGCTGGCGCTGGCGTCGGCCCTGTGGTACGGGGCGCTGGTCTGGGCCGGCACCCTGGCCGGGCACAACCTGGAGCGCGTGCTCGGCCTCCTCGCCGAGGTGAACTTCTGGCTCCTGGGGGGAGCGCTGCTGGCCGGGGGCGCGGCCTTCGCCTGGTGGTGGAGGACGCGCCACCATGGCTGAGCCCCGCTCGTTCCGCTTCGAGCAGTTCCAGGACTACCTCACCTTCGAGCGGGGCCTCTCCGACCGCACGGTGTCCGCGTACGGGCGCGACCTCTCACGGTGGGCCGGGTTCCTGGAGGGCCGGGGCATCGCCGCTCCGGAGGCGGTCACCCCTGCGGACCTGAGGGACTGGGTCTTCGGCCTCAAGGAGGCGGGCCTGGCGCCCACCTCCATCCGCCGCGCCCAGTCGGCGGTGCGCACCTACTACGCCTTCCTCCTCGCCGAGGGCTCGGTGACCGTGGACCCCACCGAGCGCCTCGAGTCGCCCAAGCTGGGCCGGCGCCTTCCCGACTTCCTCACCCACGAGGAGGTGGCGGCCTTCCTCGACGCCCCCGACCCCGACGCCCCCCTCTACTGGCGGGACCGGGCGGTCCTCGAGCTCCTCTACGCCACCGGGATGCGCGTCTCGGAGCTGGTGGAGCTACCCCTCACGGCCCTGGACCTGGACGAGGGCTTCCTCACCGTCTTCGGGAAGGGGTCGAAGGAGCGGCTGGTGCCGGTGGGTGCTCCGGCCCTCCGCGCCCTGGGCCGGTACCTCCGGGAGGTCAGGCCCGGCCTGGACAGGGGAAAGGGGATGGCCAAGGCACGGGTGTTCCTCAACGCCCGAGGCGGACCCCTCTCGCGCATGGCCGTCTGGACCCTGGTGAAGGCGTCGGCCCGGCGCGCGGGGATCCCGCGGAAGGTCTCGCCCCACACCCTGCGCCACACCTTCGCCACCCACCTGCTGGAGGGGGGGGCGGACCTGGCGGCGGTGCAGGAGCTGTTGGGGCACGCCGACATCGCGACAACGCAGATCTACACCCACGTGGACCGGGAGTACCTCCGGGACGTCCACCGCCGCTACCACCCCAGGGGACGCTGAGGAGGCGGGAGGAGCCGGGGCTCAGGCGCCCAGCGCCTGGATGTCGTCCGACTCGTGGACCCGGAGGCCCTCCCCGGGGCGGACCGCCGTCCGCGCCCTGGCCCGGGCCACGGTGGCGCTCGGCGGGGCGGAGCTCCCGCCGGGGGGCGAGAACGCGCCCCACGCCCGGGTCGGCGAGGAGCGCGTCCACCAGGTGCCCCCCCACCAGCCCCGTGGCGCCCACCACCACGGCGCGACGCGGGGTGGGTTGGAGGGGGGTCACCCGACGGGGGCGTGCCTACCGGCGGACCAGCCCTTCCGCGCCCGTCGTGCGCGTGACCTTCTCGCCGGCGGCGCGGAAGAGGTCGCCCTGGGTGGTCACCGAGCCCAGCAGGCGGACGGCCTCGGTGAGGACCGGGTCCCGCTCCATGCGGAAGTCGGCCTCCCGGCCCACGTCGTCCATGCGGGCAGCGATGGCGAGGCGGGTGCGCCAGTGGAGGTAGTCCCGGACCCCCTCGGCGTCCATGACCGACGCGGGGATACCGGCGGCCACGAGGCCGTCCACGAAGGCGTCGAAGCGCGTCTGCTCCAACACGGGCTTCTGCTGGGCCGCGCGGAGCTCCTTGGCCACCTCGAAGGCGAACTCGGCCACGCGCACACCCAGCGGCACCTCCTTCTCTCCCGCCACCCGCAGGAGCTCCCGCTCGGCCAGCGTCAGCGTGTCGTCGGCGATGGCCAGATCGGGGAAGATCCCGCCGCCGTCGAGGAGCTGCCGCCCGCCCGCCGTCGCGATGCGGGGGAAGGTGTCCAGGTCCTCCGCCAGCGGGCGCATCTCCATGTCCCTGGGACGGTGGAGGGAGCGTCCCAGGGGCGTCTGCCACTCGCCCGTGGTGAAGCGGAGCCGGCGGCCGTGGGGGAGGCGCATGACCGTCTGGACGAGCCCCTTCCCGAAGGAGCGCTCCCCCAGCACCAGCGCCCGGTCGTAGTCCTGGAGGGCGCCGGCCATGATCTCCGCCCCCGACGCCGTGAACTGGTCCACGAGGACGATCACCGGCAGGTCGGGCACCCGCGCCGGCCAGCGGTCCTGGTACGACTCCGTGGCGACCTCCCCGCCGGCGTCGCCGGGGATGCGCTGGGTGGTGCGCGCCAGGTCGCTCCCGGGCTTGAGGAAGATGTCCGCCAGCATGAGGGACTCGTCGAGGAAGCCCCCGGGGTTGCGCCGCAGGTCGATGACGAGCCCCCGGGTGCTGCCCAGCTCCCGCAGCGCCTGGTCCATCTCCTGGGCGGCGTTCCGGGCCACGCGGTCCAGGATGGCGTAGCCGACGTTCCCCTCCATGACACCGTACATCACCGCCGGCCGGTGCACCTCCGCCCGGGTGATCTCCAGGGGGAAGGGTTCGGCGAAGCCCGCGCGCTTGAAGCGCACGCGCACCTTGGTGCCCACCGGGCCCCGGATGGAGTCGGCGGCCATGGAGGTGTCCCACTCGGTGGCGTCGTGCTGGTTCACGCCCACGATGACGTCGCCCACCTGCACCCCCGCGTCCTCGGCGGGGGTCCCGCGGAAGACCGCAGTGACGGTGACCTCGTCGTTGAGGAGGGTGATCTGGAGACCGATCCCCGAGTAGTTCCCGGTGGTCTCCTCCTCCCACGCCTCCGACTCCACCGGGGTGAACACCGCGGCGTAGGGGTCCTGGAGGGCCTCGATCATCCCCTGGATGCCCGCTTCCCAGAGCGCAGAGTCGGTGGTGGCGTTGAGCGACATCCGCGACAGCGCCTCAAGGGTGCTGAGGAAGACGTCGGCCTCGGGGCGCTCCTGTGCCTGGTTCCCGGGACGGGAAGGACGGGTGTCCTGTGCGCCCAGGGGCGCCGCCAGGAAGGTCAGGAGGGCCACGGCGGGGATGACTCGTCTCATGCGATGCCTCGGGAGGGCAGGGGTCGGTTCCTCCCTTGAACACCCGCCCGGGGAGGGCGTTCCCCGGATGGGGTAGGGCGCGCTGCACGGCGCGCGCCGAACGCATACCTTTCTTCCTGCCACGCCGTGCCCGGCGCGGCCGGACACCACTTCTATCCCCTCGGGCCCGATGAATCAAGGCGAAGGCCGTCTTCCCCTCCGCGTGGCCATGATCCAGTTCAAGCCGCGGAAGGCGCAGGTCCTGGCCAACCTGGATGCGGTCCGGGCCACCGTGGCGGAGCAGGCGCCCCACGCGGACCTGGTGGTCCTTCCCGAGACCGCCCTCTCCGGGTACTTCCTGGAAGGGGGCGTTGCCGAGGTGGCGCTGGCCGTGGACCGCCTGGCCGAGCTCATGGGCGCGCCCCCGCCGGACGGGCCCGACGTTGTGCTGGGCTTCTACGAGCGGTGGCGACGGCGCCTGTACAACAGCGTGGCGTACCTCACCCCGGAGGGGGAGGCGTGGAGGGTGCGCCACGTCCACCGGAAGATGTTCCTCCCCACGTACGGCGTCTTCGACGAGGCGCGCTTCGTGGAGCCCGGCACCGACCTCCGCCCCTTCGACACCCGCTTCGGGCGCTTGGGGCTCCTGGTGTGCGAGGACATGTGGCACTCCCTCCCGCCCACCATCCTGGCGCTGGGCGGCGCCGAGCTTCTCCTGGTGGTGAGCGCGTCGCCGGCGCGGGACTTCGGCACGCTGGGCAAGGGGCAGCCGGCCAACCTGGCCCGTTGGGAGCGGCTGGCCACCGGAGCGGCGCTCGAGCACGGCGTCTTCGTCGTGGTGGCCCAGCTCGTGGGCTCCGAGGGCGGGAAGCTCTTCCCCGGCGGCTCGCTGGCGGTGGGACCCGACGGCCGCGTCCTCGCCCGGGGGGGGCTCCTGGAGGAGGGAGTGACGCTGGCGGTCCTGGATGCGGCGGCCATCGACCGGGCCCGGGTGGAGACCCCCCTCCTCGCCGACCTGGAGCAGATGCTCCCCCACCTCCAGCGCTCCCTGGAAGGGGTCCTGGGCAGGGCAGGGGAGGCGGAGGAGGAGTCGGAGGAGGAGGCGCCCACGCTCCCCGAGGAGGCGCCCCACCTGGTGGGCCGTCCCGGCGCGGTGCCGTTGGACGCCACCATCACCCTCGGGGCCCTCGATCTGGACCTGGAGCTGGTGGAGCGCTCGCTGGTGGAGTTCATCCGCGAGGAGGTACGCCGCCGGAGGGGCTTCCAGAAGGTGGTGCTGGGCGTCTCGGGGGGGGTGGACTCGGCGCTGAGCCTCTACCTGGCGTGCAGGGCGCTGGGGCCGGAGAACGTCTACGGGTTCCGGCTCCCCTACCGCACCTCCAGCGCCGAGAGCCTGGAGCACGCCCAGCTCGTCCTGGACGCCACGGGCGCCCACGCCCGCACCGTGGAGATCAGCGCGCCCATCGACCGGTACGTCGAGGAGCACGAGCCCGAGATCACACCGCTGCGGAAGGGGAACCTCATGGCCCGCCTCCGGGCGGTGGTCCTCTTCGACCAGTCGGCGCGCCTCCACGCCCTCCCCCTGGGGACGGGGAACAAGAGCGAACGGCTCCTGGGCTACTTCACCTGGCACGCCGACGACTCGCCACCCATCAACCCCCTGGGGGACCTGTTCAAGACCCAGGTGTGGGCGCTGGCCCGGCACATGGGCATCCCCGAGGTCATCGTGGAGAAGCCCGCCACCGCCGACCTGGTGAAGGGCGTGAACGACGAGGACGAGCTGGGGGTGTCGTACCACGAGGCCGACCCCATCCTCCACGGACTGGTGCGGGGTTACGGCGTGGCCGAGCTGAAGCGCATGGGCCTCCGGGCCGAGGCCGTGGACCTGGTCTGGCGCCGGCTCCAGGCCACCCACTGGAAGCGGGAGCTGCCCACGGTGGCCGTCCTCTCCTCCAGCGCCATCGGGGCCTTCTACCTCCGGCCCGTGGACTACTGAGGGGCGTCGACCGCCGGGTCTACCCCCGCCGCCCCGCCACCAGCGCCAGGAAGAAGAGCGCCGCCGACACCAGCACGATGGCGGCGCCCGAGGGCAGGTCCCACGTCCACGAGAGCCAGAGCCCCAGCGTCACCGAGACCAGCGCGGAGGCCACGGCGATGCTGAGCATCCCCGAGAGGGAGCGGGCGAGCGCCTGTCCCGTGGCGGCGGGGATGACGAGGAACGCCGAGACCAGGACGATCCCCACGAGGCGCACCGACGCCACGATGGTCACCGCCAGGAGGGTGAGGAGGAGGAAGCGCAGGGGCACCGCGGGCACGCCCGCCGCCTGGGCCGCCTCCTCGTCCACGCCGAGGAAGAGGAGCTCCTTGAACCACCACCCCACCAGCCCCAGGCTCACGGCGCTCACCGCCGCCATGGGGAGCACGTCCCCGGGGCGCACGGAGAGGATGTTCCCGAACAGGTAGGCCATGAGGTCCTGGCGATACGCCGGGGAGAGGCTGATGAGGACCACCCCCAAGGCCATGGCCGTGGGGAAGAAGACGCCGATGGCCGTGTCCTCGGAGACCTCGCTCCGGCCGCGGATCCACCCGATGACCCAGGCCACCCCGGTGGTGAACAGCGCCGCGGCGAGGAGCGGGGGAACGCCCAACACCACCCCCAGCGCCACGCCCCCCAGCGCGGCGTGGGAGAGGCCCACGCCGACGAAGGCCATGCGCCGGAGCACCACGAAGAAGGAGAGGACGGCGCACGTCCCTCCCAGGAGGACGCCCACGAGGAGGGCTCGCTGCACGAAGCCGTACGCCAGGAACTCGCTCACCCGGCGCCTCCGGGGTGCGGATGCACGTGGGCGGTGGGGAAGGGGTACGCCCTCTTCAGCGCCCCGCTTGCCAGCACCGCCGACGGCTCGCCCTGGGCCCGCACCGTCCGGTCCAGGAGGATGAGGGCGTCGGCGTGCTCGCCCACCACGTCCAGGTCGTGCGTGGCGCAGAGCAGCGTCAGCCCCCGCCGGTGCTGCAGCTCGCACACCAGGGCGTAGAAGCGGGCCCGGGCACCTGAGTCGAGGCCGGCGGTGGGCTCGTCGAGGAGGAGGAGGCGGGGCTCGCCGCACAGCGCCCGGGCGATGAGGACCCGCTGCTGCTGGCCTCCGGAGAGGTCCTGGAAGCGGCGCGCCTCGGCCTCGGCCATCCCCACCTGGGCGAGGGCCTCCCGGGCCAACTCCCGGTCCCGGGCGCGGGGACGGCGCCCCGGCCCGAGCACGCCGGTGCGCCCCATGAGGGCCACGTCCAGCACCGTGATGGGAAAGCCCCGGGGGATCACCACCTTCTGGGGCACGTACCCGATGGGGTGCTCGTCACGCCCCGGGGGATGGCCGAAGACCTCCACGCGGCCGGCCTGGGGGCGCACGAGCCCCAGGAGCAGCCGGAGCACCGTGCTCTTTCCGGCGCCGTTGGGGCCGATGAGCGCCGCGAAGCGCCCCTCGGGTACCTGGAAGCTCACGTCCTCCAGGGCAGGACGCCCGTCGTACGACGCGCTGACGCCCTCCAGCAGGAGGGCGGGGGAAGGGGCCGGAACCGTCACGGACGTCTCAGGGCCTCGGCGAAGCCGCGGGCGTTGAAGCGCATGAGATCAAGATAACTCTCCCGCCCGGGCACGCCGGGGCCGCCCAGCGGGTCCACCACCACCACCCGGGCGCCCACCTCTCCGGCCAGGGCCCGTGCCGCCGTCTCCGCCATCTGGGGCTCGGCCAGGACGGCTCCCAGGCCCGCGCCCCGGGCGGCGTCCACCAGCGCCGCCAGCCCCCGGGCCGACGGCTCGTGCCCGGGGCCCTCGTAGAGGCTCCCCAGGGAGTGGAGGCCGTAGCGCGCGGCGAAGTACCCCCATGCCTCGTGGGTGGCCAGGAAGCTCCGCTGCGGCGCCCCTTCCAGCGTGGAGCGGATGGCTGCGTCCAGCGCGGTGAGGGAGTCGGCCAGGGCGGTGCCGCGCACGGCGATCTCCCGGGCGTGCTCCGGGGCCAGGTCGCCCAAGAGCGCCGTGATGCGGGGCAGGAGGCCGTCCCGCACCAGAATGGGGTCGAGCCACACGTGGGGGTCGCCCGTGCCGGCACCCTCGTCGTCGCGGTGGAGATGGCCGGGCTCCTCCACCCGGGCCCGGAGCGCCAGCCCGTCGGTGAGGCGCAGCGTGCGCAGCGTGGGGTCTTCGCCCACCAGCGCCTCCAGCCATGCGTCCAGGCCGCCGCCCACGCTGATGAAGCCCGCGGCCCGGTCAAGGGCGCGGACCTGCCCGGGGGTCGCCTCCCAGGTGTGCACGGAGGCCCGGGGCGGGAGGAGGGTCTCCACCCGCACGGCGTCGCCGGCCACCCGGGCGGCGAGGTCGGCCACGGGGAAGATGGTGGCCACCACCAGCGGTGGCCCGCCGTCGGGGGGCGGTCCGGGAGCGCACGCCGCCAGCGCCGTCGTGACGGCGGCGACGAGGGCCGTCGCGCCTGGGCTCCGCCGCCCGGAGGACCGCGCCCCGCGTCTCACCCCTGCCCCGAGACCCTGCGCCGCAGCGACTCGAGGAGAGGCAGCGGCGTGAGCTCTCCGTCCACGATGGCCGCCAGCTCCTCCTCCCGCCGCCAGTGCGCCTCCAGCTCCGCCAGCTCCAGCTCCAGGAGGTGCTGCTCGGCGTTCTCGTTGGCGGCGATCTCCAGGGCTACCGCGCCGGTGCGCTGGAGGTCGCCCAGGCGGCGGCCGTCCTTCACCACGATGCGCATGAGGTCCCGGGGCGTGCCCGCCTCCTGGATGAGCTTGGTGGCCGAGACCACGCGGCGCTCGGAAGCGCCGGCGAAGTGGTGGTAGGCCAGCGTGCGGCGGAGGGTCTTCTCCGCCTCCTGCCCGGTCAGGCGCAGGCCGCCGTCCCGGTAGTGGCCGCACTGCGGGCACCGGTACACGAGGTCCACCTGTCCCACCTCGTCGCCGGGAAACAGGCCGAAGCCGCCCCGGTCGCGGTAGTGCAGCGAGCCGAACACGTGCCCGCACCGGGAGCACTCCCGGCGGCCCCGCCAGGCGGCACCGCCGAAGCGGAGCCAGCGGGCTCCGTCGGTGACCACCTCCGGGGCGTTTCCCCAGACGAACCACATGCCGATGAGCGTCATGCCCCCCGTCGCCCACCCGCCCACCATGACGGCCCCGGCCGCCAGGGAGCCCGCGAGGGAGAGGCGCTTGTACTGCTCCCGCCGGGAGGTGAGCTCCCGGCCGTAGCGCCACCAGGCCTCTTCGGTGAGGTTGGCCTTCCCCACTCGGACGACCTCCAGGGGTCCCGCGCGCAGGAGGGAGATGTTGTCGGTCTGGGAGAGGAGGCGGGCCTTGTCCCGGGTCAGCTTCTCCAGCTCCTCCAACGCCTCCCACCGCTCCTCGATGGGCGTGAGGGACCACCGCTTGCAGGCCCGGCAGATGGCCCACAGCCGCCCCCGGGCCGGGTCGAAGGCGAGCCGCTTCCCCAGCGGGAAGTGCTCCAGCGACTCGTTGGGGTCGAACGGGGTCGAGCAGACCAGGCAGCGGGCGTACACGGCTCTCCAGCGACGGGGTGCGCGGACCCAGGAAGATACCCCTCCGTCCAGGATTACGGAGGAGGGGCGTGCTCCCGTCACGCCTCCCCCGAGTCCACGCCCTGGGCGGCGGATGCTACATTCCCGTCCATGATCCTCGTGCTGGACAACTACGACTCCTTCACGTTCAACCTGGTCCAGTTCCTCGGCGACCTGGGCGCGGACCCGTTGGTGGTCCGCAACGACCAGCACCCGGTGGAGGAGCTGGCGGCGTTGGGCCCCGAGCGCGTCGTGGTCTCGCCGGGCCCGTGCACGCCCGCGGAGGCGGGGGTCAGCGTGGAGGCGTTCCGGGCGTTGGGGGAGAGGGGGATCCCCATGCTGGGCGTGTGCCTGGGACACCAGAGCCTGGGGGAGGCCTTCGGGGGGCGCACCGTGCGGGCCCGGCGCCTCATGCACGGCAAGACCGGCGCGGTCCGCCACGACGGCTCCGCCCTCTTCCAGGGGATCCCGTCCCCGTTCCGGGTGACCCGCTACCACTCCCTGGTCACCGACGCCTCGGTGCTTCCCCCCGAGCTGGAGCCCATCGCCTGGAGCACCGACCCCGCCGACGAGGGGGAGATCCAGGCCATGCGCCACCGCGCCCTCCCCCTGTGGGGCGTGCAGTTCCACCCAGAGTCGCTGTTCAGCGAGCACGGGAAGCGCCTCCTGGCCAACTTCCTGGCGCTGTAGCTCTCCGCCGGACGCCTCGGCCTCGGGGCGGCGTTGACCCCCACCCCCGCCCGGGGATACCTTTCGTGGCGTGAAAATTGCATGGAATTCACGCGCTTTCGGCTCCGCGAGGGCCTCTTGAGCGGCCAGGTCCTGGGGATCGTTCCCGCCCGGCTCGCCTCCTCCCGCCTCCCCCGAAAACCCCTCTACCCCATCCACGGCAGGCCCCTCATCGAATGGGTCTGGCGCCGGGTCGAGGCCATGTCCGTGCTGGACCACGCGCTGGTGGCCACGGACTCGGAGGAGGTGGCGGAGGTCTGCCGGGCCCTGGGGGCCCCGGTGGAGATGACGTCCCCCGACCACCCGTCGGGCACGGACCGGGTGGCGGAGGTGGCCGCCCGGCCCGAGTACCTGGGCTACGCGCTGGTGGCGAACATCCAGGGGGACGAGCCCCTCCTCAAGGAGCCCCACCTCCGCGCCGCCATCGACCTGGTGCGCGAGGGTGGGTGGGACGTGGGCACGTGCGCCACGCCCCTCCTCACCGACGAGGCCCGCAAGGACCCCTCGGTGGTGAAGGTGGCCCGGGCCTCCACGGGGCGGGCCCTCTACTTCAGCAGGGCACCCATCCCCTACAAGCGGGAGGACAAGCCGCTGCAGGACGAGCTGGAGCGGGAGCCCTTCCTGCGCCACATCGGGATCTACGCGTACACGCGCTCGGCGCTGGAGGACTGGGTGGCCATGGCCCCGTCCCCCCTCGAGCGGCTGGAATTGCTGGAGCAGCTCCGGCCGCTGGAGGCCGGGCTGCGCATCGGGGTGGCGGTGGTGGGGGCGGCGGACCCCGGCGTGGACACGCCGGCCGACGTCCTCCGCATGGAGGAGAAGCTCAACCAACTGGGTGCGACGACCCTAGCCTGACGACGGAGACCATGAGCGAGACCCACAAGAGGCCCACCAAGTACATCTTCGTCACCGGCGGGGTGGTGTCGTCCCTGGGCAAGGGGATCGCCGCCGCGTCCATCGGGCGCCTCCTGAAGGAGCGGGGCCTCCGGGTCACGCTCCAGAAGTTCGACCCCTACATCAACGTCGATCCCGGGACCCTCTCGCCCTTCCAGCACGGCGAGGTCTTCGTCACCGACGACGGCGCCGAGACCGACCTGGACCTGGGCCACTACGAGCGCTTCATCGACGCGTCGCTGTCCCAGGCCAACAACATCACCACGGGGCGCGTCTACCAGACCGTCATCTCCAAGGAGCGCCGGGGCGACTACCTGGGCTCCACCGTGCAGGTCATCCCCCACATCACCGACGAGATCAAGGCCAACATCCGCCGCCTCGCTCCGGACCACGACGTGGTCATCACGGAGATCGGGGGCACGGTGGGCGACATCGAGTCGCTCCCCTTCCTCGAGGCCATCCGCCAGTTCCGCGTGGACGTGGGCAAGGACAACGCCATCTTCGTCCACCTGACGCTGGTGCCCTTCATCGCCGCGGCCGGGGAGCTGAAGACCAAGCCCACGCAGCACTCGGTGCGGGAGCTCATGGAGATCGGGATCCAGCCCCACGTGGTCATCTGCCGCACCGAGCACCCCCTCTCCGAGGACATCCGCAGGAAGATCGCCCTCTTCACCAACGTGGACCTGGAGGGGGTCATCGAGGCCCGGGACGTGGAGACCATCTACGAGGTGCCCCTCATCCTGAAGGAGCAGAGGCTGGACGAGGTGATCCTCAAGCGGCTGGGCATGACCGCCCCCGAGCCCGACCTGGGCCCGTGGACGGCCATGGTGAACCGGGTGAAGGCGCCCTCCTCCGGGGAGGTGCGCATCGCGGTGGTGGGCAAGTACACGAACCTGGTGGACTCCTACAAGTCCATCCAGGAGGCGCTCATCCACGGCGGCATCCACAACGACGTGAAGGTGCGCACCGACTGGCTCTCCTCCGAGCAGTTCGAGCAGGGCAGGGGGGTGGATCTCCTGGAGGACTACCACGGGCTCCTCATTCCCGGGGGGTTCGGCCCCCGGGGCGTGGAGGGCATGCTCATGGCCATCCGGTACGCCCGGGAGAACCACATGCCGTTCTTCGGCATCTGCCTGGGGCTCCAGTGCGCCGTGGTGGAGTTCGCGCGCAACGTCTGCGGTCTCGAGGACTCCCACTCCTCCGAGTTCTCCGACGAGACCCACGACCCGGTGATCTGCCTGCTGGACTCCCAGCTCCAGGTCACGACCAAGGGCGGGACCATGAGGCTGGGGGCGTACCCTTGCCACCTCAGGGAGGGCTCCCGGTCCCGGGAGATCTACGGGGCCGACGTCATCAGCGAGCGGCACCGCCACCGGTTCGAGGTGAACAACGCGTACCGCGACCTCCTCGAGCAGAACGGCTTCACCATCAGCGGCACGTCTCCCGACGGCGGGCTGGTGGAGATGATCGAGATCACCGAGCACCCGTGGTTCGTGGCGGGCCAGTTCCACCCGGAGCTGAAGAGCCGGCCCATGGCGCCCCACCCCCTATTCGCGTCGTACGTCGGCGCGGCGGCGCGCTACGCCCAGGGGGCGCGCGGCCCCGCGGCGTCCGAGCCGGCGGGCGTCTGAGCGCCGGGAGCCACGGTGCCATGTTCCAGCGATTCACGCTCATCGCCGGACCCTGCGTCCTCGAGGACGACGCCCTGAACCTGGGCGTGGCCCGGGAGCTGGCCCGCATCTCCCGGGAGCTGGAGCTGCCGGTGGTCTTCAAGGCGTCCTACGACAAGGCCAACCGCTCCAAGCTCGACGCCCCCCGGGGCCCGGGGCTGGAGGCGGGCGTGGAGCTCCTGGCGCGGGTGAAGGGGGAAACGGGGCTCCCCGTCCTCACCGACGTCCACGAGCCGTGGCACGCGGAGAAGGCCGCCGCCGTCGTCGACGTGCTGCAGATCCCCGCGTTCCTCTGCCGGCAGACCGACCTTCTGGTGGCCGCCGGCGCCACCGGGCGGGCGGTGAACGTGAAGAAGGGCCAGTGGATGGCCCCGGAGGAGATGACCCACGCGGTGCACAAGCTGCGCGCGTCGGGCTCCCCCGAGGTCACGGTGACGGAGCGGGGCACGTTCTTCGGGTACGGGAACCTGGTGGTGGACATGCGCTCCTTCGCCCGCCTGCGGGCGGCCACGGGGGCGCCGGCCATCTTCGACGGCACCCACTCGGTGCAGCGGCCCGGGAAGGCCGACGGCGCCAGCGGGGGCGACCCCGAGCACATCCCGTCGCTGGTGCGGGCCGCGGTGGCCGCCGGGTGCGACGGGCTCTTCCTCGAGACCCACCCCGAGCCATCCCGCGCACCCTCCGACGGCGCCAACATGCTCCCCCTGGACCGGCTGGAGGCCCTCCTGGAGGAGGTCCTCTGGGTGCGGAGCGCCCTGGGCTTCGACGAGGAGCGGCCATGACCGGGGGCCGGGAGCGCGGCGGGCCCATCCCCCGGGAGCTCGCCGCCCGGGTGAGGCTCGTGGTCTTCGACGTGGACGGCGTCCTCACCGACGCCGGCGTCTACATGGGCGTCACCGCGTCGGGGGAGAGCGTGGAGCTGAAGCGCTTCGACATCCAGGACGGGCTGGGGCTCAAGTTCCTGGAGTGGGCGGGGATCAAGGTGGTCATGGTCTCGGGTCGGCTGTCGCGGGCCACGGAGGTCCGCGCCGCCGAGCTGGGCATGGAGTGCCACCAGGACGCCGGCGCCCACAAGCTTCCCGTGGTCCAGGAGATCATGGAGCGGGAGGGGGTGGCGTGGGAGGAGGTGGCCATGCTCGCCGACGACCTCCCCGACATGGCGGTCTTCACCCGCGTGGGGCTCCGCGCCGCCGTGGCCAACGCCGTGGCCCCCATCGCCGAGGCGGCCCACTGGCAGTCCTCCCAGCGTGGCGGCCACGGAGCCGCCCGGGAGTTCTGCGACGCCCTCCTGGCCGCCCGGGGAGACCTGGACTGGGTGGTGGAGAAGTACGTGGGCGAACGGAGCGGCTCGTGAGCGTGGCTGACGACCTGACCCTCCTCGCCGAGGGCCGCCGCGTGCTGCGCCTCGAGGCGGAGGCGGTGGCCGCGCTGGAGGGCCGGCTCGGCGAGGCCTTCGTCGAGGCGTGCCGCCTCATCCACGCGGCCCAGGGGCGCGTGGTGGTCTCGGGCATCGGCAAGAGCGGGCACGTGGCCCGCAAGATCGCGGCGACGTTCACGTCCACCGGGACGCCGGCCACGTTCCTCCACCCCGTGGAGGGGCTCCACGGCGACATGGGCATCGTGGGCCGCCAGGACGTGGCCGTCCTCGTCTCCAAGTCGGGGGATACCGCGGAGCTCGCAGGCCTCCTCGAGTACCTCACGCGCATGGGGGTGCCCGTGGTGGCCCTCACAGGGCGCGTGGACTCCCCGCTGGCCCGCCACGCCACCGTGGCCCTGGACTGCTCGGTGCCCGAGGAGGCGTGCCCCATGGACCTGGCGCCCACGTCGTCCACCACGGCCACGCTGGCCATGGGCGACGCGCTCGCCGTGGTGGTGCTGCAGCTCAAGGGGTTCCGGGCGGAGGACTTCGCGGCGCTCCACCCCGGCGGAGCGCTGGGACGAAAGCTCTCCCTCCGTGTAGCAGATGTCATGGAATCCGAGACGTTTCCGTCCGTGGGGGAGCAGGCGCGCATGCGGGACTGCATCGTCCCCCTCGCCGAGATGCGGGGCACCGTGCCCATCGTGGACGGCGGGGGGAGGGTCGTGGGCGTGGTCACCGCCGGCGACCTGACCCGCCTCATGGAGCGGGACCCGGACTTCCTGGAGCGACCGGTGGCCGACGTGATGACCCGCGACCCCAAGGTGGCCCACCCCGACGAGCTGGGCTCGGCGGCGGTGCGGCGCATGGAGGAGTACGGGATCATGGCGCTGCCGGTGAGAGACGACGATGGACGACTCCTGGGGATCGTCCACCTGCACGACCTCATGAGGTCGGGGGCCGTATGAAGAAGAAGCTGCTCACGCTCTGGGTCGCCGCCATGGCGATGCCCCTCCTGGCCGCGGCCTGCGACGGCCCCATCGACACCCCGTTGGCGTCGGCGGACGTCCAGGGCATCGAGGCCGACCTCGTGAACATCGGCATGACCTCCTTCCTCACCGCCAACGGCGTCCGGGAGGGGCGGGTGGAGGCGGACACGGCGTACGCGTTCTACGACTCCGCCACCGTGAAGCTCGTGGGCATGCGCCTGGTCTTCTTCAACGAGGACGGCAGCGAGCGGGCCACCGTCACCGCCGACGGCGGCCAGATGGACGAGAACACCGACCGGATGCTGGCCCGGGGGAACGTGGTGCTCATCGTCCACTCCGACGGCCAGCGCATCGAGACGGCGGAGCTGAACTACGACCCCAACAACGACCGCATCTGGAGCGATTCGGCCACGGTGCGGACCATGGCCAACGGGCAGGTGACGCGGGGCACGGCCTTCGAGTCGGACCTGGACTTCAAGAACGTGCGCATCGCGAACCCGCGGGGCGCCCTCGGCGTGGTGTTCTAGGTTCGTCTATCCCATGCCCCTCGCACCTCGTCTCCGCGCGCTGGCCGCAGCCGGCCTTCTGGCCGTTGGCGCCCTGCTGACGCCCGGACAGGCGTGGGCGCAGGGAGGGTGCGAGTCGGTCTCCCCCACGCGAAGCGCGCAGAGCTTCGCCATTCCGGGGGAAGGGACGGTCTGGTATTTCGGGCGACCCACCTTCCGCTGCGGGGGCGGGGTGCGCATCCAGGCCGACACGGCGGTGGCCTGGACGGCCCAGAACATGACGCACCTCATGGGCAACGTCCGGTTCGTGGACGGCGGCAAGCTCCTCACCGCCGACGAGGCCCGGTACTTCACCCGCCAGGGACGCCTCCACGCCACCGGAAACACGCTCCTGCGCGACACCGCGCAGGGCTCGGAGATCCGCCACGGGGACATGATCCTCCTGCGGGCCAACGACATCCGGGACGCGGACCAGATCACCGTCACGCCGGGCTTCGACCAGATCCGGCCCGTGGCGATCCTCACGCTGAAGCCGCGGCCGGACACGGCGACGGTCGTCCCGGGGACGGTCACCGCCGTCGCCCCCGACACCGCGGCGCCCGACACCGCGGCCGCGGTGCCCCCGACGCCCCGCCGGGCCCGGTCCGACACCGTGCGCACCCCCTACACGGTGGAGGGCGAGCGGATCTTCCTCCAGGGCGACTCCTACTTCCTCGCCACGGGGGACGTCGTCATCGTCCGCGACTCCCTCCACGCCTACGCCGACAGCGCCGAGTACGACCAGGTGGCGGAGCGGATGATCCTGTCCGGCTCGGCCCGCCTGGAGGGGGACAGCTACGACCTGGAGGGGCGCACCATCAACATCGCCCTTCCCGGGGGCGACATGGAGAGCGTGCGCGCCGTGCGCCAGGCCGTCCTCACCGGCGACGACCTGCGCCTGGAGGCGCCCCTGATCCAGGTGTTCATGCTGGAGGGGGCCATGGAGCGCCTGGTGGCGGTGCCCCTGCCCGGAGACCCGCTGTCGCCTCCCCGGACCGCGGCGGACAGCGCCGACCTGGCCCAGCCGGTGGCGGAGGCCCAGGACTTCCGCCTCACCGCCGACTCGGTGGAGGTGCAGGCGCCGGGAGAGGTGCTCAAGCAGATCTTCGCCGCGGGGTCGGCCCGTGGAGAGTCGTCGGCCCGGGACTCGCTGAACGTGCCCGACCTCCCGGAGGAGGCGCGGAAGGACTGGCTGGAGGGGGACACCATCATCGCCACCTTCAGCAAGGTGGAGCTGGAGGACCTCCCTCCCGGCGACACCATCACCGACGAGTACAAGCTGGACGAGCTGCGGGCGATGGGGTCGGCGAAGAGCCTGTACCGGATGCTTCCCTCGGACAGCACGCTCCTTCCGGGCGTGGATGCGCCGGCGGTGCACTACGTGACGGGGAAGACCATCCTCATCGTCATGCTCCGGGGCGAGGTGGACCGCATGGAGGTGGAGGGCCCCACCCGTGGGTGGCACCTGGAGCCCGAGCGGGTGGCGAAGGACTCGGCCGCCGCCGACTCCATGGCGGCGCCGCCGGATACGGGTGGGGTGCGCCCGGACACGGCGTCGGCGGCGCCGGCCACGGTGGCGGGCGCGGGGGGCAGGGAGAGGGCGCCGGACCTTCCGGACGAGACGGACGCGGCGTTGCCGGGTGTGGCGCCGGGACAACGTGCACGTGGACGGAGGAGCGGACGGTGACGACCCGTGACGAGCTGAAGCGTTTCATGGCGGGCCTGGGCGCCCACGACCTGACCGTGGCGGTGGCGCTGAGGGAGCTGGTGCGCCGTGCCGACGAGGAGGGGCGCTCGGAGCGGGGCGTGTGGATGGCCTCGGTCCGCGACGCGCTGGAGGCGCTGGCCGACGAGCTGGGGAGCCACGGCTCGGAGATGCTGGGAAGCGAGGGCGAGGCCCTCCTCCAGTTCCTCGAGGCCCGGGTCATCCCCCGGCTGGAGGAGGGAGGCGTGGCGGCCCGGGACGAGGAAGGGGACGCGTGGACCACGCTGACCCTCGACCCCGGCTTGCGCCCCCTCGTCGCCGCCGAACGGCACGCCGTCCTCGCCGACCTGGACCAGGCGGTGGGCGCGCTGGAGCGGGCCCGGGCCGAGGCCTATCGGGTTGAGACGCCGGCGGAGGCGGTGGCCGACGGGAGCAGGCTCTGGGCGGAGGGGCTCACCAAGATCTACCGCAAGCGACGGGTGGTGAGCGAGGTGGACGTCTCCGTGCGCCAGGGCGAGACGGTGGGGCTCCTGGGGCCCAACGGGGCGGGAAAGACCACCACGTTCTACATGATGGTCGGCCTCATCCCCCCCAACGGCGGGCGCGTCTTCCTCGACGGGGAGGACCTCACCGACGTCCCCATGTACAAGCGGGCCCGCAAGGGCGTGGGGTACCTGGCCCAGGAGCCCTCCGTGTTCCGCAAGCTCACGGTGGAGGAGAACGTCCTGGCCATCCTCGAGACGCTGAATCTCCCCCGCGACGAGGAGAAGCAGCGTCTGGCCCAGCTCCTCAAGGAGCTGGGCCTCACCGCGCTCCGGGACCACAAGGCCTACTCCCTCTCCGGGGGCGAGCGCCGGCGCCTGGAGATCACCCGGGCGCTGGTCCAGCGGCCCAAGTTCATGCTCCTGGACGAGCCCTTCGCGGGCATCGATCCCATCGCGGTCAACGACATCCAGCAGATCGTGCGCGGCCTCAAGTCCCGCGGCATCGGCGTCATCATCTCCGACCACAACGTGGAGCAGACCCTGGAGATCGTGGACCGCGCCTACATCATGTACGAGGGGCGCATCCGGGTGAGCGGGACGGTGTCCGAGCTCGTCTGGAACGAGGACGTCGCCGAGATCTACCTGGGCCCCACGCTGACGCAGCGCATGCGCAGCCGGTTTCCCAGGCCCTCGCAGCAGGAGGCGGTGACGGGCGCCGGCCGCTGAGCGCCCCCCACCGCCCACGGAGCGAATGAGCCCCTTCAACGCCAAACTCTACCAGAGCACCCAGCTCCGGCAGGAGATGCGGATCAACCCACGCCTGTACCAGGCGATGGAGTTGCTCTACATGCCGCTGCTGGACCTGGAGCAGCACATGAAGGAGGAGATGGAGGAGAACCCCTTCCTGGAGATGGCGGAGGCCGAGGTCCAGAAGGAGGTGGAGCTCAAGGAGGACACGAAGGACGAGCCGGTCAACGAGAACGTGGACTGGGAGGAGATCCTCCTCGACGGCTTCGACGTGGGGGGGCGGCGGGCCCAGTACGAGCACACCGAGTACGTGGAGCCGACGGCGGTGGAGAGCCACGACCTCCACGACCACCTGGAGGAGCAACTCCGCTACGTGAGCCTCTCCGAGCGGGAGGTGCGCATGGGCGAGGAGATCATCGGCAACATAGACGACCAGGGCTCGCTGACGTGCCCCCTGGACGACGTGGTGGCGGGTGTGAACGCCTGGCTCGTGGAGGTGCGCCCCGCCGCCGAGAAGAACGTCCTCGAGCTGGAGGACGAGGAGGAGCGGGAGGCGGAGCTCCGGGAGTTGGAGGAGCTCTTCCGCCCCTACCAGCCGGCCGAGGCCGAGGCCATGCTGGAGGTCATCCAGGGCTTCGACCCCCCGGGGGTGGGGGCCCGGGACGTGCGCGAGTCCATCCTCATCCAGCTCCGGCAGAAGGGCATGCGCAACAGCGTGGCGTACCGCCTGGTCGAGGAGCACTTCGAGGCCCTGATCAACAGGCGCCTCAACGACATCGCCCGAGCGTTGGGCATCAGCCCGCGGGAGGTTCAGGACGCCGCCGATCAGATCGCGCTGCTGGACCCCAAGCCGGGCACCCAGTACTCCGACGAGCCCGAGCGGTACGTCATTCCCGACCTCATCGTCGAGAAGATCGACGGCGAGTACCTGGTCTTCGTCAACGACACCAGCCTCCCGCGCCTGCGCATCTCCCGCTCCTACCGTGAGGTGGCGCGGGACAAGAGCAAGTTCACCGGGGAGAACCGGGACTTCATCGCCAGCAAGCTCAACTCGGCCAACTGGATGATCCAGGCCATCGAGCAGCGCCGGCAGACCATGCTCAAGGTCATGGGCTTCATCGTGGACCGGCAGCGGGACTTCTTCGAGAAGGGTGTGCAGTACCTGCGCCCCCTCACGCTGCGCGAGGTGGCCGACCACATCGAGATGCACGAGTCCACGGTGTCGCGGGTCACCAACCAGAAGTGGGTGCAGACCCCCCGGGGCGTGTTCAGCCTCAAGTACTTCTTCTCCAGCGGGCTCTCCACCACGTCGGGCGAGGACATCTCGGCGCGGGGGGTGAAGGACAAGATCAAGAGCCTCGTGGGGGAGGAGAACCCGAAGAAACCCCTCACGGACCAGGCCATCGTCAAGCACCTCAAGGCCGACGGGGTGAACATCGCCCGCCGGACCGTCGCCAAGTACCGTGACCAGCTCGGCATCCTCCCGGCACGCATGCGCAAGCGGGTATGACCATGGACCAGGCCCACGTTCCTTCCGCAGCCGCCCTCACCGAGGAGATGCGGCGCGACTTCGCGGTGATCGTTCCCGCGTACAACGAGGCGCCGGTGATCCCGGACCTGGTCCGGGAGCTGCGCGAGACGTTCCGCGCCCTGGGACTGGCCGGGGAGGTGATCCTGGTGGACGACGGCTCCACCGATGGCACCGCCGACGTGGCCCGTCGGGAGGCCGCCGGGTGGGACGACTTCAAGGTGGTGAGCCACCGCCGGAACCTGGGCAAGACCGAGGCCATGCTCACCGGCGCGGCGCGGACCACGCGGGGCCACCTCGTGCTCTTCGACGCCGACCTGCAGCACCGTCCCGACGAGATCCCCCGCTTCCTGGCGAAGCTCCATGAGGGGTGGGACGTGGTCACGGGCCGCAAGGTGGGGTCCTACGACAAGCGGGGCGTGTCGTCGGTCTACAACCGCCTCTCCCGGGCCGTCTTCAAGGTGCCCGTGTCGGACCTGAACTCCATGAAGGCGTTCCGCGCGGAGATCCTGGAGGGGATGTTCCTGCGCCACGACTGGCACCGCTTCTTCGTGGTGCTGGCCCACGCCCGGGGCTTCAAGGTCACGGAGATCGACATCGAGCTCCTCCCGCGCCGTGCGGGGGAGGCCAAGTACCAGGGGCCCTTCCGCATCGTCATCGGCGTCATGGACCTCCTCTCGGTGTGGTTCATGCTCTTCTTCTCCCGCAAGCCCCTCCTCCTCTTCGGAGCCTCGGGATTCGCCATGGCGGCCCTGGGCCTCCTGGTGGGGCTGGTGGCCATCTACCTGAGGTTCGTGCACCCCCTGCTGGGCTTCGACCCGTACATCCCGCCCATGGGGTACCGGCCGCTCCTCACGCTGGTGATGCTCCTGGAGACGCTGGGCTTCCTGCTCGTGGGCTTCGGGCTGGTCTCCGAGCAGATGGCGCAGGTCCGCCACGAGCTGGACGACTTCCGCAGGAAGGGGCGGTAGCGTGGCGCACCGCGTGCTGGTGGTCATCGGGACCCGCCCGGAGGCCATCAAGATGGCGCCGGTGGTGGAGGCCCTCCGGGCCCTCCCCGGCATCGAGTGCCGCGTCTGCCTCACCGGGCAGCACACCACGCTCGTGGACCAGGTCCTGGAGGCCTTCTCGCTGGACCCCGACGACGACCTGGGGATCATGCGGGAGGGCCAGACGCTCTACGACGTGGTCCACGGCGCCCTGGACGGCCTCCGGGACGTGGTGCGCTCCTTCCGTCCCGACGCCCTCCTGGTCCAGGGGGACACGGCCACGGTCTTCGTGGGCTCGCTGGTGGCCTTCTTCGAGCGGGTGAAGGTGGGGCACGTGGAGGCGGGGCTCCGCTCCCACGACAAGTGGGCGCCCTTCCCGGAGGAGATCTTCCGGCGCATGGCCGACGTCCTCTCCGACTGGTACTTTGCGCCCACCCCGCTGGCCCGGGACCAGCTCCTGGCCGAGGGCGTCCCGGCGGAGAAGATCCACGTCACCGGGAACACGGTGGTGGACGCGCTCCTGGCGGTCACCGGGCGCGAGCGGCCCGTGGCCGACGCGACGCTGGCGCGGGTGCTGGCGGGGGAGCGCCGCCTGGTCCTCCTCACCGCCCACCGGCGCGAGTCCTTCGGGGAGCCGCTGCGCGAGGTGTTCGGGGCGGTGCGCCGGCTGGCCGACGCGGTGGAGGACGTCGAGGTGGTGTACCCCGTGCACCCCAACCCCAACGTACGGGAGCCGGCCGCCGAGCTGCTGTCCGGCCACCCCCGCGTCCACCTCGTCGCGCCGCTGGACTACCTGGACCTGGTGACGGCCCTGAAGCACGCCGCGCTGGTCCTCACCGACTCGGGGGGGATCCAGGAGGAGGCGCCCACCTTCGGCGTGCCCGTGCTGGTGCTCCGCGAGGTCACGGAGCGCCCCGAGGGGATCGACGCCGGCGTCGCCGAGCTGGTGGGCACCGACGGAGGGCTCATCCTGGAGCGGGCCCTGGCGAGGCTGGCCGGCGGCGCCGTCGAGCCGCCTCCCAACCCCTACGGCGACGGCAAGGCCGGCGCGCGCATCGCCGACATCGTCCTCGCCGAGCTGTCGGGCCGCCCCCGCCGCACGGAGGACTGGCGGGCGTGAACGTCCTCATGCACTGCGCCTACTTCCCGCCGGAGGTGGGCGGGCTGGAGAGCCACGTCTACTACCTGTGCCGGGCCATGGCCGAGCAGGGCCACCGCGTGAGCATGGTCACCTCGCTGTCCCGTCCCGGGCTCCCGGCCCACGAGCGCATGGACGGCGTGGACGTGTGGCGCACCTGGATGCCCTCGCGGGACACGCTGGGGTGGGCGGCGTTCGGGCTTGCGTCCATCCCCCGCTTCCGCCAGCTCGCCGCAAACGCCGACGTCCTCCACGCGCAGGACATCGCCTCGGTGCCCGCCGCCATGGCGGCCCGGGGGGTGCGCGGGGCCCCCATGGTCACCACGTATCACACGAGCCACTTCCTCAAGCGGGCGGCCTCGCCCGTCTGGCGCCCCGTGTTCCGCCGCTTCCTCCAGGCCGCGGACCACAACCTGGCGGCCAGCAAGCAGATCGCCGAGGTGGGGGAGGCCATCGCCCCCGGTGTGCGGGTCGAGCCGCTGACCAACGGCGTGGAGACGTCGTTCTTCCGGCGGGTGGAGCCCTCGCTGCCGGCCCTGGAGGGAGGGAGGCGACGCCTGGTCGTGCCCCGGCGTCTCTTCGAGAAGAACGGCGTGGAGTACTTCGTCCGGGCGCTTCCCCTCATCGCGGGCCGCGTGGATGTCGAGGCGGTGCTCGTAGGGGACGGCCCCGAGCGGGGGAAGCTGGAGGCTCTGGCCACCGGGCTGGGCGTCACCGACCGGATCCGCTTCCTGGGGGCCCGGCCCCACGGCGAGATGCCCGCGCTGCTGTCGTCGGCGGAGCTGGCGGTGTTCCCCTCCCTCATGGAGGCCACGTCGGTGGCGGCGCTGGAGTGCATGGCGTGCGAGCTGCCGGTGGCCGCCTCGGACGTGGGCGGACTCCCCGAGATCGTGGACGACGCGGTGGGGGGGCTCTTCCGGCCCGCCGACCCGGAGGACCTGGCCCGGGTGGTGGTGGCGCTCCTGGGGCGCCCCGACCTGGCCGTACTGGGCGCAGAGGCCCGCCGGCGCGTGGTGGAGCGGTGGAGCAACGCCCGTCTCGCGGCCCGGCATCTGGAGATCTACGAGGACGTGATCCGGCGCCGCCGGTCGCGCTGACGCACGGAGAGGACGGAGCCATGGCGAGGAAGAGGCAGAAGGACACGGGGGGGGCGCCGCCGTCCGGGGGATCCGCCGCCGGCACCGCGGCGTCGGTTCGCATCCCCGGGTGGCTTCCTCCGGTCCTCTTCGTGGGGCTCACCGGCTTCCTGTTCCGGTCCTTCGTCTTCTCGGACCAGATGCTCTTCGGGAACGATACGCTGGGCCTCGGCTACGTGGCGCGCCTCTTCTACGCCGAGGCCCTGAAGTCCGGGTCGTTCCCCCTCTGGAACCCCGAGATCCTGGGCGGCACCCCCTTCCTCGAGGCCCTCTCGGGCGGCGACTCGCTCTACCCGCCCTCCGTCCTCCTCCTGCTCCTCATAGAGCCCTACCGGGCCCTGGGGTGGAAGCTGGTGCTCCACGTCCTGGGCGCCGGCTTCTTCATGTTCGGCTGGGCCCGGGCCCTGGGCGTGTCTCGTCCCGCGGCGCTGGTGTCCGCGGTGGGGTACATGCTGGCGCCCTTCCTGGTGAGCCTGGTCCATCCCGGGCACGACGGGAAGATGTTCGTCACCGCGCTGGCGCCCCTGGTGTTCTGGGCCGTCGAGCGGCACTTCGCGCGGCCGCGCGCCTCGACGTTCGCGTCGGTGGCGCTGGTGGTCTCGCTGGTGATCTTCACGACCCACTTCCAGATGGCGTACTTCCTGTTCGGGGCCGTGGGTCTCTACGCCATCTTCCGCACCGTGCAGGTGGGGCGGGGTACGGGCGTGGAGGACACGGGCGGCCCGGGAGCGACGGACGTGGCCTCCCCACCCAGGTGGGGCCGGGCCGGAGCGCGCTTCGGGCTGTTCCTCGCGGCGTCGGTGGTCGGCGCCGCCGGGGCCGCGGTGCAGTTCATCCCCTCCGCGGCGTACGTCACCGAGTACTCCCGGCGGGTGCAGACCACCCGGGAGGAGGCGGGAGAGACGGGCCGCGCCTGGTCCAGCTCGTGGTCCCTCCACCCCGAGGAGGCCATGGGCCTCCTGATCCCCGAGTTCGCCGGCAACGACGCCGGGGGCTCGGCGTGGAGCTCGGGGACGTACTGGGGACGGAACGCCGGCCGGGACAACCTTCCCACCGCGGGGGTGGTGCTCCTGGCCCTGGCCGCGGTCTCGTTCGCGGGCGGCGCGCGCCGAGGCGTGAGGTGGTTCTTCGCCGGACTGGGGGCGACGGCCCTGCTCTTCGCCCTGGGCACGCACACGCCCGTCTGGGGGATCTTCTACGCCGTGGTGCCGGGGATCCGCCTCTTCCGCGCCCCGGACATGGTGATGTTCCTCTTCGTCCTGGCCGCCGCCACCCTGGCGGGGTTGGGCGTGGATCGGCTCCTGAAGGCGGCCGGCGACGACCGTGACGGCGGGTGGAGGCTCCCCACGAGGGTCCTGTGGCTCTCCTCCGCGGCCATGGGCGTGCTCATGCTCCTGGCGGCGTCGGGGGCGCTGACGTCCTTCTGGACCACGGTGGTCTACCGGGACGTGGACCCGGGTCGCCTCCAGGTGCTGGAGGCGCTGCGGCCCTTCATCACCCGGGGGGCCTTCCTCTCCGCGCTTCTCGTCACCGGCGTGGCGGGGCTCGCCTGGGGCGTGCGTCGCGGCTTCCTGGCCCCCACGGCTCTGGTGGCGGGCCTGGTGGTCCTGGTGGCCGCCGACCAGCTACGGGTGGACGGATCGTTCATCACCCTCTGGGACTTCCACGCCTGGTCCCGCCCCGACCCCAACCTCCAGGCCCTTCTTCAGCTGGAGGAGGGGAAGGGCGAGCCCTACCGCCTCTGGAACCTGGCTCGCGCGAGCCAGGAAGTCGACGCCGCCATGCACGGCATCGAGCTGGTGGCCGGGCACCACCCCAACGACCTGTCCCGCTACCGAGAGCTCATCGGTATGGTGGGCTCCGGCGACGCCCGGAACCTGTACAACCCCAACGTCCGGCGCCTCCTCAACGTCCGCTACCTCCTCTATCCCGACATCGAGCGGGGTCCGGGACCCGAGGGGGGCTTGGTGAGCCGCACGACCCTGGCCGACGGCCGTCCCTACCAGACGCTGTACGCCGAGGGCGGCCTTCCCAGGGCCCGACTGGTGGCCGCCGCCACCGTGAAGCCCGACGACGAAGCGGTGCCGTACATGCTCTCCGAGGGCTTCGACCCCGAGGCGGAAGTGGTCCTGGCCGAAGCGCCGCCGGTGGCGCTGGACGGCGGCCCCGTGTCGGGGAGCGTCCGGTGGGAGGAGCGCACGCCCAACCGCCTGCGCCTCGCCGTGACGTCGGACCGGCCGGCGCTCCTCGTGGTGGCGGACAACTGGTTCCCGGCATGGCGGGCCACGGTGGACGGCGCCGAGGCGCCGGTGCTCCGGGCGTACCACACGCTCCGGGCGGTGCCCGTACCCGCCGGGAGCAGCACCGTGGAGATGACGTACCGCTCCGAGCTGTTGGCCCGCAGCCTGTGGCTCAGCGTGGTCACGCTCCTCGCCCTGGGTGGCGTGGGGGTCTGGGGGGTGATCCGGGAGCGGCGCGACGGGGCGGGCGGGCAGGAGGAGGCGGCCTGAAGCGCGCGCTGATCCTGGGAGGGCAGCTCGCCCTCACCGTCCTGGTCACGTGGCTCATCGCCGACCGGGTGGGCCTCGGCGTGGACGAGCTCCGGGCCCTCCCCGCCTCGGCGTGGACCCCCGACCCGCTGTGGTTCCTGGGCTCCTGCGCGCTCCTCCTCCTGGGCTACCTGGTCTCGGCGGCGCTCTGGGGCCGCATCGTCCAGGACCTGGGCGGGCCCAGGCTCCCGGCGGCGGAGGCGGTGCGGGTGTTCATGGTGGCCAACCTGGGGCGCTACCTCCCCGGCAAGGTCTGGCAGATCGCCGGGCTCGCGGTGCTGGCCAGGCGCCGGGGCGGGCCCCCCGGGGCAGCCCCCCCCCCCGCCCCGGGGGGGGCGGGGGTGGCCCACGGGGCCCCCCCCCCCCGGGGGGGGGGGGGCCCC
>BTVB01000004.1:0-60333 GCA_045863275.1 Gemmatimonadota bacterium
AGTTCGTGCTGGCCGGCACCAGTCATCCCGGAAACGTCGGCGCGGCCGCGCGCGCCGCCGCCGCGCGGGGGGGGGGGCCCGGGGGGGGGGGGGGGCCCCCGCGGGGCGGGGGGCTCGGGGGCCGGGCCGCCACCACCCGGTCAGCTCCCGCTGGTCATGATGAAGAGCGGGCGTCCGCGGAAGTCGTACTTGGGGCGCATGCGCTCGGTGTCGTAGTACAGGTCCACCTCCACCACCTTCTTCGTGCCCATGATGGATTCGATGGGCACGGGCCCGTAGACGCCGTTCCTCACCGCCACCAGGAGCCCGCTCCGCCCCTCCAGGATGAGGTCCAGGGCCAGGTTCCCGAAGGCCATGGGCACGATGGAGTCCAAGGCGTCGGGGTCGCCGGAGCGCACCAGGTACCCCAGGCGCTGATTCACCACGTTCACCACCTTGCCGTCGTTGAACGTGGGCGAGTGCCGCTTGATGTACTCGGAGACGTGGTCGCCGACCCCGCCCAGCTTCTTGTGCCCGAACTGGTCCGCCTCCTCACTGGAGAAGACCATCCCCTCCTGGTGGGCGGCGGTGGCGCCCTCCGACACCAGCACCACCGAGTAGTGGCTGGGGTTCCGCTTGCGGTCCTTCACCAGGAGCTCGGTGAGGCGCTCGGGATCGAAGGGGTGCTCGGGGATGATGCACCGATCGGCGGCGCCCGCCATGGTGGGCAGGAGCGCCGAGAAGCCCGCGTACCGCCCGAAGACCTCGATGACCAGGATGCGCTCGTGGGAGCCCGCCGAGGTACGCAGGCGCTGGGTGAGCTCGATGGTGCGGGTGACGCAGGTGCTGAACCCGATGCAGTAGTCCGTCCCCGGGACGTCGTTGTCCATGGTCTTGGGGATGGCCACCACCTTCACGCCTTCCTCGTGGAGGCGGAGCCCGTACGAGAGGGTGTCGTCGCCTCCGATGGGAATGAGCGTGTCCACGCCCATGAACTCCAGGTTCTTCAGGACCTCGGGCGTGATGTCGTTGACGTCGGCGGTGTACCGGTCCTTCAGGTGCTCCGGGACGAAGGCCAGCGGCAGGTGGCTGGCCCGGGTGCGGGAGGAGTGGAGGAACGTGCCGCCCGTCCGCCCCGCCTTGTTCACGATCTCCTCGGTGAGCTCGACGATGCACCCCGAGTTGTCGGCGTCCTTTTCGGGGATGAAGTCCACCAGGCCCCGCCAGCCCCGGCGGATGCCGACGACCCTGTACCCCTCGCGCAGCGCCCGGATGGTGACGGCGCGGATGGCCGGATTGAGTCCGGGGACGTCGCCGCCCCCCGTGAGGATCCCGATGGTGCCCTTCTTGCCCGACATGGTCGCTCCGTTGTGCTCGTCGCGGCTCGTGGCCGCGTCCACGGTGATCCCGGCCCCCCGGGCCAGGCCCCTTCAAGCTAAACGGAGGAAAGCTCCTTCATCCAGGCACCCAGGGCCCGCTCGAAGTAACGGGGGTTGAACAGCGTCCATTCCCCCAACCGGTCGGGGATCCGGTACTCCGCCCCCGCCGCCTCCGCCGTCAGGCCCCGCTCCACGGCACGGCGCGCCGCGGCCTCCACGTCGTCCAGGAGCGCCAGGTACCGGTCCAGGTCCGGCGCGCCGGCCAGCGGTCCGTGCCCGGGCACGTACGTCGACGCCCCCAGGCTGCGGAGCATGCGCACGTTCAGGGAGAGACGGGACGGCACCGCGTCCACGTAGTTGGGGAACATCCCGTTCCAGACCAGGTCGCCGCAGAAGACCACCGACGGGTCGGAGACCTCCAGGCTCACGTCCGAGTCCGTGTGCCCCCGGCGGGGCACCACGAGCACCGAGCGCCCGCCCAGGTCCACGTCCGTGGGGCGGCGGGCGTCCAGCAGGCGCGCGCCCTCCAGGATCTCCGCCGGCGGCTCCTGGTTTCGCTCCCGGGTCTGGTCCCGCGTGAGGGCCGTGGCCATGAGCGTCACGTCCGGGCTCTCGACGCCTCCCCGCAGCCCGCCGGTGTGGTCGGCGTGGTAGTGCGTCACCACCACGTGGGTGGGGCGCCGCCCGGTGAGGGTCCGTGCCTGTTCCGCCATCCAGCGCGCGCCGGCGTCGGAGCCGAAGGCCTCCACCACCAGCACGCCGGCGCGCCCCGCCACGATGCCGCCGTTGCACAGCGTGGTGCGGTCACCGCCCAGCGGTGTGGACACCAGCGCCCACACCCCCTCCGCCACCTTTTCGAGGCGGCCCCACGGCTCCCTGGCCACCACGGGGAAGCGCTCCTGCGCGGCCCACGCCGCCCGCGTCATCCAGGGGGTGGCGGCCGCCATGAGCCCCATGTGGGCGGCGCACGACGCCGAGTGCTTCACGAAGCTCCTGCGGGACCAGGTCATGGCAGCGCGCTCTCCCGCTCGAGCTGGTCGAGGACCTCGCGGAGGGCCTCGTGCATCTCGTCCACCGCCGGACCCGCGGCCGCCAGCCGGCCGTCGCCGCCGAGACGCTCGACCACGTAGGCCGCGTCCCGGAGGCGTGGCATGCCCAGCGTCGCCGCAGTGCCCTTGAGGCCGTGGGCCTCCCGCTCGAGGGCGGGGGCGTCGCCCCCGGCCAAGGCCGCGTCCAGACGCCGCATCCGCTCCGGCACCTGCTCGGCGAACATGCGGATGAGCTGCGCCAGCATCGCCGGGTCCTCTCCCACGTGGTGCAGCGCCAGGCTCCGGTCGTAGACGCTCGACGGCGGCTTGGCCTCCCCGCCCCCCGTGAGGACGCGCGCCATGGCGTCGAAGAGGTCCTTGGGGTTGATGGGCTTGGAGACATAGTCGTCCATGCCCGCCTCCAGGCACCGCTCCCGGTCACCGGTCATGGCGTGGGCGGTCATCGCGACGATGGGGATGTGCGCCCCCGTGTCCTGCTCCCGCCGCCGGATGGCGCGGGTCGCGTCCAGGCCGTCCAGGTCGGGCATCTGGACGTCCATGAGCACCAGGTCGAAGGCGCCGCCCTCCAGGGCCTGCACCGCCTCCAGGCCGTTGACGGCCACCGTCACCTGGTGGCCTCGCTTGGAGAGCATGGCCACCGCCACCGTCTGGTTCACCTTGTTGTCCTCGGCGAGGAGGACGCGCAGGGGCCGCGCGGACGGCGCGACGCCGAAGGCCGCCTCTTCCGCCGGCGCCTGCACGTCGGCGAAGAGCCCGCGAAGCTCCTCGAGGAGCTCGGCGGGGAGGATGGGCTTGAGCATGTAGCCCGACACGCCCAGCTCGCGGCAGCGGGCGCCGTCGCCCTTTCTCCCGGCGGAGGTGAGGAGGACGAATCGCGGCTTGCGGCGCCCGCGGCCCCGCAGGACCTGCTCGGCGAACATGAACCCGTCCACGTCGGGCATGTGGACGTCGGAGAGCACCAGGTCGAAGGGAGCGCCGGCACCCTCCGCCTCGGCCAACGAGGCCAGCCCGCCGTGGGCGCCGGTGGCCTCCACCGCCGCCATCTCCCAGCGCCGCAGGCACTCCACCAGGATGCGGCGGTTCGTGGCGTTGTCGTCCACCACCAGCGCCTTGAGTCCCTTGAGGCGTTCCGGCGAGGCGGTTCCCGTGGGCCCGGGCCGCGCCGACACCCCGCGTCCCAGGGGGACGGTGAAGTGGAAATCGCTCCCCTCCCCGGGCTCGCTCTCCACCTCCAGCTGGCCGCCCATGAGGGCGACGATCTGCGCGGAGATGGCCAGCCCCAGGCCGGTGCCACCGTAGCGGCGCGTCGTGGACCCGTCGGCCTGGGCGAACGCCTCGAAGATGTAGCGCTGCTTCTCGCGGGGGATTCCGATGCCCGTGTCCCGGACGGAGAAACGCAGATCGACGCCGTCCTCGTTCTCGCCCGCCACCGAGACGTGGATGCCCACCTCCCCCTCGTCGGTGAACTTCACCGCGTTGCCCACCAGGTTGACCAGGACCTGGCGGAGCCGCCCGGCGTCGCCCATCAGGTCGTCGGGTACGCCCTCGGCCTCCTCGTACAGGAGCTCCAGCCCCTTGTCGTTGGCCCTGAGCGCCAGCGTCTTGAAGGCGTCGGCCAGCGTGGCCTTGAGGCTGAAGGGGATGGGCTCCAGCTCCAGCTTGCCCGCCTCGATCTTGGAGAAGTCCAGGACGTCGTTGATGATGTCCAGGAGCGAGTGCGCCGACGCGTCGACGATCTCCAGATACTCGCGCTGCTCCCGGGACAGCTCGCTCTCCAGCGTGAGCCGCGTCATCCCGATGATCCCGTTCATGGGGGTGCGGATCTCGTGGCTCATGTTGGCCACGAACTCGCTCTTGGCCCGGTTCGCCGCCTCCGCCTCCTCCTTGGCGGCCACCAGCGCCTCGTGGGCGGCCTTGGCCTCGGTGACGTCGCGGCCCACGGCGTACACGGTACCCTCGTCCAGCACCGGGAGGCCGCTCCACCCGATCCAGCGGTACGACCCGTCGGAGGCCCGGCAGCGCACCTCGAAGTACGCCACGGGCTCGCCGGCGGCGAGGCGCAGCGTCTCCTCCCGGGCGCCCTCCCGGTCCGCCTCGTGGACCAGGTCCAGGAATCGGACGCCGTCCAGGTCCGCCAGCGCGTAGCCCAGCACCCGGGTGAAGGACGGGTTCACCCGGCGGAAGTACCCGTCGGTGCCGGCCAGGCAGAGGGGATCCAGCGAGAGCTGGAAGAAGCGGTCCACCTCGGCCTGGAGTCGTCCGTGCTGCAGCCTCCGGATCTCCGCCTGGCGCCTTCCGATGAGCCCCGAGAACGCCGCCAGCACGAAGGGTGCGGTGTCGATGATCCAGAGAAGGGGCACCTCGGCCTGCACCCGGAGCGCCGAGGCCAGGGTGTAGGGGTACCCGTGCAAACCCACCTCGAGGAGCGTCGCCACCAGGGGAAACGCCATTCCGAACAGCCCCCCGACGAGGGCGTACCGGAGCGTGGGATCGGTGGAGGGCGAGTCTGGGCCGCGAGGCATGGGGTCGGTCGGGGTGGTGGTGGGTCGCCCTGGGGTGGCGCCGGTGAAGATCCCTCCCGCGGCAGGCCGAGTCAAACGGCGCCCCGCCCCGTGCCGGGGGGCCGCGGACGCCGTAGGTTGCTGGCCCATGCGAACCCACCGCTCCGTCCTCCTCCTCCTCGCCCTCTCTCTGGCGGCGGCGGCCTCGAGCCCCGGCCGGGCCGTCCCTCCCCACCGGCAGGACGCCCTCGCGGCCCTGGCGGCGGACAGCGCCCGCATCCTGGAGGACCTGCGCTTCCTCGCCTCCGATTCCCTCCGGGGGCGCGCGCCGGGAACCGAGGGCTCGGCGCTCGCCCGGGGGAGGCTCCGCGCCCGCTTCCAGCAGGCGGGGCTCCGGCCCGTGGGCGGCGCCTGGGAGCACCCGTTTCCCTTCACGCGCCGGGGCGACACCACCGTGGTGACCGGCACGAACCTCCTGGGCGTGCGCGACGGGAGCGAGCGCCCGGGCCGGGTCATCGTCGTCTCCGGCCACTACGACCACGTGGGCGTGCGCGGCGGGGAGATCTTCAACGGCGCCGACGACAACGCCTCGGGGGCCGTGGGAATCACGGCGCTGGCCCGGGCCCTCCGGGACGTGCCGCTCCGCCACACGGTGGTCTTCGCCGCCTGGGACGCGGAGGAGTCGGGGCTCCGCGGCGCCCGGGCCTTCGTCGCCGCCCCACCCGTGCCGCTGGACTCGGTCGCGGTGAACCTGAACCTGGACATGGTGGCCCGCACCGCCGGACTGCTGTGGGCCGGGGGCGCGCACCACACCCCCGCCCTCCGCCCGGTGCTCGAGGAGGTGGCGGCGCGCTCTCCGGTGGAGCTCCGCCTGGGGCACGACAGCCCGGGGGCGCCCGAGGGAGACGACTGGACGAGGCAGTCGGACCACGCCGCCTTCCACGCCGCGGGGATCCCCTTCGTCTACCTGGGCGTGGAGGACCACGCCGACTACCACCGCCCCACCGACGACTTCGAGCGCGTCGACCCGGGGGAGTACATGGACGCGCTCCGCGCCGCCCTCCGGGTCCTCCTGGCCCTCGACCGGTCCCTCCCCTAGCGCCCCGCGAGGAAGCATGAGCAAGCCCCGCCTCCGCATTCCCCACCCCCTGGTCCTCCTCTCGGGGTGCGTCTTCCTGGCGGCGGCGGCGAGCTACGTGGTCCCCGCGGGCGAGTACGACCGCGCCCTCGACGAGGCCACGGGCCGCTCGGTGGTGGTGGCGGGGACGTACCACGCCGTGGAGCGCACGCCGGTGAACCTGTTCCGGGCGCTGGTGGCCCTCCCCCGGGGGCTGTATGAGGCCGGCGAGGTGGTCTTCCTGGTCTTCCTGGTGGGCGGCGCCTTCACGGTGGTGGACGAGACCGGCGCGCTCAGGAGGGGCGTGGGCTGGCTCGTTCGGAAGCTCCACGGCCGCGACCTCCTGGTCATCCCGGCGGTGTCCCTCTTCTTCGCCACGGGGGGCGTGGTGGAGAACATGCAGGAGGAGATCATCGCGCTGGTGCCCGTGCTCCTCATCCTCACGCGGCGCATGGGCTTCACCCCGCTGGTGGCGCTGGCCATGTCCGCCGGGCCGGCCTTCGTGGGGTCGGCGTTCAGCCCCATCAACCCCTTCCAGGTTCAGATCGCCCAGAAGGTGGCGGAGGTGCCCCTCCTCTCCGGCTCGGCGTTCCGCATCGCGTTCCTGGTCCTGGCCCTCGCGTTCTGGATCTGGATGACCATGCGCCACGCCGTCCGCACCCGCGTCGCGCGGCGCGAGGGGGGGGACGTGGCCGACGATCGGCTGGGCCGGGGGGACGGGCTCATCTTCGCGCTGGTCCTCGTCACCTTCGGCGTCGTGGTCCAGGGGATCATGGCGTGGGGGTGGGGCTTCAACGAGCTGTCCGCCGCGTTCTTCCTCATGGGGATCGTGGTGGGGGCCCTGGGCGGGCTGGGCGTGGGTGGCACCGCCGACGCCTACGTGAAGGGGTTCCAGGGCATGGCGTACGCCGGCATCCTCATCGGCTTCGCCCGGGCCATCTACGTTGTGCTCCAGGACGGACGGATCGTGGACACGCTGGTGCACGGCATGTTCACGCCGCTGGAGGGGCTCCCGGTGCTGGCCTCGGCGCTGGGCATGATGGCGGCGCAGGCGGCCATCCACGTGCCGGTGCCCAGCGTGAGCGGCCAGGCGGTGCTCACCATGCCGGTGCTCGTGCCCCTCTCCGACCTCCTCGGGCTCTCCCGGCAGGTGACGATCCTGGCCTACCAGTACGGCGCCGGCCTGTGCGACCTGGTGACGCCCACCAACGGCGCGCTCATGGCCATGCTGGGGGTGGCGGGCGTGCGCTACGAGGAGTGGATGCGCTTCACCGCACCCCTCTGGCTGGCCCTCATGGCGCTGGGCGCCGTCGCCGTCGCCGTGGGGATCGCCATCGGGCTCTCGTGATGCGCGAGGCCCGCGCGGGGCTCCACCGCAACGTCTGGGTGGCCAGCGCCACCAGCTTCCTCACCGACGTCTCCAGCGAGATGCTGCAGAACGTCCTCCCCCTCTTCCTGGCCAACGTCCTGGGCGTGCGCGTGTGGGCGGTGGGGGTGGTGGAGGGCGTGGCCGAGTCCACCGCGTCGGTGCTGAAGCTCTACTCCGGGTGGCTGTCGGACCGCCTCCGGGCACGGAAGTGGCTCGCGGTGGGCGGATACGGGATCTCGGCGTCGGCCAAGCCCTTCTACCTGCTGGCGACGAGCTGGCCGGGGGTGGCCGCCATCCGCTGGGCGGACCGGGTGGGCAAAGGGGTGCGGTCGGCACCCCGGGACGCCCTCCTGGCCGACTCGGTGCCACCGGCGCGCCGGGGCCTGGCCTTCGGCGTCCACCGCGCCGCCGACACCGCCGGCGCGGTGGTGGGGCTCCTGGCCACCCTGGCGGTGGTCCGGGCCACCCAGGGGGGTGGGCTCACGCTGGAGGGGGCCACCTTCCGCGCCCTCGTGCTGTGGAGCCTCCTCCCGGCCTTCCTGGCCGTGCTCCTCCTGGCGGCGGGGGCGCGGGACGTGCCCGTTCCCGCCGGCGCGGCCCTGGCGCCGCGGGTGTCCTTCCGCGCGCTGGGGCGGGGCTTCGGAGCCTTCATGGTGGCATCGGCGGTCTTCGAGCTGGGCAACTCCTCCGACGCGTTCCTCATCCTGCGGGCCCAGGAGCGGGGGCTGGGGGTGATGGGGCTCCTCTGGATGCTGCTGGGCTTCAACGTGGTATACGCGGCCGTGTCGGCCCCGGCGGGCTCGCTGGCCGACCGCGTGCCGCGCAAGCGGGTGGTCCTGGGCGCCTGGTGCGTATACGCCGCGGTCTACGCGGGCTTCGCGCTGGTGCAGACCGTCGCCCACACCGTGATCCTCTTCCTGCTCTACGGCGTCTATCAGGGTGCGGTGGCGGGGGCGGCCAAGGCGCTGGTGGCGGACCTGGTCCCCGCGGAGGTGCGGGGCACCGCGTACGGCACGTACCACGCGGTGGTGGGGCTCATGAGCCTCCCGGCGTCCCTGCTCGCCGGGCTCCTCTGGGAGGGCTTCGGCGCATGGGGCGGCCTGGGGCCCGCGGCGCCCTTCGCCTTCGGGGCGGCGCTCTCGGGGGTGGCGGCCCTGTTGCTGGTGGCCACGGTGCCGGGGACGGCTCCCGCCGCCCGGAGCTGACGGCCCCGCCGGCCGACGGCGGCAAACCCACCCGGAACGATATGAAACCATATCGGTATGACTCCGTACTGGATTGCAGCCTCCCCTTCGTCACCTGGAAGCGCCGTGCCCAACCGGTTCCGTCCACCCCTGAAGCCCGCGTGGTTCCACATCCTCCTTGCCCTGGCCGACGGCGCCCTCCACGGGTTCGCCATCCGCGAGCGGGTGGAGGCGCGAACCCGGGGAGACGTGAGGCTCTGGCCGGCGACGCTGTACGGGGCCCTCCGGGACCTGGTGGAATGCGGGGCCCTCGAAGCCCTCGAAGGCGACGACGACCCCGACGACGACCAGCGCCGGCGCTACTACCGCCTCACCGACGAAGGACGGGCCCTCCTCCGCGCCGAGGCCGATCGCCTCCAGGGGCTGGTGGACGCCGTCCGCGCCGCCCGGGCCTAGGCGCCGGGCGATGCCCCCACCCCTTCGCCCCCTCGTGCTGCGTCTCCTGGTGGCTCTCCACCGCCGACTGACGACGCTCCTCCCCCGCCTGTTCCGGGAGGGATGGATGGAGCACGCGGAGGACGATCTGCGGCGGGCGCTCGACGCGGTACGCGGGCGCCACGGCACGGCGGTGGCGGCGATCCACGGTCTCGCCGCGTGCCTCGACGTGGCACGGGCGGTACCGAGGGAGTGGTGGAAGGAAGCGACGGGTGACAGGAGATCTCGAGGCCGCGGAAGCGGAATGGGCTGGGACGAGACGATGACGAATGCTCTGCGCGAGATGCGGGTCGCGGCCCGCTCGCTGGCCCGACGCCCGGGGTACACGGCGACGGCCGCGACCACGCTGGCTCTGGGGATCGGAGCCACGGTGGCCATCTTCACGGTGGTCAACGCCGTCCTCCTGCGGCCCCTGCCCTACCCGGAGGCGGACCGGCTGGTGACCATCAACCACCACGCCCCCGGCCTCAACCTCCCGACGCTCAACAACTCGGACGGGACGCTCAACTTCTACTGGGCCGAGGCCGACTTCCTCGAGGGGCTGGCGGCCTGGGGCGGGCGGCAGCACAACCTGGTGGGCGGTCCCGAGCCGGAGCGCGTCCGGATGCTGGGCGTCTCGCCCCAGTTCTTCGACGTCTTCCGCATCGCGCCGGCTCTGGGACGCTTCTTCAACGCCGACGACGCCGCCGAGGGCGCCCCGCCCGTGGCGCTCCTCACGCACGCGGCGTGGCGGACCCGGTTCGGGCGCGACCCCGCCGTGCTGGGGCGGACGCTGGACATCGACGGCGTGACCACCGAGGTGGTGGGGGTCCTCCCCGAGGGCTTCGCCTTCCCCACGGACGACCCGGTGGCGTACGTCCCCCTCCGCGTGGACCCCAACGGCACCTTCGGCCGCTTCGGGATGGCGTCGGTGGGCCGCCTGGCTCCCGGGGTATCGCTGGACGAGGCGCAACGCCGGGCCGAGCAGCTTCAGGCACGCCTTCCCGAGTACTTCCCCGACCTGGCGTCGGGCTTCCTGGACCAGGCGGGGTGGAGCGTGTCGGTGGAGGGCCTCCAGGAGTTCCTGGTGGGTGAAGACGTGTCCTCCAGCCTCTGGATCGTCCTGGGCACGGTGGGCTTCGTGTTCCTCATCGCCTGCGCCAACGTCGCCAACCTCTTCCTGGTACGCGCCGAGTCGCGGCAGCGCGAGCTGGCGGTACGGGCTGCCATGGGCGCCGGGTACGGGCGCCTGGCGTCGGGCTTCCTCGCGGAGGCGATCCTCCTGGGCTTCGCGGGCGGGGCCCTGGGTGTCGCGCTGGCGTGGGGCGGCGTGCGCCTCCTGGTGCGCTTCGGCCCCCAGGAGCTCCCGCGCCTCGACGAGGTCGCCGTGGACGTCACCACGCTGGCGTTCGCCGCCGGCCTCTCCCTGGCCGCGGCCCTCCTCTTCGGCGCCATCCCCCTGGTTCGCTTCGCGGGCGGCGCCGTGGCGGGGCAGCTCGGCGACGGGGGGCGGGCCAACACCCACGGGCGTGAGCGGCACCGCACGCGCAACGCCCTGGTGGCCGCGCAACTCGCCCTGGCCCTCGTCCTCCTGGTAGGCGCCGGCCTCATGGCCCGCTCCTTCCAGGCCCTCCGGTCGCTGGACCCGGGCGTGGATCCCCGGGACGTGCTCGCGGTGGGCCTGAGCCTGGGCGAAGGCGTCCCCAACGCCGAGGCGGCCTCCTTCTACCAGCAGGTGGCCGACGAGGTCGCGGCCCTCCCCGGCGTGACCGCCGTGGGTCTCTCCTCGCTGGTGCCCCTCGGTGGCGGGTCGTCCAACGGCGGCTCGTTCTACATCGAATCCAAGCCCCGGGTCGAGGGCGCCCTCCCTCCCGTGGCCATGTACAAGGCGGTGGGTGGCGACTACCTGGGTGCCCTCCGCCAGCCCCTCCTCGCGGGGCGTGCCCTCGATCGCTCCGACTGGGAGGGTGGGGCGCCGGTGGCGCTGGTCAACCAGGCCTTCGCCGACGCGTTCCTCGACGGCGATGCGTTGGGCCAGGGCATCAAGTGGGACGAGGACCAGGACTTCGCCCGCGTCGTGGGCGTGGTCGCCGACGCGAGGGAGCGGAGCCTCCGCGAAGACCCGGAGCCGTGGGCCTACCTCCCCATGCGGGTGGGGGCCTGGCCCTACCCGGACCTGGAGCAGTCCTCGCTGCTCATCCGGTCGGCCCCGGGAACGCCCGTGTCCCCGGCGGCCGTCCGCGACCTCGTGGCGCGCCTCGCTCCGACCGTGCCCATCACGGCCGTCCGCTCCATGGAGGAGGTCGTCTCCCACGAGACCGCGGGCACCTCCTTCACGCTGGTCCTCCTGGGAATCGCGTCGGCGGTGGCCCTCTTCCTGGGATCCATCGGGCTCTTCGGGGTCATCACCTACGTGGTGTCGCAACGTACACGCGAGATCGGCGTACGCGTGGCCCTCGGAGCGCGCGGAGAGGACATCCAGGGCATGTTCTTCCGACAGAGCGCCCTGGTGGCGGCCTTGGGCGTGACGGTCGGGCTCCTCGGGGCGGCGGCGCTGACGCGCGTCATGGGGTCCGTGCTCTATGGCGTTTCATCGCTGGACCCTCTGTCCTTCGCCATGGCCCCGGTGGTCCTCCTGGCCGTCGCCTTCGTCGCCACGTGGCTCCCGGCCCGCCGCGCGTCGCGCGTGGATCCCGTGGAGGCACTGCGGACGGAGTGACGCGGCGGAGCCGGCGCGCCGCCTCGCTGGAACGCCATACGCGCCGGCCGACGCCCGGGGGCGGGGACTAGGAATGGACCGCCCCCGGCCCCATTGTCCAGGGCCCCTCGTCCCGCTGCCCGGGTCCGCCATGTCCGACCTCTTCCCCGACACCATCCCCGTCATCGCCGCGGTCATCGTCCGCGACGGCCGATACCTGGTCGGACGGCGCCCGGACGAAAAGCGCCACGGCGGGCTCTGGGAGTTCCCCGGCGGCAAGCTGGAGGAGGGGGAGACGCTGCTCCACGCCGCGGGAAGGGAGCTGGGCGAGGAGCTGGGGATGGAGGCTGTGGCCGTGGGGGACATCCTCTTCAGCGCCTCCGACGAGGCGTCGCCCTACGTGATCCACTTCGTGGCGGTGGACGCCACCGGCGAGCCCGCGCCCACGGAGCACACCCGGGTGGGGTGGTTCACCCCCCACGAGCTGGCGGAGCTGCCCCTGGCCCCCGCCGACGCCCGCTTCGTCAGTCGTCTTCGGGGGGACGGCTGACGGGTCCTCTTCCCTCCACGATCCCCTCGAGGTCCGACGCCTGGACCTTGGAGATCTCGCTGCGGATCCCCTCGCGGGTGGTGACGCCGCGCCCCACCACCGCCCCGCGCCAGCGGAGCGCGAGCAGGCCGCCCAGGTCGTCCGCACGGGGGACGGGCCGCCCCCGGCACAGCTCCAGCAGCTCGGCGTCGGTCAGGTCGGCCCGCCCCGACGCCGCGGCGTCACCCAGCCACCGGAAGAGGTCGTTGGTGGGACGGGGGCGGCCCAGCGTGTCGAACTCCATGCCGCGGAAGCCCAGGGACACCACCCGCCACGCCCCCGGGGCCCACGACTCCACCGGCCAGGCCGGCGCTCCGTGGAGCCAGAGCCGCCCTCCCCGGGCCATCCACTCCAGGCCGTCGAAGGCCGACGGAGCGACGCCGAAGTGCCCTTCCAGGGCATCCCGTCCCAGGGCCACGAGCCGGGCGGCTTCGGCGGGGTCCACGCCGTCGTCGGGGAAGACGGGGGGCACCGGCGTCCACGCCCCGTCCCCCGGGGAGGCGCCGTCGTCCAGGCGGCGGAGGCGCGCCAGGAAGAGCCCCCCCGAGTCCAGGTGGTGGGGGTAGATGCGCGCGGCGCCCTCCAGGCGTGGGTCGAAGCTCTTCCCGTCGAAGGACGTGAGCCCCGGCGCGTGGGGCACCGGAAGGGCCAGGGGCTCCAGCTCCACCGGCGCGTCGGCCAGCACCCGGCTCACCACGCGCTCGTTCTCCTCGGGGGCGAAGGTGCACGTCACGTAGAGGATCGTGCCGCCCGGGCGCGTGACCCGCACCGCCTTCCGGAGGAGCGCCTCCTGCACCTTCGCGACGTACCCCATGAAGCGGGCCGACTGGTTGGGGGGCCGGCCTCCCCGGCGGCGGAGGGTACCCTCCCCCGAGCAGGGCGCGTCCACGAGCACGCGGTCGAAGGCCGCCTCCTCGGGGAGGTCCCGGCCGTCGCCGGCCACCACCAGGATGTTGGCGTGGCCCAACCGGTAGCTGTTGCCCAGGAGCCCGCGGATGCGGTTCTCGTTCACCTCCACCGCCACCAGGGATCCCCGGTCGCCCATGAGGTCGGCGGCGTGGGTGGTCTTGCCGCCGGGGGCGGCGCACAGGTCCAGGACCCGCTCGCCGGGGCGGGGCGACAGCGCGGGCGCCGCCACTCCGGTGGACGCCTGCTGCACGTACACGAGCCCCAGCCAGTGCTCCAGCGTGAAGGAGACGGGGCGAGGCCCGTCCTCCACCTGGAAGAAGGAGGGCATGCCGTCGATGGGACGCAGGCGGTACCCCTGCGCCTCCAGCCGGGCCCGCAGGGCTTCCGGGGTGATGCGCCCGGTGCGGACGCGCAGGACCTGGGGCTCGGGACGGCCGGCGTGCTCGAGGAACCCGGGCCAGTCGGGGATGAAGGACCGGTACCGGTCCAGGTTCACCTCCCGCTTGCGGGGTGGGGGCTTCCTGCGCCTACGACCCACGGGTCAACGCCACCCCCTCGCGACCGTCAGAACGGCAGCAGCCCGGGATCGTTCTCGTCCTCTTCGCGCACCAGCGTGAGGATGGCGGCCTGGGGCACCACCAGGTACCGTCCACGCCGTAGCGGAGGGCCAGGGCGGCGTCCTCCCCCGTCATGATCCCCTTGAGGACCACCTTCATGGCGGTGGCGTCGCGAAGCCGGGCCACGAAGTCCCAGGAGAGGGTGTCGCGCCCGGCGTCGCCCGGCGTCGAGGGAGCGCCCTGGTACATGGGCTTCACCGGGGGCGCCTCACCTCCTTCCGTGTGGCACGACGCGCACGCGCGGGGGTCGGCCAGCTCCCCCCGCCGTGCGGTGACGCGGTTCGACCCGCCGGGGTTGTCCACCGTCACCACCAGGACGGGGCACCCGGCGGCCTCGGCCCGGGAGACCACGTGGCGGGTCACGTCCCAGCTCCCCGAGGCGTAGAGCTGGAACCAGACGGGCTCGCCCCGAGCCTGGTTCACCGCCTCCACGCCGGTGGAGCTGACGCTGGAGAGGACGAAGAGCCGCTCCTTGGCGGCGCACGCCCGGGCGGTGGCCAGCTCCCCGTCGGTGTGGAAGGCCCGGTGGCTCCCGCACGGCGCCAGCAGCAGGGGCGTGGGCCACGCCCGCCCCAGGAGCTCCACGCCCATGTCCACGTCGGAGACGTCCACCAGGCGGCGCGGGCGGACGTGGAGGCGCTCGAAGCCCTCGCGGTTGCGGCGCAGCGTGGTCTCTCCGTCCACGCCGGTCTGGAGGTACGCCCAGTGGGACAGGGGGACGCGCTGCTCCGCCATCCGCTCCAGGTCGAAGACGTCCAGGGCGTCCTCCGGGCGGGTGGGGAGGCCCCCCGGGGGGATGGGCTGCGCCCGCGACCCGGCGGGCGTGCCTCCCGCGTCCGGCTCCGCGCACGCCGCCAGGGAGGCGGCCAGGGGGCTGGCGGCGAGCCAGCGCAGGAAGGCCCTGCGGTCCACGTCACTCATAGCGCGACGCCCTGATCCAGTGGTCGGCCCGGGCCCACGCGCCCTCGAAGGCGGCGTGCGCGGCGTCGGCCTCGTGGGTGCGCCCCTGGGCCCGCAGGGCCTGCTCCAGCCCGAAGAGGGACCATCCGTTGTTGGGGTGGTCCTCCAGGGACGCCCGGTAGACGGCCTCGGCCTCGGAGGCGCGCCCGGCCTCCAGGAGCGTGGCGCCCAGCCAGTGCCGGGCGGTGAAGTTCAGCGGCTCGGGCTCGTCGTAGCGGAGCTGGTCCTCCCACTCCACCGCCTTCTCCTGCGCGGCGACGGCGCCGGCCAGGTCGCCCTCGTCGCGGAGGATCTCCCCTTCCAGGATCCCCCCGACGGTGCCCAGGAGCTGGCTGGCGGGGTGGCCCCGGAAGTTCTGGTCCTCGGGCGCCTCGGCCTCGGCCTTCCGCACCGCCGCCAGGTACTCCCGCGCCCGGTCGCGGTGGCCCGAGCGGAGGTGGGCGTACCCCACGGCGAAGTCCCACATGCCGCGGAAGATGGGCCCCTCGGGGGCGGCGTCCTCCATGGCCAGGATCTCGTCGAACCGCCCGAAGCGCAGGAGCGTGAGCGCGTGATAGAACTGCCCGCCGTCCATGAGCTTGCCGTAGTCCTTTCCCGCCTGCGTGGCCACGCCGCCCTGGCCGTCCATGGAGGCGGCGAAGAGGAGCATGTGGAGGTTGTGGGACGGGTAGATGGCGAAGCCCTCGCCGTGCTCGGCCTTCAGGTCCGAGTGCCACGCCTGGACGTTGGCCCGCACCGCGTCGCCCCAGCGCCCGATGCGGTTGTAGGTGTGCGACGGCATGTGGTTGATGTGGCTCGCCCCCGGGATGGAGCTCCCCAGGAGGTCGGCGCACGCCTCGGCCCTCCCCGGCTCGACGGTGGGCTCGGTGGCGTGGACGTAGAGGTGGCACGCGCCGGGGTGGGTGATGTCCCGGGCCAGGACCTCCTCCAGCACCCGGTGGATCCGCCGCACCTCGGGCTTGGCGATGTCCCAGCGGCCGCGCCGGGGCTCCAGGAGCATGAGGGACTCGGCGTAGAGCGTGCCCACGTCCAGGTCCCCGGGGAACCGCTGGTAGACCTTGCCCATGGCCTCGGCGTACGCCTCGTCCAGGGCGCGGCGCCGGTCGGGGTCGTGGGTGGCTTCGTAGCGCACGGCCATGGCTTCGATCAGGGCCCGCTCCACCGGCGTGGTGTTGCCTTCGGCCAGCTCCAGCGCCCGCTGGATGGCGGCCCAGGCCCGGGGCGCGTCGGCGGCGCCCATGGGCCCGTTGAGGTAGGGGCCCCAGGCCCAGGCCTCGCCGAAGTAGCACATGGCGCAGGCGGGGTCGCGCTTCCAGGCCTCGCGGAAGGAGCGGGCGGCGTCGGGGGGCGTGAACGCGTAGAGGAGCTGGAGTCCCTGGTCGAAGTACGCCTGCGCCTCGGGCGACGGGGTGGTGACGGGGCGGGAGAGGGGTCCGAGCCCCGCCCGGGCCAGGGGCATGGGCTCGTCGAAGGCCGCCGGGTAGGCGGCGTCGTGGCCCATGTCGTGCTGGGCGGCGGCCAGGGCCGGGGAGGCCAGCGTCAGGGCCGCGAGGGTGAGGATCTCGGGGAGGCGGGGACATCGCATGGCAGGTCGCTCCTGGGCGGAAGGGTGCGGCCAATCTGCGCCCCCCGCAGGGGATGGGGAAAGGAGGGGCGCCGGCGGTGGCGCGCGCCCCCCCTCCCGTCAGGCCGCCACCGGCGCCCGCCGACCGCGGAGCACCTCCCCCACGAGGAGGAGCGCCGCCACCGCCCAGCTCACCGCGTGGATCCGCGGCGTGCCCAGGAGGACGTAGCCCACCAGGTATGCCGACGAGATGACGATGGTCAGGGTCGCGATGGGCGCCGCGAAGCGGCTGTACTCCCCGAAGGAGATCCGCACCCCCTCCTTCTCGGCCAGCCCCACCGTGGTGACGTTGGCCGACGCCCCCACCACCGTGGCGTTGCCGCCCAGGCACGCGCCCAGCGAGAGCGCCCACCAGAGCACCGAGGTGTCGCCGGGGAGGGAGGGGATGAGCTGGAGGATGACGGGGATGCTCACCGCCACGTAGGGGATGTTGTCGATGAAGGCCGAGAGCACCGCCGAGAGCCAGCAGATGAGCAGCGCGGCGAAGATGAGCGTGCCCTGGGGCGACAGGCCGAACGTGGCCTGCACCGTGGAGATGGCCCACGCCATGCCGTCGGCGATGGACGCGATGAGCCCCGTCTCCACGGCGGCGCCCACCACGATGAACAGGAAGACGAAGAAGCTCAGGGTTGGCCACTCGATGTCCTTCTCCAGGACGTGGAGGATGCCGTGGGCCCGCTCGTGGGCGGTGGGTTTGTGCTTCCTCAGGTACAGCACGTCCTGCACCACCAGCGCCACCGCGGCGCCCACCACCGCCGGGATGGCCGCCTGCATGCCCGTGGCGGCGTGGGTGAGGAAGCCCACGAGCACGCCCACGCAGATCACCACCATCCACTTGAAGAGCACCGGGTCGGCCAGGGACACCTCCCGCTGCGACGCGGCCTCCGGCGCGGGCTGGATGGCGTAGGCCTCGCGGTAGTAGCGGGCCAGGTACCACTGGAGCACCACCATCATGACGACGATGGGGGCGGTGAGGTTCTTCACGAACTCCATGAAGCTGATGCCCACGCCCGAGCCGATCATGATGTTCGGCGGGTCGCCGATGAGCGTGGCGGTCCCGCCGATGTTGGAGGCCACCACCATGGGCAGGAGGATGGCCACGGGGGCCAGCCCGATGCGCCGCGCCATCCCCGAAGCCATGGGGGTGACGAAGATCACGGTGGTCACGTTGTCCAGGAAGGCCGACATGACCGCGGTGAACCACGCCACGAAGCGCGCCGCCAGGAGGGGCTTCCCGCCCGTGCTGGCCAGGACCCTTCCCACCGCCCACTCGAAGGCGCCGGTGGCCTTGAGCACGCCCACCACCGTCATCATGCCGGCAAGGAGGAGGAGGACGTTCAGGTCCAGCGCCCGGGCCGAGGCCTCGAAGGTGATGAGGTGCCAGGGCGTGAGGTACGTGACCAGCCACAGGAACGCGGCGCTCACCATGGCGATGAGCACCCGGTGGGCCGCCTCCCTGGCCAGGAGCACGAAGAGGGCGACGACCACCACCGCGACGATCCCCTGGGAGACGGGGTCGGTGGTGCTGGTCAGGGCTCCGTGCTCCCCGGGGGCGCCCTGGAGGGCGAGGAGGGGGCGGGGAGAGAGGAGGAAGAGGAGGGGGAAGACAGCCGACAGGAGGGTACGCCCGACCCGATGAAGCGCGGTGGACATGACGGCCCGGGACCTCGCCCGGCACTGCTCTGGACTGTGGGTTCTCCGGCGCCGGTCGGCGCCGGCCCGTGGGAGGGCGGCACGATGCTATCACGGCGGTGGGGCGGGGGCAACGGGAGGTGCGGGCGGGCCCCCGGGGCGCTATCGTGGCGCCCGTCGGCCGACCCGAGCCCCTGCCCGCCATGCGACCTCTCCCCGCGTTGACCGCGCCCCCCGCCCTGGGCGTCCGCCCGTGAAGCGCCGCGCCTGGATCGCCACGTCCTCGGGCCTCGTCGCCGCCGGCCTGGTGAAGACCCGCTTCGACGCCTTGGACCTCTCGGCGCAGGAGTCGCCCGCCGTGCCCACCGTGCCCGACCTGGGCGGCGTGGTCTCGGAGCTGGGCGCCCGGGCCCCGGGGGAGGAGCTGCGGCGCCTGGCCGGGCCGGCCGTCCCGGCGTCGTCGTCCCGGACACCGCTCCACCTGCTGGACGGGATCCTCACCCCCGCCGACCTCCACTTCGAGCGCCACCACGGCGGCGTCCCGGCCATCGCCGCCGAGGGCTACGAGCTCCTCGTCCACGGCATGGTGGAGCGCCCCACCGTGTTCCGCCTCGCCGACCTGAAGCGGTACCCCTCGGTGTCCCGCATCGCGTTCCTGGAGTGCTCGGGCAACGGCGGCGCCGGGTACAACCCCGACGCTTCCCCCGAGCTCACCCCCCAGCAGATCGACGGGCTGCTGAGCACGTCGGAGTGGGTCGGCGTGCCCCTGGCCACGATCCTCCGGGAGGTGGGCGTCCGCCCCGGAGCCTCCTGGCTTCTGGCGGAGGGGGGCGACGCCGCCCACCTGGGCCGGAGCATCCCCCTGGAGAAGGCGCTGGACGACGCGCTCCTGGCGTACGGGCAGAACGGCGAGGCGCTGCGCCCCGAGCAGGGGTACCCGGTGCGCCTCTTCCTTCCCGGGTGGGAGGGGAACGCCAACGTGAAGTGGCTCCGGCGCATCGAGGTGTCCGACCGGCCCACCATGACCCGGGAGGAGACGTCCAAGTACACCGACCCGCTGAACGATGGGACGGCCCGCCAGTTCTCCTTCGTCATGGACGCCAAGTCCCTCATCACGTTTCCGGCCTACCCGTACGTCCTGCCGGAGCGGGGATGGTGGGAGATCAAGGGGCTGGCGTGGAGCGGGCGGGGGCGCGTCGTCCGCGTGGACGTGAGCACCGACGGAGGCCGCTCCTGGGTCCGGGCCCACCTCCAGGACCCGGTGCTGGACAGGTGCACCGTGCGCTTCCGCCACCTCTGGAACTGGGACGGGCGCGAGACGGTGCTCCTGAGCCGGGCGGTGGACGAGACGGGGTACGTCCAGCCCACCTACCGCCAGCTCGTGGAGGCCCGGGGCGCCCGCACGGCGTACCACCAGAACAACATCCGGCCCTGGCGCGTGGCGTCCGACGGCCGGGTGACGTTCGCCGCCGGGGAGATGGCGTGAGGCGCCGGGCCGCCGTCCTCGCGCTGGTGGCCGCCGCCTCGGCGTGCGCGCCCCCCGACGCCAAGCCGCCCCGCGAGGCCCCCGACGCGGCCTCGGTGGCCGCCCCCACCCCTCCACCCGAGCGCTTCGGCTTCGGCGCCCCCGCCGACGGAGAGCGCATCGCGCGATGGGACCTGGACGTGGGCCCCGACGGCGCGGGGCTCCCCCCGGGGCGGGGGACGGTGGCGGAGGGCGCCGCGGTCTTCCTGGCCAACTGCGTGGCGTGCCACGGCCCCACGGGCACGGAGGGCCCCTACGACGTGCTGGTGGGGGGCGAGCCGTGGGGAGACGGCGACCCACCCCGCCGGCGCACCATCGGCAACTACTGGCCCTGGCCCACCACGCTCTTCGACTACATCGGGCGGGCCATGCCCCAGCACGCCCCCGGCTCCCTCACCCCCGACGAGACGTACGCCGTCATCGCCTGGCTGCTCTGGCGGAACGGGCTGGTTGGAGAGGATGCCGTCATGGACGCCCGGACCCTCCCGGCGGTGGTCATGCCCGCCCGGGACCGCTTCGTCGCCGACGCCCGGAGGGGTGGGCCGGACGTGCGCTGAGGGGGTAGGAGGGGGAGGAGCCCACCCCCTCCACCGCGGGGCGGGGCGCTGCTAGCTTTCCGCTCCACTTTTCAGCGCGAGACGCACCACCATGGCGATTCCAGCCACCCAGATCCGCCGCGGCATGGCGATCATCTTCGACGGCGAGCCCTGCCGGGTCATCGACTTCCATCACCACACCCCGGGGAACCTCCGGGCCATGGTGCACGCGAAGATGAAGAAGCTGAAGACGGGGACGACGGTGGAGCACCGCTTCCGGGCCGCCGACTCCATCGAGCCGGCGTCCATGGAGACCCACGACCTCCAGTTCCTGTACAAGGCCGGTCCGGTCTACCACTTCATGAACAACCAGACCTACGACCAGTACGAGCTGGACGAAGAGGCGCTGGGCGACGCCGGGCCGTGGGTGAGCGAGGGGATGAGCATCGTGGTGGAGTTCTTCGAGGGCGCGCCCATCGGCATCGAGCTGCCCAACGCCATGACCTTCGAGATCGCGGAGACCTCGCCGGTCCTCAGGGGCGCCACGAAGACGTCGTCCAACAAGCCGGCTACCCTGACCAACGGCGTGGTCGTGAACGTGCCCGAGCATCTCTCCACCGGCGACCGGATCCGGGTGAACCCCAACACCGGCGACTACATCGACCGGGCGAAGGACTGACGCGCCGGGGACTCCCGGGCCGCGGCCGACCTCGCGGCTTCCGCTACCAGCGCACCCGCACCAGGGGGATGCGCACCGCGTCCTCCGAGCCCGGCCCTTCGCCCGGGCCCGACTTGGAGCTGCCCTCCAGCACCGACAGGACCGCGATGGCCACCGCCGTCGCTCCGCCCGCCAGCAGCGCCGTCCGCGTGGGACTGAAGCGCTTCAGCTCGACCCTGGTCACGCCGCTCCAGGGGAACGTCACGAACGCGTTGAACATGCCTCCCTGGGCCGGCGTGGCCGCCTGACGCACCGTCAGGGCCAGCGCCGTGGGGCTGGTCTGCTCCGCCACCTGGCCCTCCACCCGCTCCCTGAGGCCGCCCAGCGCGTCCACGTGCCGGACCGCCTCGTCCCGCTCCACCGACACCCGCACGGTGGCCCCGGGGGGCACGGCCGACCGGTCCACGTCGGTGTAGGCATAGCACCCCGCCAGCCACGGCGCCGCCGCCAGCACCAGCATCCAACGACTCCACCCGCGCATCGCGTCCATCCTCCTGGGGAAACCGGGCCCTCGTCCTTGTTCCGTTCCTCGCCTGTACACCGCCCGGGCCCGTCCTGCTCCCGGGAAAACGAGCGGGGGTGGCCGGAGCCACCCCCGCCGTTGTCGTGCTCCCGGCGCTGGATCAGCCGCCGATGTTCGGGTTCGTCCGCCGCTCCGTCAGCGAGATGGGGATGCAGACGGCGCGGCCGGCCGCGCACGGCTCGGCCTGCGGGGCGCCTGCCGCCGCCCACCGGCGCAGGTCGTTGAGGCGGCGCAGCTCCAGCCACACCGTGGCGGCGCGCTCCCGCCGCATGACGGGCCAGGCCTCCGCCTCCGACGCGGGCTGCGTCAGGGCGGCCATGCCGTACGAGGCACGGGCCTGGTTGAGCAGGGTGGTCATCCCCGCCAGGTCCTTCTGCCGGAGACGCGCCTCCGCCCGGAGCACCAGCATCTCGGTGCCCTTGGTGAAGGAGATGTCGTCGTCGCGGGTCGGGTACTTGAGCTGCTGGTAGAAGAACGTCTCGCCGTCCTGTCCGCGCTGCACCTGGCCCTTGGCGTCGTACAGGATCTTCCACGGCACCCGCGGGTCGTTCTGGTACTGCTCGAAGTAGCTGCTCCAGACCGAGTACTCCTTGCGGGAGGTGGTCTCGATGGCGATGACGTTCTCCACCGCCCCGGGCGCCGTGCTGAACAGCGCCTTGTGGTTGAAGTTGGTCGGCACCTTCGCCGCGTCGGCCTCCGCCGCCGCCCAGTCCCCCAGCCACGCCCGCACGGACGCCCGGCCGCCGTACGCCGCGTTCACGTACGAAGTGGCCGTCGCGCCGCCGGCAGCCGTTCCCACGGCGATGGCGCGGGTGAACAGCGAGTCGGCGCGCTTGAAGTGCTCCGTGTTGGGCACGATGGGGCCGCCGTCGATGGTGCTCTCGCACTGGAGCTCGCCCAGGGTTCGGTTGGCGAAACCGGCCAGCAGGTACGCCCGGGCCACCAGCACGCTCTTCTCGAACGTGGCCGGCTCGTAGATCTCGGCGATGCGCTTCAGGCCGTTCTCCGCGACCCAGCGGGCCTGCTGGAGGGAGCCGTACTCGCCGTTCCAGTCCTCGGGAGACGAGTGGAGGTCACCCGTCTTGTACGTCCCGAAGTCGTAGCTCCCGCCGTGCCACAGGTCGCCGCTGGCCAGCACGACGCTCTCGTGGGAGCTGTTCATGGCCTGGGTCAGGTCAAAGGCCATGCCGGCCACGAGCCCCGACACCGCCTCCGGGACGTTCAGGTCGCCGTCGTTGATGCGGCCCGGAGCCTCCACGTCCAGCGAGAGGACGTCCGAGCACGCCGCGGTGGCCACGAGGGCCAGGACGGCCATGAGTCTCTTCATGTGCTTGTTCATGGTCATGTCCTCCTCAGAACGTCACGCGGAAGGAGAGGAGGAACGTCCGCGGCGCCGGGATGGTGTAGTACTCCCGCCGGCCGTAGTCGCTGGCGCCGTCGTAGATGCCGCCCTCGGCCCGGTCGGAGAAGTCCTCCACCTCGGGGTCCACGCCGGAGTAGTCCGTCCACTTCATGAGGTTGGTGCCCGCCAGCGTCACGCTGGCGCGCGACGCGAAGGAGCCCACCAGCGACTGCGGCAGGTCGTACGTCACCGCGACGCTGCGCAGCTTCCAGAAGTCCGCCTTCTCGATCCAGAAGCCCGAGTCATGGCCACCGTACAGGTTCGTGGCGCACCGGGCCCGCTCCAGCGCCGTCACGTCGTCCAGCGCGGTGAGGTCCGTCTTCTTGCGCACGGCGACGATCTTCTTCTGGATGTCGTAGCAGGGGAACCACACGCCGCGGCGGGCGTTCTGGTACCCGGTGTACTGGGGCAGGTAGTGCCCGCCCTGGTGCTCGAAGAGCGCGTCGATGTTCAGGCTGCTCCCGAGCCGGAGCGACGTGTTGAGCCCGAACACCTCGGTGGGGTTCGTGGGCCCGTACGCCTCGAAGTCCGAGGACACCTGCGGGTCGGCGAAGGCATCGGGGTTCATGACCTTCGGCGCGAAGTACGTGGCCACCTCGTACCCTTCGCGGATCTCCGCCAGGTTGTCCGCCGCCAGGATCTGGCCGCCAAGGTCCTTGGCGACGCTGCTCATCCAGGCCAGGTTGGCCTGGACGCGCCACTCGATGTTGTCCGACTGCCATGGCACCAGGGAGATCTGGAACTCGGTGCCGTCACCCTCGATGAGCCCCACGTTCTCCAGCTTGGAGCTGAGGAAGCCCTCCGACGGCGGGTACGTCACGCCGATGAGCGCGTCGGTGGTCCTGGTCATGTACCGCGTGGCCTCGAAGCCCACGCGGCCGTCCAGGAACGACGCGTCGAACCCGAACTCGATCTCGCGGGTGCGCTCGGGGCCCACCTGGTCGTTGCCGATGTCGTTGGGCGTGAAGCCCGGCGTGCCCTCGTCCGCCGTCACCGGCGACCAGGTCCGGAGCTTGTCGAAGGCGCCGGGCGCCTTGCCCGACTCGCCCACCGCGGCCCGCAGCTTGAAGGTGTTGAACCACCCCGTGGGCCAGAACTCGTGGTCGGACATGATGTACGAGGCGCTCACCTTCGGGTAGTACTGGAGCCCGAAGTCGTCGCCGAACGTGGAGTTGCCGTCCACGCGCAGGCCCGCCGTCAGGAAGAGGCGGTCCTTGTAGCCCACCACCTCCTGGAGGAACACGCCGGCGCTGGTGATGGCCACCGAGGCGTCGTCGATGTTCGTGGAGAGGCCGCCCGACGTCAGCAGCGGGAGCCCGGGGCCGGCGAAGCCGGAGGTGTTCACGTACTTGTTCCGGAAGCGGTCGCGGAAGATCTGGCCTCCCCAGGAGAGCGTGGAGACGATGTCGCTCCCGAAGCTGTTCCGGAAGGAGCCGGTGTAGTCCACCGACAGCTTGGTCCGGAACTGGGACTCGGAGCTGTAGAAGCCCGCCGCGTTCCGCAGGAAGCCGAAGGGCTCGTACTCCTCGGACTCGAAGTCCAGGTAGTCCCAACCCAGCGCGAAGCGGTTGGAGAGCCCCTCGATGGGGTTGTACTGGAGCACGAGACCGGTGGTGTACCGGTCCGACGTGCCCGTGTTGTCGTTGTCGAACAGGTACCCGTTGGACACGCACAGCGTGGGGCTGGCGACGCTGGCGCAGTCGTCGCCCTTGCCGCCCTTGAAGTTGGTGTTGGTGCCGCGGCCCACGTTGAGGAGGAAGCCGTTGGCGTTGTTGCCGTCGTCCACGAAGCTGGACGAGCGGCGCGTGTAGGCCGTGTTCAGCGAGACCGTCAGGTCCTCGATGGGGGTGAAGTCCAGGTTGGCCCGGAAGCCCCCGTCACGGGAGCGCTGCTTCTGCAGCGTGCCCTGGTTGTCGCTGAACGTGGTGGAGACGTAGTACGAGACCCGCTCGCTCCCGCCGCGCACCGACAGCGAGTAGTTGGACAGCGGCCGGTTCTCGAACCAGCGCCCGCTCGACGGGCACGTCGGGTCGACGAAGTACACCTCGTTCCCCGCGGTGGCCGAGCTCATGGAGAGCCCGTACAGGTACTCCGTGGAGCCGCACTTGGTGAAGAGGTCCGACGGGTCGCCGTCGGGGCCGACCTGCTGCATGGAGTTGAAGCCCATGCCGACCTCGGCGTTCCAGATGGGGGCGCCGGCGACGCCGCGCTTCGTGAAGATCTGGATGACGCCGCCCGACGCCTCGGTGCCGTAGAGCGTGGTGGCCGACGCGCCCTTGATGACCTCGACGCGCTCGATGTCCTCGGCGGCGATGTCCTGGAGGGGCGAGATGGCGCCGCGGGCGGCGCCGCCGATTCCGATGGGCTGATTGTAGACCCGCACCCCGTCGATGTAGATGAGGGGCTCGGGCGCCTGCGACGCGGTGGTCTGTCCGCGGATGCGTACCGTGCCCCCGAAGCCCGGAGAGCCGGACGGCAGCGAAACGGTCACGCCCGGGACGCGGCCGGCGAGGATGTTCTCCGGGTTGCTCACCGGAGCCGTCTCGATCTGGCGCGACGTCACGGCGTCGAGGGCGTTGCCCACCTCACGGGCCCGCACCTCGGCGGCCGTGCCGGTGACCACGATCTCCTCCAGGGAGACGGCGGTCTCGGCCAGGGCGAAGTCCGCCGTGGCCGTGCCTCCGGCGGTGACCGTCACCTGCTGGCTCACGTTCTCGTAGCCGATGATCTCCACCCGCACGGGGTGGGCTCCGGTGGGAACGTTGAGGATGAGGAACCGGCCGTCCTCGTTGGTGAGGGCGCCGATCCTCAGGTTGGCCACGAATACCTGCGCGCCCGCGAGGGGACGCATGGTCGCGGCGGCGGTTACGCGCCCCACGATCCGTCCCGTCTCCTGGGCCCGTACCGGGCTGGGGAGCAGGGTCACGGCGAGGGCGGTCAGGATGGCCAGTCCTGAACACTTGAACAACGGACGCTTCATGGAACCTCCCGACAAAGGGGTAGGGCGTCACGTACGCGCACGCCGGACGGCATGAGCGCAGGCACAGGAAACAGGAAATGGCTAGGCGGGGCGCGTCGGTGGGGGGAGTCCCAAGACTGGCCTTGAGGGCGCGCCCGGAGGGAGAACTGGAATCGATCATTCTAGGGGGGTGTATTCCGCCCGGTCAACCTTCCTCGGGAATCCCCCTCCCGGGCGGGCCCGGTCAGCTCCTCCCGCCCGGACCGGCGTACGCCGGGCAGCTCGAGGGGGCGCCGACGGCACCGCCGCCGCGTCCCCGCTTGGTCCAGATCCGGATCATCCCCCCGGAAGAGCCGTACATCCACCCTCCCGCCGCGCCGGACATGACCTGAACGGCGGCCACCTCGTCGGGGCGGATGTCCCGGAGGAGCTGGGCCGCGCCTACCTGGGGGAGGCCGTCCAGGACCACCACCGGCTCCACGAAGCCGCCGGCGGTGGCCGTGTTCCTCCCCTTGAGCCGGGCCGCCTCGCCCGGCTGGTTGGGCGTGGCGTCCACCATCTCCGGCGCCATCCTCCTTATGACGTCGGTGAGAGTCCGGGCCCGCATGCGCGCGATGTCGTCGGCGGTGGCCAGCTCGCCCTGGCCCTCCTCGAAGTCGGGGCCCAGGTCCATGCGGGCCATGGCGTCGGGGAGGACCAGCTCCAGCTCGCCGGGGGCGCTGGCGTCCCACATGAAGGTGGCGGCGACGGTACGGCAGGCCGGGGTCACCAGCGTGACGGTGTGCCTCCCCGCCGGGAGGCCCCGCACGGAGAAGGCGCCGTCGTCGTCGGTGAGGGCGGTGAGCCCGTAGGCGAAGTTGAGGCGGATGCGGCCGACGGGGTGGCGGGCGTCCTCACTGACCACCCGGCCGGAGATGGGTGGGGGCTCGGTGGCCCGGAGCACCGGGGGCTCCTGGGCCGCGGCCGCGCGCGGCCAGACGGCCACCACAAGCCCCAACGCCTGCAAGGACCCGACGGCACCGCGACGCATGCAGTCCCACTCCCGGCCCCGTACGTGGGGCAGCGGCCGCGGACCCGCGCCGCGGCATGGAGGATGTACGCCGGGGCGGATGGCGTGTTTCCGCCCCGGGGGCGTGCCTACCGCATCACCGACGCCCGGTAGTCCAGGGGCGGGTCCCGGTCACCGAGGAGGGGCTCGTAGCGGAAATCGGCCCCCCGCCGCTCACGGAACTCGGCCTGGATGGCGGCGAGCTTCCCCGGGTCCGAGAGGAGGTCCACCGCCGTGAAGGCCAGCGTCTTGGCGGCCACCATCATCCCCTTGGGCCCGATGGTCGTTCCCCCGGCGGCGATGGCCTGCCACGAGTGGGCGGCGGTGCCCGGCACCCAGGTGGCCGCGGAGAGCGTGCTGGTGGGGACCATCCAGCTCACGTCCCCGGCGTCGGAGGAGGCATACGTACGCTCCCAGGCGAAGGGCTGGATCTCCGCGGCCGTCTCCAGCGCCGGCTCCGGCGGCAGCGTCTTCTTCAGCGCGTCGGCGAAGGTCCACTCCTCGTCGTCGTAGAGGACGCCTCCCACCGCCTTCAGGTTCTCGTACACCGCCTCCTGGAGCGCCACCACGGGGAGTCGGGAGTAGGAGCCCCCCATGACCTCGAATTCCATGGTCGTGCCCGTGCCCTGGGCGGCGCCCTCGGCGGCTTTCACCAGCCGGTCGAAGATGGAGCGCACCGTCTCCGGCTCGGGGTGGCGGACGTAGTAGTAGACCTCGGCGTGGTCGGGGATGACGTTGGGGGCGTTGCCCCCCTCGGTGACGACGTAGTGGATGCGCGTCTCCTGGGGGACGTGCTCCCGCATGAGGTTGGCCATGAAGTTCAGGGCCTCCACGCCGTCCAGCGCCGAGCGGCCCCGGTCGGGGGCGGCGGCGGCGTGGGCCGAGACGCCGGAGAAGCGGAACTTGGCCGACTTCACCGCCAGGTTGGAGCCGGGGCTGGCGTCGTTCTGGTCCCCGGCGTGCCAGGAGAGCACGACGTCGGCGTCGGCGAAGAGGCCGGCGCGAACCATGTAGACCTTCCCCGAGCCCCCCTCCTCGGCGGGGGTGCCGTAGAAGCGCACCGTGCCGGCACGGCCCGTCTGCTTCAGCCACTCGGCGGCGGCCATGGCCGCCGCCGACGACGCGGTGCCGAAGAGGTGATGGCCGCACGCGTGCCCCGCCTGCTTGTCGGGGACGGGCTTCCGCACCGGGGAGCGGTCCTGGTTGATGCCCGGGAGGGCGTCGAACTCGCCGATGAAGCCGATGACGGGCTTTCCGCTCCCGTACTCGGCCACGAAGGCCGTGGGGATCCCCGCCACCCCCCGCGTCACGCGGAAGCCGTGGGCCTCCAGCTCCCCGGCCAGGAGCGCCGAGCTCTCCGTCTCCACGTACCCCACCTCGGCCAGGTCCCAGATGCGCTGCGCCACGTCGGTGAGGCGCTCCTGGCGCTCGTCGAGCCAGGCCGCGACCTCGGTCTTGGACATCTGGGCGGACAGGCCCCACGGCAGGGCGAGGAGCGCGGCGGCGGAGAGGAGCAGGGACGAGCGGCGCATGGGCGGACCTCGGGGTGACGGGATGCGGAGGGTCCAACATGCGGAGACACCCCGCCCGGTGTCCAACGGTTATGTTTTCGCCATGAAAGCACTCGCAGACATCCAGGTGGTCCCCATCGGCTCGGGCGTCTCGGTGCGCAAGGAGGTCCAGCGCGCACACGCCATCCTCGAGGAGGCGGGGATCCACGCCCAGCTCCACCCCAACGGCACGAACGTCGAGGGCGAGCTGCGCGACATCTTCGACGCCATCGTCCGCGTCCACGAGACGCTCCATGCCGAGGGCACGGTGCGGCTGGCGACCTACATCAAGCTGGGCACGCGCACCGACAAGGACGCGACGCTGGCGGGCAAGCTGTTCAGGTAGCGGCGGGCGGGCCGGCGCGGCGGCCGCGCGCCCTCGCCGCCTCAGCGGGGCAGGAGCAGCCGCTCGTGCCGCTCCTTCAGCTCCCGGGCCACCGGGCTCGAGGTGAGGGGGAAGAGGAACGTCTTCATGCCCCGGGGGATGAAGCGGATCGTGCTTCCCAGCGGGGTGGGGCGGGCCAGCTCCAGCGTGATCGTCTTCACCTGCTGGATGCGGCTCTCCTTCACCCGCCGGACCTCGCGGAGGTGGATGCGCACCCCCCGCCGCGGGTCGTCGCCCACGATGAGATTGTCGCCGTCCAGCCAGACGTGGCGGAGCCCGCCGAAGAGCTTGAAGAAGAGCGTGGAGAATCCACCCCAGATGCCCAGGGCCACCCACTTCACCGCATCGGGAGCGGGGGCGTCGCCCAGGAGGTCCAGCCACACGAGGAGCACCACGATCCCCACGAGGCCGCTCCACAGCCGCGGGAAGATGCGGCTCCAGTAGTGCGTGGAGGGGCCGGTGAGCTGCTCAGGGCCGTCGTCGGGGATGGGGTGCATGGGGCGCGCTCGGGGTGGGGCCTCTGACGGAAAGTACGCCCCCGGCCCTCCTTCCCTTCAAGCCCGCTGCAACCCTTCCAGCCCGGGACGCGTCTCACCCATCGAGCACCTGGTGACGGGGAGGACGACGATGAGCGCTTGGGGAACCGACGTGATGGCGCTGGCGTGCATCCTGGCGAGCGCCGCGGTGGGTGGGGTGGTGACGGTGGTGGCGCTGGACCGGGACGGCGGCGACGCAGCGGTGCGCGGCGTCGAGGTGGTGGTGGTGGACGTGGACCCGGCGGTGAGGATCCGGCTGGACGACGCCAGGGTCCGGATGGAGGTGGCGAGGGCGCGGGCCGAGGCAGCCCGCGTCCGCGTCGAAGCGACGCTGGAGCAGGACCTCCAGCAGCGCCTGGAGGCAGAGCTCCGGCGCGTGGAGGAGGAGCTGGCGCGGCTGGACGAGGGGTGGGTGAGGTGAGGTGAAGGCCACGCGGCTCCTGAGGCCCCGGACGGCGTCCCCGTCCGGGGCCTCGTTCTTTCTCCTGTCCGTCAGGGCTCGGTGGCGACGCGCTTCTCCGGGCGGAGGTGCTTGTCGAACCACTTCATGATGATGGGCGACACCTCCATGAGGAGCTTGGGCTCCTGGGGCCCGTGGGGCGTCCTGGGCAGCACGATCATCTCCGTGGGCACCCCCCGGCGCCCCAGCGCCCGGTAGAATTCCTGCCCCTGGGTGAAGGGCACCCTCAGGTCCCGCTCGCCGTGGATGACCTGGGTGGGCGTGGTGACGTTGGCGATGCGATAGATCGCCGAGTGCTTCTCGTACCCCTCGTAGTCGTCCCAGAACTCCACGCCGCCCATGTGGGCCACCAGGTACTCGCCGATGTCGGTGGTGGTGGTCATGGAGACCAGGTTGGGGAGCCCGGCGCCCATGCTCGCGGCCTTGAATCGGTCGGTGCGGGTCACGGCGAACGACGTCATGTACCCGCCGTAGCTCCACCCCATGAGGAGGAGGGAGTCGGGGTGGGCGACGCCCATCTCGATGGCCCGGTCCACGCCGGCCATGAGGTCGTCCATGTCGCCGTACCCCCAGTCGCGGACGTTGGCGAAGCGGAAGTCCTTGCCGTAGCCCGTGCTGCCCCGGGGGTTGGGGCGGAGCACCGCGTACCCCTCCTGGGCGAAGTACTGGATGTTGTAGATGGACGGGTTGCCGGTGTACGACTGGGAGAAGACGCCGGCGGGGCCGCCGTGGACGTTGAGGATCAGCGGGTACTTCCGCGCCGGGTCGTAGCCCACCGGGTACGTCAGGAGCCCCTCGATCTCGAAGCGACCGTCCTGGGAGCGCCAGGAGAGGACCTCGGTGCGGCCCAGGGCAGGGAGCTCCACGTCGTCGTTGAGGCTCGTGAGCTTCCGGGGCGCCCACCGGGAGCGGGGCGAGACGTACACGTCGGCGGGGGTGTCGGCGTCCTGCCAGGTGAAGGCCATGAGGTCGGCCTGGGTCGCCAGCGCCGGCGAGCCGAGCACGCCGTCGCCGGTGGTGAGCTGCCGGAGCGGCGAGCCGTCCACCGGGAGCGCCGTGACGTGGCGCGTGGTACCCAGGGACTCACCCAGGAGCACCGCCGATCCGTCCCGGGCCCACCCCACGATGCCGCCGCTCCGGTCGTGGCTGTCGGCCAGCCTGCGGGGGGCGCCGCCCTCGGCCGCCACCACGTACACGTCGGCGAGGCCCACGCGCTGGGGCTCGTCGCCGGAGGACGTGAACGCCACCCAGCGCCCGTCGGGGGACCAGGTGGGCTCGCCGTCGGTGCCGCCCAGCGTCACCAGCGTCCGTACGGCCTTGGAGCCGTCGGTGGGCACCAGCGAGATGTCCGAGCCCCGGGCACCCTCGTCGAGCCTTGGGTCCGCCTGGTGGCTGAAGGCGATGCGCGCGCCGTCGGGGGACCAGTCGAAGGACGTGACGTGGAAGGAGCCCTCGGTGAGGCGTACGGCCTCGCCGGGCTCGCTGCCGGTGGGGTCGAAGGGCACCGCGTACAGGTGGGCGTACTTGAAGTCCTGGTCCACGTAGATGGGGTCGCGCTTCTCCTTCTTGCGCGCCTTCTCCTCCTCCGTCTCCGGGTCGGCCATGAGGTACGCGATGCGCCGTCCGTCAGGGGACCAGGCGAAGCTCCCCGTCCCGCTCTCGGCGTTCGTGACGGCGCGGGCCTCGCCGCCGTCCACGGGGATCACCCAGACCTGACCCTTCCCGTTCCGGCTGGACGAGAACGCGAGCCAGCGGCCGTCGGGGGAGAAGGCCGGGCTCGACGCCGACTTGTCGCCCTGGGTGAACTGGCGGGCGCCGCTCCCGTCGGCGTTCACCAGCCAAACGTGGGAGAGGTACTCGGATTTCTCCCCCTCCATGACGGGGACGCGGACCACGTAGGCCACCCGCGCGCCGTCGGGGGAGACGGCCGTCCCGGCGAGCTGTCGCAACTCCATGCTCTTCTCGGGCGTCCAAACAAGAGAACCCTCCTGCGCTCCGGCTCCGTAGGGAAGGAGGAGCGCGAGGGTGAGGGTGAGGGCGAGGGCGAGGTGGCGGCGGATCATGGCGGCTCCGGGACGAAGGGACTGGGCGGACGGTAGGGCGAGCCGGAACGGAAGTGCAAGGGTGGCGGTCACGGCGGTGGCCCCCGGCGCTAGATTCAGGGAGCCTTCCCTCCGCCAGGAGGAAGCCATGGCCCCTACGCTCCGAGAGATGGTCCGCCGGCGGGTGCCCCACGTGCTGGGGATCTATCTCGCCGCCGGCTGGGGGCTTCTCGAGTTCACCGACTGGGCCACGCAGCGCTTCGGCCTCCAGACCCCCCTGGTCATCGGGGTCTTCGTCGTCGGGTGCCTGGCGCTCCCCGTGGTGGCCTGGCTGGCGTGGCGCATGGGCGAGGCCGTCGGCCTCCCCGAGCTGACGGCGCCGCCCCGGTCGGTGGCGGTGCTTCCCTTCGCCACCGTGGGCGGCGACGCCGACACCGAGTTCCTGGGCTTCGGCCTCGCCGACCAGATCCTCACCGACCTGTGCCGCGTGGGGGACCTCCACGTGGTGGCGCGGACGTCGTCGTTCGCGTTCAAGGACGCCTCCGAAGACGTGCGCTCCATCGGGCGGAAGCTGGGTGCGCGGGCGGTGCTCGAGGGGAGCATCCAGCGGGCGGGGGACCGGCTCCGCGTCACCACCCAGCTCATCAACGCCGACGACGGCTACCACCTCTGGTCCGAGCGCTACGACCGGACCATGGAGGACCTCTTCCGCATCCAGGACGAGATCTCCTCCAACGTGGCCCGGGTCCTCCAGGCGGTGCTCCGTGAGCACGAGCGCAGGGCGATGGAGAAGGTCTACACGCGCAACATCCAGGCGTACGAAGTCTATCTCCGGGGGCGGCGCTTCTTCCTCCAGTCCAAGCGGCGAAGCCTGGAGTACGCCCGGGATCTCTTCCGGCAGGCCATCGCGCTGGACGACGACTTCGCGCTGGCCTTTGCCGGCGTGGCCGAGGCGTCGTCGCTCCTGGCCATGTACTACCCCGCCGCCGGCGCCGACATGGACGAGGCGCACAAGGCCAGCCTCCGGGCCCTGGCGCTGGACCCCGAGCTGGCCGAGGCCCACTCGGCCCACGGCGCCGTCCTCACCGTGATGGGCTCCCTCCCCGAGGCGGAGGAAGCCTTCGCCACCGCGGTGGACCTGGATCCCAGGCTCTACGAGGCGCGGTACTTCCACGCCCGGGCTTGCTTCCAGCAGGGGCGCTTCGAAGAGGCGGCGCGCCTCTTCCGCGAGGCCACCGCCGTCCGCGAGGACTACTCGGCGTCGTTCTTCGCCGCCCAGGCGGTGGAGGCCCAGGGCCACCACGACCGGGCACGGGAGGGGTACGCCGAGGCGCTGCGCGTGGTGGAACGGCACATGGAGCTGAACCCCGACGACGCCCGGGCGGCCACCATGCGCGCCGTGGCGCTGTCCCGCGTCGGCCGGGTGGAGGAGGGGCTCTCCTGGGCGGAGCGGGCCTTGTCCATGGACCGGGAGGACGCCGGCGTGCGCTACAACGCGGCGTGCCTCTTCGCCGTGGCGGGGAAGGGAGAGCGGGCGCTCGCGTGCCTCGAGGAGGCCCTGGAGGTGGGCTTCGGGAACAAGGGCTGGCTGGAGCGGGACCCGGACCTGGACACCCTCAGGGGCGACCCGCGCTTCGCCGCGCTCATGGAGCGGATCCCCGCGCCCGCAAGCCCGAGCTGAGCGTCACTCGAACCTGAGGGCCACCACCGGGTCCACCCGAGAGGCCCGTCGCGCCGGAAGCCAGCTCGCCAGCACGGCGATGGCCGAGAGCGCCAGCGCCACGGCCCCGAAGGTGACCGGGTCCATGGGGCTCACGCCGTAGAGGAGCGACGACATGAGGCGGGTCAGGCCGGCCGCGGCGGCCAGCCCGGTGACCACGCCCAGCCCGGCGAGCGTCCCCGCCTGCTTGAGGACCATGCGGCTCACGTCCCCCTGCTCGGCGCCCATGGCCATGCGGACGCCGATCTCCCGAGTGCGCTGCGAGACCACGTACGAGATGACGCCGTAGATCCCCACGGCACCCAGGAAGAGGGCCACGCCCGCGGCGATGGCGAGCATGACGAGCGTGAAGGAGGTCTGGGCCATGCGCCCGGCGGCCAGGTCGGCCAGCGTGGTGGTCCGGGCCAGGGGCACGTTGGGGTTCACCGACCACACCGCTTCCCGCACCGCCGGGAGCAGGGCCTCGGGGTCGCCGCTCCGCACGCGCACGGCGTACGCCATGGAGCGCTGGGTGAAGGTGACGTTGTCCCAGAACTCCTCCACCACCTGGGGCCAGTACACGGTGGCCACCGGGTCGCGGGCGGGGCCGTCGTCGTAGGCGTCGGCGGCGACCCCCACCACCTCGTACCAGGGGCCGGTCTTGTCGGGGCCGAGGGTCTGGCGCACCCGCTTCCCTATGGCCGAGGCCGCGTCGCCCCACTCCTCCCGGGCCAGGTTCTCCGTGACCACCACCACCTTCGCCTTCTGGTCGACGTCGGCCCACGTGAGGTCGCGGCCCGCCACCATGCGGTTGCCCAGCGTGGCGAAGGAGCCCTCGCCCACCCACTTGTAGCGCCGGATGGGTGGGAGCTGGCCCGGCTCCACCGGGCGGGCTTCGCTCTCCAGCGCGTCGTTGCTGTCCCACCCGTCCATGGTCACCGACGACGTGATGGCCGCCGACGCGACGCCGGGGAGCGCCTGGACGCGGCGGAGCATCTCCTGGTGCATCTGCGCCGCCTGAACCGCGTCCTCCACCTCGGCGGAGGGGACGCTCACGCGGAAGTAGAGCACCTCCTCCGGCGCCGTGAAGCCCGGGTCCACGGCGCGGAGCGCCTGGAAGGAGCGCACCATGAGGCCCGCCCCGGTGAGGAGCACCAGGGCCAGCGCCATCTGTGCCACCACGAGGGTGTTGCGCGCCAGGTGCTGCTCCTTGCCCGCGCTCCCGCCTCGGCCGCCTTCCTTCAGGGCGCCCACCAGGTTGGGCATGCCCAGGCGGACGGCGGGCACCAGCCCGAAGAGGACCCCGGCCAGCACGGAGATGCCCAGCGTGAAGCCCATCACGCGGGCGTCCACGCCGATCTCGCTCAGCCGGGGGAGGCTCTCGGGGCCCAGCGCCACCAGCACCTTGAGGCCGACGACGGCCAGGCCCAGCCCCAGGATTCCCGAGACCACGCCCAGGATCACGCTCTCCCCCAGGAGCTGGCCGGTGAGGTGGCCGCGGTTGGCGCCCATGGCGGTGCGCACGGCCATCTCCCGCTGGCGGGCTTCGGCCCGTACCAGGAAGAGGTTGGCCACGTTGGCGCAGGCGATGAGGAGCACCATCGCGACGGTGCCCAGGAGCACCCAGAGCACGTTGTCCACCTCGCCCACCACGTCCTCCTTCAGGGGGCGGACGAGAGCGCCGAACTGCGCCTGCTCCAGCATGCTCATCGTGATGCCGCCGGGGTAGCGCTCCACCGCCATGGGGACCATCCGCTCCACGTCGGCGTTGGCGCTGGCCACGGTGGCGTCGGCCCGTAGGCGGCCCAGCGCCTGGTAGCTGAAGTTGCCCACGAAGACGTTGTTCCGGTCGAACTGGAAGGGCAGGTACACGTCGGGGTCGTAGGCGAGGAACCGGGTGCTGGCGGGCAGCACGCCGATGATCTCCCGGGCCCGGCCGTTCACCGTGAGGGTCCGGCCCAAAACGCTCGGGTCGCCTCCGAAGCGGCGCTGCCAGTACCCGTGCCCCAGGATGGCCGTCTCCGGGCTGCCCGCCGCGTCGTCGTCTTCGGTGAAGGCCCGGCCCAGGAGGGGCTGGATCCCCAGCATGGGCATGACCTGGGCGGTGACGCTCATGCTCTCCACCTGCTCCGGCTCGGCCACGCCCGTCACCGACACCGAGCCGTTGTCCCACATGCCCACGGACTCGAAGGTCCGGCTCTCGTCCAGGTACGTGAAGTGGAGCGCCGGCGACTGGTTCACCTCGGGGAAGCCCAGCCCCGGGGCCGTGTGCCAGATGCCGACGAGGCTCTCCGGGTCCTTGAAGGGGAGAGGCTTGAGGAGGACGCCGTTGACCACGGAGAAGATGGCGGCGTTGCTGCCGATCCCCACCGCGAGCGTGAGGATCGCCACCCCGCTGAAGAGCGGGGCCTTGAGCAGCTTGCGAACGGTGATGCGGATCTGGTGCAGGAGCGCGTCCACGTCTTCCCCTCCCGTCGGTAGCCGGGCCGCGCGACCCCGTGCGACCTCAGGGGGTCCTACGGGAGGTGGGGAAGGGTGGTTTCGCCCTCAGTCGCCTCCCGGGCCCGCCGCTTTCCGGTAGTCGAGGGGCGGGTCGCGGTCGCCCACCAGCGACTTGTACACGAAGTTCGGGCCCACGCGGCGCTCGTGCTCCGCCTTGGCTGCCGCCACCAGCTCGGGCTTGGTGAAGAGGTCCACGGCGGTCATGGCCAGCGTCTTGGCCGCCACCACGAGCCCCTTCTCGCCGATGGTCGTGCCGCCTGCGGCCACCGCCTGCCACGAGTGGGCGGCGGTGCCCGGTACCCACGTGGCCGCCCGCATCCCGCCGGTGGGGACCACCCAGCTCACGTCGGCCACGTCGGTGGAGCCGCCGCTTCCCTCCTCGGTGACGGTGAAGGGCTCCACCTCGGCGGCGCGTTCCAGCGGTGGGGCGTCTTCGGGGAGCGACCTGCGGATCGCCTCGGCGAAGGTCCACTCCTGGTCGTCGTACTCCACGCCGCCAACCTCGACGAGGTTGGCGTAGATGGCCTCCTGGAGGGCCACGTTGGGGAGCAGGTTGTAGATGCCGTGGATCACCTCGTAGTCCACCTCCACGCCGGTGCCCAGGGCCGCGCCCTGGGCCGCCTTCACCACCCGCTCGAAGATGGACTCGACGTTCCTCGGGTCGGGGTTGCGGACGTAGTAGAAGACCTCGGAGAAGTCGGGGACCACGTTGGGGGCGGCGCCGCCGTAGGTGATGACGTAGTGGATGCGCGTCTCCTGGGGGACGTGCTCCCGCATCATGTTCACCATGTGGTTCATGGCCTCGACGCCGTCGAGGGCCGAGCGTCCCCGCTCGGGGGCGCCGGCTGCGTGGGCGCTCACGCCGCGGAAGCGGAACTTGGCGCTCTTGTTGGCCAGGGAGCTCCCCGCCGACGCAGAGTTCCGGTCGCCGGCGTGCCAGTGGAGCATGACGTCCACGTCGTCCATGAGGCCCGCCCGGACCATGTAGACTTTGCCGGCGCCGCCCTCCTCGGCGGGGGTGCCGTAGAGTCGGATCGTGCCCCGCTGGCCTGTCCGCTCCATCCAGTCCCGCACCGCCAGGGCGGCGGCGGTGGAGCCGGTGCCGAAGAGATGGTGGCCGCAGGCGTGCCCGGCGGGCTTGGCCTCGATGGGGGCGCGCAGGGGGCTCCGGTCCTGGGTGATCCCGGGCAGGGCGTCGAACTCGGCCATGATGCCGATGATGGGGCCGTCGCCGTTCTTCCACTCGGCCACGAAGGCCGTGGGGATCCCGGCCACGCCCGACTCAACCGCGAAGCCCGCCTCGGCCAGCGTGGACTGGAGGAGGGCGGAGCTCTGCGTCTCCATGTAGCCCACCTCGGCGAAGTCCCAGATGGCCTGGGCCACCTCACCGAAGCGGTCGGCGCGCTCGTCGATGTAGGAGGCCACCATGGCCTTGGCCGACTGGGCCGATGCGGACGCCGGGGCGACGGCCGCGGCGGACAGGACGGCGGCGGCGAGGTGCAGGGAGATGCGACGGTTCATGGGGGGCGGCTCGGGTGGCTCGGGTACGTCGGAGGCGCGGGGAGCGCGGGACGACCGTGGCCGTTCCGCAGGAGGGACAACCTGCCCTGGTGGGGGCGGGCTGTCCAGGGTGGCGGTTGGCCGTCCAGGGAGGAGGCGGGCTCCTTCGACGATGCCGGGCGGTCCCGGGCCCCGACGGGGTTCGCGGCGGTTATCCCACGACCTCCAGGGCCCGGAAGTACACGCCGTCGGGGATGTCGCGCTCGCGCTTCCAGCGGGCGCCGGCGGTGCGCCAGTCGGGGTGGATGCCGTGGGCATGGTGCTCGGCGACGAGGTTGGCGACGAGGTCGGTGGCCGGATCGGCCGGCGGCCGGGGTGTGCGCGACCGTGCGTCGTAGTGCTCGCCGCCCCGGGGGTCGAGGAAGACGGGCCGGCACTCGTCGTCCCAGCGCACGCGCCAGCCGCCCTCGTGGACCAGGCGGTGGTGGTGGGCGCAGAGGAGGAGCGTGTTGGCCAGGCTCGTCTCGCCGCCGTCGGCCCAGTGGCGCACGTGGTGGGCGTCGGTGAAGCGGGACGCGCAGCCCGGGAAGCGGCAACTGTGGTCGCGGATCTCGAGGGCACGGCGGAGCGCCGGCGGAGTGGTGCGGGTGCGGCGGCCCACGTCGAGGATTGAGGCGTCGTGGTCAGGCGTGCCGTGGGCGTGGGTGACGCGCACGAGCCCGGCATCGCAGGCGAGCCTCCGGGACGTTTCAGCTGAAACGCGCGTGCCGTCGTCGAGGTGGGAGCGGGCGGGAGGGCCGGCGGCCGCGGCGGAGGCAGCGTCCCCCGCCAACGTCCCCTCGTCCACGTGCAGGACGACCTGGTAGCGGGCGGCGCGCGTCCCGCTCACCGGCGCGGGCCGGCCGTCGTCGCTCCCACCGAAGCCCACCTCCAGGGCCCGCTCGGCCAGGAGGGCGAGGGCGTCGGCGCGGCGCTGCGCGGGGGTGCGCCCCTCCTCGCCGGCCCCTGCCGCCACGGTGGCCCGCTCCTGCCGGAAGAGGACGTCGCCGGCCGCCTCGACGGCGCGCATGAGCAGCGCGCCCACCTCGGGCGGCAACACGCCGCGCACCACGTAGGTGCCGTCGTCGCCGGGGAACACGGAGAAGGTGCGCGCCTCGTGGATGCGGCGGGCCCGCTCGGCCTCGTCGCTCCGTGTCCCGAGCCGCCAGGCGCGCACCACCCGCTCGAGCTGTGCGGTGGTGCACCCACGGGCCAGCTCGAGGAGGTCGGCCTCGGTGTCGGCGGTGGCGACGCGGGTGAGGGCGCGGACCTGGGAGAAGGACAGCTCGCCGCGGGCCATGGCGGCGCCGGTGGCGGGGAGGGTGGCGAGGGCACGGGCGGCTCGGACCTTCTCGCGGGCGGCCCCCAGGTCGATGCCCGTGCGGAAGGCGAGCCAGTGGGCGCAGGTGCGGTGGCCGTCTCGCTCCCAGCCGCGGCGCTCGTCGAAGGCGGCGAGGAGCGTGAGGAGACGGTGGGTGGCGGCGTGGATGTGGGCGGCCAGCGTGGCGATCTCGTCGCCGAGGGACTCGAGGGCGTCGGGGTCGTCGACGCCGCCGGAGTCGTCGGAGTGGCCGCCGTACCGCGGCGCCTCCTCGCGGACGAGGAGGAGGGCGCGGGGGCGAGGGCATGCGGACAGAGGCAGGGCACGCACCGGTGGACCTCCTTCGGGTGCAGGGTGGGCAGGGTGAGCCCGGCGCCGGAGCCGCCGGCAGGCGGCGATCCACGGCCGGACGCACCCCGAAAGATAAGGGGCGGTTTCCCGGCCTCCCGGCTGGCTCCAGGACGCCCGAAGTCGCCCTCGGAGGCCGCGCGAGTCGGCCCGAGACCGCCCTACGCCGCAGGGCGCCGGCGAGCCACCTCCAGCGACCTGGACGGAGGCCATCCGCCATCCACCCGACTCCCCGCCCCCAAATCCGTCCATGGCTGGATGGGACGTCGGGATGCGGAGGTGGGCCGAGGGGACGTCGCGATGCCGCGATGGGCTCGGGGGGAGACGTCGGGATACGGCGATGGGCCGATAGCGGCGCCGGCATGCGCGGATGTGGCAGGGCCGCCCGCCTGACGGCTCCCGCGTCGGTTCCCGGGCCGAGACGTTTCAGCTGAAACGCGTCGCAGGCGCCGGACGGATCAGGATGCCACGCGCCAGTGCACGCCCGACCCCAGGGCACTCCGACCCGGGGCGTACCTGACCCCATGGCGCACGGCACTCACGAACCTCCTCGCCAGTCCCCCCCTCCCTCAGTCCGAGCCCAACTCCACCAACAGCGCCCGCACCCTCTGCGCCGCGAGGGAGTCGGACGCCTCCCGGGGCACGAGCACCGAGGCGCGCCGGAGCACCTCGAGCGCCTGGTCCGGCCGGTCCGTGTCCCGGTACAGCGCGCCCAGCTCCATGGCGTGGCGGGGGGAGCCGGGGTCGTGCTCCCAGGCGGTGCGGAAGTGGGCCTCGGCCTGGTCCCAGGAGGCGCCCTCCAGCACCGAGGCACCCAAAACCTCCCGGAGGATGAAGCGGGCCACCCGGTTCAGCCGCATGGCCCCGGCGTGGAGCCGGCCCAGCACATGGTGGGCGCCGGGGTGGGAGGGGTCCAGCTCCAGTGCCCGCTCCGCCTCGGTGCGCACCTCCGCGGCGATGCCGAACTTCCTGCGGAGCCCCTGGTGCTCCAGGTGATACCCAGGGGCCACCGAAAGCAGGTAGTGGGCCTCGGCGTCGTCGGGCGTGGCGGAAACCAGAGCTCGGGCCACGTCCACCGACGCCTCGTAGAGCACCTTGGCCGAGTCGGTGTCCGGCGCCCGGAGCCCCTGCACCACCAGGTCCTTCACCCGGGCCTGGGCGCGCGACACGGGGTCGGCCTGGGTCGACACCTCCGGCATGGCCACCTGCGCCGACGCCCCGGGCGCGGCGAAGAGGGTCGCGGCCACGCCCAGCATGACGACACCGGTGGCGGCGGCCCGCGCCGGCTCGTGCCGCCCCGCGCGGGCGGGACGCAGCTCCCGGAGGATCACCAGGGCCCCCGCCGCGGCCGGCAGATACAGGAGGAAGAGGCGATACGCGAGGGTGAACGGGGCAAGGAGGTGCGCCGGCATGAGGATGGCCATGAGCGCGCCCGTGCTGAGCTCGGCGATTCCACTCCCGCCGGGACTGGGCGCGACGTAGAGAATGAAATGGAGAAGCGCCTGCACGGCCAGGGTGGTCCCGTAGTCGCCCTCCACGCCGAGCCCCCTCATGACCAGCCAGGCCAGCGTGAACTTGTTCAGGTAGAGGAGCACGGTGAGGGCGAAGCTCAGCACGGGGAGGAGTGGGTCCTCCCGGATGAAGCGCGTGCACGCGGCGCGGTACTGGTCCAGGCTCCCGGCGACGGCGCGGCCGCAGCGCCACCCGATGCGCGCGACAGCCCCGGTCCGACCCTCCAGCGACGCGGCCATCCGCGCCGTGGGCGCCGCCACCCAGTCGGGGCGGAGGAGCCCCACGAGCATCACGGCCAGGCATCCGGCGAAGGCTACGAAGCCGTACCGGACCAGGAGGTGGATCCCGCCGCCGGCGAAGCGCTCCCGGAAGACCCACGCCGCAGCCCCCCCCGCCACCAGGAAGAACACGAGCGTGGAGAGGAAGTTGATGAGGAGGAAGGACAGGGCGTCGGGCACGGGGATCCCTCCCCGCCACAGGATGAACACCTGCGCCGGGCCGCCCCCGGTCTGGGAGGGGGTCACCGCCCCCACGAAGCGGTTGGCCAGGTCGGCCCGGACCGGGAGCCAGAGGGACGTGCCCGGACGTATGCGGCGGAGGAAGACCTGGTAGCGCACGGCGCCGATGAGGATGTCGGCCGCTGCCGACAGCACCGCGAGGGCCAGGAACGCCCCGCTCATGGCAGCGACCACGTCCCGGGCCTCGCCCCTGGCCGTGAAGTGCCAGAGGGTGCCGAGTCCCGCGACGGTGAGGGCCACGAACCAGGCCATCCCCCGGACCATCTTCCCGCGGGGGATCAGCTCGGAGAGCGGGCCTCCGGCCAAGCGCGTCGCGCCGGCGTCCATTCTCGGCTCCTCACGCGTGCAGCACGCGGCGGTCGTACTGGAAGGCCTGGTGCATGAAGGCCTCGAGCCGCGTGTGGAGGTTGGTCTCCTCCTGGCCGTCGAACGCGACGTCCAGCCAGGGCACTCCGTTCATCTCCTCCCGGAGCCGGGGCGCCATGCACGACACCACCGTTCCCGGCATGCACGAGAAGGGGAGCACGTTGATGACGCCCGCGAGCCCGTGCCGTGCCAGGTCCAGCGTCCGCGCCATGGTGAGAACGGCCTCGGTGCCCAGCACGGGCTCGTAACAGACCTCGAGTCGTTTCACCGCGTCGGCCACCGGTGCCTCCGCCGGGTGGCGCAGGACGCTCCGCAGCGGGTTGGTGAAGCGGCGCTCGATCCAGTGCTGGTAGAGGTCGGAGACGAGGCCTCCGATGAAGTTCCGGTACTGGCGGAACCGCAGGGAGAGGTCCTTGCGCCTCCAGTCCACGAAGTGGAGCCAGTCGGAGAACGTGCCCTGGAGCACCTCGCCCCCGGCCCGCTCCACGGCACGGACCACGCCCAGGTTGCTCTGGGCGTTGAGCATGAGGTAGAGCTCGCCGATGACCGCCACCAGCGGGCGCTCCCGGGTCCGCTCGATCCCGAGGGCGCCGAAGCGGGCGGAAGCTCCCCAGAGGGCGTCCACCACGTGATCGCTCCCCCCCTTCTCGACCGCGGCCACCAGGTCGACCAGGCTGGCCCGGTACGCCCGGTCCGCCGAGCCCTCGCCGACCTCGTAGGGGCGGTGCTCATGGAGCACCTTGGTGAGGAGGTCCACCGACACGATGGCCTGCCACGCCAGCTTCCTCAGCCCCGTGGGGTCGGCGCCGAAGAGGGCGTAGGAGTCCGCGGTGGAGGGTGAGACAATCTCCACATCCGGGAAGCCCTCCTGGGACAGGATGGCCTTCTGGAGGACGTTGTACTGGCCGAACCGGCACGGTCCCGTTCCCGTGGGCATGAAGAAGACCGCCCCCGAGGCGTCGAAGCCGGGCTCCCGGCACTTGCCCAGCAGGTCGCCCACGCACAGGAAGCAGGGGAGGCACTCCCTCCCCCGGCACAGGGCGAGCCCGGCCGCCATGGACGCCTGGGTGGGCGGCGGGAGCACCTCGGCGTCCACGCCGAAGCGGCGCATGGCCGCGGCCACGGTGAAGGCGTGGTCGGACATGCACGGCAGGTACACGGTACGCGGGCGCTCTCGGGTCGCGTCCATCACGCTACCTCCCGGTGGATGTGCAGCGAGTCCAGGAAGGCCTCGCAGCGGGTGACGATCCCAGCCTCGGCGGTGTGGTCGTCCACCTCCAGCTCGAGGAAGGGCTTACCCGCCATCTCGTGGCGGAAGTAGCTCAGCAGGAACGAGTCGGGCCCGCAATGGAAGCTGGTGAGGTAGATCGCCTGCAGGCGGGGCTCCCTGGCCACCAGGCGCGCGGTGCCGAGGATGGCCTGCCCGCTCCGCCAGTACATGTCCGGGTGCTCGGCGCTCACGTCGACGCTCATCCCGGTGAGGGTGTCCACGGGGATGGGGAGCACGCCCAGCTTGCGCAGCTTCCGCGGCAGGTCCTGGCAGACGCCCAGGTCGCACGTGTTGTAGGGCCGTCCCACGACCACGACGCCGGTGAGGTCCGGTCCCAGCGAGTCCAGGGCCTTGCGGCCCAGGGCCCTGAGGGCCCGGTAGAAGTCGCCCTGGACGGCATCGCCGGCGGCGGCGGCGGCCAGCACCGCGCCGCGGCGCGCGCCGAGCTGCCTTGCCAGGACGCCCAGCTCCCGCCGCCGGGCCACCGGCTGCTGCATGTGGAAGGGGAACTTGAGGAGGTGGGGCCCGGGCCGGCCTGAGTCCCGTCCCAGGTGGGCGGCCACCATGAAGGGCGTCGCGGGGATGTAGGGGCAGTAGTGGTTGTGCACCTGCCCCGGGCCCATGTCCTCCCGGTCCAGGATGGAGGGTAGGAAGACGAAGTCCACGTCCTTGTCCAGCAGCTCCGCCACGTGCCCGAAGGCCAGCTTCACGGGATAGCACGTCTCGGCCGCCGCCGTATGGGCGGTGAGGCGCACGATGTCCGCGTTGGTCTCGCTGGAGAGGGTGACGTCCATGCCCAGGTGGGCGAAGAACGCACGCCACCAGGGAAAGAGGTCGTGGAAGACCAGCGAGCGGGGGATGCCGACGCGGAGCCGTCCGGCCACGCGGTCGCCGGGTTCGTGCCAGTCGCCCAGGAGCAGCGCGGCGCGTTCGGCGAAGAGGTCGGGGACGTGGGCGCCGGACGAGGATGCCCGTCCCGCCTCCTCGAAGCGATCGCAGCGGGCGCCGTAGAACACCGGCGCGTCCCCCGCGATGGTGACCTTCTTCACCTCGCAGAGGTTGGGGCACGCCTTGCACACGAAGCTCCCGGCGTCGTACGCGCGGCCGGAAGCGTCGAAGCCGCGGAACCGGGTACGGAAGCCGGGCCGTCGCTGCACCTCCTCGCGGGCCAGCAACGCCGCGCCGATGGCGCCGGTGACGTCGTGGTGGGGCGGGACGGTGATGGGGCGGCCGATGGCGGCCTCGAAGGCGGATGCCACCGCGCCGTTGTGGGCTACGCCGCCCTGGAAGAAGACGCGGCGGCCCACCGGCCGCGTGTTCACCACGCGGTTCATGTAGTTGTGGACGATGGAGTACGCGAGCCCGGCGGTGAGGTTCTCCGTGCGGGCGCCCCTCTGCTGGTGGTGGATGAGGTCGGACTCCATGAAGACCGTGCACCGCTCCCCCAGGCAGGCGGGGGCAGGCGCCGAGAGGGCCAGCTTCTGGAACTCTTCCTGGATGGAGATGGCGAGGCGGTCGGCCTGCTCCTCCAGGAACGACCCCGTGCCGGCGGCGCACGCGTTGTTCATGGCGAAGTCCACCACCGCGCCCCGGTCCAGGCGGATGTACTTGCTGTCCTGCCCTCCGATCTCGAAGACGGTGTCCACGTCCGGGTCCACCGCCACGGCCGCGCGGGCCTGGGCGGTGATCTCGTTGCGCACCACGTCGGCGCCCACGTAGTGCCCGGTGAGGTATCGGCCCGAGCCCGTGCATCCCACGGCGCGCACCTCCACCGTGTCACCCACTTCGGAAGCCACCTCGGCCAACCCCTTCCGCACGGCCTCCAGCGGGCGGCCGGCGGTGGGGAGGTAGCAGCGCGCGACGACCCGGTCGGCGTCGTCGATGAGCACCACGTTGGTGCTTATGGAGCCCACGTCCACGCCCAGGTACACCGGGTAGCGGGCGTGCCTCGGCCCCTGGAGGGGGGCCAGCTCTCGGCAGGCGGCGCAGGGGCGCGGCGCCAGCGCGGGGAGGGTCCGCTCCCGGCCCGAGCCCGTGCGGAGGGACTCCTCCAGGGCCTCGAATCCGTGGAAGGCGTGCTCGCGCCCCTCGGCGCGCTCGTCCATGGCCGTGTAGGCGGCGCCCAAGGCCGCCATGAGGTCCCGGTGCGCCGGGATGACGAGCTGTCCCGGCTCGAGGCCGAGCACGTCCTCGAAGGCCCGGGCGACGGCCCCGTTGTAGGCCACGCCCCCCTGGAAGAGAATGGGGGGCGCGAACGTCTTCCCCTTCCCGATGACGCTCCGGAAGTTCCGCGCCAGCGCATGGCACAGCCCCATGAGGATGTCGGGGAGGGGAGTGCCCTCCTGCTGGAGGTGGATCATGTCCGACTTGGCGAACACGGTGCAGCGCCCGGCGATGCGCGCCGGGCTCTCCGACGCCAGGGCGAGGCGCGCGAACTCGCCGTCGATGGCGATGCCCAACCGTTCCGCCTGCTGGTCGAGGAAGGAGCCGGTCCCCGCGGCGCACAGGGCGTTCATGGAGAAGTCCACCAGGACCATCTGGCGGCTCGCCTCGTCCCACTTCACCGACAGGAACTTGCTGTCCTGGCCTCCGATCTCGATGACCGTGCGAGCGTCGCGGTGGAACTCCCCCACGGCCCGCGTCTGGGTGACGAGCTCGTTGGTGTGGATCCCCCCGACGATATCCGCCACGGGACGCCCTCCGGACCCGGAGAGCCCCACGCCGAGGATGCGGACCGGGGGCAGGGTGCCCAGGAACTCCCGGGCGGTGGCCAGGAGGGTGGCCCGGGGCCGTCCGTTGGCGCGGACGTAGCGGTGGGCCAGGAGGCGGGCGGAAGGGTCGAGGGCCACCACCTTGACCGTCGTGGAGCCCACGTCGATCCCGAGGAAGACGTCCAGCATGGCGTTGCCCTCCCGTGAGAAGGGACCGGGGGCAGGCCGGCGGCACATCACGCTTCACACCGCACACAATGCCACGATGCCCGCGGGCGCCCCATACGCGGACGTACGTAGCGGCCGGGCTTCGACTGCGTAGTGCCGGCGGGGGAGGGCCCCGGCGTCGGAGGACGGAGGGGGCGGGCCGTCGGGAGGTGCTCGACCGAAATCGCCAGGGAAGGCGACCGGCGGCGGGAGGTGCCGTCAGGCCCCAGGATGCATCCTGGTGGCAGGGAAATCAAGACCGGATTGCGCCTGAGGTCACGACCCGTGGCGCGACACGCGGCTAGGCTGCGATCGGAGCTTCCAGGGGCGCGCCGGGCGTGCGGGGGTGTGGCCGCCGGCGTCTCGGGACAGGACCCCTCTCTTCCGCGGCCCGGGCCGCTCTCCCCGCGCCGCCGTCCCGGTCCCTGGGCGCTCCCCTCCCAGTCGGGGTCGGCCCCGCCGATCCAGGTGCCCGTGGCGGCGTCGTACTGGATGGCGTGCACCCGGGAGAAGGAGCCTACCCCCGGGTTCTCCCGCACGGTGAGGCCCAGCGCCCTCATCTCCGCCACCTCGTCGGGGGTCCAGCCGGTGCCCGGCGAGGTCTCGGCCTCCAGCGTGCCGCCGCCCATGTAGACGCGGGGCGCGGCCAGCGCGTCGGCCAGCGACATGCCGTCGTCGACCACGCGGGAGATGACCTGGACGATGCCCGGCGGGATGCGTCCGCCGCCGGCGCCCCCCAGGGCCAGCACCACCTGCCCGTCCTTCAGGACCAACGTGGGGGAGATGTTGGACCGGGCGCGCTCTCCCGGCTCGGTGCGGCCCAGGTACCCGCCCAGCGTGGACGCGTAGAGGAAGCCGAGGCCCGGGGTCACCACCGACGACCCCATGGTGGGCCCCAGGGTCTGGGTGAGGGCCACGAACATGCCGTTGCCGTCGGCGGCGGTGAGGTGGGTGGTGTGGCCGTCGTCGTCGGGCTGCACCGGGAGGTAGGCCAGCGACGCGGCGGTGGGGGCCGCCCAGGACGCCGGCGGGAAGGCGGCCTCCGCCGGGCCGTCCGTCCTCCGAGCGCCGGCCGGCACCTCGAGCTGCTCCGCCACGCTCGCGGCCCACGCCTTCGACGTCGCCCGGGCGGCGGCGCTGTCCGTGCCCATGCGAACGAGCTCGCCGGCGGCGATGCCCAGCGCCTGGCCCTTCACCGCCGCCCACTGGGCTTCGGTCATGGACCGGGGGTCGAAGCGCTCCATCACGTGCAGCGCCTGCACGGTTATGACGCCCCCCGACGGGACGTCCAGGCTCACGATCTCGTACCCGCGGTAGCTCCCCCGCACCACCCGCGAGTCCACCGCCCGGTAGTCGTTCAGGGACTGGAGCGTGACCGCCCCCCCGTGGGCCTCCATGTCCGCGGCGATCTTCCGGGCGATCTCGCCCCGGTAGAACGCGTCGTGTCCGCCCGCGGCGATGAGCTTCAGCGTGTTGGCGTAGTCCTTCTGGACCAACATCTCGCCCGGCCCGCGGGGCGTGCCGTCGGGCTTCAGGTAGATGGCGGCCGTGGCGGGGAACTCGGCGGACTGGTCCGCGGCGGACGCCTGGCGCCGGGCCTCGCCCGGGAGGAGGCGGTATCCGTTCTCGGCGTAGTCGATGGCGGGAGCCATGACCACGGAAAGGGGGAGGGAGCCCAGCTCCGCGTGGAGGCGAAGGAGCCCCGCCGCCGCGCCGGGCACCCCCACCACCGCGTATCCGTAGTCGGCCTGGGGCGCGGTGTCGGGGTCGTAGGTGGCCGGCGCCTGCGTGGTGCCGTCGATGCCGCGGACGGTTCCGTCGGGGAGGCGCAGGAGGATCTGGTTCCGCCCGCCGATGCTGTTCATGGAGGGCTCCACCACCGCGATGGCGAAGGCCGCCGCCACCGCCGCGTCGGCGGCGTTGCCGCCCAGCTCCAGCATGCGCACCCCGGCCTCGGTGGCCAGGGGGTGCGCCGCCGAGACGGCGCCGGCGTTGGAGCGCGAGGTCTGGAGGGCGCTCTGGGCCGCGGCCGAGACCGGAGCAAGGGCGACGAGGAGGACGGCGGCGAGACGGCGGGGGAGCGAGGGCGACATGGGGAGCTCGGGGACGGGGGTACCAGCGGGACGGGACGGACAATACGTTCGGTGGCTTCCCTAGGCCACGCCCCGGCACCCCGACCCCTCCCATGCCCATGCGCTTGACTCGAGAGGCCCTGCTCCACGACCTGGCGACCGTGCGCGAGGAGGTGGCGAGCTACTTCGCCACCCTCCCGCTGGAGGAGCTCTACCGCCGCGAGGGCGAGGCGTGGGCCCCGGTGGACGACCTGCGCCACCTCACCCTTTCGGTGGGGAAGATCACGGGAGTGTTCCGGGCTCCGCCGGAGGCGCTGCGGGCCCGCTTCGGCCAGCGCGCGGAGGCGCCCCGCTCCCGCGAGGCGGTGCACGAGCTGGCGCTCCAGGGGCTCCGCGACGGCGGGAAGTCCACCGAGGACCTCTCCCCCGCTCCGGTGCCGCCCGAGGATCGCACCGAGGAGTACCGCGCCGTGTGCCTGGACGCGTGGCGCCGGGGCGCGCGGGCTTTCGAGGAGGCGCTGGCCGCCTGGCCCGAGGACGCGCTGGACGCCCACCAGGTCCCCCACCCCTTCCTGGGCATGTTCAGCCTCCGGGAGTGGGCCGACTTCAACGTGATCCATGCCCGACACCACCTGGGCGTCGCCGAGCGCCGCCTCGGACGGGGGTAGCCCCGCTTTACGACGGGCTGCCGACGTGGGACCTTCAGGAGCGACCAGCAGGAGCGACGAACCGTGCCGAGGAAGCCATCCATGCCCGATCCGAAGAAGCGCCTCATCGTGGTGGGCGACCGGGTCCTCATCCAGCCCGAGGAGGGCGAGGATCGGACGAAGGTGGGTCTGTACCTCCCCGCCACCGCGGTGGACAACCAGGCGGTGCAGGGAGGGAAGGTGTTGGCCACCGGGCCGGGTCAGGCGGTGTCCGCCCCCACCGAGCTGGACGCCGAGCCGTGGAAGATCGGCGGGGGAGAGGCGCGGTACGTGCCCCTCCAGGCCCGCGTGGGCGACTACGCCATCTTCTTCCGCAAGGCGGCGGTGGAGATCACGTTCGAGGGGAGCCGGGCGCTCTGGGTCTCGAACCACGGGGGGCGCACCGACCCCAGCGCCCAGGCCACCGTCGACGCGCTGCCCGAGGTGGCCCGGGTGGCGGGCGGGCGCGTGCCCATCATCCTCGACTCGGGGGTCCGGCGCGGCGCCGACGTCTTCAAGGCGCTGGCGCTGGGCGCCACCGCGGTGGCCGTCGGGCGTCCCTACCTGTGGGGGCTGGGCGCCTTCGGGCAGGCCGGGGTGGAGCGGGCCCTGGACATCCTGGACCGGGAGCTGCGCCTCACCATGCGCGCCTCGGGCACGCCGTCGGTGTCCGCCATCACGCCCGCGTTCGTGGGCGGGGGGGCCTAGCCGGAGGCCGCGCCGCCCCGCCGGGCGCCCGGCCTACAGCGGCTTGGCGTACGCCAGCCACCCCGCCAGGGCGGCGAGCAGCGGCACGAGCACCAGCGCCCGCACGGCCCACGAGGCGCTCTTGCGCGCCACGATGATCCCGCCGAAGGCGAGCCAGACCCCCAGCTTCGCCACGATCCACCCGGGGAAGCCGGCGTCCAGCCGGGCCAGCATGCCGAAGCCGCCGAGGAGGACGAGGAAGAGCGCCAGGCCGTGGAGCATCCCCAGGCGCTTCATCCACGGGTCGCTGTTCAACGCCTCCTTCGCGCTCCGGGCCAGGGCGGCGGAGAGCACCGTCACCAGCAGGAAGATGCCCAGGTAGTGGACGACCTTGTAGGCGGCGTAGGGGATCAACGGGTCTCTCCGTGCAGGGGCCGTGGGAAGTTCGGGTCGTCGGAGGTACCCGGGGCGCCCGCCCTGGATCCCGCCGGGGGAAGGCCCTCCCTAGACGGCGCTCTCCCCGCGTTCGCCCTCGCCCGCGTCCGTGAACACCGGGTAGATCACCCCCTCGGCCAGGAGCACCTCCTCCACGGCCATGACCAGGGGCAGGCGCGCCCCCAGGCGGCGGCGCCCCTCCCCGAAGTCGAACGTCTCGGCGGTGGACGGCCCGTACGTGGCGTAGGCGTTGCAGAGCAGGAGCGTGGCGGCGCGGAGGAGGACCTCCCGGTCCTCCTCCCCCTTCTCCAACGCGCGCAGCGCGGCCTCGGCGGCGGCGATGAAACGGCCCCGGACGAATCCGCCGGCGCTGAACCAGAGGCCGAGGCCCACCACCAGGAGCACGCCTCCCGCCACGAGCACCGCGGTCGCCGGTCCCGACGCCACCGCCAGCCTCCGCGCCACCAAGGGGAAGACCAGGAGGAGGAGGAAGCCGGGGAGGGCCATGACGCACCCGACGCCCGCCAGGCTCCGGGGCGCCGGCTCGGCGCGGATCTCGTCCAGCGTCTCCCGGACCACGCGGCGGTCCGCGTCACGGAGGATTTCGCTCATTGACGCCGCCCCTCCCCGGGCGCGACCGTGAAGATACACCCCTCGCGCCCCAGCGCACGTCTCCCATGACGACGACCCGAACCCCACGACCCAACCTGGCCGCCCTGGCGGTCGTGGCCGCGTTGCTGGCGGGGTGCGACTTCGTGGGGCGCTACCTGGCGGGAACCCCGGAAGACCAACTGGCGCAGGCTGCCCTCGAGCGGTGGGCGTCGCCGGGCACGCCCTTCCTGGACGGCGCGTCGGGGCGGGACACGGTGGCGTCGGTGTCCCCCACGGGGGCGCGCTCCTGGGAGGTGGCGGTGGTCCCCCCGGAGGGGGGCGCCCCGGTCGTGTGGGCGCTGGAGGTGACCCGGGTGGAGACCTACGCCGTGTTCCCCGGAGAGGCCTTCGGACGCTTCCTGTCGGACCGGGCCCGGGAGCTGGGCATGAGGACCTTCCTCCCGACGGAGGTGCTTTCCCGGATGGCCTCGGGGGCCGTGCTGGGCGTGGGGGACCTGGAGGTCCGCTACGGCCCGGCGCAGCGCGGCGGGCGGAACGAGATGGCGCGCGTGGCCTACCTGACCCCCGGTGGGGACGGCGGCGAGACGGCATGGCGCATCCAGGACGCGTCCCGGTCGGCCAACGTGCTCCTCCAGGCGCTCCAGACCGTGGTGGAGGACATGATCCGGCGGGACGACCGGGTCCTCGCCTGCATGGGGAGCGGCACGCCCGCGTCGGTGCCCCGCGCCGAGCAGCTCGCGTGCGTCAGGAAGGTCTGGACGCAGGAGTTCGGGAGCGCTCAGACGGGCAGCGTGAAGTAGAACGAAGCCCCCTCCCCCGGGGCCGACTCCACCCAGATCCGCCCCCGGTGCCCCAGGACGATGGCCCGGGAGATGGCGAGTCCGAGCCCCGCGCCCCCCCGCTCCGCCGCGTCGGCGGCGTCCACCTGGCCGAAGCGCTCGAAGATGCGCTCGTGGTACTCCGCGGGGATGCCCCGGCCCGTGTCCCGCACCAGGAACACGATCTGCCGGTCGGCGCGCGTGGCCTCGACGGTGACGCGGCTCCCCGGGTCGGAGAACTTGACGGCGTTGGACAGGAGGTTGGTCAGGACCTGGAGCAGCCGATCCCGATCCGCCCGGGCCGTGACGCCGTCGGCCACGGTGGTCTCGACGGAGACGCCCCGCTCCTCGGCGAGGGGGAGCATGACGTCGCGCGCCTCCCCCAGGAGGCTCGCCAGGTCCACGTCGCCCAGCTCGAGCTGGAGCTGCCCCGCCCGGAGGCGCTCGATGTCGAGGAGGTCCCTCACCATCCGCTCCAGGAGCCGGGCGTTGCGCAGCGCGATCTCGTAGAGGCGCCGTCCGTCCTCGTCGGCGTCGTCGACGTACGGCTCGAGGAAGGTCAGGCCGCCCACGATGGCAAGGAGGGGGGAGCGGAGCTCGTGGCTCACGAGGCCGATGAGCTGGTCCTTGATGAGCCCCGCCTCCTTGGTCTCCGTGATGTCGGTGACGCTCCCGATGTAGCCCTCGCTGCGCCCGAGGGCGTCGCGTTGCTCGGCGGACCGGCACACGACCCACCTCACCTCCCCGTCGGGACGCACGACCCGGTGCTCCAGGAGATAGGGGTCGCCCGTGGCCTCCGCCGTCGCCCAGCGCTCCTTCACGGCATCCAGGTCGTCGGGGTGGATGCCGTCCATCCACCCGAACCCCAGGCCCGCCTCGGCGGGGAGCCCGAAGATCCGAGACCACGCGTCGTTCACCCAGACGCACGAGCCGTCGGGGGCCAGATGGAAGATCCCCGCCGGCACCGACTCGACCACCGACTGGTACCGCGCCTCACTGGCCCGCAGGGCCCGCGTGGCCGTGAGCCTCGGGGACACGTCCCGGAAGGACGAGACCGCGCCGTGGGGCTGCGCCTCCCGTTCGGCCTGGAGAGGGCGGGCGCTCACCTCCACCCACCGCATCTCCTCCACGGCGGGCGACGTCATGCCTACGATGATCGGGCCCTCGGGCACGCCGGTGCGCAGGACCTTCAGGGGCGGCAGGTCCTCCCGCCGGAGGGGAGCGCCGTTCTCGTCCACGATCTCCCATCGGAAGTCCAGGAGCTTCCAGCCCAGGAGCTGGCCCGCCGGGACGCCCAGGATCTCCTCGCCGGACGCGTTGATGAACTCCACGACGCCGTCGGCGCCGAGAATGGCCACGCCTTCTTCCAGGACGTCCACGACCTGGCGAAGGCGTTCCAGCGTCAAGGCCTCGGGGGAGCGGGGGGCTGCCTCGGACATGCGGAACGGCTCTACTTCTGAAAGGGAATGTCGGAAGATAGGATCCTGGCCCCCGTTCCGCACGGTTGGCTCTCCCGCCCGCCGCGGCTATCCTCCTGGCATGACCCAGCTCACCTCGAAGCAGCGGGCGTTCCTGCGCGCCCAGGCCCACCGCCTCAAGGCCGTGGTGCACATCGGCGCCGAAGGGCTCACCGAGGCCACCCTCACCAGCGTCCTGGAGGCCTTCAACACCCGGGAGCTCCTCAAGGTGAAGGTGCTGGAGGGGGCCCCCCAGAGCGCCTGGGACACCGCCGACGCCATCGTGGCCCGCCTGGAGGGCGTCCACGTGGCCCAGACCATCGGGCGCACCGTGGTCCTCTACCGGCGCCACCCGGAGAAGCCCGAGATCCGCCTTCCCGGAGGCTGACGTGTCCCGGGCGTTCGTGAACGAGGACGCGCAAGGGGGACCCGAGCCGGAGTACCGCCTTCCGGATCCCGGGTCCCCCTATTACCGCGAGGCGTCCGCCTGGGCCCTCCTCCAGGGCGCCGACGCCGGCGACTCCCGCGCCGCCGAGCACGCCACCGGCTACCGCTGGGGCGACCCCCTCCTCGTCGCCGAGGTGGAGGCCATCCTCCGCGAGGCCGAGGCGAAGGGCGAGGACCGCGTGGCCCAGCTCGCCCGGCGCTTCCTGCGGGAGGCGCGGCGGCGTTGAGCGCCGCCCCGCCGGACTACTCGACGATCTCCAGCAGCTCGATCTCGAAGATCAGCGTGGCGTTGGGGCCGATGTCCTGTCCCGTCCCGCCGGGGCCGTAGGCCAGATCTCCCGGAATGACGATGCGCCAGTGGCTCCCCACGGGCATGAGCTCCAGCGCCTCGTTGAAGCCGGCGATGAGCCCGCCCACCGGGAAGACGGCCGGCTCGTTGCGGCTGTAGGAGCTGTCGAACTCCTTGCCGTCGATGAGCGTGCCCTTGTAGTGGAGACGGACCTGCTGCCCGTTCGTGGGCCGGGGGCCGTCGCCCTCGCGGAGCACCTCGTACTGGAGGCCGCTCTCGGTGGTGACCACGCCCTCCCTGGCGCCGTTCTGGGCCAGGTACGCCTCGCCCTCGGCCTGGTTCTTCTGGCCCAGCTCGTCCTGCTCCTTCTGGCGGGCCTCCATGATGGACTGGCTGAAGACCTGGATGGCGTCCTGTATGGCGGCCTGGTCCAGCGCCGGCTCGGCGCCGGACATGGCGTCCTCGATGCCCTTCTGGAAGGCGGCCAGGTCCAGGCGGCCCTTGGCGGGCTCCAGGGAGCGCCCCATGTCCAGGCCGATGCCGTAGCTGGCCTTCTGGTCGTCGGTTTCCAGTGTGGCGGGGCCGGAGCCGGTGCCGCCGCACGCGGTGAGGAGGAGGGCGGCGGCCAGGAGGCCGCCCCGAGTCGGGAGTCGCATGGAGATCACGTCCGAATGGGGAAAACAAGCGCCAGAAGGTAACGGACGGCGGGCTACGCGCCTACTCCCGGCCCCCGGGTTCCGGGGCCCGGGCCAGGTCCACCGCCACCGCCGAGCCCAGGCGCTCCACCACCTCGAAGAAGCCGTCGGGCCAGGCGCCGGTCACCACCTGCGTGGAGACCAGGGCCCCGGTGGCCAGCTCGTACACCTGCGCCGAGAGCGCCACCTCCCCCTCCCGGAGCGCCACGCGGCCCAGGAGGGCGTGGGTGGCGGCCCGCTCCCCCGCGGCCACCTGGCTCCGGAAGTGGCCGTAGGCCCTCTCCCCGGTGATGCCCACCAGGAGTGCCCAGAACGTCTGGGTGGCGATGCCCGCCCCTTCCAGCTCCGACGCCAGCATGGTGGAGACCGTCGCCCCCAGGTCGCCGAGGGTGGGGTCGGGGTCGTCCAGGGCCGTCTCCAGGTCGAAGAGCACCACCGCGCCCACCGGCACGGTGGGCGTGGCCCCCGCCCGGTCCCGGAGCGCGGCGCGCCGGGCCTCGTAGTAGAGGGCCATGAGCGCCGGGTCCTCGGCGGAGGGGATGAGCAGCGCCAGGGGCGGCTCGGTGCCCACCATGGCCTCCAGCGTGCTCCGGGCCTCCTCCGCGCTCCCCGCCTCGCGCTGGGCCCGGGCCAGGTAGCGGAGCGCCCGGGGCGCCTCGGGGTGCCGGGAGAGGGGCGGCCGGGCGAAGGGCTCCAGCGCGGCCTCGGCGTCGGCCAGCTCGCCGGCGAAGTAATGGTCCACCCCCAGGTTCAGAAGGCGGTCGCCGTCCTCCAGCGCGCCGGCGCTGGGCGGCGGCTCCACCACGGAGACCGGCTCGCCCGCCGGGACGCCGCCGTCGTCGTGCATGGCCACGTTGCTCAGCAGGAGGAGGAAGCCCGCGATCCCCGCGGCCAGCCCCACGCCGATGGCCCGGGCCGGCAGCTTGCGCCGGGGGGGCGGCGGCGCGTCGGCGTCGGTGACGACGAAGACCCGGGCCAGCCCCAGCCCCTTCAGGTGGTGCCACATGGGCACGCGCTGGAAGACGTACCCCGCCCGGCCCCGGATCATCTCCTTCACCGCGCGGCTCACGAGCACCTCGCCGGGCCGGGCCTTCCCCTGGAGGCGGGCCGCCACGTTGACGCCGTCGCCGAAGACGTCGCCGTCGTCGGCCTCGGCGATCTCGCCCAGGTGGAGCCCCACGCGCAGGCGTGCCTCCTCCGTCCGCGCGGCGGCGGTGGCGCCGAAGCGCTCCTGCACGGAGAGGGCGGCCCGCAGCGCGCCGTCCACGCTCTCGAACACCGCCAGCGCCGCGTCCCCCACGAACTTCACCACCCGGCCGCCGTGGGCGGGCACCTCCTCCAGGGCCGCTGCCTTCAGCGCCTCCACGAGGGCCAGCGCCGCGTCCTCGTCCCGGGACGAAAGGGACGAGTACCCGACGATGTCGGCGAACCAGACGGCGGCGAGGCGCCGTGGGCGGGGGGTGTCCATGCTTCCAAGATGCGGTGGGAGGGGCGGCGGGGGGAGGATGATCTTGTGGCCGAGGCGTCGTCAGAACTCGACCAGGTACCGTGGCACGAACGGTTCGTTTGTCACCTTGGCGGCCGTGATGCGATCCGTCCGGTAGCTTCGAAGCTGACCACGGTCATTCACGACGAACAGCACGACCTTTCCTTCCAGAGTGCGCCGGAGCGCGTACGGCTCAACACGGCGCCAGCCCAACCTGCCCTCCTCGGCTCGATAATCGATCTCCACTCGAAGACGATTGGCGCCAGCGTATCTGATCAAGTCCAGCGGGCGGCCACTCCAGGAGACCATGGAACGGGGCGGCGTCCATTGCCGATCGAGCCGCTGCCCGAACTCGGCACGGGGGAGCGCCACGACGGGTGTGCCGCCAACCCAGCCGAACACGTCGTCGAGCGCCGCCCAGTACTCGGTCACGGTGGGCAGATGGGGCAACTGGTGGGCCAACATGTTGGCCCATTCCTGCTCGAGTTCTCCGCGAAACGGTGACGCAAGGACCGACGTGGCACTCGGAAGCTCGATGCCTACGAACTCGCTTTTCCTCGCAAGCGCATCCCAGACAGCCGCTGGATCTCTTATCAAGTCGTGGTGGCGGTGGATGGAGATCACGTCATAGAGGTCGCGGGGGCGGCATCGCTCGGCCAGGGCGCGGAGCTTCTCCGCCAGCAGTTCATCGAGCGAGTAGGCCACGATCTCTCCACCCATGAGGCTTGCATCGCTGTAGGGATGCAGTATCGGGCGGGATTCGACCGGGGTGACGACGAGTTCGTCGCTGGTGAGGTCGACCTTCACCTTTGGGAGGTTTGGAGGATCGCTTGGACCCCGATAGGCGATCCGAAGGGAGGTGGTTGGATTCCCTCGTCGATTCCGCCCTCGCCGGATCGACCGAAGGTCTACCGTGATCTCGATGCCGGAGCGCTCGCGGATCCAAACCCCGAGGCGCTCCAGGATCGGCAGGAGAATCTCTGGTTCTTCCGGCCCCCCTTGGACGACGGTGAAGTCGAGGTCTTCGGAGAAGCGGTACGTTTCGTAGTAGCACTTCCGAAGGCACGTACCACCCTTGAAGACCCAGTGGTCACGGAGCTCCGGGTCGTGTGCGATGGCCGCCAGCAACCAGCCCAGCACGTAGTCCTTCTCGATGACGTCGTCCCTCAAGCCCCATTCGCCGCGCAGGGCCAGGATCTCCGCCTGTGGGATCACGACTCACTTCTGCGTTCGAAGCGCGCGTTGGCCACGACACGCCAGCGTGTATCCCGCCGCTCCCCGGGCTCGCCGGCCGGATCCAGGACTGCGTAACCAGTCGTGAGGCGCCGCTCGCAGCTTTCCAGAAAGGACGGACCCGTCAGGCGCAGGTGCTCGCAGAGAAATCCCAGTCGCTTGAAGACCGCGCCGTTCCCGAGCATCTCTCCGTAACGGATCAGTTCGGCATCGCTGTGCTGTAGGAGGTACGTGGCCAGCATGTCCGCACAGTGGCGGATGCCACCACCGATGGACGGGTCGTCGAGCACATCCACAATGACTCGCGCTTCATCGGCGATCGCGACCGCCTTGTCTCGAAACCAGACCTTCTTGAGGCCCCAGGTGAGGCGACGTGGCGCCACCTTTCCCACGAGGTACCGGTGATCCAGCAGCGTCTGGTCAGGGTCCCGCACGCGGTTGGTCGTCCTCACGACGACCGTTTGAAAGACCTGCTCGGTGAGCGACCAGTAGTTTCCTGCGGTCCACCCGGTGACATAGCAGGGATCCCACACCACCGAGGCCAGGACGAGGGCGTCCTCCGACCAGAGCTCGGGGTGTTCCGCGTCAACGGGCACGGCGAGATAGAGGCCCCTCCGGACCCTCCGGAGCCAGCCCTGCTCGGCCCACCGGGCCATCATCTTCGCTGCCTCGACCGACGTCACGCCGAGTCGTGCCACGGCATCGTCGACGGTGACGAGGCTCCGTCCGCGAGCCGTCAGCCTGGCGAGCTGCTCTCTCGATCGAGCCGATATCCCTGCGCGTCCGATACTCTGTTGCCTCCAATTCGCACTCGGTGCGATCAACTGGTATTAGACTAGCCGCGGAATGAGAACAGCGCAATACCAATATTTCGCACGGGAGACGACTTGCCGGCACCTGTCTATCCGCTCGTTCCGTCGGAGGAGCGGGGGTGCCTTGAAAGAAGGTCGATCGAAGGTGCGTCCGCTGCCGTGCCCCCAGGGGCGGCGCGCCGTAGCTTGCCCCGGTCGGACCCCGCTCGCCCGCTCGCCCGCGAGGTCACCCATGAAGCGCCTCCTCCCCGCCTTGCTCCTGGCCGCGTCCGCGGCGGCCCCCTTCGTCCCGGCCCCCGCCCTGGGCCAGGTGCCCTCCCCCGCCGACGCGCTCGGCTTCCCCCCCGGGGCGGACCGCCAGGTGGCCGACTACGGCCAGATGAAGGCGTACTTCCACGCCCTGGCCCAGGCGTCGCCCCGGGCGTCCATCCAGGAGATGGGGCTCAGCGCCAAGGGCGAGCCCCTCCTGCTGCTCATCATCTCCAGCGAGGAGAACATGCGCCGGCTGGACGAGTGGCGGAGCACGGCCGAGCGGCTGGCCCGGGCGCGCGTCCCCGAGGAGGAGGCCCGCCGCCTGGCCGCCGGCGGGAAGGCGGTGGTGTGGGTGGACGGCGGCATGGACGACCAGGAGTACGCCACCGCCCAGATGACCCCCGAGCTGGCGTACACGCTCATCACCTCCGAGACGGAGGAGATGCGCTTCATCCGGGACAACGTGGTCATCCTCCTCAACCCCGTCCTCAACCCCGACGCCGTGGTGAACGACGTGAGCTGGTACCGGGAGGTGCGGGGGACGCCCTGGGAGACCACGCGGCCGCCCCGCCTGGGCCAGCCCTGGGCCGGCACGGACAACAACCGGGACTGGTTCATGAACAACCAGCCCGAGACCCGGGCCGTGTCGAAGATCCTGTACCGGACCTGGTACCCCCAGATCGTCTACAACCAGCACCAGGCCGCGCCGTCGTACGCCCGCATCTTCATCCCCCCCTTCGCCGACCCCGTGAACCCGGACATCCACCCCGGCGTCACCACCGGCGTGAACATGGTGGGCGCCGCCATGGCGTCGCGCTTCGCCGCCAAGCACATGCCCGGCTACGTCTCCAACGCCGTCTACTCCATGTGGTGGAACGGCGGGATGCGCCTCACGCCCTACTTCCACAACCAGATCGGGATCCTCACCGAGACCGCGCACCGGCCGCCGACGCCGCGGACGTACGACCCGGCGCGCATCCCCGAGATCCTCCCCATCGCCCGGGGCGTGCCCGCCCGCACCGACAGCACGAGCATCCACTATCCCGATCCCTGGAGGGGCACCGAGTCCCGGTTCCGCGACGCCTTCGACTACATGCAGGAGGCCACGTACGCCACGCTGGACCTGGCCGCCCGCTACCGGGAGCGCTTCCTCTTCGGCATCTGGCGCATGGGGCGCGACGCCATCGAGAAGGGGGAGGCCGGCGGGCCCTGGGCGTACGTCATCCCCCCCGACCAGTGGGACCCCGGCGAGGCCGTGAACCTGGTGAACGTCTTCCGCCACTCGGGCGTGGAGGTGCACCGCGCCACGAGCGCCTTCCGCGCGGATGGCCGCGACTACCCTGCGGGCTCGTACGTGGTGTACGCCGCCCAGGCCTTCCGTCCCCACGTGGTGAACCTCCTCGAGACCCGCCCCTACCCCGAGCGGCGCATGTACCCCGGCGGCCCGCCGGAGACGCCCTACGACCTGGCCGGGTGGACGCTCCCCATGCAGATGGGCGTGACGGTGGAGCGGGTGGAGCGGCCCTTCCAGGCGCGGACCGAGGAGGTGGCCGAGCTGGCCGCGCTCCCCGCGGGACCGTGGCCGGCACCGGGGCGTTCGGGTACGCGTTCGGGCCCGCGGAGAACGCCGCGCACCACGCGGCCAACCGCCTCATGGCCGCCGGGCACCGCGTGTGGATGGCCGACGCTCCGTTCACATCAGCGGGGGTGGAGCATCCCCTGGGCACGTTCGTCGTGACGGCGGGGGACGGCGTGGGGGCCGCGGTGACGGCCGCGGCCCGGGAGCTGGGCGTGAGCTTCGCCGGCGTGGCCGAGCGCCCCGGGGCGGAGCTGTCCGAGGTGAGGCGCCCCCGGGTGGGGCTCTACAAGGCGTGGCACTCCAGGGTGGACGACCAGGGGTGGACGCTCTGGCTCATGGAGCAGTACGAGTTCGCCGTGGACACGCTCCACGACGCCGACATCAGGGGGGGCGACCTCTCGGCGTACGACGCCATCCTCCTGCCCAACCACCCCGGCGACCAGATCCTCCAGGGGAACGCCGTCGGGACCATGCCCGACGCGTACGTGGGCGGCATGGGCGCCGAGGGCGTGGCGCAGCTCAAGCGCTACGTGGAGGGCGGCGGCACGCTCATCGCCTTCGACCAGGCCACCGACCTCCCCATGGACCACTTCGGGATCCCCGTGCGGAACAGCGTGGCCGGCCTCGACCCCCAGGACTTCTTCATCCCCGGGTCGCTCATCAGGACCGACGTGGACACGAGCCACCCCCTGGGCGCCGGCATGCAGGGCCAGGTGGCCGCCGCGTTCAGCCAGAGCCGGGCGTTCGAGATCGTCACGCTGGCCCGCTCCGCCGAGGGCGGCCGGGAGACCACCCCCGAGCCCCCCGCGCCGGCCGTGGAGGTGGTGGCCCGCTACGCGGAGAAGGACCTGCTGATGAGCGGCTGGGCCCTGGGCGAGGACCGCCACCTCGCCGGCGCGCCCGCCATGGTGAACGTCCGGCTGGGGGCGGGGAACGTGGTGCTCTTCGGGTTCAAGCCCCAGTTCCGGGGGCAGCCGAGAGGGACGTATAAGCTGCTGTTCAATGCGATCCAGAG
>BTVB01000004.1:60343-202260 GCA_045863275.1 Gemmatimonadota bacterium
TCGCCCCCCCCCCCGCGGCGCGGGGGCGGGCCCCCCCCCCCGCCGCTGGCGGGCGCCCCAGAGTACCGATTTGATAGTCGCCGGGGGTGTTCTATCGTATTGGCGCGCAGCTTATCCGAACGACGGTGTTGTCTCTCGGGGTGGAGGGCGGTAGATAGGCTTGGCGGGGGCGGCTACGCGGGGGTTCAGAGATAGCTGTGCTCAACTAGAGCGCGCGGCACAGGCGGCCCGACGAGAAGCTTGGGCTCAGTTTGACCGACGACAATCGCTCAAGAACTAAAGGGAGTGGGGAGAGAAGCGATGCCTGAACTGTACCGACCTGTTGGCGATTATGTCTTTCGAGGAAGGTTGATGTACCCGCGGAACGAGCGGGGTGTGGTGCGACCGCTCTTGCTGCCGTTTGGGAGTATTCCTCGGTCCCTCGACGGGGTGCGAGTGAAGGTGGCTGACGGACCAGACGGGGTATCCGTCAGTTTTCGGGAGTCTCACCGTTCGGCTGGTATTCAGGTGCTCCCCACATACCGGAAGACCCGAGCGGCTCTAGCGGCTGACCGCAAGGTCGAAATGGAATTCTGGGTGTTGAGGGAGGACCGCGAGAGAGCCCGAGCCTATCAAGTCATTCTCCGATCGCACTACCTCAACGTGCCCCAGAGGGGGTTCTTTCTCGGCTGCAGATTAGTTCACGCCAAGGACGAGCAGTACATTCGCGAAAAGGCAGGCGACGCGCGGCCCGATCCGTGGTCGCCGGCGTGGCACGAGCCGACCGGGCGGATGATTGGTGTGGCCGTCGCTGATTGGCTCTACCATGGCGTTCCGACCGGTAGGCGCCATCTCGCTGAGAGGTTCGGCGAGAAGGCGGTCCTAGATCATTGGGACGACATGAGCCGCTCGGAGTTGGTTCGCGACCTCCGCGTCACGTGGGGAGCGCGGTTTGCTGTGGAGGCTCCGTACCGGAGCATTGGCATCGGGACACTGTTGGCCGAGGAACTGGCCACTGCAGTCGCACATCACCGCCTCCCCCAAGCACGGTACATCGAGGTGATCACAACGCTCCCCAGCGAGCGCGCTGAGCACTTGGTGACAACAGGTTCTGGGGACTTCCTTACCCGCGCTGGCTACTTCCGCGTAGAGGATTCGCGCCCCTCTGCCCGTCAACTCAGGATGAACCCAACGACAGGCGACCGGGAGACGCTGGTCACTGCGCGCAAGCTGTACTACTACCGAAAGTGCGGCTAGGTATGGAACGCGAAGAGCCACGGCTATTCGTTGCGCTCAATACCCAGCCCTATGAGTGGTTCAAGAGTCGCGCGAAGTCATGGGAGTTGCGTAGGGCCAGGCGTCAGTTCACGACGCAGCACTTGCGAGTCGGGCGGAGGGTTGAGTTGCGGGCAGGTTACGGAAGGGCGAGACCTCCTCTGTGGGGGAGGATTGCTGCAGTTCACACCGCGCACTCACTGGAGGATTTCTTTTCGGCGGTCCCATTCCACCTGGTGATTCCCAGTGCGCCCTCGGTCAAGAGTGCGATTGTCTCAGCGTCCCAAATCCTCGGCATTGAGCCTCTCGCCAGTGTACCTCTCATCGGGTTCAGAGTGACACTCGATGACTGACATCCCCTTGGCGTCGGAGTACGTCCCACTCGTCCAGAGCAGACGGAAGACCACGACCGTGAGAGCTGGTCGGAGGCCTTTCAAGACCGGGCAACACAGGATCGTGTCTGGGCCAACCGCCATCAGCGTGGTCGTAACGAAGGTCCAGTACAAGACGGTCGAGGAGTTGACTGACCTGGACGCTCGGGCGGATGGCTTTGGTAGCCGGGAGGAACTAATGGCCGCTCTACGGCGGTTTTACCCCCGGTTACAGGATCAGGATGCAGTTACGGTGGTCCACTTCCATGCGGACGATGCCCATGGCTGAAATCAGGGGGACGGTGCGGTTTGGTGGGGATGCTGCCCCGAAGAGCGACGATGAAGCGTACGCGACCATTCACAGATTCGCCGCGGATGCGGTGTTCGGGAGCTTCGGTGACTTCTCGCCTGACTACTTCAGAGACGACATGTGGGAGACAGCGCCGAAGAAGCTCTTGTCCCTCGAGGTTGACAGCGGGGCCGACGGCAGTCTTGCGTTCGCGGTGGGGTTTCCTGACGACCTGCTCGGTCCGACCGGAGGCGCTTATCAGCACCTCGTAGGCATCTTGGCAGGGGATGTCTTTGACGGGCAGATCCCCGGCCTCACGGCCAGGTGGAGTATTGTTGACGTGAGTCTATCCGGCAAACTCCGCTCCGCTATCGACAGTGAGTTTGGGGGGCCGGTCTCACACTCAGCGGATAGCGTGCGGGAGGCTTTCGGTCTTGAGGACTACGAGCCACTCCTGGCCTTCTCCCTTAAGCCGCGCTTCGGCCTGACAAGGGATGCGGTAAAGGACTTGGTACTCGGCGTATTGGGGGCGGGCTTTCACATCGTGGAGTTCGACACCCGCTGCCTATCGACCATTGAGGGCGACGTTGGGTTCTTGGGAGACTTGGCTGAACGTGCGGCGGTGGCGGTACCCGAACGGACTACCCGCCTGTCCCTAAACGTGTCCGGGCCTACGGCATTGGCTGAGCCGGTGTTGGAGGCACTTCGACGAGCGCACGATCCCCCGTATGTACTCAAGGTCGATGGGGGCCTGGACGGCATCAGTGCACTTCAACATGTGAGACGAACCCAGGACGCGGTCGGGTGGAGGCCTATCCTCACCTGCTATCCGCTACTGCGGAGAGCGCTAGAAGGTCGGGTGCCGCCGCAGCTGTTTGTTGAGGCGCTGACCCACAGCGGTGCGGACATCATCTACCCCGGAGGTCGGCCTTCCTTCACAGAAGGCATCCGCAACCTCTGGGCGGAGGAGCCAGACAACCTCATTAGGGCCGTTTCTCGCTATCACGAACTGTGCCGCGCCGGCCGCCCGATGCCGACCATCGCCGGGGGCGTGTACCTGGGGGAGGTGCATGCCTACCTAGACATTCTTGGTCCAAACGTACCGTTGTTCCTTGGTGGCGCGATTGCCCTTCATCGGGAAGGACCAATTGAGGGTGCCAGACTGTGCCGAAAGGTGGTCGATGCCGTTGTGGACGCGCGGGTGAGGGATCCCGGCGCGGCCGCGACTCCGGACCTCTCCGACAAGCTGACCGCTGCGATTGAGGGCGCGTACGCAAGCTCGGAGAACCACCCGGACCAGTTCCGGTACGTGTCGCCGACACAGATCCTGAAGCAGACCAAGCACCTCAAGTCGTGGTTCGGGAGGTAGATAGATGCTGAGTGTGGGAGTGCTCTGGTGCGCGTTCAATTCCGCCCTAGTGCGAACGCTCGCGGCCGTGACCGTTGGCGGTGGGGTGGTCGTGGGCTCGCGGCTGCTGGCACGCCTTCCAAAGCAGAGAGCGCCGCACCTTAAGCACGCTCGGGCGCCCGTGTCATCGTTCAACAGGAAGAGAACGGTCGTCATCGCCCTGGCCATGGCCGGGATCTTCGGCGCTGTAGGCGGGGTGGTGCTCTATTTCTCTTTGTACGCAAGGATGGGTGGTGTGACCTCCTGTCCGCTCCCTGAAGGCGCGGCGCCCAAGAAGTGGATGGTTTACGGTCTTTATGTCCTTGGCGGGATGATTCTAGTCGCAATGGGGATCGGTGGACTGCTCTCATCGAGTCTGAAGGCGAACGGAGCCACGTCCGGCGAATAGGGGCGCTGCGGGGAGGCGCACTCCAGTAAGCACTCGAGCTGCGCCGACGCCGGCTCCGCTGGCGCGGTTCCGGGGGTACACCGGGCGCAGCTCTTGAACGGTAGTTGAAATGCGCCGCAACAGCAGGGAGTCCACGAACGCAGAAACTCGCGGCCGATAGTGCAGTCGAGCCGAGAACAGGAGGGTTATTGCTCCCCGACTTCCCAAGAGCGTCCAAGGCACACGAGCGAAAGGTGCTCCGTCTTGTACACGACCGCATCCCACAAATCGCTCCTCTTCTCGGTATGGTCGGCCGCTTCCGCCAACACGAAGGGAAGCACTGGCGCCTCGATCGGGCAGACGGGAGTGAACAACGCTCGAACTACATCGAGATGCAGGTCAAACTCGAGCTTGACCGCAAAAGCCTGATGACCCCCGACGTTCCGGGGTTGATCAAGGCGTTGCACCAGTTGGCCGAGCGGTTTGCGGAGCAGCAATCGAGGATGGTCTTGCAGGGTGTAAGTGCGGCTGCGGAGGAGGTCGGCAATCATGTCGACGCTGGTGGTGACTTCCGCCCGGAGCACCTCCTGGAGATGCTGGCTAGAAAAGAGACCGATTTCGATCCGGTAACCGGGCAGCCGGTTGGAGAGGCGTTCGTGATGCACCCCGATACGGCTGCAAAGGTGATCCCGAGGATCCAGGAGTGGGAGAGGGACCCCGAGTTCCGGAGACGCATCGAAGAGATTGAGGCGCGGAAGAGGATGGAGTGGCGTGAACGAGAGGGTCGTCGAAAACTGGTTGACTAGCGTGAGTGAACGTGGGTACGAAGTCCCATTCACTCAGCTGCTCTCGGCCCGAGGACACACCATCCTGCAGGGGCCGATCCACCATGGGCACGAGTACGGAAAGGACATCATCACGCTTGGCCCGTCTGGGCTCCTCTGCGCGTTCCAGCTGAAGGGCAGTGCAGGAGGGGAGCGACTCGGTCTCACCGAGCTGCGGCAGTATGAGGCGCAGTTGTTCGAGTTGAGTGCGGCCGCGGTGCGTCTGCCTTCGGTCCACCCAGCGCGCGCGCCTGACGAGGTGTTTCTCGTAACGAATCAAGTCCTCACACCAGAGGCCCGGGGGTTGCTCGGCGCTATTTCCGACGCTAACCGAGCTGCCGGGCGAGCCCCCCTTGATGCGATTGAGCGAGACCGGCTGCTCGGGTGGTTTGTTGAGTCGCATGGACGGTTCTTTCCAGAGGAGCCCAAGGATCTCTCCGGGTTTCTCCGACTTTACCTGAGTGATGGGCGTGACCTCCCGGATCTTTCGGAGTTCTTTGCATTCCTTCACGGCCTGATGCCGCTCCCACGGCGAACCCGAACCACGAAGAACGCCTGTCGCGGAGCCATCGTGAGCGCCTCTCTGTTCACTTCGTATGCGACGCGTCGATTCGAGGAGGCCGAGAACCACCTGGCTGTGGCACAGCTGTGGTTAGCGCTGGCGTCGCAAGTCCTCTACCTAGCGGCGCTCTACGACCTTAGAGAGGAATACTGGAGGGACTCGTATGAACTAGCGTTGACCGCTGGCCGGCACGCGCTTGAACGCCTGGTTCATGAGGCGGCCGCAAGGCCGGATCTGATTGGGAGCCATATCACGGACGGGCTGGTATATGGCGCGCGCGCACTCCTTGTGTGTGGGTACACGGCCGCACTGCGGGCCTCTCTGCGAACATCGTCGGTCGATCACGATGTCGATCAGATGGTGGCTCTGGTTAGAAGGGAGCAGCCCTTTATCAAGATCCACGGAGAGTCCGGGACGCCGCTCTTCTATGCGACCGCCCTGTTCTTGACGATGCATGGAGAGGTCAAGACTGGCGAAGGGATGCTGCTGAACCTCATCCGAGAGCTGGCCAACTCCAATCAGCCCGGCAGCGACAGGGCTTTACCGGACCCCTACCATTCGACAGACGAGATACTCAGTGCCCTTCTGGAAAACCGGCAGGGAGGCTTCGACGATGAGCGATACGACGGACACGCATACACCCTCCACCCCCTTGTGGAATGGGCCGCTCGTCGCCTCTGGCGGCAGCAGCTCAATTCGCTTTGGCACCGAATATCGAAGATCACACAGATTCAACTGAACCCGTCAGCACCGGCAGCATACCTGCTCCCGGTGGATGACGAGGGGGAGCTCCACACTTGGCTCCATCAGGTTCCCACGAGTTGGAGCCGGCTCCGTGCAGGGGCTGATCTTCTCGAACGCCGGGCTCTACCTGCGGTGCTCGTCGATCACCTGGAGTTCGTGCCCTTTGTGCCCCTCTTGCTGCCCAACCGCTTCACGGCGGAGATGGCTCGCCTCGTCGATCATGCCATGACGGGAGCGGTGGAGATCGTGTGACTCAGCGGGCCGATCTGCACATCGCGGCTGCGCTCGCAACGGATCGATAGATGCGCCGTTTTCGGATCTTCGTCCTGGGGGCGGGCTTTTCGAAGCCAGCCGGTCTCCCCCTCGGCCCGGAGCTTTGGCAAGAGATCAAGGCGCGTGCGTCTCGTGGTGCCGGTCGAGCCTCGAAGTTCGATCGAGACCTCGACCTCTATCTGCGGTACCTCCGCGACACGGGTCGGTCGGTGGGAACCGACGACGATGTCGACTTCGAGGGTTTCCTGGGCTTCCTGGACATCGAACATCGGTTGGGGCTCGCCGGCTCGGACACCTGGAGTGAAGAGGGGAACGAAACACAGATCATCGTGAAGCGAGTCATCGGGCAGATCATATGCGAGCGCACTCCTCCCGCCGAGCACCTGCCCGCGCCCTACTACGCGTTCGCTGAACAACTCAAGCCGGGTGACTTCGTACTGACCTTTAACTACGACAATCTCCTCGAGCGCGCCCTCGAACATGTTGGCCAGTCCTACCGCCTATTCCCAGACCGCTACTCACGGCTTCACGACTACCATGCCGAAGTCAGCGACGAGGGGCGGGACGAGGTCGTCGTCCTGAAGCTGCACGGCTCAATCGATTGGTTCGACCGCTCACGGTACGACGAAAGGGAGGCAGCGCGCCGGAAGCACGGGCTGACGTCCCCAACAGAAGACCCGGTGTTCGGGCCGAATAGGAATCTCCGGCTTGTCCCTCTGACCGAAGGCCCACGGTTCCCCGACGATGAACTCCAGACGGTGTACCGCGTCGTCGAGGGAATCGAAAGCGTGTATGCGGGCCCCCACTTCCTTGGTGGCACGCCAGTTCTACTGAGTCCGTCGACCGCCAAGGCCATCTATGCCGATCGGTTTCGATCCTTCTGGTGGGGCATGGGGCGAGGTGGGGGGATGAATCTGGGAATCGGTATTATCGGCTACTCGCTACCGCACCACGACGAGTATGCTGGGCAGGCCCTCTTTCGCCTGCTCCGGAACTACCAAGACAGTTGGTGGGATGAGAGCTTCTTCGAAGGACAGCGGAAGGAGAAGGTCATCTTCATCGATCGGAGGCCGGAGGGCACCGAGCGTGACTCCCTCCGCCAACGGTTCGGGTTCTTGGATGAAGAGAAGACTGCGTTCAGATGGACCGGATTTGACAGTGAGGCAGTCGAGATGATCCGACGTGGAGTAGCATCTACCTAGCAGAGCAGGGTCGGCTAACTGGCTGGAGCCTCCGGTGAGCCACTGATTGGGCGGGGTGAATCCCCACCCTGGTGCGCTCCGACCAGACCTCTGAATGCCATCACTCCACCACCGCCTCCGCCTCCATCTCGACCAAATAGTCCTCCCCAATAATCCCCGCCTGGATCAGCGTATTGGCCGGCTGCACCCCCCCGAACCGCTCCCCGTGCACCCGGGACACCGCCTCCCAGTCCTCCATCTTCCGGACGTAGACCCGCGTCCGCACCACGTCCTCCAGCCGCCCGCCCAGCGAGCGGATCGCGCCCTCGATCTTGTCGATGCAGAAGTGGGCCTGGGACGCGGGGTCGGTGCCGCCGATCACGCGGTCGCCGTGCGTCGCGGTGGTCCCCGACACGAGGATGCGGTTCCCCACGCGCACGGCGCGGCTGAAGCCGGCCAGCGACTCCCAGATGGTCCCGGACAGGGCCCGCCGGCGCTGCCCGGGCCCGGTCACCACGGGGTAGGGCCGCGGGAACGCCTCCACGTGGTGGCTCAGGTCCCCCGCCGCCGTGAGGAAGGGAGGCCTGCGGTACTCGTCGCCCGAGTCGCCGGGGGGATACCCCAGCGCTTCCAGAGCCGGGCGCAGCATCGCCCGGTCCTCGGCGTCCAGGGCGAAGGAGAAGAGCCGCCGGTTGTCCTCCAGGTGCTCGCTCCGCCCCAGGCGCGCGCCGATGATCACGCCGGCCACCGTCGGCTGCTCCAGCACGAAGCGGCTGGCCACGTTGGCCATGGACACGCCGTGCCGCAGCGAGACCAGGCGCACCGCCTGGAGGAGGCTCTGGAACGCGGCCCACCCGCCCGCGGCGTCGATGAAGCGCTTGTACTTCATGAGCGACCAGGTGGGGAGCGAGCCGGCGTCGGGCTCGGGGCGGGCCAGCCACTCCTCGGTGAGGAGCCCGCCGGCCACGGTGCCGTAACCCAGGAGCTTCACGCCGTGCCTCAGGCAGACCGCCTCCAGCGCCCGGGCCGGGCGGCGGTCCAGCAGCGAGTAGCACACCTGGTTGGACACGATCCGGACGCCGGTGCGCACGGCCATGGCCAGGTGCACGGCGTCCACGTTGGTGACACCCAGGTGGCGGATGAGCCCCTCGTCCCGGAGCTCCTCCAGGTGGAAGAGGGCGTCCAGCCACGAGGGGTCGTCGTAGCTCCAGGCGTGGAACTGCATGAGGTCCACCGCGTCGGCGCGCGTGCGCTCCAGCGCCCGCTCCACCGCCGCCCGCACGTGCTCCTTGTGGACGGGGCCGGGCTTGGGGACCCACTTGGTGAAGAGCTGGACGCGCCGGGCGTTCCGCCCGCGGCTCCGGAACGCTCCCGCCACCACCTCGGCGGAGCCGTAGTGGTCGGCCATGTCGAAGGTGGTGAAGCCGGCGGCCACGTAGGGCTCCATGGCGTCGGCGGCCACCTCCGGGTCCAGGGGGCCGCCGTCGCGCTCCATGTCGGCGATCTGCCAGAGCCCGGTGAGCACCCGGGAGATCTCCAGCCCGGGGGCGAGGAGGGCGCGGTCCACGGAAGCCACGGCTACTCCGGCGGAAGGGTGAGGAAGAGGCGCTCCACGTCCGCGCCCGAACGGCGGAGCGCGCCCAACTCACGAACGTAGATCCCCGACGCCAGCGCCAGCACCCCGAGCCAGAGCCAGGTGGAGTGGAAGTACCACGCCCCGACGTCGGCGCGGAGGTCCTTGGCGACGTGGACCACGAGGAAGAGGCCGAGGAACGCGGCGCCGGCGCCGGCCAGCGTTGCCTGAAGGGGCCGCGACGGCAGCACCGTCACCGCCCGGGCCAGGTCGGGGGCCCGGTGGGGGAGGCGGAGCACGGAGAGGCACATGACCAGGAAGTTCACGAGCATGGACGTCACCAGGATGTCCACGCCCAGGAAGAAGTCCCCGGCGAAGTGGCTCCCGAGGATGCTCGCCGACGCCATGAGCCCCGACGCCACCAGCGCCACGTGGGGCGTGTGCCGCGTGGGGTGCACCGCCGCCACCCCCCGGGGGAAGACGCCGTCCTCCGCCCACGCGAACATGAGCCGCGACACGGCCAGGAGCATGGCGGGGAGGTCGTTGGCCAGCGCCACCGCCGCGCCCGCCACGATGAGCACCGTCCACCCGGGGGAGAGGAGGTAGCCGAGCATCCCCGGCGCCGTCAGGTCCTGCGTCGCCGCCCGCTCCGCCACGAACTGCCAGGGCACGGCGTGGTACACCGCCGCCGTGAAGAGGAAGTAGAAGCTCCCCACCGTCACCACGGCGATGCCGATGGCCAGGGGGAGGGCGCGCCCGGGGTCCTTGGCCTCGCCGCCGGCCTGGGCGATGGAGTCGAAGCCGATGAACGACGAGAAGAGGATCGCCGACGCGGCCAGGAACGTCCCCCAGGAGAAGGGCGTGGCCTCCGCCACGGGGACGACCGTCCCTTCCCGCTCCGCCAGCGCGGCGGCGAAGTCGGCGGGGCCGAAGAGGAAGCCGGCCACCACCACCACGGCGCCCAGCGCGAACATGAGGAACATGAGGGGCACGAGGATGCGGGCGTAGAGCTTCACTCCGGCCAGGTTCACGGCCACCGAGCCCCAGAGGAAGGCCAGCGCCAGCCCCACCCGCACCCACCCCACGTCCAGCAGCGCCGCGCCCCCGGCGAAGCCCAGCGCCCCCACCACGTCGCGGAGGAACGGGATGAGGACGTACGACACCACGCCGATGGCGATGGAGAGGCCGAACCACTGGGAGAAGGACGCCACGAAGCCCCAGTACGGGCTGAGCCCCCGGCTGGCGTAGACGTAGCTCCCCCCGGCCCGGGGTATGGCCGACGCCAGGATGGCGTACGCCAGCGCCGCCAGCACCGCCGGCACCGCCGCGAAGAGGTACGCGGGGAGCACCCAGGGCCCGATCCCCGGGACGTTCCGCTGGATCATGAAGGGGATGACGTTGATCCCGGCGCCCATCATGGAGCAGATGCCCGTGGCGGCCAGGCCCAGGAGGCCGAGCTGGCGGGTGAGGCCGGTGGGGGCGGGGGAAGGAGCGCCGGGCGGGGTCATGGTGCCGAAGCTGCCCCGGCCCCCGGGGGGCCGCAAGCGCCGGGGGGCGGGGTGTGCTCCCCGGGGGACCGAGGTAGATTGTCTCTGGTCCAGACAACGGGGGATTCGCGGATGGCAATGAGGAGAGAACAGGTCGAGGCCGAGGCGCGACGGCTACCTCGGGAAGAGCGGGCTCGCCTGGCTGAGGCCTTGATCGCGAGCCTGGACGAGGAAGCGGAGGTCGAGCAGGCGTGGGCCGCAGAGATCGCCCGACGCGTCGAGGAGTTGCGGACCGGGGCCGTAGAGTCGATTCCGGCGGAGGAGGTCTTTGGCGAGATCGACGGGCTCCTGAGGACGTGAGCACGCCGGCCCTCCGGTTCCACCCCGAGGCGCGGCAGGAGCTGCGGGGATGGGGACGATATCCGCCGGGTCGTCCTGGCCCGTTTCCCCTTCACGGTGGTCTACCAGGTGTTGGACGACGCCCTGGAGATCGTCGCCGTGATGCACCAGAGGCAGCGGCCGGGCTACTGGAAGCACCGGGCCTGACGGAGCCGGCGATCGGGCGCTCACCGATGAGGACAACCCCCTCAACGCGCGCGCCCCTTCCGCTGTCCCCTTAGATTGTCCGGCAGTCCATAGGCACACTGGCTCGAGGCCGGGTCGTCTCCTTCCGGGACGCCCTCCCGCCGGTCCGGGCCCGTCCGTCCGTCCGACCCCTTGGAGGTCCCCCATGTACGGTCGTCGTGGTCCGAAGCAGCCCCGGCGCGGCTCCGCCGCCGGTGTCCCCCTCCTCGTCCTCCTCCTCGCGCTCCCCATGGGCGTCGCGGCCCAGAACGGGAGATGGAGCCCCGAGGACGTCCTCGCCGCAAAGGAGTGGGTGGCACCCCCGGCATCCGTCGCCGAGGCGGTGCTGGCGCCGCGCTACCTCAACGTCACGCTCTCGGACATGAGCGCCGACGGCCGCTGGTTCGTCCACGAGGTGGGCGACGGCCCCGTGACCATGGACCGCTTCTCCAAGCCCTTCGACGAGCTGGGCGGCCTCTTCATCGACTTCCGCGGAAACCGGGCCCGGAGCCTCACCATCCGGAGCAACGTGGGCGTCGACGTGATCTCCGCCGCCGACGGGCGGCGGGTCCACGTCCAGGTGCCCTCCGGCGCCCGGGTGTCCAACGCCACCTGGTCCCCCGACGGCGCCAGCCTCGCCTTCTTCGTCCACACCGACGACGCCACGCACGTCTGGGTGGCCGACCCGGCCAACGGCCGGGCCCGCCAGGTGACCCGGACCCCCGTGGTGGCCACGGCGGTGACCTCCTTCCAGTGGACCGCCGGCAGCCAGAAGATCGCCACCGTCCTCGTCCCCGACGGCCGCTCGCCCCGGCCCCAGGCGCCGGCGGTGCCCACGGGCCCGCAGGTCAAGCAGACGCTGGAGGGGGAGAACATCCTCCGCACGTACGCCAGCCTCATGAAGACGCCGTACGACGAGCAGCTCCTGGAGTGGCACGTCACGGGGCAGCTCGCGCTGGTGGACGTGGCCAGCCGGCGGGTGGAGAAGGTGGGCGCGCCCACCATGATCTGGGCCTTCGACTTCTCTCCCAACGGCGAGTACGTCCGGGTGACGAAGCTGGAGAAGCCGTTCAGCTACATCGTCCCGGTGGGGAGCTTCGGGCGGGCCGACGAGATCTGGGACCGCGCCGGCACCAAGCTGCTGGACTTCGACAAGCGGCCCATGAGCACGGGGCTGCGGGGCAACGTGCCCGACGCCCCCGGCGTGGGCGGGAGCGGGAACGAGGCGGCGCACCGGCAGGTGGCGTGGAGGAAGGACAACCAGGGCCTCACGTTCCTGGAGCAGGAGCCCGCCCCCGACTCCGCCGCCGGGCAGGCGGAGCAGGCGGCCCAGGGCGGCGAGGCAGGCCAGCGCGCCCGCCGCAAGGACCGGGTCATGCAGTGGCTGCCGCCCTTCGACAGCGCCTCGCTGAAGGCGGTGTACGAGCAGGACACCCGGATGAGCGACCACAAGTTCTCGCCGGACCACGCCTGGCTCTTCGCCACGGAGCGCCAGGGGCAGAACACCCACCACTTCGCCGTGAAGCTGGCCGAGCCGGACAAGAAGCTCACGCTGGCCCGCTACGGCAACGACGACTTCTACGCCAACCCCGGCTCGCTGGTGCTCACCGGCGGCGCCGTCCCCGGCGGCCGCGGCTTCGGGGGCTTCGGAGGCGGTGGGGGCGGCGGCGAGACCGTCCAGCTCTCCGCCGACGGCTCGGCGGTGTTCTTCGCCGGCACCGCGTACGACAAGGACCCGGTGGCCAACGGGCCCAAGGCCTTCATCGACCGCGTGGCCATCGCCTCCGGCGAGAAGACGCGGGTCTACGAGAGCCCCAACGACGGCGTGTACGAGCGGGCCACCGCCATCCTGGACATCGACGCCGCGAAGCTGGTGGTCAGCCGGGAGACCCCCACCCAGGTGGGGCAGTCGTTCCTCCGCACCGGGTCCCAGCTCGGCGCCCAGCTCACCGACAACAAGGACTACACCCCCGACCTGACCGCGGCGCGGCGGGAGCGCTTCGTGGTGGAGCGCCCCGACGGCTTCCGCTTCATGGTCAACGTCACCCTCCCCCCCGGCTACGAGGGCGGGCGGCTGCCGGCCATGTTCTGGTTCTACCCCCGGGAGTACGAGGACCAGAAGGACTACGACGAGACGGGGCGCACGTACAACAAGAACGCGTTCCCCAACTTCGGCACGCGCTCGATGCAGTACCTGGCCCGCGTGGGGTACGCCGTGGTGGAGCCCGACGCGCCCATCGTGGGCAAGGCCGGGCAGATGAACAACAACTACGAGAACAACCTCCGCAACAACCTGGCGGCGGTCATCGACGAGCTGGACCGGCGGGGCATCATCGACCGTCAGCGCCTGGGCATCGGCGGCCACTCGTACGGCGCGTTCTCCACCGCCAACGCCATGGCCCACACGCCCTTCTTCAAGGCGGGCATCGCCGGGGACGGCAACTACAACCGGACGTTCACGCCGCTGGCGTTCCAGAACGAGGACCGCTTCTTCTGGGAGGCCAAGGACGTGTACCTCTCCATGTCGCCCTTCATGTACGCCGACCAGATCACCGGCGCGCTCCTCATGTACCACGGCCTGGGCGACCAGAACGTGGGCACGGACCCGGCCCACACGCCGCGCATGTTCCACGCGCTCAACGGGCTGGGGAAGAAGGCGGCCATGTACCTCTACCCGTACGAGGACCACGGCCCCGCCACCGAGGAGACGCTGCTGGACCTGTGGGCCCGGTGGACGGCGTGGCTGGACGTTCACCTGAAGGCGCAGCAGAGCGTCATCAGCCAGTAGGATGGGAACGAAGCCCCTCCCCCGCCTCGTGGCCGCCGCGCTGCTGCTCCTCGTGGCCGGCGCCTGCGCGTCCGCCGGCAAACGGCTGGAGCAGGGGATGGAAGCGGAGGCGGGGGGGGACTACCACCTCGCGGTGTCCCGCTACATCCAGGCGCTGGAGAAGGACCCGGCGCTCACGGAGGCGAGGGAGGGGCTCATGGCGGCGTGGGACGCGGCGCTGGCCCAGGGGCTGGCCTTCGCCGGGGAGGCCCTGGAGTCCGGCGACGCCACCGGCGCCGCCGAGGAGTTCCTGGCGCTGGACGACCTGGCGGGGCGGGCCCGGGACGTGGGGGCGGACCTGCCCACGCCCGGGGACTACGCCACGAGGCGACGGGGAGCGCTGGACGCCGCCGTGGCCGACCTCATGGCCCACGGGGAGCGCCTGCGACGGGAGCGCCAGTGGCGCGACGCGGGAAGCGCCTACCGCCGCGTCGTGGACGAGATGGACCCCTCGCCGGGGCAGAGGCGTGCCGCGCTGGACGCCCGCGCCGAGGCGCTCGTGGAATGGGCGGAGGACGACTTCCTGGCGGGGCGCCCCCGCGCCGCCTTCCTGCGGGCGGGAGAGGCGCTCGACGTGGCCGCCGAGGTCCCCGCGGAGGTGGCCGACGCCGCCGCCTCGCTGCGCGAGCGCGCCCTCTCGTCGGGGCTCCGGGTGTTGGCGGTCTTCCCGGTGGGGAGCACGGCCGAGGTGCGCCGGGCCTCCCTGGCCGAGCTGGACGCCCAGCTCTCCGACGTCCTGGAAACCGAGCACTGGCGGCGGCCTCCCCTCTTCGTGGCGGTGGCGGACCCGGCCCGGGTGCGCCAGGTCACCCGGCGCTTCTCCCCGCCCGGATCCGAGCTCCAGCCCCGGCGCATCCTCGAGGAGCTGGGCGCCGACTTCGGAGCCCTGGTGGAGATCGTGGAGCTCACGGCGGAGGAGCGGGACGCGCGCACCTCCACCCGCGCCGCGCGCACCCGGGACGGCCGGGCCACGTCGTACACGGTGGAGGAGGGGCGCATCCGGTACACGCTGGTGGCGGAGGTCACGCTCTTCGACGAGCGGGGGGTCCGGAGGGACTCCTTCCGTGCCCGCCACACGGCCGACGACGACTTCCGGCGGGCGCGCTACGACGGGAGCTTCGAGGAGCTGGACCTGTCCCGGGGCGAGCGGCTCCTGTTCAACCCGGGCGAGGAGCGGCGCGTGCGCGCGCTGCTCCAGGAGTCGATGCTGGGCGAGCTGGCGGCGGAGACGGCGGCGGGGATCTACCAGCGGGTGGTGGACCGCATCCCCTGAGGGCGGGGAGGGCCCGCGGGCTCAGCCGTTGTTCTTGAGGTTGGCGCCCACGGCGGCGTGCAGGCAGTAGGTTGCCAGCTCCTCCGGGTCCTCGATGCGGTGGGGCGAGCCCCCGCTCTTCGACCAGTCGCGCACCTGGGCGGCCCAGTCGGACCACCCCAGGTGGTCCAGGGCGTCGGCGGCGGCGCCGAGGAACTCCTCCTGGGGCATGACCTCGGCCATGGCGTGGATCTGCTCGGCGGTGATGCGCTCGACGCCGCCCTTCTTCGCCGCCTCCACGTAGTCCCGCACGTGGAGGAGGGCGGTGGCCATGTGCCGGGCGGCCAGGTCCAGCCAGGTGAGGGTGCACAGCGTGCGGATGGCCCCGGGGTGGACCCGGATGATCTTGTTGGCCACCCCCCTCGCCGCCTCCCGCTGCCCGTCCTCGAGGAAGGCGTCGATGGCCCGGCCGTAGTAGCCCAGCGCCATCTCCCGCTCCCCCGCCCGGAGGCACAGGTCGCCGGCGCGGTTGAGGGGCGTTCCCCGGAACGGCAGGGCCGCGCGCTCCGCCTCCGACTCCAGCGTCTCCACCTCCTTGCGCCAGTTCGTCACGCCGCGAGACGGCGTCTCGGCGGCGTCGGAGGACCTTTTGAACCAGCGGGACAGGGCGGACATGTGCGGGATCGGGGGTAAGGCAGGTGGTGCCTACCGGGGGTTCCCGGAGGGATTGGGAATCTCCCCAACTGAGCGCCGATGCGCAATTGGGAGGAACGGAAGGGGGGGGTGGGACCGCGGCCCCACCCCCATCCCCCACCGGACCGGGCGGCCGGACTACCCGATCTTCGACCCGGTCACCGAATACACCGCCGGATTGCGCTGCCCCCCCGAGTTGGCGGGGAGGTTGCTGTTGGTGGAGTCCATGGTGAGGGTCCCGGACTTGATGCCCCTGACCACCCCGTTCTCGTCCAGGTCCAGCGTCCCGGTGAAGGAGACGGGCACGTTCGAGTACCCGGCCACCGTGCCCGAGCCCGTCGCCGTGAAGTTGCCGCTGGCGTCCACCGTGCCCGTGAGGGTGACCCAGTTGCCGTTCCCCGAGATGGTGATGGCGTTGTTCGCGCCCAGCGTCACGGTGAGCTGGGAGGGGCCCAGGGCGATGTACTGCGCGTGGCCGTTGGCGTCGGACGTCACGGAGACGGCTGGCTCGATGGCGTAGGCGCAGGGGCTGCCGTCGTTCCCCGCCTGGAACGAGGGGCCGGTTCCCGCCCCCTGGGTCGCGCCCGCCACGGTGAGCGTGCCCGGCGCCCCCCCCTTCCCCGGCGTGGTGCCGTCACCGCCGTGGTAGCCGTTCCCCCACCGCACCAGGAAGTAGTAGGGCTGGCTGGGGGCCGGGACGCCACCCTTGGACCCGGGTTGCCCTCCCGCGCCGACGGCGTCGCCCCCGGCGCCCCCCGCCCCGCCCGGGCCCACCATGCCCACCGTGCACCGCGACCATCCCCGGCCGCCCCACCCGTACGGGCCGGTTTCGGAGCCGAACGTGACGTCCCCGCCCTGCCCCGCGTTTCCGAGCCAGAGGCCGGACCGGGTGTCGCGGAGGGTCACGTCGCCCCCCTCCCCACCGGTGCCTCGCGCCGCCCCGGCCCGGGCCCCGTCGGGGAACTCCCTGCTCCCGTCGCCGCCACCGCCTCCGGCGGCGGTGGCATCGCCGCCGAGGCCCGCTCGGGCTTCCTCGGCGAACACGGCGATGCTCCCCGCGCCCTCCACCGCTCCCACGAACAGCGTGCCGATGAGCTCGGTGGTCTCCCCCTCCAGCCCCAGCGTGCCTCCCTTCCCTCCCAGGGCGGTGGCGTCCTTCCCAGCCTCGGCGGGCGTGGTGGCCGTGGCGTGGGCGCCCTCGGAGCCCCCGGCGGCGGCCCATCCTCCCGCGCCGGCGTGGGCGAAGCGCAGCTCGACGGCTCCGGGCACCTCCACGACGATGCCGCCGGCCGCGGCCACGAAGGGCAGGCCACCGCGCCCTCCCACACCTCCCTCGGCCACGGGATCGTCGCTCAGCGCCCGGCCGCCGCCGCCGTCGCCGCCACGGCCCGGGCGGAGCTCGACGGGGCGGGCTTCGAATCCCCGACGAAACGTGATCTTGCCGCCGGCGGTGAGCCGGATGTCGCCGCCCGCCCCTCCGCGCCCGCCGATTCCCTTGACGCCGGGGGCCATGCTCTCGCCCACGCCGCCCACCCCCCCGCGACCGGCGAGGAGGAAGCCCCCCTTCATGACCATGTCGCCGGCGCAGGCCACGGCGATGGACCGGCCGGGAAGGCCGTCGGTTCCCTTCGGCGACGTCACGCCCGCCACCCGGCTGCGATCCCCCAGGTTGAAGTAGCTGTTCTCGAAGGTGCAGGAGGGGATGACGCCGTCGGCTCCCGGGGCCCGCGCGGGCCCCGGCGCGCCCTGCGGCGCCGCGTTGCTCACCACCACCGAGTCGCCGGAGGTGATGGTGACGCCGGTGAGCGTGACGTCCCCCGCCGCCCGGAGGGTGACGGCGCCCCCGGTGGCCAGCGTGTCGGAGCACGCCGTCGTCACCGACCCCGTGAGCGTGAGGCTCCCCCCCGCGCTCACCGCGAGGGCGCGGCAGTCACCCTCCAGCGTTCCCGCGATGGTCACGTCGCCCGTGGCGTTGATCACCGCGTCGTCCGTGAGCGTCACCGTCACGCCGGCGGGGATGTCGATCTCACCCACGTTCACCGTGCCGCCGACCTGGGTGTCCTCCGTGGGCTTGAAGGCCGCCGCAGTCACCGTGACGATGACCGTGTCGGCCGCCGCGCCCGCTGCGGCCACCACCGATGCCGTCCCCTCGGCGACGCCCGTGACCAGCCCGGTGCTGTCCACGGTGGCCACCGTCGCGTCGGAGCTCGTCCAGGCGAACGCCGCGCCCGCCACGGCGAAGCCGTTCTCGTCCTCCGCGGTGGCGGAGAGCTGCGCCGTGTTGTCCTTCGCCACCGAGGGGTTCTCGGGCGTCACCCTGACCTGGGTGGCCTTCTGCGCCACGGTGAGCGCCGCCTTCCCGGTGAGGCTCCCTGAGGTGGCGACGACGTCGGCGGCGCCGTTGGCCACCGCCTTGGCCACGCCCTGGGCATCCACGGTGACCACCGCCGCGTCGGAGGTGCTCCACGTCACCGCCCCCACCGCGGTGTTGCCGAAGGCGTCCTTCACCTGCGCGGTCAGCGCCACCGTGGCCTCCAGCGCCTCCAGCGTCGACGTGGAGGGGGTGACCACCACCTGGGCCACGGGGCCCGGCGCCGCGGTGGCGGTGAAGGTGACCGTGAAGCTGGCGGCGGTGGCCGTGACGCTCTGCGCCCCCACGGTGCCGCCCAGCGTCCAGGTCACCGACGCGTTTCCGTCGGTGCCGGAGGGCCTGGAGGACTGGGAGACGGTCCCGCCCCCGGCGACGACGCTCCAGGTCACGGCCTGGCCGGACATGGCGGTGCCGGTGGTGGACTTCACGTTCACGACGAGGGGAGCGCCGAGGGCGGCGCCGACGGCGCCGCTTTGGCCGTCTCCGCTCACGAGCGCGAGGGAGCCGGCCACGGGCGCGGGGGGCGTGTCGGGGCCGGTGGGCTCACCTCCGCCGCAGGTGCTCACGGTGAAGAGGATGCCGGCCACGAGGGCGGCGCGCGCGACGATGGGGAGGGTGCGCATGGGGTTCTCCGGGCAGTCCGGCTGGGGGAAACCGGGGGTTCTCCCGGAGAACGCAGCAAAGCGGGGGAAAAGCGATCAGCGCCCCGGGACGCGGCTCCTGAGGGAGTCGTGCAGCGCGAGCATCTCCGGGGACGCGCCCCCGAGCGCGAAGCCCGCCTCCGCCGCCGCGAGAAGCGAGTCGGCAAGGTCCATGCGACCCATGAACCACGCCGTCTCGGCCATGCGCATGCGCGTGCGGTGCAGGTGCCGGTGCTCCGGCGGCAGCGCGGCCGCGAAGACCACGTGCGCCGAGTCGTACAGCGCGAAGGCCTCCTCGGCGCGCCCCCGCTTCTTGAGGCGGTCGGCCAGTCGCATGCGCGCCTCGGCGGTGGTGGGGTTGTCCCTGCCGGGCCGGCCGTCGAGGACGGCGATGGCCTCGCGGTGGAGGGCTTCGGCTCGGGCGGGGTCGTCGGCCTCCCAGGCATCGCCCAGTGACTCGAGGGCCTCGGCGTACACCGGGTGCCGGGGACCGATGGTGGCCTCCAGGAGGGCCCGCCCGCGCTCCGTGGCGTCCCGGGCCTCGGGGTAGCGCTCCTCCCCCGAAAGCACCTGCCCCAGGCGCACCAGCGTCCGTCCCACCTCGGGGTGGCCCGCGCCGAGCTGGCGCTCCTGGGCGTCCAGCGTGCGCCGGTACGCGGCCTCCGCCTCCTCCCACTCGGCCTGGTTGCTCAGCGTGACCGCCAGGGACGCCAGCACCCTGAGGGTGACCGGGTCCTCGCTCCCACGGAGGCGCTCCTGCCGGGCCAGCAGGTCCCGGTACTCCGTCTCGGCGCCGGCGTCGTCGCCCATGGCGGCTCGCATGGCGGCCAGGTTGCTCTGGATGATTATGGAGCGCTGGTGGTCCGCACCCAGCGCGCGGCGCATGCCCGCCAGCGCCTCGGTGGCCACCGCCGCCGCTCCGGGGTAGTCGCCCTTCCGGTACCGGATCACGGAGAGGTTGCTGGCGGTGATGGCGAAGGCCCGGTGGCCCTCGCCCACCGAGGCGCGGCGAAGCGCGAGCGCCTCGGTGTAGGCGGCCTCGGCCTCGTCGTAATCACCCGCGGCCTCCCGGACCACCCCCAGGTCGTTGAGCACCCGGGAGCGGCCTTCCGGGTCGGCGCCGCTCAGGGGCCACGCCTCCAGCGCCTCTCGCAGGAGCCTCTCGCCCTCCTCGGAGCGGCCCTGCTCGTGGAGGATCCAGCCCAGCAGGCCCAGGGAGCGGGCCACGTCGGCGTGGTGGGGGCCGAGCGCGTCCCGGCGCAACTCGAGGGCCGAGCGGGCCAGGGGCTCGGCCTCGGCGTAGAGCCCCAGGCGATCGTATCCCTCGGCCAGCACCGACGTCATCTCGGCGCGGAGCACCGGGTCGGGGTACCCCGACTCCAACAACGCCACCTGCCGGTCCAGGAGCTGCCGCGCGGTGACGGTGTCGCCGGTGGCCTGGTCCGGGGCGGTTGCGCCGAACATCTCCAGGAGGAAGCTCCGCACCTCCAGGGCCTTGTCGCGCTCCGCGGCGAGACGACGGGACTGGCGCACGCTGGTCCAGGTGGCGCCGGCCAGCGCCAGGAAGACGGCCAGCCCGGCCGCCAGCGGGACGCGGTTGCGCCGGACGAACCTCCCTGCCCGGTACGTGAGGGAGTCCCCCCGGGCCAGGACGGGCCGCCCTTCCAGGTGGCGGTGGAGGTCCTCGGCAAGCGCCTCCACGGACGCGTAGCGCCGCTCGGGCTCCTTGCGCATGGCCTTGAGGACGATGACGTCCAGGTCCCCGGCCAGGCGCCGGTCCCCCGCTGCGGTGCTGGGGCGGCGGGGGTCCACCTCCAGCACGGCGCGCTCCCACTCGGTGGGGGTACGCGCCTCCTCGCCGTAGGGCGAAGCGTCTGTGAGCAGACGGTACAGGAGGACGCCCAGCCCGTAGACGTCGCTGGCCACGGAGACGGGCTCGCCCCGCACCTGCTCGGGGGACGCGTATTCGGGCGTGAGCAGGCGCATCCCGGTGCGCGTCGCCCCTTCGTCGGCGCCCCACGCCCCCGGGTCCAGGAGCTTGCCGATGCCGAAGTCCAGGAGCTTGGGCGTGCCGTCCGCCGTCACCAGGATGTTCGTGGGCTTGAGGTCCCGGTGGACGACCAGGTTCCGGTGGGCGTGCTGCACGGCGTCGCACACCGCCACGAACAGCCGGATCCGGTCCGCCAAGGCGAGGCGACGCTCGGTGCAATACCGGTCGAGAGGCACGCCCTCCACGAACTCCATGACGAAGTAGGGGCGCCCGTCGGGCGTCGCACCGCCGTCGAGCAGGCGTGCGATGTTCGGGTGCGCCAGGGCGGCCAGAATCCGCCGCTCCAGACGGAAGCGTCGGAGGATCTCGTCGGTCTGCATGCCGCGCCGGATGACCTTCAGCGCCACCGGCCGCTGGAACCCCTCGCCCTCGTGGGTGGCCAGGTAGACCTCGCCCATGCCCCCCTTCCCCAGGGGGCGCACCGGCCGGTAGGGGCCCACGCGGTGGGTGTCGGCGTCGGCCTGCGGCTCCAGCGCTGGGACCCGCGCCAGGACCCCCTCCAGGAAGGCGGGATCGGCGTCGTGGCTGGTCAGGAGCCTCTCCACCTCGGCCAGCACCACGCGGTCGCCGGCGCACGCCTCCCGCACCCACGCGGGCCGCTCCGCCGCCGCGCGCTCCAGCGCCGCCGCGAAGATCGCCTCGATGCGCTCCCAGCGCGCCGCGTCCATGGTCAACCCACGCCGCGGCCCGAGAGGACGAGCGCGGTCCTCGAGACCGCGGACGGGTCCATCTCGGCGCGCAGCCAGGCCTTCGCAGCCGACCACCGCCGCCGGACCGTCACTTCGGACACACCCGTGACCTCCGCGATCTCCGCGTGCGCGAGGCCTCCGAAGAAGCGGTAGTGCACCACGTCGGCGCCCTGGGGGTTGAACTCGCGGAGACGCTCGAGGGCGTCGTCCAGCGCCACCAGCTCGTCGGCCTGCTGGTCGGTGAGGGGATCGGCCAGGAGCGCCTCGGCGACTTCGTCCAGCGGCACGGGGCGTTGCCCTCCGCCGCGCTTGGCCCGCTTCCGCCCCTTGGCGTGGTTCACCAGGATGCGGCGCATGGCCAGCGCCGCGACGGCGAAGAAGTGGACGCGGCTCTGCCACTCGACGCGCTCCTGGTCCACCAGCTTGAGGTAGGCCTCGTGGACCAGCGCGGTGGCGTTGAGGGTGTGGCCGTCTCCTTCCATGCGGAGCTTCGACCGCGCCAGCGCCCGCAGCTCGTCGTAGACCAGCGGGAACAGCTGGTCGAATGCGGCCCTCTGCCCCCTCGAAGCGTCCTGGAGCAGCAACGTGATGTCGGCGCGATGGTCCGCGGACAACGTCCCTCCCCTCCTCGGGTGGCCGTTTCGAAGCGGACATGGTGGGCTCCCGAGACGGGCCCCGGCAAGGACCCGACGGACCCGCGCGCTTGACGTACGGCGCCGGGTGGCCCAGGGTGGCCCGTCACGCCCCGTTCCTCCCCGGAGCCCGAGATGACCCTCCCCCGCCCCAAGGCCCTCCGGGCCACCCTCGCGCTGAGCTCCGCCCTCGTCTTCGTGTCCTGCGGCGGCGGGGACTCCCCCACGGACAACCCGCCTCCGCCGGCCACCCCCTCCGTGGGGTCGGTGACGTTCCTGTCGTCGCCGGGCGAGAAGGTGGTGGGGAGCGCCGTGAGCCTGGAGGTGCGGGTGGACAACACCTCCGGGCAGCCCATGGCCGGCCAGGCGGTGACCTTCAGCGCGACGGCGGGCACCGTGAGCCCCTCCAGCGCCACCACCAGCGCGGCGGGAACGGCGACGGTGTCGTGGACGCTGGGGACCACGGTGGGCACGCAAACCCTCACCGCCACGGCCTCCGGGCGCTCCGCCACGGCCTCCGCAACGGCCACCGCAGGGCCCGCCGCGACCTTCGAGAAGGTCTCGGGCGACGCCCAGTCGGGAGCCGCCGGCGAGCAACTCGGACAGGCGCTGGTGGTGGCGGTGAAGGACCAGTTCGGGAACGCCCGCGCGGGCGAGGCCCTCACCGTGGCGGTGACGTCGGGAGGGGGCTCGGTGGGAGCAGCCAGCGCCACCACGGGCTCCGACGGGCGGGCCTCCGTCGCATGGATCCTGGGTGAGGCCCTGGGGGCCAACGCGCTGAGCGTGACCCACGCCCTGGGGGCGGTGACGTTCAACGCCACCTCCGTGCCCGGCGCGCCGGCCTCGGTGACGGCGGTCTCGGGCGGTGGGCAGACGGGTCCGGCGGGCGCCGAGCTGGCCGACCCGGTGGTGGTGGAGGTGAAGGACCGCCTGGGGCACAAGGTGCCGGGAGCCAAGGTGGCCTTCGTGGCGGTGAGCGGCGGAGGCAAGGCCTCCTCCGACACCGTGGCCACCGACGCGGGGGGCCGCGCCCAGGCCCGGTGGACGCTGGGAAGCTCGGCGGGCGCGCAGACCCTGGAGGCGCGCGCCGGGAACGCCCCGGCGGCCGCCTTCCAGGCCACCGCGGTGGCCGGTCCGGCGTCGGGGCTGAAGGTCCTCTCGGGCGACGCGCAGAACGGCACGGTGGGCCAGCCCCTCGGCGCCCCGGTGGTGGTGGCGGCGGTGGACGCCTTCGGCAACCCCGTCCCGGGGAGGACGCTGACCTTCGCCACCGCCGCCGCGGGCGCGAAGGTGGAGCCGGGTCAGGTCACGACGGGGGCGGACGGCCGCGCCACCGTGACCTGGACGCTGGGCACGGTGGCCGGGGCACAGTCCCTCACCGCCAGCTCCCAGGGGCTGGCACAGGTGACGGTCACCGCCCAGGCCGCCGCCGGCGCCGCCGTGCAGGTCCGCGCGGCGGCGGGGAGCGGACAGTCGGGCACGGTGGGGCAGGCGCTGGCCTCCCCGCTGGTGGCGGAGGCGGTGGACGCCTTCGGAAACAAGGTGGCCGGCGTCACCGTGACGTTCGCGCCCAGCGCGGGCACGGTGACGCCCACGTCGGCCGCCACGGGGGCCGACGGGCGGGTCTCGACCACCTGGACCCTGGGCACCACCTCCGGCTCGCCCACGGTCTCGGCCACGGCCACGGGCGCCACGGCGGCGACGTTCAGCGCCACCGCCGCGCCCGGGCCGGCGAAGACTTTCGCGAAGGTCTCGGGCGACACGCAGAAGGGACCGGCCCAGTCCCCGCTGGCGTTCCCGCTGGTGGTCATGGCCAAGGACACCTTCGGGAACGGCGTGCCCGGCGTGGCGGTGACCTTCTCGGTGACGGGCGGGGGCGGAAGCCTCGCGCCCGCCGCCGCCAACACCGGAGCCGACGGCACGGCGTCGACGGTGTTCACGTTGGGGACCGCCGTGGGCGCGCACGCCGCGCGGGCCTCGGCGGGGGCCCTGGGCACGCTGGACTTCACCGCCACGGCCACCTCGGGCCCGCCCGCCGCGCTCAGCAAGCCGTCGGGGGACGCCCAGACCCGGACCGCGGGCGACACGGTCACGGTGACCGTGGAGGTCGTGGACGCCTTCGGCAACAAGGTGCCCAGCGCCGGCGTGACGTTCACCGTGGCGTCGGGGGGCGGCTCGGTGGAGGTCCCGGCACCCCTCCTGGCCACCACCGCCAACGGCGCCACGGGGGAGAACGGCCGGGCTTCGGCGGTGTGGACGCTGGGCACCACTGCGGGCGCCCAGACCCTCACCGCCGCGGTGACCGGCGCCGGCTCGGTGACGTTCAACGCCACCGCCACGGCGGGGCCGGCGACGTCCGTGACGAAGGTGGCCGGCGACAACCAGACCGCCACCGTGGGGACCGCCGTCGCCACCGACCCCCGGGTCAAGGTCGCCGACGCCTTCGGCAACGGCGTCGCCGGTGTCTCGGTGACCTTCGCCGTAGCCTCCGGCGGAGGCTCGGTGAGCGGGTCGACCCCCACCACCGGCGCCGACGGCACGGCGGCGGTGGGGAGCTGGACGCTGGGCGCCGTGGCCGGCGCGAACACCCTGACGGCCACGGTGACGGGCCTCACGCCGGTGACGTTCACCGCAACGGGCTCGGCGGCTCCGCCGGCGACCTTCGACGTGGAGATCCGCGTCATCGGCTCCATGTCGGGGGCGGTCCAGGCGGCCTTCGCCGCCGCCGAGACGCGGTGGGAGTCGATCATCACCGGCGACCTGCCCAACACGAGCCTCACGGCCACCCAGGTGGACGACTGCAGCGACGACACGCCCGCCGAGGCGCTCACCGTCGACGACCTGGTCATCTACGCCAAGGTCGGCCCCATCGACGGCGCCGGCGGGACGCTGGGCTCGGCGGGGCCGTGCTACATCCGGAGCAGCACGGGCATCCCCATCCTGGGGACCATGACCTTCGACGAGGCGGACCTGGCGAGCATGCAGGCCAGCGGGACGCTCAACGACGTCATCCTCCACGAGATGGGGCACGTCATCGGCATCGGCACGATCTGGGAGATCCAGAGCCTCCTGGAGGGGAAGGGCGGCGCCGACCCCTTCTTCAACGGCGCCAACGGCAAGGCGGCCTTCGTGGGCATGGGCGGCACGCTGGTGAACGGCGTGCCGGTGGAGAACACCGGCGGAGAGGGGACGCGGGACGGACACTGGCGGGAGAGCGTCTTCGGCACCGAGCTCATGACCGGCTTCATCTCCGGCGCGGGCAACCCGTTGAGCCTCCTCACGGTCCGCTCGCTGGCGGACCAGGGGTACACGGTGAACGACGCCGCCGCCGACGGATACGCGCTGCCGGCGCCCACCGCCGCCCCCGACCGGAGCCTCGTGAGCCGGGGGGCGTGGGAGCGGCTCCTCAAGCCCATCGGGGTCATCGACCCCGACCCGCCGGGACGCTGACGCGCGGGTGGGGGGGGGGGGGGCGTGGCCCCCCCCCCCCCCCCCGCGGGCACGCTCCCGCGGGGGGGGGGGTGGGGGATTCGCCCCCCCCCCCCCACCCCCCTTGCACCTCACGTAACGTGAGGTCGTACCCTTCACCGTCACTTCGAACCACGACCGGGAGGACGACGATGGAAGGGACGGGACACGGCCCCTACGAGGCCGAGGCGCGGGAGCGCTGGGGAGACACCGAGGCCTACGAGGAGTCGGCTCGGCGCGCCAAGGCGTACCGCGCCGAGGACTGGGCTGCCATCAAGGCCGAGGCGGAGAAGGTGGAGGCCGGGTTGGCGGCGGTGCTGGCCGCCGGCGGGGCCGCCGACGGGGAGGACGCCACGGCCCTGGCGGAGGAGGCGCGCCGGCACATCGACCGGTGGTTCTACCCGTGCAGCCACCGCATGCACGTGGGGCTGGCGGAGATGTACACCGACGATCCCCGCTTCGCCGCCCACTACGACGGCCGAGCCCCGGGGCTGGCGGCCTTCGTGGCCGCCGCCATCAGGGCCAACGCGGCGCGGCACGGGGCCTGAGACCCCCGACGGCGGGCCGGGTGGCCCTTCGTGACCCTTGCAGGACAGGCCCCGGCGCCCTACCTTCCCCTGAACACTTGAGGGTAAGGCGCCGGGGCCGTTTTTTTTCGCCCGCTCCCCTCAACACTTCAGGGAGATCCGCCGTGTCCCCCAAGCAGATGAGCCTCCTCCAGGGCACCCTGGACGTCCTCGTCCTCCAGGCGCTGGCCGGGGGGGCCCGCCACGGGTACGGCGTCGCCCAGTGGATCCACCAGACCACCGACGGGACGCTGGAGATCGAGGACGGGGCCCTCTACACCTCCCTGCACCGCATGGAGCGACGGGGGTGGCTGGCGTCGTCCTGGGGGATGTCGGAGAACAACCGGCGCGCCAAGTACTACGCGCTGACCGAGGCGGGAGAGGGGGAGCTGGCCCAGGCCACGCGGGATTGGTCCCGGTACGCCGAGGCCGTGTTCAAGGTCCTGCGCGCCGGGGCGGAGCCGGCCTGACGTGACGCCGCCGCGGGGGATCCGCAGGCTCTTCCGGCTGCGGGACGTGCGCCGGGACGTGGCCGCGGACACCGACGAGGAGCTGCGCTACCACCTGGACCGCCTCGCCGACGAGATGGTGGCCGGCGGGCTCTCCCGGAGCGAGGCGGAGGCGGCAGCGCGGAGGCGCTTCGGGGACGTGGACGCCTATCGGAGGGCGCTGGCGCACATCGACGGGGGAAGGGAGCGGACGATGAGGAAGACGGAGGTGGTGGAGACGATGGCCCGGTCCCTGGGCTACGCGGTGCGGGTCCTGGCCCGGTCGCCCGGGTTCACCCTGTCGGTGGTGACCATCCTGGCCCTGGGCCTGGGAGCCAACGCGGTGATGTTCGGCGTGGTGGACCGGCTCCTCCTGAGCCCGCCGGCGCATATCGGAGATCCCGACCGGGTCCGGCTGGTCTACGCCCAGCGGCGCTTCGACGACGGCACGACGTTCGTCGGCAGCACCTTCACGTACGCCGACTACGCCGACCTGGCCGAGGTGTCGGCCTTCGCCTCGGTGGCGGCGTGGGCCGGGCCCAACGAGGAGACGCTGGGCCGGGGCGAAGGCGCGCGACCCGTGCGGGTGGCCTCCGCCACCGCCTCCTTCTTCCCCCTCCTGGAGGTGAGCCCGGCCATGGGGCGGCCCTTCAGCGGAGACGAGGCGCAGCCCGGCGCTCCCGGGACGGCGCTGGTGTCGTGGGAGCTGTGGGACCGGGTCCTGGGGCGCGACCCCGGGATCCTGGGCCGGACCCTGGACCTGGGGAGCGGGAGCTACACCGTGGTGGGGGTGCTCCCCCGGGGCTTCACCGGCGCGGCCCTGGAGCCCGTCGACGTCTGGGTTCCCCTGGAGATGCACCAGGAGCGGATGACGGGCACCACGATCTGGAGGGAGCACCGGAACTGGTGGTGGCTCCACGTGGTGGCCCGCCTCGCCGACGGCTCGGCGACCGAGGCCGCCGCGGCCCAGGCCACGGCCGCCCACCGCCGCGGACGCGAGGAGATGATCGCCCTTGGCGACTACGATGCCGAAGCCGACATCCTGGTCGCGCCCGTCATCGCCGCCCGGGGCCCCCGCCCCGCCGACGAGGCCCGGGTGGCGGCGTGGCTCGCCGCCGTCTCGGCCATCGTCCTGCTCATCGCGTGCTTCAACGTGGCCAACCTCCTCCTGGCCCGGACGGCCCGGCGGCGCCGGGAGATGGCGGTGCGCGTGGCCCTGGGGGTGGGGCGCGCCCGGCTCCTCATGGAGCTCCTGGCCCAGAGCTTGGTCCTGGCGGCGCTGGGCGCCGTGGGGGCGCTGGTCCTGGCGCGGGTGGGAGGGAGCGCCATCCAGGAGGTGCTCCTTCCCGACGTGGTCCTCGGAAGCCCGCTCTCGTCGGGGCGGCTCCTGGGGTTCGTGGGCCTGGCCGCCCTCCTCACCGCCCTCCTGGCGGGGGTGGTCCCGGCGCTCCAGGCCATGCGCTCGGCGCCGGCGGGAGCCCTCAAGGGGGACGGGAGCGAGGGACGCCACCCCGGCGGCCGGACGAGGACGGGCTTCCTGGTGGCGCAGGCCACGCTCTCGGTGATCCTCCTGGTGGGCGCGGGGCTCTTCGTGAAGAGCCTCCGCAACGCCCGCTCCCTGGACCTGGGCTTCGACGCGGGCCAGGTGGTCGTGGCGAAGCTCCAGTGGAACGAGACGCTCCCGTCGGCGGAGCGGGAGTCCATCTACCGCCGGGGGCTGGACCAGGTGAGGGGCCTCCCCGGCGTCCGCGTCGCCGGCCTCTCCTATTCCATCCCCTTCGCAAACAGCTTCAGCCTCGGCGAGCCGCGGGTGCCGGGTATGGACTCGGTGCCCCGGCCACCCGACGGGGGGCCGTACGTCAACAAGGTCTCGTCGGGGTACTTCGAGGCGATGGCCATCCGGGTCCTCCAGGGGCGGGCCTTCGAGCCCGGCGACGACGCCGACGGCGCGCCCCCGGTGGCGGTGGTCACCGCGGGGATGGCCCGGGGCTACTGGCCCGAGGGCGGCGCCGTGGGGGCGTGCCTCCTCGTCCCCCAGGACGACGTGGAGACGCCGCCCTGCACCGAGGTGGTGGGGGTGGTGGAGGACCACCGGCGCCAGGACCTGGTGGAGGAGACGGCCAACTGGCTCTACTACGTGAACCTCCCCCACCCCGCGTTCCGGGGGCCGCCCCAGGCCATGATGGTGGGCACCGACGGCGACGCCGACCGCCTGGTGGCGCCGGTGCAGGCGTCGCTCCGGGAGACGTCGCCCCTGATCCGGTTCGTCTCGGCGCAGAGCCTCCAGGGCAACGTGGACCCCCAGCTCCGCTCCTGGACGCTGGGCGCCTCCATGTTCTCGGCCTTCGGCATCCTCGCTTTGGTGGTGGCGGGGTGGGGCCTCTACTCGGTGCTGGCCTTCGAGGTGGCCTCCCGCCGCCGGGAGCTGGGCATCCGCTCGGCGCTGGGCGCGGGTGCGCCGCGCCTCTGGCGCATGGTCCTGGGCCGCTCGGTGGGGGTTGTGGCCGTGGGCGTGGGCCTGGGGCTCGTCCTGGCCGCGCTGGCCGCACCGCGGGTGGCCCCCCTGCTCTTCACCGTGTCGCCGTGGGACGGGAGCGTGTACGCCGGGGTGGGCGCGGCGCTCCTGGGGGTCGCCGTCCTGGCGGGTACGCTGCCGGCGTGGCGGGCGACGCGGGTGGATCCGCGGGAGGCGTTGCAGTCGGAGTAAGGGGGCGCTCCGCTCCCGGCACGGCCTGCGACTTCCCCCTCAGCTCGCTACGGAGACCGGCCAGACCACCGCCGACAGCCCGGCGAGCGCCAACACGAGGACCAGGGACACAAGCGCATACGTGAGCCCCACGGCAACACCCCGCACGATGGCGACGCGCCACGTGGTCCCGAACGCTCCACGGATCACCACGGCCAGGTACCCGAAGAGGATGAGGAACTGGATGTTGTCGTCGATCCCACCTGCCCAGGCCCGCTCCATGAGGACCCACACGACCAGCAGTGCGAATCCGACCGTGTGGAAATGCAGCGAGAAGATGAGCTGCTGCACGAAGCTGTCGGACCGCTCGCCCCAATCCCCCAGGTTCACGAGGGCGAGCACGGGAACCGCGCCGACGAGGAGGAGCACCTGGAGCCACGTGACGATGCGGTCCGCCAGCCCGGCGGCGAGCGCCACGGCGTCTGGCGGCAGGTCATTCCCGCCCGCGCCTCGGAGATACCCGGACATGTACCCTTCGAGCATGCCCTGGAACAAGGCGCTCTGCGACTCGGCAGCCAGCGGCCACACCACGAAGAAGACGGCGGCGGCGGCCAGGTACAGTCGGAGGGGAGCCACGTAGGGCGAGCGACGGCCGGCCCCCCATTCACGGGTCAGGAATCCCGGTCGCAGGACCAGGAGGCGGAGCGTACGGGGCAGTCGCGCCTCGACGAAGAGCACCTCGTCGAGGACGGAGGCGAGCCACGCGCGTACGGACGGGAGCAGCGGACCCTGCTCCTGGCCGCACTCGTGGCAGTACCGCCCGAGCACCTCCGTCTCGCAGCCCGGGCAGCTCACCGCCGGGGGGGGCGTGTCCATGGCCGCCCCTCCCTACCGGGGGCCCGGCGCGGAAGGATCGACCTCCTCCTCGCGGGAAGCGGCGCCGAGGAGCACGCCGAGCACCCGCGCCCGCTCCTCGGCGCGGCCGTCGGCGCCGGTGTCGTGCACCGCCAGGCGCAGGGCCGCCTCCAGCTCTTGCACGCGTCGCAACTGCCCGGCGTAGAGAAGCTCGGCATCCCGCGCCCTCTCGGATGCATGCAGGAGCACCGCGGAGACGAGGCCCAGCACCAGGCCGGCAGCGACGGCCAGGCCGGACCTCCACGTCGAGTCCCCAGCCCCTGTCAGGAACGTCAGGGTTCCGGCCAAGCCGAGGCCCGCCGCGGAGACGAGGGCGAAGAGCCCCCAGCGGAAGCGGCTGCGTGCCTCGCCCAGGGCTCTGTCCCGGCCCTCCATCGCCTCCGTGCGCGCTGTGGCAAGAGCGCCATCGGGCGCCGCAGGACCGACCGTGGCGCCTGCGTCGTCGGTTGCCGCCGGACCTCCGTCGGCCATATACACGTTGAAGCGGTCGGAGGAGAAGACCGCGGCGCCTGCGAGGAGCATGCCGAAGGCGAGTGTGTCCCACCACTCGAAACCCACGCTCAGGAACGCCCAGGCACCCCCGAGGAGCAGGGGGATCCCCATAAGGCCCGTCACGAATCTCAGCGCCGGCCGCTCGCGGTAGAAGTCCAGGACGATCACCGCGAGGGCACCGGTCAGCGACAGGCTGAGTCTGACGTCGTAGTTGCCCGGAACCGCGCCTTGGCGGAGCGTCGCATCCGAAAACACGTCCATGATCCTCTCAGCCTCCGCCGGTCATGGGTCCCGCGCTCCCCAGGCCCCGGGTGAGCGTGGCGACCCGTGACCGGAACGCCAACGCCACCCCCGCCGCGCCGAGGGCCACCACCGCGGACATCATCGACTCGGGCAGGTCGAGGGTGGTGGCCGCCCACTCCGTGGCGAAGCTCTCGATCACGGCGAAGAGGCCGATCCAGATCGCCCCCAGGATCCCGAGTACCGTGCTCCGGCGCAGGACGAGGGCCGGGTCGACCCCGCCCGTGTAGAACACGGCGACGGCCACCGATGCCACCAGGACGCCGGGTGCCAGCCCCCAGAGCACCACGGGGACGTTGGCCCACCAGCCGACGTGTCCCTCCACCCCCAGGATCATCAACGCCGGGAGGGTCAGGAGGGGAAGCAGGATGAGCCAGGCCGAGGTGACGACCCCCGTGACCATCCAGAGGAGCTGCCGACGCTGGGCCGGATCCGCCGACCGGAAGCCGGCCACCAGGTTCTGCACGCCGAACACCAGCGCGGCGAGGGGGAAGCTCCACCAGACCAGCAGGAAGGGCACGGCCGTCAGGCCCTCCACCGTCAGCGAGCGGTCTCCGGTCAGGAACGCGGCCAGGTAGAATCCGGCCACGCCCGTCGCCACCACGACGAAGGGCCACGCGAGCGTCATCGCCCAGACCGGGCCGGGCCGGAGGAGCCACGCGCGGAGCCGGTACACGAGGGACCCTGGCCGCATGCCCTCCCCCAGGTAATCGGGCTCCAGCGGCCTGGGAAAGAGCGCCGAGAAGCGCAGGAACGTCGCCACCGCCAGGACGAGTGCGCCCACGAGGACGACGACGTCGACGAGCCCGCCGCTGCTCGACGCCTCGATGAAGCCGTCCTCCACCCCGAAGTGGTTCACGCCGAGGAGGACGGCCCACGATGCCGCGACGGCGGACAGGAAGAGGGCCAGCGGCGGCACGCCCGCCCGATCCCACGAGCGCCGGATGAGGACGAGCGACAGCACGCAGGCGCCGGCCGAGGCCAGCGCGACGCACGTCAGGACGAAGGTGAGGAGTGCGGGAAGCGCCCCCTGGAGCGAGAACACGTCGACCAGACCGGGCAGGACGAAGGCCAGGTACCCAAGCACCGCGAGGCTCGCCAGGCCTGCAAGGCCCCGCACACCGAGTCCCTTCGCTCGTGCCATGTCCGCCCCCCGCCGGGTTGGACTTCGTGCTCTCGGAAAGTCTAAGGCGGGGTGCGCGGGAGAGCCACGGTTTCCTCAGGTGTGGGCGCGCGACCGTCGCCGCTGTGGCGGGCCCGGACCACCCCCCCCTCCCTACTCCCGCGCCGCCAGCGCCTCGCGGATGCGCGCCGGCGTCATGGGCAGCTCGTACAGGCGCACCCCCAGGGCGTCGTGGATGGCGTTGGCCACCACGGCGCCGGTGGTGGTGATGGCGGGCTCTCCGCCTCCCTGGGGCCCGATCTCCGGGTTGGCCACCAGGACGCACTCGATGACGGGCACCCACGAGAAGCGGGGGATGGAGTAGGCGTCGAAGTTCTCCTCCATGATGACGCCCCGGTCGAAGTGGATCTCCTCGCTGAGGGTGTAGCCGAGGCCCTGGGTCAGACCGCCCTCCATCTGGATGATGGCCCCCTCGGGGTTGATGACCTCCCCCATGTCCTGGGCGCACACGATGCGCTCCACCCGTACGGCGCCGCTCTGCCGGTTCACCTGCACCTTGGCCATGGTGGCGACGTACGTGCCGGCATCGGTCCCCAGCGCCACCCCCACGCCGTCGCCCGAGGGCGCCGGCTTCCACGCGTGGCCGAAGGCGTCGGCGGCGGCGCGGAGCACCCGCCTCATGCGCTCGTCGGTGAGGTTGGCCAGGCGGAACGAGACCGGGTCCTGCCCCGCCGCCGCGGCCATGAGGTCCACCTGCGACTCCATGGCGAAGTGGTTCACGTTGGCGCCGGGCCCCCGCCAGGGCCCCACGCACAGGGGGTGGTAGCGCGGACCCTCGCCGCCCCAGCCGCCCTGGGACGTGACCCGGTGGTTGGGCAGCGCGTACGCGGGCTGAGAGCTCCGGTCGCCGCCGTGCATGTTGGCGTAGTCCCAGAGCGTGATGCGGCCCTGGGCGTCCATGCCCGACGCCACCTTCACGATGGTGGCGGGGCGGAACGTATCGTAGAAGAACTCCTCCCGGCGGGTCCACATCACCTGCACGGGCCGGCCCGCGGCGCGGGCCAGGCGGGCGGCCTCCACGGCCTGCCGGTAGTTCGTCTTGCCGCCGAAGCCCCCGCCGACGTACGGCGTGAGGACGCGCACGTCCTCCACCTCCATGCCCAGGGCCCGGGCCAGCTCGCCCTGGAGGCCGAAGGGGTTCTGCGTGGACGCCCACACCGTGGCCTTGCCGTCCTCCACCTTGGCCAGCGCGGCGTGGGGCTCCATGGGGGCGTGGGCGATGTACTGGGCGTGATACACCGACTCGAAGGTGCGCGCCGACGCGGAGCGCCCCGCGACGAGGTCGCCGGCCTCGGTCACCACCCGCGCCTGGGGGAGGTTCCCCTCCAGGTACTCGAAGATGGTGGCGTTGCTGGGCCCCGACTCGGGCTCCCGCCAGGTGGCGTCCACCTCGGCCAGCGCCAGCTCGGCCATGTCGGGGAGCTCGTGGAGCACGGCCACCAGGTCGCCGTCCCGGACCACCGTGGCGCCCTCCACCGAGGCCACCCGGCTCGTGTCCACGTCCACCAGCGTCGAGCCGTGGGCGGGCGGCCGCACGATCTTCGCGTACGCCATGCCCTGGAGGCGCATGTCCGCCGCGTAGCGGGCCCGGCCGGTGACCTTGGCCACCGCGTCCACGCGGGTGGTGGCCACGCCGGCCACGGTGTAGTCGTCGCGGTCGTCCAGCGGCGCGCTCCCGGGGACCTCCCGCTCGATGCGCCGGCCGCGGGCCAGCTCGCCGTAGGTCACCGAGGCCGACGGGTCCTGCGTGTCGTAGACGGTGCCGTCGCGGGTGCCCAGGCGGGCCACGGGCACGCCCAGGCGCTCGGAGGCCAGCTCCTTGAGGACCGCCTTCGCCTCCGCCCCGGCCTTGCGCACCGGCGGGCCGAAGAAGCGGGTGCTCATGGAGCCGAAAGTGCCCATGTCCCACGGGCAGAGGGCGGTGTCGCCCATGACGGCGTCCACCCGGTCCAGCGGGACGTCCAGCTCCTCGGCGAGCATCTGGGGCAGCGACGTCACCACGCCCTGGCCCATCTCGATCTTCCCGGAGAAGAGCGTCACCCGCCCGTCCTCGCCGATGCGCAGGTAGGCGTTGAAGTCGGTGGGGTAGTTCCGGAACTGGAAGGTGCGCTTGGCCAGCAGCTCGGTGATGTCCACGGTGAACATCACGAAGATCCCCTGCCCCGTGATCTTGAGGAAATCCCGACGGGTGGTCATGGCCGGTCCTCCGTCATCGTGCGGGCGGCGGCCCGGACGGCCTGGACGACGCGGACGTGGGTGCCGCACCGGCACAGGTGCCCCTCGAGCCCCTCGCGGATCTGCTCCTCCGTGGGGTCGGGGTTCCGGCCCAGGAAGCCCACCGCGCCCATGATGAGCCCCGGGGTGCAGAAGCCGCACTGGAGGGCGTCGTGGTCGGCGAAGGCCTGCTGGACGGGGTGGAGCCTCCCGTCCCTGGCCAGCCCCTCGATGGTGGTGACCTCCCGGCCCTGAGCGGAGCGGATGGGGGTCCGGCACGAGAAGATGGGCCGCCCGTCGAGGAGCACGGTGCACGAGCCGCACTCCCGCTCGCCGCAGCCGTACTTGGTGCCGGTGAGCCCCAGGTCGGTGCGGAGGACCCAGAGCATGGGGCGCCGGGGATCGGTGTCGATCTCCGTGGGCTCCCCGTTGAGCACGAACTGGATGGGCTGCGCCATGGGCCACTCCTTCATCCCGGGATGTCGGCTGACTCTCCCACACTCGAAGCCCCGGGACTGTTGGGCAAGGGAGGGCGGCATTGCCGGGGGGCGCGGCCGGGCCGAACGTTCGCTGGAGCCCCCACGTTCACCGCCACGCCGACGTCATGTCCGAGACGCGCATCGCACACTTCCAGCACTACTGGGAAGCCGAGCTCGCCCGGGGCTACCTGGACGACGCCGGCATCCCGTGCCGCCTGGTGAGCGACAACGTGGCCGGGGGCGTGTCGTACGTGGGCGGCCTGTCGGGCGCCGCGCTGTTCGTCGCCGAAGAGGTGGAGGACGCGGCCAGGGGGGTGCTGGAGTCGGCGGGGATCCTGGGGGGCGACGAGGACGAGGAGTTCCCCCTGGCCGAGCGGGACCTTCCCCCGGACCTCCGCGCCGAGGCGGCGGACGTGGAGGAGCGCCTCGGCAAGCTCCGGAAGGAGCAGTCCCGCCACCTCCTCTGGATGGCGCTGGGCGTGACCCCCGCCGCGGTCATCCCCCTGGTGGGGCTGGCCCTGGAGGAGAACGTCACGCTCATGGCGGTCCTCTGCGTCCTCGTGGTGCTCGTGGAGGGGTTCCGCTGGATGCGCGCCTCCGGCGAAGTCCGCCGCCTGGAGCGGAGGCGGAGCGAGATCGAGGAGGAGGCGGAGGGGCTGTAGGGGGCGGCGGGCCGGCGCGCGGCTCTCAGCCCCCTGCCCGCGGCAGCTCCATCCGCCCCATGCGCACCGCGGCCACCTTCCCGTCGGTGCCCAGCACGAAGGTCAGCAGCGCCGACCCGCGCCACCGCGCGTCCCACTCCACGCGGAACGTGTCGAAGTTCCAGTGCGCCACCGAGCCCGGCTGCCCCGGGCCCCAGTCGGCGCGCAGTGTACCCGCCGACTCGGTGAGCGTGAGCGTGCCGTACAGCGGGTGGACGTACCGCCCCGCGTACTCGGCCGGGGCGAGGGACGGGGACGTGCCCTCCACCCGCGCGGCGTCCGCCTCCCGGCGGGCGCTGTCGGCGCTGGCCGCCAGCCCGTCGTACAGCCCCTTCAGCTCGCCGCTCCAGTCCCGCGCCTCCCCGCCCAGGAAGGCGTCGAAGACGCGGTACATGATGGCGTGGCGCACCTCCACGTGGTCCCGGTTGGCCAGGACGTACACGCCCAGGCCCCGGTCCCGGATGAGGCCCGCGATGGCCACCATCCCGTCGATGGACCCGGTGTGGAAGTCCACCTTCTCCCCCCGGTAGTCCTGCTGGAACCACCCGAGGCCGTAGGTCATCCAGTGGGGGCGGGTGACGCGCTGCGTGGGGTAGAACTGGGACGGGGTGACGAAGGACTGGGGGCGGAAGAGCTCCGCCACCGTCTCCTCCTCCAGGAGGCGCGTGCCGCCCTCCGTGACGCCTCCGGCCAGGAGGAAACGGAGCCACTTCGACATGTCGCTCACGCTGGACCACACCGAGCCCGCCGCCGCCACCGGGTCCACCGACGCGTTTCCGATGGGCACGGTCCGCCCCTCCACCCGGTGGTGGGGGTGGGCCACGTTGGGCCGCCCCACCGTCTCGGCCAGGAGGGGCACCGTCTCCGTCATGCCCAGGGGCGCGAAGATCCGCGCGCGGACGAACTCGGTCCACGGCATGCCGCTCGCCGCCGCCACCACCTCGCCGGCGGTGGCGTACATGATGTTCTGGTAGATGAAGGAGGAGCGCAGGCCGTAGGCGGCGTCCACCAGCGCCAGCTTCTCCACGATCTCCTGGGTGGTGGCGTCCCGCTCGTACCAGAGGAAGTCGGCGTTCCCCATGCCCGCGCGGTGGGTGAGGAGGTCGCGCACCGTCACCTCCCGGGTGAGGTACGGGTCCTTCAGCCGGAACCAGGGGAGGTGCATCTCCACCGGGTCGTCCCACGCCACCTTGCCCTCCTCCACCAGCATGGCCAGCGCCGCGGCGGTCATGGCCTTGGTGGTGGAGCCGATGGCGAAGCGGGTGTGCTCGTCCACCGCACCCCCCTCCTCCAGGTGGCGCACGCCGTACCCCTTGGCGAAGACCAGCTCGCCGTCCTTCACCACGGCCACGGCCAGGCCGGTGGCCTCCCAGTCGGCCACGGCCCGGGCCACCCACGCGTCGAAGCCCTGGAGGGGCGCTTCCTGGGCCGGGGCCCGCACGGGCGCCGACGCGGCGAGGGCCAGGCAGAGGAAGGCGGGGAGGAGGCGGGTACCGAGGCGGCGCATGCGGGGCTCCGGGCTGGGCGTGGGCAGGGGGCAAGGTTGAGTCCCCGGCGATGGTGCGGCAAGGCGCGGCCGTCCCTCGCCTTCACGCACGCCAACGGATCTACGGGCCGCCAGGCGCGGCGCGGCTCTTCTCCACCCCGGCGAAGGTGCTGAGGCGGAGCCAGCCGGGGAGCGACCGGGCGAGGGCGCGGGAGCCCCTGACCACGAGCTCGGGGCCCAGAGCCCGACGGAACTCCACCTCGCCCATCCAGATCTCCGTCATGAGCCGGACCGTCGTCGTGACGTCCAGGTCCGTCGGGAACCCCGGGTCCGCCAGGCAGACATCCGCCTGACCTTCCTCGAGGACGAGCCACCATCGCGAGAGCTTCTCCTCGACGTCCGTGTACTCGAAGCGCACCACCACCCGCCCCTCGGGCAGAGCTCCCGCCTCGATGCGACGCCGCATGTCCCACATGAGGAGGGCCGGGTCCAGCTCCTCGTCCCGCAACTCCTGCTGGAGCCACCGGCGACCCCACACCCCGATCCCCTCGATGATGGGGCGGAGCTCCTGCCCGGCCTCGGTGAGGCGGTACGCCGTCTGCCTCCCCTTCTCCGACACCTCCCGCGTGACCACGCCGGCCTCCTCCAGCGCCCGGAGACGCTGGGCGAGCAGCGTCGGCGACATGAGCGGCACGCCCTTCCGCAGCTCGTTGAAATGCGTGCTCCCGCAAAGGAGCTCCCGAAGCACCAGCGGCGTCCACCGCTGCGTGAGGACCTCCGACGCCACCGCCACCGGGCAGAACTGCCCGTAGCTCTTCACCAGCGCTCGCTCCACCGCCCCCTCCCTGTCCAGGTTGGTACAGAAACTATACTTGAGGGCGCGCGGGCGGGAGGCGAGCGTCGTGGACCAAGTACCACTCCTGCCTGGAAGGAAGCATGTCCACGATATCCGTCCTCGACCGCCGGGGGGGCTCCGTGCTCCTCGACGATGCCGCCCTCTCGGACCTCCGCGGGAGCCTGAGGGGCTCCCTCCTCCTGCCCTCCGACCCCGCCTACGACGCCGCCCGCAGCATCTGGAACGGGATGATCCGGCGCCGCCCCGCCCTCGTCGTCCGGTGCGCCGGCGCGGAGGACGTGGCCCGGGCCGTCCGGTTCGTCCGCCAGCGGGACCTGGTGTTCTCCGTGCGGAGCGGTGGGCACAACATCGCCGGCACGTCCCTGTGCGACGACGGCGTCGTCATCGACCTGTCGGCGCTGAAGGACATCCGCGTCGATCCCGGCACCCGTACCGTGCGGGTGGAGGCCGGCTGCACGCTGGGCGACGTGGACCGGGCGACGCAGCCGCACGGGCTGGCCGTGCCCAGCGGGATCGTCTCGGAGACCGGGATCGCCGGCCTCACGGTGGGGGGCGGCTTCGGCTGGCTCACGCGCAGGCACGGGTACACGTCCGACAACCTGCTCTCCGCCCAGGTCGTCCTCCCCGACGGCCGCAGCGTGGCCGCCAGCCCCAGCGAGAACGCCGATCTCTTCTGGGCGGTGCGGGGCGGCGGCGGGAACTTCGCCATCGTCACGAGCTTCGAGTTCCTCGCCCACCCCCTGGGCCCGGACGTGGTGGCCGGAATGATGGTCTGGCCTCTCCAGCAGGCCCCGGAGGTCATGCCCTTCTACCGCGCCTTCGCCGCCTCCCTGCCCGAGGAGGCCGGCTCGCTGCTGGTGATCCGGCCGGCGCCGCCGGCGCCCTTCCTGCCCCAGGAGGCCCACGGCACGCCCATCGTGGGCATCGCGGGGATGTACGCCGGACCGCTGGAGGAGGGCGCGAGGGTGTTCGCGCCCCTGCGCGAGGTGGGGCGTCCCCTGGGAGGGGGGATGGCGCCCAAGCCCTTCCTGGCCCACCAGGCCATGTTCGACGCGGGACAGCCAAGGGGGCGGCAGTACTACTGGAAGTCGGAGTACCTGGAGGGGCTCACGGAGGACACGGACCGGATCCTCCTGGAGCACGGCCGCCGTATCGAGTCACCCCACACGGCCATCCTCTGCTTCCAGCTCGGCGGGGCCATGGCCCGCGTGCCGGAGGAGAGCTCGGCCGCGGGCCACCGGAGCGCCGGATTCGTGGTCAACGTGGCCGGGGCCTGGGACGACCCCGCCGAAGCGGACCGGCACGTGGGATGGGTGCGCGGGTGCTGGGAGGAGCTCCGCCCCCACTCCACCGGCACGTACGTGAACTTCCTCACCCAGGACGACGACGAGGCCCGGGTGCGCGCCGCCTATGGCTCGAACTACGAGCGCCTGTCTGCCCTGAAGGCCGAGTACGACCCCGGCAACGCGCTGCGGGCCAACCAGAACATCCGTCCCGCGCGGGTGCACGTGTCGCGGACGCCATCCCTGGGGTGAGCGTGGCGCGGCAAGAGGCGGCTCCGCAGATTTCCGGCATGCACCGTCGTGTCGCGTCCCTGCTCCTCCTCCTGGCCCTGTTTCCGGGGTCCGCCCGCGGGCAGGAGCGGCCCTTTCCCTACGCGCTGGGGAAGCCCGACCTGGTCCTGGCGCCCCTGGGGCTCGGGCTCACGCTCCTCGCGGAGCAGCTCGTCGACACGCGGGGCCTCTCGGTGGCGGAGCTTGCGGCCTTCAGCCCCGACGACATCAACCCCTTCGACCGCCCGGCGGCCCGGAACTGGTCTCCCACCTGGGACGACCGGAGCGACCGGGGCCGCGACGCCCTCGTGGTGGGCTCGGTGCTGGCCTCCTTCGCGCCGCAGGTCCTACGGGGTCGGGTGGGGAACACCGTCACGGTGGGGGCCATCTTCGCCGAGTCGTACCTCCTCCTGGCGGGCTCGACCCGCTCGATGAAGCGCCTGGTCGGGCGGGAACGGCCCTACCTCCACAACGACGAGATCTCCCCGGAGGAGCGCCTGGAGACCGCCAGGGGGGAGGGGGACGCCTTGGAGTCGTTCTGGTCGGGGCACGCCGCCGCCGCCTTCGTCACGGCGACGCTCCTCTCCACCATCTACCAGGACGTGCACGGCCGCTCCCGCGGGTCGGACCTGCTCTGGGCCTCCAGCCTCTCCCTGGCGGCCTTCACCAGCTACGCCCGCGTGGCCGCGGGGAAGCACTACCCGTCGGACGTCCTCGTGGGGGCGGCGGTGGGATCGGCCATCGGCGTGCTGGTGCCCCGCCTGCACAGGAAGGGCAGCGCGTTGGCGGGCGGGCTCTCCGTGTCCCCGGGGGGCGTCGTCGTGCGCATCCCCTGGAAGGGCCCGTGAGCCTTTCCGCGGGGCGGGCCGCCTCGCTAAGATCCCGCACCCCCCCTCCGCCCTCCGGAGGACCCATGCGCGTCCGCGCCCGCCTCGCCTTCTCCTCCCTCCTCGGCTTCGCCCTCGCCGCGCCCGCCTCCGCCGCGGGCCAGGAGGGCACCGTCCTGCGCTACCGCTTCGAGCCGGGGCAGACGTTCACCTACGTGACCACCACCGAGACCGAAACGACCCAGACGATGATGGGATCGGAGCAGACGTCCCGGCAGACGCTGGTCCAGGGCGTCCGCATGGAGGTCCTGTCCGTGGACGGGGACGGCGCGGCGCGCCTGAGCTACACCACCGAGTCGGTGCGGGTCACCATGGAGGGCCCCATGGGGACGCTGACGTGGGACTCGGCGGTGCCGGACGCTCCCGTGCCCCCGCCCCTCCAGGCGTTCGCCGGGATGCACGGCGGGACGTACTTCCTCATCATGGAGCCCACCGGCGGCGTGCGCGGCGTGGAGGGGACCGAGGACCTCGTCGAGAGGATGGTCCAACGGATGACGCTTCCTCCCGGTATGTCGCCGGAGGCTCTCAAAGCGGACCTCCGGGCCCAGTTCGGCGACGAGTCCATGACCGCGGCCATGTCCCAGAACCTCGGCGCCTTCCCCGCCGAGGGTCTGGCCGTGGGAAGCTCCTGGACGCGCACCGGGCGCACGCCCGGCTTCCCGATCCTCCTGGAGACGACGGCCACCGTGGTGGGACGGGAGGGGGGCGTCGTGACCCTCGCCACCACGTCCACCATGACCAGCGACAGCGCCTCGGTGTTGGAGGTGAGCCAGATGGTCCAGCGGTTCGACCTCGCGGGAGGCGGTACGGGCACCATGGAGATCGAGGAGGCCACGGGCATGCTGGTGCGCATGCGCACGGAGATGACCATGGAGGGTGAGATGACCATGTCCATGGGCTCCCAGGAGCTCACCATCCCCATGAGCTCCCGGAGCGTCACGACGCAGGAGCGCCAAGCCGGCGACTGATACGGAGGACCCACCATGTTCCGAAGAGTCGAGGACTTCCTGGCGGTCTGGGACTACGAGGCCGAGGCGACGGCGAAGCTGTTCGCGTCCCTCCCCGACGACGCCCTGCACCGCACGCTCCACCCCGACGTCCGCACCCTCGGGCGCCTGGCGTGGCACATCACGCAGACCATCCCCGAGATGGGGGGGCGCACCGGCCTGGCGCTGGAGGGCCCCGGCGAGGACGAGCCCGTGCCCGCCACGGCGAAGGCCCTGGCCGACCGGTACCGGGCCGCCGCCGAATCCCTCGCCCGTGAGGTCCGGCGTTGGACCGACGCGGACCTGGAGACGGAGGACGACATGTACGGGGAGCGGTGGCCACGGGGGCGCACCCTCTACGCGCTCTCGGGGCACCAGGCCCACCACAGGGCGCAGATGATGGTCCTCATGCGCCTGGCCGGCCTCCCGGTGCACGGCGTCTACGGTCCCGCCCGCGAGGATTGGGGCCGCATGGGAATGCAGGCGCCGGAGTAGGGCGCCGGCCCGCGCCACCTGCTAGGTTGCCCCTCGACCACCCCGACGGGGCGGCCCCCGCCGCCCCCTCCTCCCCCACGGGAGCGCAGCGACCATGCGCAGATCGCTCTTCCCCGCCGCGCCGCGGCTGACCCTCGCCGCCGCCTTCCTCTTCCTCCTCGCGGGCACCTCCGCCCTCGCCGCCCAGGACGTCACCCTCTCCCAGGGGAAGCCCGAGGACGTGGGCATGTCCTCCGCCATCCTCCAGGGGGGCGTCCAGCTCTACCGGGAGGCGGTGGGGCGGGGCGACCTGGTGGGCGCGGTGCTCCTCGTGGCCAAGGACGGGAAGGTGGTCCTCCACGAGGCGGTGGGCTGGCGCAACAAGGGGAAGAACCTGCCCATGGAGAAGGGCACCATGTTCCGCATGGCGTCCAACACCAAGCCCACCATCGCCACCTCCATCGGCATCCTCGTGGAGGAGGGCAAGCTCTCCTGGGACGACCCGATCCGGAAGCACATCCCCTCGTGGGACAACTACCGGGCGGGCTTCATCCAGATCCGCCACCTCCTGAACCACACGTCGGGGCTGCGCATCCCCACGCTCTTCCTCGCGCCCTACATGACGCCCTCGGCTGAGCACCCCGACGCGCCCTCGCTCAAGCTGGAGGCGGCGCGCTTCGGCGAGGTGGGCGCCGAGGTCCTCCCGGGCACGTCGTACTCCTACTCCAACCCGGGCTTCAACACGCTGGGGGCGCTCGTGGAGATCGCCTCGGGCCAGTCCCTGGAGTCCTTCCTGGACCAGCGCATCTACACGCCCCTGGGGATGCACGACTCCTACAACCACGAGCTGCCCGAGAAGCTGGACGGCAAGCTGGACCGCATGGGGGCCGTCTACTACCAGCGCGACGCCGGCGGCGCGTGGGTTCCCGGATGGGAGCCGGGCGATCCACCCCAGGTGCCCTTCGTGCGCGCTTCCGGCGGGATGATCTCCACGGCCATCGACTACGCGGTGTTCTGTCAGACCTTCCTGAACGGCGGCGTGTACGGCGGCAAGCGGATCCTGAAGGAGGAGACGGTGGCCCGCGTGACCGCCGACACGTACCTCGCCGGCGGCGAGTGGCGGCCGGAGCGTGGGGTGCGGGTGGGGTACGGCATGGGGTGGGGGGTGGCGGAGGACGGCACCTTCTCCCACACCGGCTCCGACGGGACCGGAGCCTGGGTGGACCCGAACGAGGACCTCATCGTCCTCGTGTTCACCCAGACGCCACGGGGACGGAACCCCTCCGCGAAGTTCCTCGAGCTCGTGCGGGCCTCCATCGTGAACTGAGGAGACGATTCCCATGACTGGCCGGCGGATAGACTGCGCGCTGTTGCTCCCCGTCGCCCTCGCCCTCCTCGCCGGCGCTCCGGCGGCGGCACACGCCCAACAGGGACGCGTCCTGGAGGGGCGCACGTTCCACAGCGCGGCTCTGGGCCGGGAGTGGGCGTACACCGTCTACCTGCCGCCGGACTACGACACCTCCGAGCGGGCGTACCCCGTCTTCTATCTCCTCCACGGATACGGCGGCGAGCACACCAACTGGGCCCGGTACGGAGACGCCCAGATGACCGCCGACTCCCTCATCGCCGCCAGCGCGCTGCCGCCGGTGATCCTGGTCATGCCGGACGGGAGGAACTCCTACTGGGTGGACTCGGACCCGGTGACGGGCTTCGGCGCGGTGGAGACGGCGCTCATCCAGGACCTCATCCCCCACGTGGACGCCACCTACCGCACCATCCCCACCCGGCGGGCGCGCATGATCGGCGGGCTCTCCATGGGCGGCTACGGCGCCATCCACGCCGCCTTCAAGCACCCCGAGCTCTTCGGCGCCGCGGCCACGCTCTCGGGCGGGATCTCCCGCACGCCCACGCCCCCCAACAGCCCCAGCGCCGCGCCCACGCCGTGGGGAGTCCCCTTCGACGAGGCACGCTGGCAGGCCGAGAGTCCCTTCGCGTGGATCGCGTCGCTGAAGGAGAAGTCGGAGGAGTACCGCCTGCAGGTGTACATCTCCATGGGGGACGACGACAGCGAGCGCCTCGTCCAGGGCTCGGTGGACCTCTACAACGCGCTGCGCGAGGCCGGCCTCCCCGCCGAGCTCCGCGTCACCGACGGGGCCCACACCTGGGAGGTCTGGGACCACGGCATGCGGGAGGCCATGCTCTTCTTCGCCAAGGTGTTCCGGGCCCGGATCCGCTGACCGGGGGCCCGGCTACCCCCGAGGGGGAAACGCCGTCTCGTCGGTGTCCCCGTACTTCCGCCTCAGGCGGTCCAGCTCCGCGCCCAGCTCCGCCACCCTGTCGGCGTAGGCCGGGTCCCCGTACAGGTTGCGCACTTCGTGGGGATCGGCCTCCAGGTCGTAGAGCTCCCAGGCGTCGATGTCGTGGTAGTAGTGGATGAGCTTCCACCGCTCGGTGCGCACGCCGTAGTGCCTCTTGATGAGCGGGCTGCCCGGGTACTCGTAGTAGTGGTAGTACACCGAGCGACGCCAATCCACCGGGGTCCGCCCCGCCAGGAGCGCCCGCATGGACGCCCCCTGCATGTCCCCGGGAATGGGCGCCCCGGCGTAGTCCAGGAACGTTGGGGCGAAGTCCAGGTTCATCACCATCTCGTCGGCGACCCGGGGCGCGATCTCCGCCGGGTAGCGCACGAGGAGGGGCATGCGCAACGACTCCTCGTACATGAAGCGCTTGTCGAACCAGCCGTGCTCGCCCAGGTAGAAGCCCTGGTCGGACGTGTAGACCACCATCGTGCTCTCGGCGAGCCCGCTCTCGTCCAGGAAGTCCAGCACCCGGCCCACGCTCTCGTCCACCGACGCCACGCAGCGCAGGTAGTCCTTGATGTACTGCTGGTACTTCCAGCGCGTCAGGTCGTCGCCCTCCGGCGCCAGGCGGGCCAGCTCCTCCGCCCGGGGCCGGTAGCCCTCGTCCCAGGCGCGCTTCTGCTCCGGGTCCAGGCGGCCGTACATGCCCTCCCACAGCTCCCGGTGCAGCTCGCCCGGGGCGAAGCGATCCGCCGTCTCCGGGTCCACCTTCAGGTCGTAGGTGAGCGTGAGGTCGGCGCCCACGCTCATGATCTGCGTGCGGGCCGCCTCGCTCCGCGTTGCGTAGTCGTCCAGGAGCGTCTCGGGCTCGGGAAGCGTCTCCCCCTCGTACAGGGAGAGGTGCTTCAGGGCGGGCATCCAGTTCCGGTGGGGCGCCTTGTGGTGGAGCAGCGCGCAGAAGGGCCGCGCCGGATCGCGCTCCCGGAGCCAGGCCAGGCAGTCGTCGGTGATGAGGTCGGTGACGTACCCGTGCCGGCGCGCCGTCTCCCCCATGGTGATGAAGTCGGGGTTGTAGTAGTCGCCCTGCCCCGGGAGGATGCTCCAGTGGTCGAAGCCCGTGGGGTCGCTCTTCAGGTGCCACTTGCCGAAGAGCCCCGTGGCGTAGCCCGCCCGCTGGAGGAGCTTGGGAAACGTCTGCTGGCTCCCGTCGAAGGCCACGAAGTTGTCCACCACCCCGTTGAGGTGGCTGTACTTCCCCGTGAGGAGCACCGCCCGGCTGGGCGCGCAGATGGAGTTGGTGCAGAAGCTCCGGTTGAAGAGGACGCCCTCCCGCGCCAGCCGATCGATGTTCTGCGTCCGGTTCAGCCTGCTCCCGTACGCCGAGATCGCCTGGTAGGCGTGGTCGTCGCACATGATGAACAGGATGTTGGGCCGCTCCGCGGGGGGCAGCGCCTCGGCGAGGCGGGGCAGCACCGCCAGGGCGGCGGCGCCGGCGCCCAGGTCCTTGATGAACCTGCGGCGAGAGAGACGGGAATCGGCCATGGCGGGACCGACGACGTTGCGGGAAGCCCCAAGAAGGGAGCACCCTTCACGGGCGTCCCCGAACGTAGCGCCCGGGAACCCCAAAGGCGATGAGCACTCCATGAGCCGCGGCTCCTTCCACGTCATGGCCAAACCCACGGGGGCGCTCTGCAACCTGGACTGCCACTACTGCTACTACCTGGAGAAGGAGCGTCTCTACCCGCCGGGGGAGGCGTTTCGAATGCCGCCGCCGGTCGTGGAGGCGTACGTCCGCCAGTACCTCGCCTCCCAGCCCGGCCCCGAGGTCACGTTCACCTGGCAGGGGGGTGAGCCCACGCTCCTGGGGCTGGACTTCTTCCGCGAAGTGGTACGCCTCCAGGAGGAGCACGCCGGCGGGAGGAAGGTCTCGAACGCCCTGCAGACGAACGGGACGCTCCTGGACGACGCGTGGTGCGCGTTCCTCGCCGAGCACCGGTTCCTGGTGGGGCTCAGTCTCGACGGCCCCGCGGACATCCACGACGCCAACCGCCCGGACAAGGGCGGGCACGCCACGTTCCCGAGGGTCGTGCGGGGGCTGGAGCTCCTGAAGAAGCACGGCGTCGACTTCAACACCCTCACGGTGGTGAGCGGGCGCAACGCCGGACGTCCGCTGGAGGTGTACCGGTTCCTGAAGGAGGCGGGCTCCCGCCACCTGCAGTTCATCCCGCTGGTGGAGCGCCCGCCCGACGGAGGCGCCCGGGCGCGGGGGCTGGACTTCGCGCCCCCGCCCGATCCCACGCGGCCGAGCCCGGCCACCGTCACCCCCGAGACGGTCTCCGGCGAAGCGTACGGGGCCTTCCTCCTGGCCGTCTTCCACGAGTGGGTGCGTCGGGACGTGGGGCGGGTCTTCGTGCAGATGTTCGACGCCACCCTGGCCGGCTGGATGGGCGTGGAGCCCCCGCTCTGCGTGTTCCGGGAGACGTGCGGCGACGCCCTCGCGCTGGAGCACGACGGGAGCCTCTACGCGTGCGACCACTACGTGTACCCCGACTTCCGCCTGGGAAGCGTGCTGGAGACGCCGCTGGCCGAGCTGGCCCGCGCGCCGGCCCAGATCGCCTTCGGCCAGGCCAAGCGGGACGCGCTCCCCCGGTTCTGCCGGGAGTGCGACGTACGCTTCCTCTGCCACGGCGAGTGCCCCAAGCACCGCTTCCTCACCACCCCCGACGGGGAGCCGGGGCTGAATTGGCTGTGTGCGGGCTACAAGCGCTTCTTCACCGAGACGGCCCCGGCCTTTCAGGCCATGGCCACGCTCCTGGAGCGGGGACGGCCGCCCGCCGACGTCATGCGGCTCGTGGCCGACGGCGACCGGGAGGTCGCGCTGTCCAGCGCCGGGCGCAACGACCCCTGTCCCTGCGGGAGCGGGAAGAAGCACAAGAGCTGCTGCGGCGCCCCCCGCCCTCGCGGATGCGCCCCGGACGCGTAGGTTGCACCCTGGTGGCCCGCTCCTCGGCCCGCCACCCCAACGAGCTCTCCACGAGGAAAGCACCATGCCCCGCGCCCCCGTCCTCTTCGCCCCCCTCGTCGCCCTCCTCTGCCTCGCGGCGCCGTCCGGTACGGAAGCCCAGACCCCCGGGAGCCTCTATACGGCCCAGGTCCGCGACCACCGCGCCGTGCAGGATGCCCTGCGCTGGCTGGAGGACCACTACGACGAGCAGGTGGCGGAGTGGATCCGCATCACCGAGATGCCGGGCAAGTCGCAGTTCGAGCAGGAGCGGGGCGCCTACGTGAAGGCCCGGATGGAGGCGCAGGGGCTGGAGGTCTCGGTGGACGAGCTGGGCAACGTCACCGGGATCCGGCGGGGCACCGGCGGCGGCTCCACCATCGTGTTCGCCGCCCACATGGACACGGTCCACCCCCAGGACACCGACGTGTCGGTGCGCCGCGACGGCGACGTCCTCCGCTCGCCGGGGATCTTCGACAACAGCATGTCCGTGGCCAACATGCTCGCCACCATCCGGGCGCTGGACGCCGCCGGCGTGCGCACGCGGGGGGACCTGATCTTCATCGCCACCGTCCAGGAGGAGCTGGGCCTGGTGGGCATGAACCACTGGCTCGAGACCAACCCGGGCGTCACCGACATGCTGGTGGCCATGGACGGCGGGCTGGGCGGCATCAACTACGGTGCCCTGGGCATCTACTGGACGCGCTACTGGCTCCGGGGCGAGGGCTCCCACACCAACACCAGCACGGGCAAGCCCCACCCGGTGCGCGCGCTGTCCGACGCGGTGGCGTCGATCTACGAGCTGCGCATCCCCGAGGGGCGGGGCGGCGCCGTCTACAACATCGGGATGATCGGCGGCGGCAAGATCTTCAACGGCATCCCCGAGGACGTGTACTTCACCATGGACCTCCGCTCGGTGAACCCGGCGCTCCTGGACTCGCTGGACACGGAGATCCGGGACCGGGTGGCCCGGGCCGCCCAGGCCCACGGCGTGCGCTGGGACATGGAGCGCGTGCAGGAGAGCCCCGCCGGCGGCACCGCCGACGCGCTGGCCCACCGCCTCGAGCACCCGCTCCTCAGGACCGCGGTGGACGTCTACGGCGCACTGGGCCTCCCCAACCGCACCAACCCCTCGGGCTCCACCGACGGGAACGCGGGCGTGGTGCGCGGCATCCCCTCCATCGCGGTGGGCAGGGGCACCGGCGGCGACCAGCACACCCTCTCCGAGTGGGCGGACCGGGACAGCGCACTCCCCGCCACCAGGGCCATCGTGCTCCTGGCGGCGTCGCTGGCGGGCGTGGTGCCCGCGGCGCTCATCCCCTAGGCCCTGGGGAACCTCGTGCGGAGCCTGCCCGCCGTCCTCCTCCTCCTCGCCGCGGCCGCCCCCGGCGCCGCCGGGCAGGACCCCTTCCGCACGGATTCGACCGGGGCCTTCGTCCTGGAGCGCGCCGTACGGGAGCGCTGGGTTCACGAGGGGCAGCACCCGGCCTTCGTTCCGCGCAGGCTCCGCACCGACGTCATCCACGTCCGGAGGCTGTCGGGGTTCGGGGGGCGGGGCGGGGGCTCCCTCTCGATTCGCGTCCTCAACCGCGAGGCTTCCCTTCTCCTGGAGGACGGCAACCGGGTGAGCATGGCCACGGTGGACCTCCCTCGCCTGACGTACCACAAGTTCGACGTGCCGGAGGAGCGCGCCGAGACGCGGCGACGGATGCTCGCCGGCGAAGGGCTGGTGGAGCACCTGCCCTACGCCCGCCTCTGGGAGGTCCCCTTCGTGGTGACGGGGGGCACGCTGTCGCCGGGTACGGAGTGGAGCGACACCCTCTCCTTCTCCGACGACCCCGGAGAGGGGCTCTCCGAGCGCCTCTCCGGCGTGTGGCGCAAGCGCGTCGTGGGCGACACCCTCCTGGGCGCCCGCCGCCTACCGGTGGTGCGCGTGGAAGCCGAGGTGCGCTACCGGGCCACCGAGGTGATGCGTGACGCGGCGGGGCCCGGCTCCTTCACGGTGGAGCGGGACCTCCAGGGGACGGTGACGGGCTTCGCCATCGTGGACACGGTGCTGGGCACCCGGGCCGGAGGCGCCGACACGGCGGCGTGGGCCGGGACGGCCGTCCTGGGCACGCCGGAGGGGCGGAGCTTCCCGTCGCAGGTGCGCTACGACGGAACGCGTACCTGGTCGCTTCGGGACTCGCTCACCTGGGCCGACTCGGTACGGGAGGCCCGGCGACGCAACGACCGGGGTATGGTGCGCGCCCCCTCCACGCCGCTCCAGGAGCGCCTTGCGGCGGGGGACGCGGTGGCGGCGGACAGCCTGCTGGCGCGCTGGCGGACCGCCGGCGACCCCGACGAGCGCTACGAGCTGGAGCAGGTCCTCTGGGGTTGGTGGGCCCGGGGCCGGGAGCGCGCCGACGGCCTGCGGGACACGCTTGCCCGCCTCCGCCGGGAGGCAGGCGACACCGCCACGGGGATCCTCAACCTGGACAGGTGGACGTCCGAGGCCCTCACGGGAGAGCGTGCCCGGCACGTGCTCCCCTACCTGGACGACCTGGGACGGGCGTGGAAGCTGGGCCAGGTGCCCTCGTGGGTCTACACCGAGCTGGCGGCCGTCCTCCTCGAGGCCACGCCCATCCTCCAGCCCGACTCCACCCGCTGGCGGTGCGCGCCGGAGGCGTGCCGCGCCTTCATCGCGGCGCTGGAGAGTGCCTCCGAGCCCCGACTCCGTGACGCGGCGCTGGTGGGGGCTTTCGCCCGGGACCCGGCCCGCTGGGTGGACCGCATCCGCGCCCGGGCGGACTCGGGGTCCCACGTGGTGGGAAGGGCCATGCAGTTGGCCGGCGGCGTGGGAGCACCGTGGCCCGCCGCGCCCCAGGACCCGGTCCCGCCCCCCGGGGCGGACTGGCGGGCATGGCTCTCCTGGATGGGGGGCACCATCCGCTTCGAAGGGTCCCACCGAGACGCCCTCCTCATGTACACAGCCCGCACCGGGCGCGACCCCGTCGCCGAGCTCCGCGACGCCTGGCCGCCGCCGTCGGACTCGGCCCGCCTGGTGCTGGGCGCCGTCCTCTCGGGGATGGGCGCGGGGGAGGAGCCCACGGCGGCGGGGCTGGCGCGGGAGTTCCTCTCCGCCAACCCCGCGCGCATCACGCTGGCGGGCCCCGCCCTCCACCAGCTCGTGGGGAAGGAGGGCGCCGCGCCGGACCCCCTCGTCGCGGGAGACCTCCTCGCGGCGGTGCTGGACTCCATCATGGCCGGAGGCGACTCCCCCTGGCCGGCGGTGGAGGGGCTCCCCCGGCGGCCGGGCGAGCGCGTCCTGTCGCGCTACGCCACGACCTTCCACGGCGTCGAGGACGTGCCCGTCTTCATCGAGGCCGAGTCGCTCCCTCCGGGCTTCGCGGCGCGGGTGGAGCCGCCCCTCCAGGTGGTGGACTCGGCCACCTGGGCGGCACGCCCGACGCGGGCGGGAGGCGTGATCATCGAGGTGCACCCCATGCGCGCCGCCGGCGACTTCGTCGAGCTGGCGTGGACGTGGACGGCCTTCGAGGCCCGGGCCCCCGACGAGAGCCCCGTCGGCTACGCCGGGGGCGGGGCGCTGGTGCTCCTCCGCACCGGGGACGGCTGGAGGGTGGTGGACACGCGGGCATGGATCACGTGAGCGGACACGCCCCGAGCCGCTTCGTTCCAACCCCCGCGCGCCTCCGCCCGGGCCACGGGGCGTGGCGGGCCGACCGGCTGGGGGCCGGGCCCGCGCACGCCCCTCCCCGTCAGCTCCCGCCCCTCTTCTTCAGCGTGATGTAGATCGCCGAGGAGGCGTCGGGGTCCTGCCCCTTCACCACCTCGACTTTCTCGATGGTGCCCTTGTCCAGGGTGGCCAGGTCGCCCTCGAAGAGGCGGCCGTCGACGTAGACCCGGGCCCCGTCCATGGGCCGCACCCTCACCTTCTGCCGGCCCCCCTCGGCCACGGGCCGGACGGTCCCGCCGGCCTGAACCGGAGCCTCCTTCAGGGACTCGGGCGCGTCCTTCGTGATGACGTGCACGATGCCCGCGGCGGCCTCGTCTCCCAGCACCGCGGCGGCGGCGGGACCCTTCACCACCTCCACCCGCTCGATGTCCTCGGGGAGGATGTTCGTGATGCTCACAACCCGCTCGCCGTTGACCATGTACACCGGGGCGGCGCCCCCTTCCCCGCTGACCTCCTCGAGGAGCGCGCGCACCTTGACCTGCCCCGCCGGAACGACGGTGGCCCCGGCGTCCGCGGGTGCGGCAGCCGCTTGCGGGTCCTGCACCGGACGCACGGCCGTGGGCATGGGCGTCTCGCACGCCACCGCCACGACGAGGGCCGCGACCGCCAGCGCGCCGGCGCTCCGGGCCACACTTCCTCGCTTTCCACCACGCACGATCATCGTCAGCCTCCTTTCGAGGAGTGAAGGGCGGCGGGACAGGGCCGCCAGCGGAAGGGGAATCCCGGGATCGTGGGTCCCCATCTCCAGCAGGAGGCGGCCGTAGAGCGCGGCGGGCGCGCCCCGCCTCAACACCCGCGCGTCACAGTCGATCTCCACGGCGCCCCGGAGGCGGTGGAGCTGCCACCAGAGCGCCGCGTTCCAGGGCGCGGCCACCACGGCCAGGGTGCCGGCCCACAGGAGGGCCACGTCTCCGGAGCGCCGGTGCTCCTCCTCGTGGAGGACCACCAGCCGGAGCCGCTCGGGCTCCAGGGCCAGCGCCCACCGGGGCAGCACCACCCGCGGCGCACGGAGGCCCAGCACCGCAGGCCCGAAGTCGTCGGAGAGAAGGACCACCGAATCCTGCACCCGGGCGGGCACCCAGGCCCGCGCCTTGAGCGTCAGCCGCAGGAAGCCGCCGGCCAGGACCAGCGCCAGCAGCCCGCTCCCCACGAGCCAGAGCGTCACGGCGATCCGGTCGGCGCGCTCCAGGCCCGGCGCCGAGGTGGCGGCAAGGGATCCCAGATCCGCCAGGTAGGCCACCGGTACGCCCACCCACCCCGGAGCTTCGGAGAGCGCCGCCGCCGGCGGCCGCAGGAACGCCCAGGCTCCAAAGCCCAGCGACGTCGCCAGGGACCCCAGCCACGCCCACCGGGTGGGACGGCCCCGGGCACCGAGGGCGTCGTCGAGCCGCGACGCTGCTAGGCCGAGGAGCGCCGCCACGAAGGTGCCGTACACCATGAAGAGGATCATGCGTCGCCCTCCTCCGAGGCCGCCTCGTCCAGGAGCGCCTTCAGGCGCTCGACCTCGCCCGGGGTGAGGGGGCGCTCGGAGACGAGGCGCGCCACCGCCAGCTCCGCCGAGCCCAGGAAGATCTTGTCCACGATGCGCCGGAGGGCGTGCCCTCCCGCCTCTTCCGGGGCCACCCTCGGGAAGTACCGGTAGGCGCGCCCTTCCGCCTCGTGGCGGACCAGCCCCTTCTCCTCGAGGATCTGCAGCATCTTGAGGACGCTTGTGTATCCCAGGGCGACCGCCAGGCCATCCTTGACCTCCGCCACCGTCCCCGAGCCCTTCCGCCAGAGAACGCTCATCACGTCCAGCTCCCGCTCGGTGAACGTCGCGTCGTCCGCCATGGCACATCTCCTTGGAGGGTCCGGGACCGCCCTGTTACGAAAGTTTTCGTATTATAAACGGAGGCAACCCCGTTGTCTACGACAATTCTCGTATTTGGTGCCGAGGCCGGGATCCCCATCCTCGAAGATCCTTGCTGCACAACCCGATACGCGCTATCTAGGGGTGCCCCCCGGAGCCGCAGTGCGCACCCCCCCGATCCCATGAGCCTCCCCCACCGCCTCCCCGGGGCCCTGGTCCTCGCCGCAGGACTGGGCCTCGCCGGAGTACTCCCCGCCAAGGCCATCGCACAGGAGACGCCTCCTGTCGACCTGGCCGACGGGTGGAGCCGCCTCGTCGCGTCCGACGACGCCGACCGGTCGGCGCCGGAGCTGGACGACGCGCTGTGGCCCGTGACCTCCCTGACCGCCTCGTGGGGCGAGCAGGGCCTGACGGGCGCCACGGCGACGCTCTGGTACCGGAAGCGCGTAAGGGTCCCGCCGGGGCTGGCCGGGCCCGGCAGCCGCCCGGCGCTCTTCATCGGCGCCTTCGCCTACGGGTCGTACCAGGTCTTCGCCGACGGCGCCCTCGTGGGCGCGTACGGCGAGTTGGGTGGACCGGCCCCCTTCCCCCGCAACCGCGTGGTGGAGCTGCCCCGCGGCGTCGTCGCCGACGGGGAGGTGGTGTTGGCGCTGCGCGTGTCCCCCACGGCCTGGGCCGACGACGTGGCGGGCGCGGAGCGGGCGGTGTTCCCGGGGGCGTATCTGGCCGCCGCCGACCGCCTGGAGACGGCGGCCTCCCTCCTCGCCCACCAGGAGCGGGAGGGCACTCTGGGACAGCTCGTCTTCGCCGTCATCGCCCTGGCGGTGGGCGTCTTCCACCTCTTCCTCTTCTGGGGAAGGCTCTCCCAGCGGGAGTACCTGTGGTTCGGGGCGGCGTGCCTGGCGTTCGCCGTGAACACGCTCTCGGTCTCGCCCTGGACGGCGCCGGCGTTCCTCACCTTCTCGGCGCCCTACCGCCTCTCCAGCGCGTCGGGGCACGCCGCCACGGCGCTCCTCCTCCTCTTCCTCTTCGAGATCTTCGGGCGGAGGCGGCGCGACCTGGTGAACGCGTACGTGCTCTCCCACCTGGCCCTGGGACTGCTCGTGCTGGTGGTGCCCATGGCCTGGGCGGTCTCCACGGCGTCGGCCCGGTTCATGTGGCTCTTCCCCGGGCTGGCTCTGGCCGTGGTGGTGCTGGCGCTGGAGCTGCGGGACGGCCACCCCGACGCCCGCTCGCTGGCCCTGGGCGCCGGAGCCATCGCGCTGGCGGAGGGCGCCGAGTTCCTCCGCCTCTCGGGGGCGCCTCTGCCCATCTTCCTCCCCGACGCCGGCTTCATCCTGGCCATCTTCGCGGTGGCCGCCATGCTGGCGGGGCGCTACGCCCGGCAGATGGCGGCCCTGGACGCCCTCCGGCTCACGCTGGAGAGCCGCGTGGAGGAGCGCACGGCCGCGCTGGCCGAGGCCATGGAGCGCGCTCACGTGGCCAACGAGGCCAAGAGCCGGTTCCTCACCAACATGAGCCACGAGCTGCGCACGCCGCTGAACGCGGTCATCGGCTTCGCCAACGTGCTGCTCAAGCGGGCGCAGGCCACCCGCGGCGTGCTCTCCACGAGGGAGCTGGACTTCCTGGAGCGCATCCGTTCCAACGGCATGCACCTCCTGGCGCTCGTGGACCGGGTGCTGGACCTCTCGGTGATCGAGGCCGGGTCGGTCCACCTCGAGAGCCGGCCCGTGGACCTGGCGCTCCTGGTCAACCGGGTCCTGGCGGACATGAGCCCGCAGGCGGAGGAGAGGGGCATCCGGCTGTCCTCGGTGGTGCCCGCCAAGGCGCTTCCCGTCACCACCGACCCGGTGCGCCTCCGGCAGGTCCTCACGAACCTGGTGGACAACGCCATCAAGTTCACGCCGAAGGGCACCGTGACCGTCACGGTCACCATGGGAGCCGGCGGCCCCCGGAGCATCGAGGTCCAGGACACCGGGGTGGGCATCCCTCCGGACCACCTGGCGAGGGTCATGGATGCGTTCTCCCCCGCCGACGACTCGGCAGCCCGGAGCCACCACGGCATGGGGTTGGGCCTTGCCATCACGAGGGCCCTGTGCGCGCTCCTCGGCTTCCGCCTCACCCTGGAGAGCGAGGAGGGCGTGGGCACCAAGGCGGTGGTGGACCTGCAGCCCGAGGCGGCCGCCCTCGCGGGAGCCCCCGGCGGCGCGCCGTCACGGGCGTCGAGTCCAACCCCCGGCGCACGGATGCCGTCCCCGGCCTCGCGTCTCCCCGACGCCACCCGCGCCTCTCCCGACCCTCCCGCCCAATAGCCCTTGGTCCGGTTCTCGCCGTCGGCGAGCTTCAGGGACACCACGGAGCGACCAAGGGGGCCACGGGAAGCGATGCTGATCGTCACCGCGCTGGGCGGGAACGCCCTCCTGCGCCGGGACCAGGAGCTCACCGCCGAGAACCAGCGCGCCAACGTGCGCGTAGCGTGCGAGGCGCTGGCGCCCATCGCGGCGGAGCACCAGCTCGTCGTGACCCACGGGAACGGTCCCCAGGTGGGGCTCCTCGCCCTCCAGCAGGCGGTCTTCGGCGGGCCCCAGCCCTTCGACGTCCTGGGCGCCGAGACCGAGGGGATGATCGGCTACATGATCGAGCAGGAGCTGGGCAACCTGCTCCCCTTCGAGCGCCCCTTCGCCACGCTTCTCACCATGATCGAGGTGGACGCCGCCGACCCGGCCTTCGGGCATCCCACCAAGTTCATCGGGCCGGTCTATCCCAGGGCGGAGGCGGATCGGCTGGCCGCGGCCAAGGGGTGGACGTTCCGGGAGGAGGACGACGACGCATGGCGGCGCGTGGTCCCGTCGCCGGAGCCGAAGCGCATCTTCGAGCTCCGGCCCATCAAGTGGCTCCTGGAGCGGAACACCATCGTCATCGCCGCCGGCGGGGGAGGCATCCCCACCATGTACGTCCCCGGAGAGGACCGCAGGCTGGTGGGTGTGGAGTGCGTCATCGACAAGGACCTGGCCTCGAGCCTCCTGGCGCGGGAGCTGGGGGCCGACGCCTTCGTCATGCTCACCGACGAGGAGGCGGTCTTCGACGGTTGGGGGACGCCGGAGCAGAGGCCCATCCGGCGGGCGTCTCCCGCCGCGCTGCGGGCGCTGGACTTCCAGGCGGGCTCCATGGGGCCGAAGGTGGAGGCGGCGTGCCGATTCGCCACGGCCACCGGCAAGCCTGCGGCCATCGGGGGGCTCTCCGACCTGGAGAGGATCCTCGCCGGAAAGGCGGGCACGACGGTGGCCGTCGACGCCGAGGGGATCACCTACGGCTGACCCGGTGAGACGGGGCTCCGGCCCGGAGGACTACTCCCTCCGACCCTCCCCGTCCACCCGCCCGTCCACGATGCGCACCAGGCGCCGGGCGCGCTCCATGACCCGGGGATCGTGGGTGGAGAAGATGAACGTCACGCCCCGCTCCCGGTTCAGCTTCTCCATGATGCCCAGGAGGCGGTCGGCGGTCTCCGAGTCCACGTTGGCGGTGGGCTCGTCGGCCAGGACCACCGCCGGGTCGGCGGCGATGGCCCGGGCGATGGCCACCCGCTGCTGCTGGCCCCCCGACAGCTCGTCGGGGCGGCGGTCCTCCATGCCCTCGAGCCCCATCTCGGCGAAGAGCTCGCCGATCCTGCGGCGGCGCTCCTCGGCGGACACGCCCTGGAGCGCCATGACGGCCTCGGCGTTCTCGTAGGCGGTGAGCACGGGGATGAGGTTGTAGGCCTGGAAGACGAACCCGATGCGGTCCCGCCGGAGCCGGCTCAGATCCCGCCGGGAGAGCGCCCCCAGCTCGCGCCCCTCCAGGACGATGCGCCCGGTGCTGGGGTGGTCCAGCGCGCCCACGAGGTTCAGGAGCGTCGTCTTCCCCGACCCGGAGGGCCCATAGAGCGCGGTGAGCTCACCCCGCCGCACCTCCAGGTCCACTCCGCGCAGAGCCTGGACCGCCACGCGTCCCTGCTGGTAGGTCTTGGTGACGCCCTCCACCGCGACGATGACGTCCCTGCCGTCCATGGGCTCCGCCCCTCCCGGGCTCATACGAGCCGAATGGTCTCGACGGGAGCCACGCGCCCCGCCTTCCAGGCCGGGTAGATCCCGGCGAGAAGGGTGGCCACCAGCGCGGCCACCGCGATGAACACCGCGTTCACGGGGAAGATCTCCACCTTCATCACCGAAGAGACGCCCACGCCGGCGATCTCCGCCCCACCCTCCCCCACCATCGCGCTCATGTCGATGCCGTGGGCGCCCAGCCACAGGTACGGCCCCGCCGTGAGGATGACGCCCACCACGAGGCCCACGAGCCCCAGCCAGAGGCTCTCCAGCATGACGAGGGTGTCCAGGTCCCGGGAGCTGTAACCGATGGCCAGCATGATCCCGAACTCCCGCATGCGCTCGGTCACGCTGACGAAGAGGGTGTTGAAGATCCCGGCGGCGATGAGCACCGCGATGAGGATCTTCATGAAGTTGGCCCCGCCCACCTTGAGGGCGATGAAGCCGGCCAGCTCGGGTTGGTTCTCGTGCCAGGGCACGGCCACCGCATCGGCGGGGAGCTCGGCGCCGATGCGGGCCGCGACGTCGTCGCTCCGGCGCTGGTCGGCGATGAACACGGCTACCTGGGTGACCTCGTCGGGGGCGTAGCCCAACGCGCGCTGGAGCGTCCCGAGGGGGAGCAGGCAGAGCCCCCCGTCCACCCCCGGCGACCCGGTGTGGACGATGCCCGACACACGGGCCAGGCCGGCGACGATGTCGCCGTGCCGGTCGGTCATGTTGTACACGACCTTCTTGCCCAGCGTCACCCGCAGATTGTCCGCCAACCGGGACCCCAGCACGATGCCGTCGTCGTCGCCGGGCTCCAGCATGGATCCCTCCGCCAGCGCGTTCATGACCGCCAGGGTGGTGGAGTCCTCCGCCGCGGGGTCGATGCCCACGAACGCCGCCCCCCGGCTGTTGGCGGCGGTGGAGAGGAGGGTCTGTCCGACGATGCGCACGACCACCCGCTCCACGTCGGGCTCGCCCCGGGCGCGCTCCGCGACCGCGGCGGAGCCGGTCACCGTCCTGTCCAGCGTGGCCGACTCCAGCCACCCGGCATGCTGCACCGTGACGTGTCCGCCCCCCAGGCGGGCGGCCAGGTCGATCATGTCCGCCCAGTTCCGGTCCTGGAGCGCCGTGAGGAGGATGGCCAGGAAGAGCCCGAAGGCGATGGAGACCAGCGTGAGCACGGTGCGGCGGGTGTTCCGCCAGAGGTTCCGCCAGGCCATGCGCGCCATGAGGGGAAGCTGCATCGTGGGCGACCCCCTTCAGCGGTGGTGGATGGCGCGTATGGGGCTGATCCACGCGGCCTTGGCCGCGGGGTAGAGCGCCGCCACCGCCACGATGAGGAGGAGCGTCAGCGTGGGGCCGGTGAACACCCCCGGCTCCACCACGCCCCGCCAGATGGGATCCAGCACCACCCCCATCATGGCCATGCCGCCCAGGCGTCCCATGTCGATCCCCACCCGGGACACGTACCAGAGCCCGGGCAGCGCCAGCGCCAGCCCCGCCACCAGCGCAAGCCCGGTGATCACCGCGCACTCGCCCAGGATCACCGCCAGCACCTGGGTGGGAGCGTACCCGATGGCCTTGAGCACGCCGAACTCGCGGATGCGCTCGAAGACGGCCATGAGCATGGCGTTGAGTACGAGGATCCCGATGGCGATGTAGACGATGAGGAACACCATCATCATGACGCTGCGCGCCGAGTCCAGCATGGACGCCAGCGTGGGCACCTTCTCCCGCCACGTCTCCACACGCTCGCCGGGAGCCAGCCCGCGCACGGCGGCGGCCAGGGACTCCAGCTCCACGTCGCCGGGGCGGCGCACGATGATCTGGTGCGCCCCCCGGGGGTAGACGAAGAAGGTCCGGAAGGCCTCCTCGGTGAGGAAGACCCCCGCCCGGTCCACCGCCTCGCCCACGGGATGGAGCACCCCGCGGACCACGAAGAGGTCGTTGGCGGTGCTCCCGTCGGAGGCCTGGCTCAGGAGCACCAGCTCGTCGCCGGGCCCCACCACCAGCGTGTGGGCGAGCTGGGCGCCCACCACGACGCCGAAGGGTTCGGAGGCGTCGAGCCAGAGACCGTCCCGCACGCGCTCGGCGACGCGGCTCACCCGGCCGTCCCGCCCCGGGTCCACGCCGTGGATCTGGACCCCCGCCGACGCCTCGGTCCCGGCGCCCAGGCCGAAGCCCAGCAGGCGGGCCGAAGCGGGGTACCCCGCCGCGTCGAGGCGGGCGAGGATCTCCGCCGCCTCGGGCATGCCGGAGTAGAGCGACGGATCGTCCTGGTACGCGGGGTCGTGGATCTGCACGTCGCCCAGCTCCAGGTCCAGGAGGTTCCGCTCCATGGAGCGCAGGTAGCCCTGGACCAGGCTGGAGTACAGGATCATCACGGCGAAGGCCAGCGTCGTGGCGGCCACCGTCACCAGCGAGCGGCGGCGGTTCCGCCAGACGTTGCGCCACGCCATGCGCAGGAGGCTCACCCGGGGCGCGCCTCCGCCCTCATACGCCCAGGGCCTCCGCGGCGGCTTCGTAGTCCGTCATGCGCACGTGGATCACGTAGCCGAAGGATCCCTTCCCGCCGCTCACGCCGGTGGCGGCGTACACGTTGATCCCCGCGTCGTGGAGGCCCTCGTGGATCCCCACCAGCGCCCCGGGCACGTCCTCGCCCTGCACCAGGAAGGCCCGGTGCGGCCCCTCCACCCCGAAGCCCACCCGGCCGCTCTGCTCGGTGAAGCGGAAGGAGTCGGCGGGGAAGATGGTGAGCTGCGTCTGGTGCAGCCCCGTGGGGATGGCCGTGAAGGCCAGGAGGTTCACGCCCAGGTCGGCCAGCGCGTTGAGGAAGCGGAGCGCCTCGCCGGGGCGGTCGTTGACCGAGGTATAGAAGTACTCGACCCGCCGGATCGTGTGACCCATGGTCACCTCCGCGTTGAAAATCGGGCAGGTCCTGTCTTCCTCCTGAAGATCAGCCAAGGGACCGTCCCCGTCGAGGCCGGGGGATCACCCCGCGTCGCGGCGCACCGGCCTCCAGGGCCGGAGGCCCGGGTACGGGCGCCGCGTCCGCCACAGGATCCAGAAGGCGGTGGCCAGGCCCACCGCCGCCACTCCCGTGAGCCCCGGCTCCACCCGGAAGTCGCCGTCGATCCAGCCCTGCTGGATGGGCACGAGGGCCAGGGCGTTGTTGAGGAAGTGCCAGAGCATGGCGGGGTAGATGGACCCGGTGAGGAGCGTCGCCGCCGCCATGACCACGCCCAGCCACGCCGTGGGCACGATGCGGAAGAGGCTCACGTGGAACATGCCGAAGACGGCTCCCACCACCAGCGCCGTGGCCACCGGACGGAGCCGCCGGCTCACGCCGTGGAGGAGCACGCCGCGGAAGGCCAGCTCCTCCAGGACCCCCGGCAGCACCGCCAGGAAGAACACCAGCTGCCAGAGGGGGAGTTCGGGGCCGAGGAGCGCCTGCCCGAAGTCCTCGAGCATCCGCTGCGGCACCGGGAAGACCCACCGGTTCACCAGCTCGGCCAGCCCCTGCCCCAGCACCAGTGCCGAGGGCGCCCCCAGGAGGACCGCCGGCCACGCCGCCGCGGGCGGGGCGCGCAGCGCCCACACCTGGCGGGGGTCGAGGCGGTACAGGCGGATCATCAGGAGGGAGCCGCCGGTGAAGATCACCCCCAGGTTCACCACGAGCTGGAGGCGGATGTCCAGCTTCGCGCCGAGCCACAGGCTGGCCACGAAGAACACCACCCAGAGCCCCAGGAACCAACGCATCACGTGGCGGGGGAAGAGCGCGGGGCCACCCGTGAGGTCGGCCTGGTCCAGGTCCGCCTGGCTGATGAGACGCTCGGTGGAGATGGCGGCCTCGGTGCGCCGGGCGAGGAGCACCGCCGCCGCCCCCGTGGCGAAGCTCGTCAGGAGGGCGAAGGGCACGTCGGCGGCGCCCACCAGGATCTCGCGGGCGGCCACCGCCACCCCGGACAGGGGAATCAGAACCACCACCGACCGGAGCTCGATCCCCGGGAGCGCCGCCGCCAGGGACGGCACCAGGAGAACGAGGAAGACCGGCAGGAAGTAGATCTGGAACTCCTTGTACGACTTGGAGATGCCCGAGAGCATGAGGAGGCTGGCGGCCACCAGCACGGTGACGGGAACGAACAGGACCAGGAGGAGCGCCAGGTCCAGGGGGCCCAGCGCCACCTGGAGGCTCGCGGGAAGGTCCAGGACGCCCAGAACCAGGTACACGAGCAGGTTGGCGACGTTGATCACCGCCACCGCCAGCCCCACCACCACGATGGCCAGCATCTTGGCCCGGACGATGTCGTGGCGGCGGGCTGCGGTGGTGAGAAGCGTCTCGAGGGTGCCCCGCTCCTTCTCGCCGGCGATGGCGTCGGCGGCGACGATGGAGCCGCCGGTGAGCATGAGGAGGACCAGGAACGGCGTGAGGGCCACTCCGAGGAAGGCCCCCGCCTCCCGGGCCGCGGTGGCCACGTTCTCCGACTCGAGAGGGATGGCCCCGGTGACCGCCCCCGGAAGCCCCGCCACGGTGAACACCGAGTCGCGCTGCTGCGTCCGCAGGGCCGCCAGGTGCTCCTGCATGCGACTCCGGGCGGTGCGGGAGTAGTCGCTCCGCCCCCGGAACTTGAGGCGGAGCGCCGGCACCAGGGGGTCGAGGGACGAGGCGGTGTCGGCGGGCTCTACCTCCGCGTCCGCGCCGCCGCGGCCGCCGTCCCGCCCCTCGGCGGCCTCCCGGGCCGAGTCCGCCCGGGCCCTCCGCTCCTCCTGGAGGGTGCGCCACTCGGCCTCGCTCATCCCCTCCACCACCAGCGTCAGCTCGCCGGCGGCCAGGAGGGAGTCGGCGTCGGCCGCCCCCCGCTGCTCGAAGCGCACAGGGGCTCGCGTGGTGTCGTCGGGGGCAGGGTCCACCGCCAGCGCGGCGCGGACGACCTCCTCGGCCCAGGCCGCCCGGCTCCCCGTGACGGCGTACGTGTACGTCGCCTCCTCCAGGCGGCGCTGGTCCCGCTTCTCCACCTGCGTCTGCACCACGATGAGGACCGGGAAGATCACCAGGGGGGCCACCACGGCGATGATGACGGTGCGGGTGTCCCGCAGGAGCATCCTGATCTCGTAGCGGAACAGGGTGCCGAGGACCCTCACGGGCGGGCCTCCAGCTCGCCGGCGACGCCCAGGACCGCGTCCTCCACCCCCTCGGCGCGGGTCACGTAGCGCACGAAGACGTCCTCCAGGTAGTGCTCACCCGTGTGCTCCCGCAGCTCGTCCAGCGTGCCCAGCGCAAGGAGGCGCCCCCGGTGCACGATGCCGATGCGGTCACACAGCTTCTCCACCTCGCTCATGATGTGGCTGGAGAAGATGATGGTCTTGCCGTCGTCCCTGAGGGCCCGGATGACGCGGACCATGTCCAGGGCGTTCATCACGTCCAGCCCCACCGTGGGCTCGTCGAAGACGAGGACGGGAGGGTCGTGGGCGACGGTGCGGGCGATGGAGACCTTCTGCTTCATGCCGCTGGAGAGCTTCTCCACCCGGGCGTTCTGGTACTCGGAGATGCCGAACCGGTCCACCAGGTAGGCGACACGCGGGGGCACCTCGTGGGACGGATACCCGTTGATGCGGGCGAAGAACTCCAGCGTCTCCCGGCCGGTGAGCCGGGGATACAGGGCGGTGGAGGCCGAGTAGAAGCCCAGGCTCCGCCGCACGGCCTCGGGCTCCCTCAACACGTCGTGCCCCATGAGGCGCGCCGTGCCCGCCGTGGGCTTGAGGATGGTGGCCAGCATGCGGAGCGTGGTGGTCTTCCCCGCCCCGTTGGCCCCCAGGAGGCCGAACACCTCGCCGGCGCGGCACGCGAAGGAGACGCCGTCCACGGCCTTCACCTCCCCCCGGGACTCGTCGTAGAAGGTCTTGGAGAGGTCCTGGACCTCCACGGTGAATTCAGGCATGCGGGCGCGCCTCCACGGCGTCGGGGTTCGGGTTCCGGCCCAGGAGGCGCTCCTTGAGGAAGCGCCAGAAGCTCCCGTCGAAGCTCCCCATGAGGAAGTCCTCGAAGGCCAGCACCCGGCGGGCGACCCAGAGGAAGAGGGCCACCACGGCCAGGTTCACCGCCAGAGACTGGGCGATGAGCGGCCACAGGAAGACGCCGTTGAGGGCGTCGCGGATCATCATGGCCACGTTGGCCACCGGCACGGCGGCGATGGCCGGCGTGAGCGTGAGGTCGGTCTGTTGGCCGAGGAGGAGGGGAAGGAGGACCAGCCAGTACACCGGCTGCACCATGGCCTGCCCGTCCTTGAAGCTGCGGGCGAAGGACGCCAGGATCATCATCCCCGCCGCGAAGAGGAGCGCCAGCACCACCGCCCCCGTTGCCATCACCGGCAGGGCGAGGAGGGGGATGGAGAACGAGAGGGCGTCGTTCCCTTCCATGAGAGGCTCCAGCACCGCGCCGATGGAGAGGAACATGGCGGCCACGTTCAGCAGCCCGGCCAGGATCCCCAGCGTCGCCACGTAGAGGTACTTGGCCGCCACCACGCTGGCCCGCGACGCCGCCACGGTCATGAGCGTCTCCCAGGTGGAGCGCTCCCGCTCGCCGGCGGTGGTGTCCACGGACGGCACGAAGCACCCCAGCGCCACCATGATCACCAGGAAGAGGGAGAGGAGCTGGCCCAGGACCATGGCGCCGATCTCCTCCTCCGTGGAGACGTTCTCCGAGGTGATGGAGAACACCGCGCGCCGGGCGTCATCGAGCCCCAGCGCCTCCCCCCGGGCGTCGAGCCACCGCGTCCGGTGCGCCGAGACCAGCGCCTCCACCCTGCCCCGCGCCGTCTCGCTCCGGCGCTCGGAGCGGTCGTAGAGGACGCTCACCTCCACGTTGTCGTCCAGCGCGGCGGCGTCTCCGGCGTCGACGGCGGCGAAGCGGACGATGGCGTCCAGCTCTCCGTCGCGGAGGGCCTGGAGAGCGTCGTCGGGCACCGCCGACGGCTCGGCGCCGCCGGTGTCCTCGCCGTCCCCGCCGTCCGCCTCCCGGCCCAGGACCACGATCTCCTCCCGGGCCACGAGGGAGTCGAGGAGCGCGGCCTGCGCCGGGGGCGGCGCGCCCTCCACCACCACCCGGGAGGTGAATCCCTCGTTCAGTCCCTGGACGAAGATGAGGGCGCTGAACATGGCCCACAGCATCACCGGGTACAGGAAGATGGGCATGAGGATCCCGTTCACCACGATGGCCCGCTCGCGCAGCGCGGAGCGCAGCTCGCGGAGGTACAGGAGGCGGATCTCGGGCAGGTTCATGGAAACGGGGTCGGGGCGGGCGGGGGCCGGTGTCCTGCTCTAGATGGCGACGCGCGGGCCGCAGGACAAGGCTGCACGGGCGAGGTTGCGCCGCCGTGCCGAGGGGGTTACCTAGCGGGCCCCGTCGGATCGAGTCTCTCGGGAGGCACGCCATGGCACGCAGACAGGACCGCCCGCCCCGCTCCCCGGCCCGGTTGGCGCCCAGCCACGACGCACCCGCATGAGAGCCGTCGTCTTCGACGCCTACGGCCCCCCCGACGTGCTGCGCCTGGAGGAGGTGGAGGCTCCCCGGCCGGACGAGGGGCAGATCCAGGTCCGGGTGGAGGCGGCGGCGGTCGCGGCCGGAGACTGGCACCTCCTCCGCGGCGACCCGTTCCTCGTGCGCCTGGTCTTCGGCCTCACCCGGCCGCGGCTCCGCACGCTGGGCTCGGCGGTGGCCGGAACGGTGGAGCGGGTGGGGCCCGGCGTCACCCGCTTCCGCGCGGGTGACGAGGTCATGGGGGACCTCTCCGACGCGGGGTTCGGCGGCTTCGCCGAGTTCGTGACCGCCCCGGAGGGCGCCTTCGTGCCCAAGCCCCCGTCGCTCTCCTTCGTGGACGGCGCCGCCCTCACCGGCTCCGCGGTGACGGCTCTCCAAGGGCTCCGAGACCACGGGCGCGTCCAGCCGGGGGAGCGGGTGCTGGTGAACGGCGCCTCGGGAGGCGTGGGCACCTTCGCGGTCCAGCTTGCCCGGGTGCTGGACGCCGAGGTCACCGGGGTGTGCAGCACCCGCAACGTGGAGATGGTCCGCTCCCTGGGCGCCGACCCCGTGGTGGACTACACCCGGGAGGACTTCGCCGCCGCCGGCCCGCGCTACGACGTCATCCTCGACGCCGCCGCCTACCGTCCTCTGAAGGACCACCTCCGCGCCCTGCGCCCCGGGGGACGCTACGTCCTGGTGGGCGGGGACGTGCGCCGGATGCTGGCCGTCATGATCAAGGGGCCGTGGGTGTCCCGGACCTCGGGGAAGCGGGCCGCGACCTTCGTCACGAAGGGGAACCCCTCCGACCTGGCGGCCATCGCGGGCCTGGCCGCCGAAGGGAAGATCCGCCCCGCGCTCGACCGGACCTACACCCTGGCCCAGGTCCCCGAGGCCGTCCGCTACATGGAGACCGGCCGGGCCCGGGGTAAGGTGGTGGTCCTCCCCCACGCCTGAGGAGACGCCGGGAAACGGCGAGGGGGCGCCCCCTCGCGGGAGCGCCCCCTCCTTCCTCACGCGGCCGGGGCGGAACGGAGCCCGCTCCTCAGCTCGTCTTCAGCCAGGCCTTCAGCATCCAGACGTCGCCCTCCACGGCGTCGCCCAGGTCGTCCAGCAGGTTGGCCGTGGACCGGTCGCCCGCCTTCTCGGCGGCGGCGATGATCTTGTTCATGGACCCGCGCAGCGCGTTGAGGTCGGCGATGGTGCGGTTCACCATCTCCTTCCCGTCGGACAGCTCCGGGTCCTCCTTCAGCGTGGCGTGCTTCAGCATGTCCTTCAGCGTGTGGAGCGGTACCGTGTCCAACGCGATGATGCGCTCGGCGATCTGGTCCACGAAGGGAGCCCACTTCTCGTAGATCTCCTCGAACTTGGCGTGGAGCTCGAAGAACTTGGGTCCCTGCACGTTCCAGTGATAGTGACGGAGCTTCTGATAGAAGACCGTCGAGTCGGCCAGGAGCACCTGGAGCTGGCCGGCGATTCTCTTGCTCATCGAGACCTCCCGAAGGCGGGTTTGGGGGCGTCGGAGGGCTCCCTGAACGTCACAGGAAACCGCCGGGAAATCCACCCGACGCCGCCTCCTCGTCCCCCCTGCCTACCACGGCCGGAAGTAGCGGTTCCGCTCGTAGGCGTTGAACTCCTCCACCCGCATGACGGGCAGCCGCTGGTGGGCCATGACGCGCATCATGGGAACCTGCTGGGGAGTGGCCAGCATCTGGCGTGCCCGCTCCTCCATCCGGGTGCGCACCTCCGGCGGAATCGACGACAGGTCCACGTCCTCCAGCATGCCCGCCAGCGCCTCCTCCACGGATTCGGGCCGCACCTCCAGGAGGTGGTCCGTCCACCCCCACGTGATGAGGTTGTCGTCGGTCTCCGGCTCCATGAGATAGCTGATGAGGTTGGCCCGGGACTGGGCCGTGGGGACCCAGAACCACCCCTCCACCGCCTCCACCTTCTCGGACCGCTTCTCCACCTCCACGGACTTCAGGTAGTGGCCCTGGAAGTACGAGTCCCGCCGGACCCGGGTGGCGTAGTAGACCTCGGCGTCCAGCGTGGCGTCGCCGATGAAGCGGTACACGGCGATGTCGTGGTCCAGGAGGCGCGGCACCACCGCCGCCATGGACGGGGGCAGGACGTAACCCACCGGGCGGGAGGTGGTGCGGGTGACGTCGTACTTCAGCCACACCGGCACGTTCTTCAGGGCGTAGCCCAGGGGCGCGGTGGAGTCGGGCATCCACACCGGCTCGTTGCCCCGGCTCACCAGCTCGTAGTCCAGCACGATGGGGTCGCCGCCCCGGGCGCCGGCCTGGACGGCCCGCATGCGCGATGCGGTGGTGAGCGCCCGGATCTCCGCACGGCGCTCGGCGGCCACCCGGATGATCGTGCTCTGGGCGAGGAACTGCCCGCGGACCTGGTGGAAGTAGCGCTCCTCCTGGGGGATTTCCCGCAGCGTGCCGTCCCGCATCACGCGGCGCGTGTTGCCCGGCGTCTCCAGGAGGATCCCGATGGAGTTGGTGAGCCCGGTGTACACGTGGTGCTTGCGGGGCTCCACGGAGGTGGACCCCCACCCCTGCACGCCGTCGCGGCTCTGGGGACCCGAGTAGTCGAAGGAGGCGTAGTCCTCGGCGCGCACGGCCTCGCGGATCCGCGGGAAGATGTGCTCGTAGGGGTAGGCGCGGAGCGCCGCGTCGCCGGCGGGGTTGAGCGTTCCCTGGTAGGTGATGACGTACGGCACCGAGCCGCCGTGGTGGCCGTCGACGTGGATGTCCGGCGTCCACTCGTTCATGACCTTGGTGACCAGCGCCTGGATCTCCTGGGACTCGAGCTTCAGGTAGTCCCGGTTCATGTCGTACCCGGCCTCGTTGGTGCGCCGGCGGACCTCGCCGCCGTCGGGGTTCACCAGCGGCAGGCCGATGACGATGACGTCCTTCAGCAGCGGCCGCAGCGCACCCCCCACCAGCTCCTTGGCCACGAGCTGGAAGGCCTCCTTGGGGGAGACCTCGCCGCCGTGCACCGAGGGGGCGATGAGGACGATGGTCTTCCCCGACCGGATGGCGTCCTGCGGGTTCGTGATGGGGTCCTCGGAGATGATGATGAGCGGCATCTCCCGGCCCAGCAGCGTCTCGGTGAGGGGCTGCATGCTCACCAGCTCGCTCATGGCGTCCAGCTCGTACCAGAACGCCATGAGGGGCTCGAAGGGGGTGGGGCCGGAGCGGAAGCTCTGCTGCTCCTGCCACGTCTGGGGAAGCTGCTGAGCGCCCACGGGGGCGCCGGAGAGGAGGGTCGCGGCAACGGCCGTGGCCGTGAGGAAGCGGAGTCCCTTGGTCATGAGGTCCTCGAGGGGTGGGGTTTTCCCTAGCGTACTGTGCAGGACACCTCGCGGGACAGGGGCGTTGGCCGTGGGAACCCGCTGAATCCCTGGCGTCCTCCCTCCGTAGAGGAGGAGAACCCCTCCTCCCGCCCCCTCTCCGGACCCCCTCCATGAGCCCATACGGAAGCGTCCACGTGGCCTGCTCCTTCCTGGCCCTCGCCGCCGGCGCCGTGGTCTTCCGCCTCCCGAAAGGGACGCGCTGGCACCGCACCCTCGGCCACGTCTACGCCATGGGCATGGTGGGGGTCGTGGTCACGTCGCTGGTGATCTACCGCCTCACCGGGCGCTTCGGACCCTTCCACGTCGCGGCGCTGGTGGCGGCCCTCACGCTGGCGGGCGGGCTCTGGACGGTCCTGGCGCGCCGCCCCCGGAAGGCGTGGATCGGCGCCCACGCCACCTGGATGAGTTGGTCGTACATCGGGTTGGCGGCGGCGCTGGTGGCCGAGTCCATGACCCGGTGGATCGTGCCCGTGGTGGAGCCCCATCTGGAGAGCGGGCCCCTGTGGGGCGCCTTCTGGGGGACGGCGTTGTTGGCGTCGCTGGCGGTGATGGCCGTGGGCGCCCACCTCGTCCGGCGGCGCCTTCCCGCCTCCGTGGCGGGGACCCCGGCGGCCATGCGCAGGGAGCGCGCGCGCCTCCAGGCCCTCGAAGAAGGCGCCGACTGACGGACGAACGACCCACACCGTTCCCGAACGGGAACGCCAAGTGGGTTCCCATATCGGAACCGTTCCCATGAGGGAACTGGCCGCGACGGCGGTCACACTGACGCAACGCGTTGTCCTCCAACGGGTTCCGTCATCTCGCCCCTCTGGCACGGCCCCTGCTCTACCCCAGGGCACGACAACGGAGCGCTCCCGGGTGTGGAGAGAAGCTCCCCACCACGAGAGCCTTGCCTGGAGAGGGATCCACCATGAAGAAGAGCATCGTCACCTGGAGCCTGGCCGCCGCCGCCCTTCTGGCCTTCGGGCAGGACGCCTCCGCCCAGAGCGCCACCGGGACCGTCAGCGCCTCGGCCACCGTCCTGGCCTACCTCAACGTCACCAAGTCCGCCGACGTCGCCTTCGGCCAGATCAACCCCGGCTCGGGCGCCGCCCTCACCCCCGGCGGCTCCGTCGGCGCCGGCCAGAGCCTCGGCGTCCTCAAGATCGACCACAACTCCGACGTCATCGTCTCCGCCGCGGTCCCCGCCGTCCTCTCCATGGCCGGCGCCCCCGACCTCCCGGTGAGCTTCTCCTGCGGCTACTCCGTCGCCGCCTCCGGCGCCCTCGACGGGGCCGCCGCCGGCTGCAACGCCCTGGCCAACCGTACCGGCAACGGGGACGGCTCCACCAAGACCAGCTACGTCCAGATCGGTGGCGCCATCCTCGCCGCCAACACCACCAACCGCATGCCCGGCACCTACACGGGCTCGGTGGTCTTCACCATCACCGCCACGTACTGAGCGGGCTCCGACGGCCTCCACCGTCTCCCCTCACTCAACCTCCTCCGACGACCATGAACGCGCCCCGGATCACCGCCACGCTGGTCCGGGGCGCGAAGATCGTGGTCTTCTGCCTGGCGGCCCTGGCGCCGCTGGCCCCCGGGTCCCTCCAGGCCCAGGTGGCCGGCGGCGCCCCCGTCGTCTCCGCCGAGATCCTCCCGCCGGCGCTCAGCGGCGCCGGCAGCCAGCCCCTGGAGTTCGGGCAGGTGTCCCTCGGCCAGACCGTGGACGTACCGCCGGGGGCCGCGGGGGTGGGGGCGCTCACGTCCTCGGCGGGCTGGCGCTTCGGCAACATCCGCAAGGGACGCCTCCTGGTGGTGAGCCTCGACCTCCCGGGCGCTCTTCAGCGGGGGGCGGACGCCATCCCCGTGGACTGGGACAACGCCAACTACGCCTCCGCGTGCCTCTCCCGGAACGGGGGAGCCTGCGTCTGGACCAGCTCCTACAACCCGGGAGCGACGCCGTGGCGCTTGTTCTTCGTTCCCAACGGCCTGCCGGGGAACAACTTCGATCTGGACCTGTACGTGGGCGCCCGCCTCGTCGTCCCTCCCGGCCTCCCTCCGGGCCGGTACACCGCCACCGTGACGGCAACCATCGTGCACATCGGGTGACGCCTCGGGCGTCGCCCTTTCTCGCCGTCGTTCCCGAATCGGAACCGATCTTCGTTCCCGATGGGGAACCGTTCCCATGAGGGAACTGGCCGCGACGGCGGTCACACTGACGCAACGCGTTGTCCTCCAACGGGTTCCGTCATCTCGCCCCTCTGGCACGGCCCCTGCTCTACCCCAGGGCACGACAACGGAGCGCTCCCGGGTGTGGAGAGAAGCTCCCCACCACGAGAGCCTTGCCTGGAGAGGGATCCACCATGAAGAAGAGCATCGTCACCTGGAGCCTGGCCGCCGCCGCCCTTCTGGCCTTCGGGCAGGACGCCTCCGCCCAGAGCGCCACCGGGACCGTCAGCGCCTCGGCCACCGTCCTGGCCTACCTCAACGTCACCAAGTCCGCCGACGTCGCCTTCGGCCAGATCAACCCCGGCTCGGGCGCCGCCCTCACCCCCGGCGGCTCCGTCGGCGCCGGCCAGAGCCTCGGCGTCCTCAAGATCGACCACAACTCCGACGTCATCGTCTCCGCCGCGGTCCCCGCCGTCCTCTCCATGGCCGGCGCCCCCGACCTCCCGGTGAGCTTCTCCTGCGGCTACTCCGTCGCCGCCTCCGGCGCCCTCGACGGGGCCGCCGCCGGCTGCAACGCCCTGGCCAACCGTACCGGCAACGGGGACGGCTCCACCAAGACCAGCTACGTCCAGATCGGTGGCGCCATCCTCGCCGCCAACACCACCAACCGCATGCCCGGCACCTACACGGGCTCGGTGGTCTTCACCATCACCGCCACGTACTGAGCGGGCTCCGACGGCCTCCACCGTCTCCCCTCACTCAACCTCCTCCGACGACCATGAACGCGCCCCGGACCGCCGCCACGCCGATCCGGGGCGCCGTCGTCTTCCTCCTCCTGGCGCTGGCGGCGCTGGCCCCCCGGCCCGCCGCCTCCCAGGTCTCCGTCTTCCCGACCCAGGACCTGAGCTTCGGGATCCTCCGCGCCGGCGTGGCCGACCAGGTGGACCCCCTCGACCCGGCCCGCCGGGGAGAGATCGAGCTCCTGGGCACGGGGCACGTGGTGATCACCTTCGGCCTCCCCACCGAGATGGTCAGCCCCATCGGGCAGCGCCTCCCCCTCCAGTTCGACAAGGGCGACGCGGAGATCGAGATGAAGGGGTCGGGGAAGACCCAGAGCTTCGACCCCACCAAGTCCAAGAGCGTCAACATCAAGAAGAACGAGGGCGGCGCCCGCATCTACCTGGGCGGCCTGGCCATGCCCACGGCGACGCAGCCTCCGGGGCGTTATCGTGCTACCATTACGCTCCAGGTCGTCGCTCCGGGCACTTGAGGGGAAGGACGCTTCTGCCATGACGGTTCGCATGGGGGTCCCCGGGACCCCGCCGCGGGTGGCCCCCGCGCGCCGGGTGCTCCTCCTGACGGCGGTGCTGTTCGCGCTGTCCTCGGCGTACGCGGCCGCCGTGGCCGTGAGCCCGGTGGCGGTGTACATCGACAACCGCACGCGGACCGGCACCCTCACCCTCTTCAACCCCGGATCCCGCCCCGAGGAGATCCAGGTGGACTTCGCCTACGGGTACCCCCAGTCCGACGACGAGGGGAACGTCTCCGTGGCGGTCACCGACTCGGTGCCCGAGGGCGAGCCCTCGGCGGTGGCGTGGATGCGCGCCTTCCCCCGCCGCATGGTCCTGGAGCCGGGTCAGCGCCAGGTCATGCGCGTCATGGTCGAGCCCCCTCCCGGGCTCCCCGAGGGGGAGTATTGGGCCCGGGCCCTGGTGCGCGCCCGGGGCGGCCAGCCCCCCATCGAGGAGCAGCGCGGGGACGTGACCGTGCAGGTGGAGGTGGAGACCGTGGTCATCGTGGCGGTGAACTACCGCAACGGGGGGGTGAACACGGGCCTCGAGGTCACCGGGGCCTCCGCCACCATGGCCGGCGACACCGTGCGGGCCACCATCGACTTCCGGCGCTCGGGGAACGCCGCCTACCTGGGCCGCGTCCTCGCCGAGGTGCTGGACGCCCGGGGCCAGGCGGTCGCCTCCACCGAGGAGGTGCTGGCGGTCTACAAGACCATCCGGCGCCGCCTGGACGTGGTGCCTCCCGCCGGGACGGCAGGCCCCTTCCGGGTGCGCTTCACCATGGACACCGAGCGTGACGACCTTCCCCCCGGCGGCCCCCTGCCCACGGAGCGGGTCGTTCACGAGGTCGCCGTGCGGTGATCCACCGGCCCGGGCCGGCGTTGAGCCGGTTCTCCGCCGGCGCAGCCCTCACCCTGGCCATGCTCGCCGCGGGCCAGGCCGCCTCCGCCCAGGAGGCGTCGTACGACGAGGGCTTCTTCGAGGTCTTCGTCCAGCGCATCCCGACCCGCATCACCGTCACCACGCTGGTGGACGCCCGCGGGACCGTGTTCATCCCGCTCCGTCCCATCCTCGACCTGGTGGGGATCCCGGTGCGCACCGACGGTGCCGCGCTGGTCCTCGAGTGGCCGCCGGAAGCCTGGCGCACGGTGCTCAGCCTCGCGCCGCCCTCCCTCGAGGTGGGAGGGGAGGCGGTACCCCTCGACACCGCGGACGTGGTGCTCCGGGGGGGTGACCCCTACCTCACCAGCCGCGCAATGGGGCGGGTCCTGGCGGCCCGCGTGGACGTGGACTGGGCCGGGCTGGCCGTGGTGGTCTCGGGGAGCGCCGAGTTCCCCGCCACCGCCCGGCTGGAGCGCGAGGCCCGCCGGGAGCGGGAGCGCCTCGCGGCCGAGCGCCTCCGCCCCGTGGGCCCGGAGGTGGGCTTCACGCCCCTCACCGGGGGCGCCGCGGGGACGTGGGGCATGAACGTCAGCGGCGCCGGGGGCTCCTACAGGGGAGCGTTCCGGGCGTCGGCGGGGGGAAGCGTCTGGGGCGGCGCCACCGAGATGGGCGGCACGCTGAGCTTCGGCGACCACGTGGGCGAGTCCTTCGGCGAGGGATTCCTGCGCTACCACCGGGTCTTCCCGGGGGAGTCGGCGGTGAGTCAGGTGGAGGCGGGGAGCATCCTGTCCCGGGGGCCCGTCGCGAGGCGCATCCTAGGGGTGAGCCTCACCAACGAGCCCTTCACGTCGCCCCGGTACTTCGCCGACGCCCTCATCCAGCCCACGGTCCCCGCCGGGTGGGAATACGAGATCTACCAGGGCGAGGCGCTGGTGGGCGTGTCCTCCGGCGACGCCCCCGGCGAGGTCCGGGCGCCCCTCAACTACGGGAACACCCCGGTGCGCGTGCGCATGGTGGGGCCCGCCGGGCAGGAGCGGGTGGAAGAGCTGCTGTACGTCATCCCCCCGGACCGGATTCCCGAGGGGGAGTGGCGCTACAACGTGGGCCTCGGCCCCTGCCAGGACCCGGGATGCGAGAGCTACGGCTTCGCCGAGGTGCGCCGGGGCGTGACGAACCGGGTCACCACCGGCTTCGGGCTGGACCGCATCGACCCCGCCGAGGGGGACCCGCGGTGGCGGGGGTACGGCTACCTGGGGGTGAGCCCCCTGAACGGGGTGAACCTGAACCTCCACGCCCAACCCGGGGCCTTCTTCCAGGGAGGCCTGGACGTGGCCACCACCGACGCCGGGGTCTACGGCGCCACCTACGCCTGGACCCGGCCCGTGGGCGACGCGCCCACGCTCGACGGGTGGTACGGCCAGCTCTCCGGCAGCGTGCCGGTGAACGCCTTCGGCGGGCGGACCATCACGGCGCGGGCGCTGTTCCGGGGGGTGGAGCCGGGCAACGCGGACTCGTGGCAGCTCTTCGCCGCGACGGCGCTGCGCCGGGCGTACGTGTCCGCGGAGTGGGAGTCGGGACTCCAGCAGCGGCGGGTGGCCACCGCGCGGGTCTTCGCGCCCCTGGACCCCCGGCTCCATCCCCGCCTGACGGACCTGTCGGTTTCGGCGGGACTGGGCGCCACGTCCCGGGGGGCCGAGCTCCTGGAGCTGGGGGCCTCGTTCCGGCCCGTCCACGAGGGGACGGTGGCGGTGGACCTCCGCTTCCGCCGGGGCTCCTCGCCCCTCCTCTCCCTCGGATTCGTGCTCCGGCGCCCCCAGGGCTACTTCCAGGCCCGCACCGCCCGGGGGAGCGGCGCCGGCCTCTTCCTCTCCGCCGACGGGGGCGTGGCCTGGGACAGGGGGGAGGGGGTCCTCCCCCTGCCCTTCCAGAGCCTGGGCCGCTCCGGGATCCAGGGCCGCGTCTTCCACGACCGCAACGGGAACGGCGTGGCCGACGAGGGGGAGACCCCCGCCGCGGGCGTGGACGTCCTGGTCCAGGGCGAGCGCCTCACCACAGGCCCCGACGGCGGCTTCCGCACGTGGGAGGTGCGCCCCTACGAGGTGGCCAGCGTGGCCGTGGACTCCCTGAGCATCGACCCGAGCTGGGTCCCCGCCCCCCGTCAGCTCCTCCTGCGCCCCTCCCCCAACGTCTTCAACGGCGTGGTCCTCCCCCTGCACCCGACCCGGGAGGTGGTGGGGCGGGTGACCCTGGGCGGAGCCGAGCCCCGTCCCCTGGGCGGGGTTCGGGTGGAGGTGGTGGACGCGTCGGGGACGGTGGTGGCCACCCAGCGCACGTTCTCCGACGGGGTGTTCTACCTCCAGCGCGTGCCCCCGGGGCGGTACACCGTACGGGTTGCGGAGGCCTCCGCCGGGGCGCTGGGAGGGGCGGCCCCTGCCGTGGAGGTGGTGGTGGGCGCCGGGAGCGACGCCCCCGTGGAGGTCCCACCCCTCGTCATCCAGCCGGGCTGACGCCGACGCGGCACCCCGGAGCGAAGCACCGGGAAGAAACAGCTTGCGCCCGGCCCGTCCCCTTCGGCTTATTGGGAGATACGGGTGGATTCGCCCGTCACCGTCCCTGGAGGGGGTCGGTGGCGAGCCGCCCGGGGCCGGTTGGAGGACCGGCCCACCCTACCGCGAGCCGTAAAGGCCCGGCGTGGCATCAGTCGAAAAGCTGGTCAACGTGGCATGCCTTGCCGCGGGCGCTCTGGCGTTCGCGGCGTTCGGCGTTTCCGCCCAGGAAGGGCCCGCGGCCTCCGCCGTGGTCCAGGCTTCGGCGACGATCCTGAGCCCGGTGGCGGTCCAGGCGCCCTCGGCCCTCTCCCTGGTGGACGGCGTGGCGGGGCCCGCGCTGGAGGGGACGCTGGAGGTCCGGAGCCCGGCGCCCCACGTGGTGGCGGCCAACGCCCGGGCCTGGTCCGACGGGCGCGACACCGGGTTCGAGCGGGTACAGGAGGGATCCCGCCTGGCGGCGTCCCAGCAGCTCCGCGTGGACGTGGCCCCCCAGCCGGCGGGCCGGCCCGTCCGGATCACCTACGTGGTGGCGGTCATCCTCTGACGCCTCGCCGGCTCCCAGCCGCCGCCCTCAGTCCAACAGCCCCAGCTTCTTCCTGCGGCTCCAGAGCACCTTCCGCGTGACTCCCAGGAGCTCCGCCGCCTCCGCCACCTGGCCGCCCACCGCGTCCAGGGTGGCCTGGATGTAGCGCCGCTCCACCTCCTCCAGCGTGAGCCCGGGTGCAAGCACGACGCCCGTGGCGGCGCCGGGGCCGCCCTTCCCCGCTTCCACGGGGGCCGGTCCTTCGGCCACCCGCTCGCCCTGCGTCGGAACGGGGAGGCGGAGCGGGCCTCCCTTGTGGAAGATGAGCGCCCGCTCCACGACGTTGCGCAGCTCACGCAGGTTCCCCGGCCAGGAATGGGCCTTGAGGCCCTCCAATGTCGCCGGGTCCAGCTCGGGGACGGGCTTGCGGAAGTACCCCGCCGCCATGGCCACGAAGTGGCGGGCGAAGGTGGGGATGTCCTCGCGGATGCGCCGCAGCGGGGGGAGGGTGAAGGTGGCCACGTTCAGGCGGTAGTAGAGGTCCTCCCGGAACGTCCCGGCCTCGGCCTCGGCTGCCAGGTCGGCGTTGGTGGCCGCCACGACGCGCAGCTCCACCGTGCGGTCGGTGGTCCCGCCAACGCGCCGGAAGCGGCGCGATTCCAGGAAGGTGAGGAGCTTCGCCTGGAGCTCCAGAGACAGCGAGCCGACCTCGTCCAGGAAGAGGGTGCCCCCCTCCGCCACCTCCACCAGGCCCTTCTTGGCCTGGCGCGCGTCGGTGAACGCTCCCTTCTCGTGGCCGAACAGCTCCGCCTCCAGGAGGTTGGCCGGGAGCGCGGCGCAGTTGATCTCCACGAAGGGAGCCCCGTCCTCGGCCGCGGCCGCGTGGATGGCCCGGGCCGCCAGGTTCTTCCCCGTGCCCGACTCCCCCAGGAGCAGGGCCACGGCGCCGGGGGCCGCGGACACGTCGGCGATGAACGCCCGCAGGGCCACCACCTCCGGGTGGGCGCCCAGCACCTCTCCCTGGGTGGGAGGGCGCGCCGTACGGCGCTCCGCCTCGCGGGCGGGGGCCTCCCGGAGGGCGTGCTCGATGCGGGCCCGGAGCAGGAGCGGGTCCAGGGGCTTCACCGCGAAGTCCGTCGCGCCGGCCTCGTACGCCGCGTCGGCGGTGGCCTGGTCTTCCTGTCCCGTGAGGACGATGACGGGCATGGTCGGGAACTCGGCGCGGAGCGTCCGCGTCAACTCGATGCCGCTCATCTCCGGCATGTTGACGTCGGAGACCGTGAGGTCCGGGGCCTCGTCGCGGGCCCGCTCCAACGCCTCCAGCGGCGAGGCGCAGGCGATGGTCCGGAAGCCGCGCCCCCGCTCGAGTACGGCGGTCATGATGGTGAGGAGCCCGGGATCGTCGTCCACGAGCAGGATCGTCGCTTGCTTGCGCGCCATGCCGCCGGTCCTTAGGGGTTTCGGGTCGGAAGACGCTGAAGAATGACGGAAGGAGGGGTCTGGGGCCACCACCCCGGCCCCGGGCGGCCTCTCGGGAGGCGCGAGCCCGAAACGCCGTGGCCCCGCCCGGGTATGGGGCGGGTCCTTCCCCCCCCCACCCCCGCCCCTGCATGGAACTCGGGATCTACACCTTCGCCGAAGCTCCCCTCGACGCGGAGGGCCGCCAGACCGGCGCCCGGGAGCGCCTGGCTCACCTCCTCGAGGAGATCCAGCTCGCCGACGAGGTGGGGCTCGACGTCTTCGGCGTGGGGGAGCACCACCGCCCGGACTACGCCGTCTCGGCGCCGGCGGTCGTCCTGGCCGCGGCGGCGGCGCGCACGAAGCGCATCCGCCTCACCAGCGCGGTGTCGGTGCTCTCCTCCGACGACCCGGTGCGCGTCTTCCAGGACTTCGCCACCCTCGATCTCCTCTCCGGGGGGCGGGCGGAGATCATGGCGGGGCGGGGCTCCTTCACCGAGTCGTTCCCCCTCTTCGGCCAGGACCTCCAGGACTACGACGAGCTGTTCAGCGAGAAGCTGGACCTGCTCCTCAGGCTCCGGGAGGAGGAGCGGGTCACCTGGCAGGGAAAGCACCGCCCCTCCATCGCGGGCCGGGGCGTGTACCCCCGCCCGGTGCAGGACCCCCTGCCCGTGTGGATCGCCGTGGGGGGCACGCCCCAGTCGGTGGTGCGGGCGGCGACGCTGGGCCTCCCCATGGCGCTGGCCATCATCGGCGGGGCTCCGGCCCGCTTCAAGCCCTACGTGGACCTCTACTGGGAGGCGGCGGAGAGGGCCGGGCAGGACAGGGCGAGGCTGGCGGTGAGCATCAACTCCCACGGCTTCCTCGCCGACGACGCCGCCACCGCCGCCGACGTGGCGTTCCCCCCTTTCGCCGACACCATGTCCCGCATCGGGCGGGAGCGGGGGTGGCCCCCCACCACCCGGCGCCAGTTCGACGCCGAGGTGGCGCTCCACGGCGCGCTGGTCCTGGGGAGCCCCCAGGAGGTCATCGACAAGATCCTCTACCAGCACGAGCTGTTCCGGCACCAGCGCTTCCTCATCCAGCTCACCGTGGGCCCCATGCCCCACGCCCGGGTGATGCGGGCCATCGAGCTGCTGGGCACCGAGGTGGCGCCGGTGGTGCGGCGGGAGACGGGGACCGCCTCGTAGGAGGCCCGTCGGGGTGTCGGGACCGCCGCGCGGCGCCTATCATCGCAGGCGCCGGGCCCCGACGGGGTCCGGCTTCTTTCGCACGACCCTCCGGAGCCGCCGCCGCATGAACACCTCCCGCCCGACCCTCGCCCGCACCCTCGCGCGCCTGACCTTCGCCGCCCTCCTCGCGGCCGCTGCCTCACCGGCCCACGCCCAGGAGCGCCGCGCGCCCCGCGACGTGGCCGTGGACTCCCTCTTCCACGGCCTGGACGCCCGGGCCATCGGCCCCGCCGGTACCTCGGGGCGGGTGGCGGCCCTGGCCGTCTCGCCCATCGACGACCGGGTGATCTACGTGGGCGCCGCCACCGGCGGGCTCTGGAAGTCGGTGGACGGGGGCTACGCCTGGACGCCCGTCATGGACACGGTGGCGGTGAACTCCATCGGCGCCATCGAGGTCTCCCGGGCGGCCCCCCACGTCGTCTGGGTGGGCACCGGCGAGGCCAACGCCCGCAATTCCATGGGGGTGGGGCGCGGCGTCTGGAAGTCGGTGGACGGCGGCGACTCCTGGCGGCACATGGGGCTGGAGCGGAGCGAGCACATCGAGGCCATCCTCGCCCACCCCACCGACCCCAAGACGGCGTGGGTGTCGGCCATGGGCCCGGCGTGGAGCGACGGCGAGGAGCGGGGCGTCTTCAAGACCACCGACGGCGGCGCCACCTGGCGGAAGGTCCTCTACGTGGACGCCGGCACGGGCGGGTTCGAGCTGATCCTCGACCCGTCCAACCCCGAGCACCTGCTGGCCTCCACCTGGGAGTTCCGCCGCCGGCCCTGGTTCATGAACTCGGGCGGGAAGGGCTCGGGCCTCTGGAAGAGCTGGGACGGCGGCGAGACCTGGACGCGCCTTGGCGACAAGGACGGCTTGCCGAAGGGGAACCTGGGGCGCATCGGGCTGGCGTGGGCCACCAACGACCCCAACGTCGTCTACGCCCTCGTGGAGGCGGAGCGGAGCGCGCTGCTGCGCTCCACCGACGGCGGCGACTCGTGGACGTCGGTGAACAGCGAGCCCAACGTGAACGAGCGGGCGTTCTACTACAGCCGGGTGTACGTCGACCCCACCAACGAGAACCGGGTCTACCGGGTGAGCGGCGACCTGTCGCGGAGCGACGACGGCGGGCGGACGTTCCGGGTCATCGCGCCGTTCAACCTGGTCCACGTGGACCACCACGGCTTCTGGACCCACCCCGACGGCCGGACGATCATCACCGGCAACGACGGCGGCGTGTTCGTCTCCCGGGACCGGGGCGGCTCGTGGCGCTTCGTGGAGAACCTGCCGCTGTCCCAGTTCTACCACGTCAGCGTGGACAACGAGGTCCCCTTCAACGTCTACGGCGGCCTCCAGGACAACGGCTCGTGGAAGGGCCCCAGCCAGGTGTGGGAGACGCCCTCCTTCGCCGGGTCGGCCATCAACAACCGCCACTGGCAGACCATCGGCTTCGGCGACGGCTTCGCCGCCCTCGTCGACCCCACCGACTCCAAGCTGGGCTACAGCATGTCCCAGGGCGGGAGCCTGGTGCGCTTCGACCTGCGCACCGGCGCCTGGAACAACATCCGCCCCACCTCCCCCGAAGACGGCGTGGAGCTGCGCTTCAACTGGAACGCGGGCATCGCGCTGGACCCCTTCGACCCCGAGGTCATTTACTACGGGAGCCAGTTCCTCCACCGGAGCCCCGACCGGGGCGAGAACTGGGAGGTCGTCAGCCCCGACCTCACCACCAACGACCCCGAGAAACAGCGGCAGCACGAATCGGGCGGCCTGACCCTGGACGTCACCGCCGCGGAGAACCACACCACCATCCTCACCATCGCGCCCTCGCCGGTGGAGCGGGGCGTGATCTGGGTGGGCACCGACGACGGCAACGTGCAGGTGACCCGCGACGGCGGCGCCACGTGGACCAACGTGGTCGCCAACATCCGCGGCGTGCCCGCCCACACCTGGGTGCCCCACGTGGAGGCGTCGAAGCACGTGGCGGGCCGCGCGTACGTGGTCTTCGACGGCCACCGCTACGGGGACTGGACGCCCTACGTCTTCCGCACCGACGACTACGGCCAGCGCTGGACCGCGCTGGCTCCCGAGCAGGTGGACGGGTACCTCCACGTGATCGAGGAGGACCCGGTGGAGCCCAACCTCCTCTTCCTGGGGTCGGAGTTCGGGCTGTACGTGTCCCTGGACGCCGGCCGGAGCTGGAGGAAGTTCACCCACGGTGGCTACCCCGAGGGGGCGCCCACCCGGGCGCTGGTGGTGCACCCCCGGGACCACGACCTGGTCATCGGGACCCACGGGCGGGGCGCGTGGATCGTGGACGACATCCGGCCGCTGCGGGCCGTGGCGGCGAACCCGGCCCTGGCCGACGAGGCGCTCCACCTCTTCGACGCCCCCGACGCCATCCAGCACACGCGGGGGCTCAGCGGGCCCCACTACTTCCCCGGGAGCACCGCCTTCCAGGGAGAGAACCGCCCCTACGGCGCGCTCCTCAGCTACCTGGTTTCCGACTCGCTGGCGAAGGCGGTGGAGGGACAGGGAGGCGACGCCGCGCCCCAGGGCGACGGCGGCTTCGGCGCCTTCTTCGGCGGGGGGGGCGGCGGCCAGGGGCGCGGCCCTGCGAAGATCGAGATCCTCCACGCCGACAGCGTGATCCGCACGCTCAAGGGGCCCGCCAAGGCGGGGCTGAACCGCACCACCTGGGGGCTGGAGCGGAAGGGCCTCCCCGCCCCCGACGCCAAGAAGGACGACCCCGAGCCCAGCGGCCCGGAGATCCTCCCGGGCACGTACGCGGTGCGCGTCACCGTGGGCGACCACACGTCGGAGGGGGCGGTGCGCGTGCTCGCCGACCCGCGGGCTCCCCAGTCGGTGGCCATGGTCCAGGCCAACCTGGACGTGTACTGGCGGGGGCAGGCCAAGGTGGAGGAGCTGCAGGCGGCCCGGCGCCGCCTGGACGCCATCAAGGGCGTCTTCGACTTCTACGGGAAGCGCATCGCCGACTGGCGCGAGGCCGACGAGGCCGCGCGCGACACGCTGAAGGCCCGCACCGACACCGTCAAGGCCCATGCGGACAAGCTGCTTGAGCGCCTGCGCCTGCCGCCGGACCTCACGGGCATCCGCGCCGACACCACCGTGACGTCACGCCTCGGCCAGGCGCTGGGGGAGGCCACGGGCACGCCCTACGCCCCCTCGGGGGGACGGCAGGCGCAGCTCGACTGGGCCATGCGCGAAGCCGACGAGCTGCTGGGGCGGATCGAGGCGTTCTTCGCGGCCGAGGTGCCGGAGTACCGGGAGGCGCTGAGGGCGGCGGGGTTCGACCCGCTGGGGTAGCCCTCAGGTCCCCGGACGAGGGATGACGACGGTCGTCGAGGCCCGCTCGCATCCCGACGCCGGCGCGCACGTCCATACGGAGTGGAGGTAGCTCGTGCTCTCCAGCACCGGGCTTCCCCCCTGCTGGGCCACGTCGAACGTGGTGCCCACCCGCACGTTGACGCAGGACTCGACGCCCCGGGGAAGGGAGATCTCCAGGGTGAAGGCGCCATCGGCACCGGTGGTGGTCCGGGCCGTGTTGTCGCTCCGTTCCGTGGTCGGGGCGCAGGGGGGCGCGTAGACCACCCCGTCCACGTCCCAACCGGCCTGGGGAAAACCCTCGTGATCCAGGGCGGTCCCGGCGAGGAGGAAGGTCTGGAACGCCGGAGGGGATGCGGCGTCGGAGCAGGCCCAGAGGAGCCCCAGCAGGGGAACGAGGGCCGTCAGCGCTTTGCGGGTCATGCCATGCCAGCGGGACGCGGGTGAGCGCGAGGAGGGCCGCACCTCAACGATGCCCTGGAGAGGGAACGGGGGCAAGGCGAGTCGGACAGGGACGCCACGTTTCCGCGGAAACGTGTTCGGCCGTGCCCACCCCCTACCGAACAAACACCGAAACCCGTACCTTCGAGGATGCCCGTGCGCATCCTCCTCCTCGCCGACACCCACCTGGGCTTCGACCTCCCGCTGACCCCCCGGGTGGAGCGGCGCCGCCGGGGCCGCGACTTCCTGGCCAACCACCTCCGCGCCCTGGAGCCGGCGCTGGCCGGCGAGGTGGACCTGGTGGTCCACGGGGGCGACGTCTTCCACCGGGCCCGCCCCCACCCCACGCTGGTGGCCCAGGCCTTCGAACCCCTGCTGCGCGTCGCCGAGGCGGGTACGCCCGTCTTCGTGGTCCCGGGGAACCACGAGCGGGCACGCATCCCCCATGCCCGCTTCGCCGCCCACCCCCTGATCCACGTCTTCGACCGTCCGCGCGCTTTCGTGGTGGACGTGCGGGGGACGTGCGTGGCCCTGTTCGGCTTCCCCTACGAGAGGGGCGTGGTGCGCCAGGATTTCCCGCGCCTGGTGGAGGGGACGGGGTGGCGCCCCGGCGACGCCGACGTCTCCCTGCTCTGCGTGCACCATTGCTTCGAGGGAGCCACGGTGGGGCCCGCGGACTTCACGTTCCGCCGGGGCCCCGACGTCATCCGGTGCCGCGACATCCCGCGCGGGACCGCCGCGGTGCTCACCGGGCACGTCCACCGGCACCAGGTGCTCACCCACGACCTGGACGGTCGGCCGCTGGCGGCGCCGGTGATCTACCCAGGCTCCACGGAACGCACGGCCTTCGCGGAGATGGGGGAGGCCAAGGGGACGGTGCTCCTGGAGATCGACGCGGAGGGCGGCGGCCCGCCGCGTGTGCGGTGGCGCTTCCGGGAGCTGCCCGCGCGGCCCATGGTGGTGGCGGAGATCCGCGCCGGCGGGCCCGGCGCCCGGCCGGTGGAGGACCAGCTCCGCGCCGCCCTGACCCGGGCGCCGGAGGACGCGGTGCTCCGGCTCCGGGTGCAGGGCCCCCTCACCGGCGCCGAGCGCGCCGAGCTCTCCGCGGTTACCCTGCGCGCCCTGGCACCCCAGGAGATGAACGTGGAGGTGGTCCTGGCCGACGCGCCATGGAGGGGAACGCGGCGGGAGCGGGGCTCCTCGAGGCCCCGCGGCGCGCGGGCCAGCGCCGCGGTGCAGCCGTCGCTTTTCTGACCTACGCCCCGTGGGCGCAGGCGCACCCGGGCCCGCACCCGCCGAAGCCCCCGGAGGGGCCCGCGTCGGACGAAGGGCCCGAGCCCGTCCCCAGCGAAGCCACGCTCATGAGGCGCTCCACCGCGGCGTCGGGGGGCGTGTCGCCGGCCTCGATGCCGGCGGCGGCAGCCACCTCGCCCCACGTGTCCAGTCGCTCGCTCATGGCGTGGCGCACCTCCACGGTGCGGCCGTTGGCGCCGCAGCGGTACTCGTAGTACGGCATCGTCGCTCTCTCTCCGGGTTGCCTACCGCGACCACGGGGGGACCACCCCGTTCATGCGCGCGTAGGCGATGGACTGTCCCAGGTGCTCGTTCATGTGGGCCAGGAGCTGGAGGAGCACGGCCCACTGGGCCACGTCGCGGCCGTAGAGCGTGGTGCCCTTCTCCAGAGCCGCCGCGTCCAGCGCCGCCGCCACCTTCCGAACGTGGTCCATGGAGGGCCCGAGGATGCGGGTGACCTCCGCCTTCGTGACCGCGCTCCCCTCCCAGCCGTCGTACCCCTCCAGCCCGGGGGCGGGCGCCACGCCCAGGTTCTGGTCCGGGTAGCGCAGGTTGTACGCGGCGATGTGGGCGTAGACCTCCCCCACCGACATGACCCCCTCGCCGGGGCGCCAGGCGTACGCCGCCTCCGGCATGGCCTGGGCCAGCGCCACCAGCTTCCGCGCCGACGCCTCGAACTGCCCCTTGAACTCCTCGGCGAAGCCGGGGGGCGTGGACGGGGCGGCGGCCTCGGCCGCGGGCTCGAGGCGGAGGATGCGCGTGGGCGCGCCGGCCCGGTCCTCGATGGCCACGTACAGGTACCCGTCGGGGCCCTGGCGCACGTCGCGCACCCGGCCCATGCGCTGGACGAGCTGCTCCGTCCGCGTCACGCGTGTCCCGTCCATCTCCAGGCGCACCACCTGCTCCCCGGCGAGGCCGCCCACGAAGAGGCTCCCCTTCCACCGGGGGAACGCATCTCCGGTGTAGAGGGCCATCCCCGAGATGCCGATGGAGGGGATCCACACGTGGGTCGGGCTCTCCATGCCCTCCCGCATGGTCCCCTCGTGGATGGCCGAGCCGGAGCGGTAGTTCACGCCGTACCCCACCACGGGCCACCCGTAGTTCTTCCCCGGCTGGAGGAGGTTCAGCTCGTCGCCGCCCTGAGGGCCGTGCTCGTGGGCCCAGAGGTTCCCGGTCGCGGGATCGTAGATCATCCCCTGGATGTTCCGGTGGCCGTACGTCCAGATCTGGGGGAGCGCGCCGGCCTGCCCCACGAAGGGGTTGTCGGCGGGGACGCGGCCGTCGTCGTGGAGGCGGATGGTGGTGCCGAAGTGGTTCGTCAGGTCCTGGGCCGGGTGGTTCTCCAGGTCCCCGGAAGGCGGCACCTGCCGGTCGCCCAGACTGAGGTGGAGGTACCCGTCCCCGTCGAAGGCCAGGCGGCCCCCGTGGTGGCCCCGCCCCTCGGACCACACCTCAGCCGCGAAGATCTCCTCCACGTCGGTGAGGCGGTCGCCCTCGAAGCGGCCCCGGGCCACCGCCGTGGTGCCGCGGCCGTCGGCGCCCTCCTTGGCGTAGGTCAGGTAGAGGAGGCGGTTCGTGGCGAAGTCGGGGTGGGGCATGACCTCGAAGAGGCCGCCCTGACCACCCTGCCGCACCGCCGGTACCCCAGGCACCGGGTCGGGAAGCAGCTTCCCATCACGGATCACGCGGAGCCGGCCCGGCCGCTCGGTGACGAGCATCGTCCCGTCGGGGAGCCAGGCCATGGACCAGGGGTTCACCAGCCCTTCGGCCACGGTCACCAGGCGGTAATCGTGCTCCGCCGAGCGGTGGACCTGCGCGGCGGCGGGTGCCGCCAGGGCGAGGACCATGCCGAGGGTGGCGAGGGCGAGGACGCTTCGCTTCATGGGAGGATCTCCGAGGGGTTCACTCCGGGGCGGGAAGGCCCGCCCCCACTGCGATTGCCCGGCAGAGTATGCCGGAGGTGCACCGACTGTTCCCCGGCCCGGCTCCCTCCTACAATGAGCGCGCCGGCCCACCGGCGCCAACGACCCTCACCGGAACGGCCATGCTCCGCACCTGCCCGCGGCTCGTCGCCCTGCTCCTCGTCGCCGCCTGCGCGCCTCCCGACGGAGGCCGCGTCACGTGGACGCCCTCCGACGCCGAATGGGCCTACTACGGCGGAGACCAGGGAGGCGCGCGCCACTCGGCCCTCGCGGCCATCCGCCGGGACAACGTGGCGGGGCTCCGGGTGGCGTGGACGTGGGACACGGGCGACGTCCCGGTGCCCGGCCCCCTGCGCCCCATCCCCGGCCAGGACGTGCGGGCGGGCAACTTCGAGGTGACGCCGCTGGTCTTCGGCGACACGATGATCGTGTCCACGCCCTTCAACCGGGTGGTGGCGCTCAACGCCGCCACCGGCGCGGAGCTCTGGGCCCACGACCCGGGGACGGTGGACTGGGGGAGGCCGCCCAACGGCACCGGCCTGGTGCACCGCGGGGTCGCGGTGTGGACGGGCAACGAGGGCCGCCGGATCATCCTCAACACCCGGTGGCGCCTCCTGGCGCTGGACTTCGCCACGGGACGGCCCATCGAGGGCTTCGGCCACCGGGGCGAGGTGGACCTCACCGAGCACCTCCTCTGGCCCACCAACCGCCTCCACTACACCCAGACCTCGCCCCCCGTCGTGTACGGCGACCTGGTGATCCTGGGCAACGGCGTGTGGGACGGCTTCGTCTACCCCCAGGACCCGCCGGGGAACGTCCAGGCCTTCGACGTGCGCACGGGCGCGCTGGTCTGGTCGTTCAACCCCATCCCCCAGGAGGGGGAGTACGGCAACGACACCTGGGAGAACGGCTCCTTCCGTGTGAAGGGGCACACCAACGCCTGGGCGCCCATGGCGCTGGACGAGGAGCGGGGGCTCCTCTACGTGCCCATGGGCACCCCCTCCGGCGACTACTACGGGGGCGACCGGAAGGGGGACAACCTCTTCGCCGAGACGCTCCTCTGCCTCGACGCCCGCACCGGCGAGCGGGTGTGGCACTTCCAGACCGTGCACCACGGCCTGTGGGACTACGACCTGCCGGGGCAACCCATCCTGTACTCCGCGGACGTAGACGGACGCAGGGTAGACGCGGTGGCGGTGGCCGCCAAGACGGGCTTCGTGTACGCCTTCGACCGCGTCACCGGCGAGCCGGTTTGGCCCATGGAGGAGCGGGCCGTGCCCGCCAGCGACGTCCCCGGCGAGCGGGCGTCGGCCACCCAGCCCTTCCCCACCCGGCCGCCGGCCTTCTCCCGCCAGGGCTTCCTGGAGAGCGACCTGGTGAGCCTCACCCCCGAGCTGAACCGCCGGGCGCGGGAGCTCACGGCGGGGCTTCGCTTCGGGCCACTGTACACGCCTCCCTCCCTGGAGGGGACGCTGGGGATGCCCGGCATCATCGGCGGCGCCAACTGGGGGAGCGCCGCGGTGGACCCGGCCACGGGCATCCTCTACGTGAAGGCGACCGAGGGCCCCGCGCTCTTCAAGCTGGCCCCGGCGGACACGTCGCGGGTCGTGGCCGAGTGGGACATCGACCGGGAGGCCCGGGGGAGAACCAGCGTTGAGGGGATCCCCATCATCGACCCGCCGTACGGGACCCTCACGGCCATCGACATGAACCGCGGCGAGATCGTCTGGCAGCGGCCCGTGGGCGACGACGCCCGGGTGCGGAGCCACCCCCTCCTGTCCGGTGTCGCGCTTCCCGAGCGCCTGGGCGCGGCGGGGGCGCCGGGACCCATCGTCACCGCCGGTGGGCTGGTCTTCGTGGCGGGGGGCGCCGACGTCCTCACCGCCTTCGACGCCGGCACCGGCGAACGTCTATGGGAAGGCCCCCTCCCGGGTCGCGGCTACGCCAACCCCATGACGTACGCCACCCGAGACGGGCGGCAGTTCGTGGTGGTGGCCACGGGCGGCGGCGCCCAGGGAGGCACGCTCGTGGCGTTCGCGCTGCCGGAGGGGGCGCCATGACTCCCGATCGCCGCGCCTTCCTCAAGGCCTCCGGCGCCGCGCTGTCCGCGGCGGCGGTGGGCTCTTGCGCCCCTGACGACCCGGCCCGCCCCGGCGCCGGCGCCGCCGCAGGCCTGGACCCCGCGCTCCTGCGGAGCGTGGCCGACCTGGTCCTCCCCACCGAGCTGGGCGAGGCCGGACGCGAGGAGGCGGTGCGGGGCTTCGAGGCGTGGGCCCGTGCCTACGAGCCGGCCTTCGAGGTGAACCACGCCTACGGCACCGCCCAGATCCGCTACGGCCCCGCCGACCCGGTGCCCGGGTGGAACGCACAGCTCCAGGCCCTGGACGCCGAGGCCGGCAAGCGCCTTGGGAGCGGGTATGCCGCGCTCCCCGTGGAGGTCCGCGACGAGATCCTCCGGCGGCAGGTCTCCGACGACGGCCAGGGCATGCCCTCGCCGGTGCAGGCCCGTCACGTGGCGGTGGCGCTCCTGTCGTGGTGGCTCGCCACCCCCGAGGCCACCGACCGGTGCTACGGGGTGCGTATCGGCCCTCAGACCTGCCGGGGCATCGACGCGTCCCCCCTCGAACCGGAGGCGCTGCCATGAGGCGCCGCATCGAGGAGGCCGACGTGGTGATCATCGGCGGCGGCATCACCGCGGCCATGGTGGCGGAGAAGCTCACCGACGAGCGCGTGGCCGACGTGATCGTGGTGGAGGCGGGGGGCCACTCCACGCCCCTGGAGGAGCGCGCCGGGCGGCGCCAGCGCTACATGGACTACGGCGAGAACCCCTGGACCGGCGACCACATCGAGGATCAGTCCGCGGAGCGCATCATGTCCCGCTCCATGGTGGTGGGGGGCCAGGCCCTCCACTGGGGCGGCACGACGCCGCGTTTCACCCCCGAGGACTTCCGCCACCGCTCCCTCTTCGGCGTCCACGTGGACTGGCCCGTGGACTACGAGACGCTGGACCCGTACTACCAGGAGGCGGAGGAGCGCATCGGCGTGGCCGGCGAGCAGGGGCCCAATCCCCTGGATCCCCGCGGCGCCCCCTTCCCCATGCCCGCGGTGCCCATCACGTGGACGCTGGAGCGCCTCCAGGAGTGGGTGACCCGGGCGGGCATCCCCACGTGGACCAACCCGGTGGCCAAGAACACCCGGCCCTGGCGGGGGCGGAACGTCTGCGCCCGGTGCGACACGTGCAACGTCTGCCCCACCGGCGCCAAGTACACCCCCGACTTCACGCTGGCGCAGCTCGTGGGGAGCGGGCGCGTCCGGCTGCACCCGCGCACTCTCGTGCGCAGGCTGGAGCTGGAGGAGGGCTCGGACCGCGTCCACGCGGCGGTGGCCCGGAGCTACGACGACCCGGAGACCGACGTCGTGTACCGGGCCCGCACCTTCGTCTTGGCGGCGGGCTACACCTGGAGCCCCCACCTCCTGCTCCTCTCGGCGCAGGGGCGCTTCCCCGACGGGCTGGCCAACTCCTCGGGCCTGGTGGGCCGCTACATGGCCGGCCACCGGAGCGTGAGCGCGTTCGTGGAGCTGCCCATGCGCCTCCTGCCGGGGATGAACTTCGGCCACTCCCTCATCTCCAAGTTCTTCCAGCGCCCGACGGTGGCCGGGGGACCCGGGCTTCCCCGGGGCTTCGCGCGCCACGACTTCCGCGTGTGGGAGTCCACCACCGCCCGGGGCCCCCGCCTCCGCGACGACGACGGGCGCCTCCTCCTGGGCGACGACGTCATGGCCGACTGGCGCGCCCGCACCGCCACGGGGACCGCGCGGCTGCGCAGCTACTACGACGTCCTCCCCGACCGGGAGTCGCGGGTGGTCATGGAGGGCGGGCGCCGGAACCGGTTCGGCGATCCCCTCCCCCGCCTGGAGTTCCGCGACGCGCCCGTGTCGGCGGAGCTGCGGGGAGCCACCGAGGAGGGCATCCGGGCCGTCTTCGACCGGCTGGCCCGTGCCGGTGGAGGCCGGGTGCTGCGCACCTCCGTGGACGAGGTGCAGGACCACCCGGGCGGCGGGTGCCGCATGGGCGACGACCCCGCCGCCAGCGTGGTGGACGCCTGGGGGCGCGCCCACGACCACGAGAACCTCTTCGTGGTGGGCGCGCCCACCATGGTCTCCGGGGGGTGCAGCAACGGGACGCTCACCTTCGCCGCGCTCTCGCTCAGGTCGGCGGAGGAGATAGGGCGCGAGTACCCGGAGCGGGGCGGCTGAGCGCACGTGACCCTCGTCCGTGATGCAGCGTCGCGGATGTTCTTGCGGTCACCATGTGAGTACATCATACTCATGTCATGAGCATGCGCCTGCAGGTCGTGATGTCCGAAGCCGAGCACGAGGAGATCCGCTCGGCGGCGGAGAGGGAGCGGCTCACGGTCTCGGAGTGGGTGCGTCAGGTCCTCCGTGACGCCCGCGTCCGGGGGGCCCGCGGCGCGCTGGCGGTTCGCGAGCCCCGCCCGGCCTACGGTGCTTCGCCGGGCACCCTGCGGACCCGCGTCCAGGTGGAGTTGGAGCTGGACGAGGCGCTCCTCGAGGCCGTGCGCCGCCGCTACCACCAGCCCAACTGGCGGGCCGCCGTCGAGTACGCGCTGCGGCGCGCCGCCGTGACGCCCATGACCCGGGAGGAGGCGCTGGAGATGAGGGGCGCCGGGTGGGAGGGGGACCTGGACGCCCTCCGGGGCGGGGACCCGGGAGCGGCCTGGTGATCGTCGATACCTCGGCGTGGGTGGAGTACCTGCGCCGCACCGAGAGCCCCTGGGATCGGGCGCTGGAGCGGGCCATCCGCGAGGGCGGCGCCCTGGCCACGCCGGCTCCCGTGGTGATGGAGCTCCTCGCCGGGTGCGCCACCGAAGAGGCCGCCGACCGGATCCGGCGCCTGCTGGCCCGCTTCGAGATCCTGGAGGTGGAGGGCCTCGCCGACTTCGAGGACGCGGCGCAGCTCCAGCGGATGTGCCGCCGTGCGGGCGAGACGGTCCGCTCCATGGTGGATTGCCTCGTCGCCGCCATGGCCATCCGGGAGAGGCGCCCCCTGCTGGCCCTCGACCGGGACTATCAGGCCATCGCCCGGCACGCGGGGCTGGGGCTGGTGATCCCGCCCCAGGCCTGACGCCGGCGCCGGGGCGCCGTCGCCGGCTTGCCCTTCGGTGGGTCCCTCCCGCAACGTAGGTGCGCCCTCCCCGGCGCCCCGGAGACACCCATCCGCCCTTCCCCCCTCCTCCCGACGCTGGCCCTGGCCCTCGGGCTCGCCGCGGCTGGTCACGCCCAGGTGGGGGGGGACTTCCCCGCGCGGGCCGGCCTCCCCGAGCGGGCGCCGTACCCCGATCGCTGGGCGGTGGCCCGCCCGGCGCCCGCCCCGCCTCCGGTGGGACGCCACGTCCTCGCCGCAGAGCGGCAGGAGCTCCTCGACCTCCTGGACCTGGGGATGTTCGCCCTCCTCGACGACGAGTTCGCCGAGCTGCGCGCCGACGTCGCGGGGGACATCCGGTGGGAGGACCAGCTCGTCGACTCCTACATGGCCTTCGGAGGCCCGCGGGCCGAGATCTTCGACCGCCTGGACGAATGGGTCCGGGCGTCCGGGGCCTGGTCCGCCACCCCCTGGGTGGCACGCGCCTGGTTCTGGTGGGCCCGCGCCGAGGAGTGGGACCGGGAGCGGAACCGGCCCGGAGGCGCCGCGGAGGCCGGGACCAACCGGGACGAGGCGATCGGGGCGGGGCGGAGCGACGCCCGGCGCGCCCTCGAGCTTGACCCGGACGACATGGGAGCCCACGTGGCGCTGTTGCGCCTCGACGGCATCTACCTCATGGGCGACGGCAGCCTGGACATCGTCGACGCAGCGCTCGCGCGCTTCCCCGCGAGCCACCGGGTCCGGCGGGAGGCCCTCTGGCGGATGCGCCCCATCATGGGCGGAAGCTACGAGCTCATGCAGGCCCTCATCGACGAGGCCCAGACGCGCCTCGACGCCAACCCCCGCCTGTCGGAGCTGGCGGGCTGGGTGGCCCTGGACGAGGCCGCCCGGCTCCGTGACCGCGGGGACCTGGCCGGCGCGCTGCGGAAGCTCGACGAGGCGGAGGCCCTGGGAGCCCCGGGCTGGCTCCACCACATACGTGCGTTGACCTGGACCGCCGCCGCGGACCCGGCGAGGGCGTTGGCGGAGGCCAACCTGGCCGTCGCGGCGGAGCCCGCCGCCTGGCAGGTCCTCGACGTCCGCGCCACGATCCTCTCCTGGATCGCCGGCTTCTCGCTGGGACAGGCGGAGGACCTCCTGGCCCAGGCCCTCGCCGACCAGGAGGACGCCCTCGCCCTCCAGCCGCTGAGCTTCCGGGGGCTGGAGCAACGGGAGCGCATCGCGGCCTTCCACGCCGACTGCGCCCACTCGGTGTTCCGGTGCTTCGCCCATACGGACGCGGGGACCGGCGAGCCCTCCGAGGTCACCGACCCCGAGTCGTGGTGGCTCCGGGTGATCATGTTCGTCCTGGGGATCCCCCTCACGCTCCTCCTGGTCCTCATCGAGGGAGAGCGGTACTACCTCCTCCCCCTCCCCCTGGCCGCCCTCTGGGCCATCGGGTGGAACTGGGTGGAGTGGCGGCGCCACACCTACTGGGTGCCGCGGACCGTCCACGTCATGGCCGTCCTCGCCCTCCTCATGATCGTGGGGATCAACGTGGCGTGGGTGCGCGCCGGCGGGACCATGTGGACGCAGCGCTACGTCGTCATCGTGGTGTGCGTGCTGGTCCCGTACCTGGTCTACCTGACGCTGGGCGGACCCCGGTGGATGGCGTACCGGGGCCACGTGCCGCCGCACCGGCGGAGGCCGGCGAAGGGCGGGGGAGGCGCTCGGGGTGGCTCCGCGGCTTCGGGCGAGGAGCCGGGAGCGGCCTCAGGCGTCTCCCAGTAGCAGCACCGCGTCGCCGTGCGCGCCGGCCAACTCCCGCGCCCCGCGGTCGAAGGTGGCCAGGCGGCCTCCGCGCCGGAGGGCCAGGGAGAGGAGGTGGGCGTCCGTCACCTGCCGGAATACGACCACGTCCCCGAGAACGCTCCCGCGCCAGCGAGCGCACCGCCCTCAGGAGATCGTCGTCGAGGTTGAGCGTCGTCCTCATGACGCATCATTGCATCAGCGCATCACGATGTCGATCGGGCCCCCAGCAGCGCCAGGGCCCGCGCCACCAGGGCCGGTCCCTTGGGCTCCAGGGTCCGCACCTTCTCGATCTCCATGGGGAGGCGGTCCCGCACGGCCCGGAGCTCGGCGGCCGCGGTGGCCGGGTCCAGCTCGGCGCGCCACCCCGCCTGGCCCAGACCGATTAGGGACTCGGGGGCCCAGTCGGTGGGCCACAAGCCTTCCAGCACGTCCACCGCCGCGCGGACGCGCTTCAGCCGTCCGGCCATTCCGTCCAGGAGCGTCGCGCCGCCACCGGCCTCGGGAAAGAAGACGGCCACGACGCGGCCCGACGTGACGGGCAGGGCGGCCAGGCGCACTTCCATCGCCACGGCGTCTCCGTCGTAGTGCCACCCGGGTGCCGAGCCGTCCCTGCGGTACGGCACGGCGACCCCGTTCTCGGTGACGGAGTCGGGCGGAAGCACACCGGGGATGCGAATCGTCACCCTCCGTTCCGCGGACTGCCCGGGATACGTCCCCTCCGTGGGCAACACGGTCACCGCGGTGCGGGTGCCGCCGCCCCACCAGAGTCGGATGGGAGTACGGGCGAACTCCCCCCGTAGGTACCCTGTGTCGTTCCCGGCGTCCTCGTAGACGCGCACTTCCCCCGAATCCCCGGGGAACGCCGTCACCACCAGCGGATCGCCGCTGGCCGCACCCACGCGCAGCGCCGGCTCCATCATCGGGATCACCGCGCCGGCCCGCGCGAACACGGGGATCTCGTCCAGGAGGTACGTCCGCTCCACCACCGCGGGGCCGCGCAGGTGCGCCCCCGAAGCCCACTCCACCCACTCGCCCGGAGGGAGCCACAGCGTCACCGCGGCCAGCCCCGAGGCCGAGTCGGCGGGGGCCGTCACCGGCGCCACCATGAGGTCTTCGCCCAGCATGTACTGACCGGGGTGCGCGTAGGCCGCGGCCTCTTCGGGCCAGTGGTAGTAGAGCGGGCGCAGCATGGACACGCCCGTGTCGTGGGCGGCGCGGGCGGCCGTGTAGAGGTACGGCACCAGCTCGGTGCGCAGCCGCATGGCCGTGCGCATGGCGGCGAAGTGCTCCGGCGGGTAGGCCCAGATGCGCCGCTCGGCCCAGGGGTTCTTGGTGGTGTGGGTGCGGAGCACCGGCGACAGCGCGCCGAACTGGACCCAGCGCGTGTACAGCTCGGGGCTCACCGGCCCGGGCAGATGTCCCCCGATGTCGTGGCTCCAGAATCCGTAGAGAACGTTCCCCGCCGTGGCGGTGAACTCGGGCTCGAAGGCCAGGATCTCCCACGTGGACGCGGCGTCGCCGGAGAAGCCAACCTGGTAGCGGTGGCTCCCCAGCCCACCGAAGCGGTGGAAGATGAGGGGGCGCGCCCGACCCTGCCGCTCCATCTCCGTGAAGAAGACGTGGTTGAGCCACATGGTGGGGTTGAGCCCGGGCACCGACGTCTCGCCCCACTGCTGCCAGTCCAGCCACCAGAAGTCCACGCCCTGGCGCTCCAGTGGGTGGATGACGTTCTCGAAGTAGGCGTCGGTCCAGGCGCGGTCCTCGATGCGGAAGGGGATGTACTCCTCCGTCGCCGGGTCCACGCCCACGGCCCGGGCCATGCGCGGGTACGCCTCCTCCCAGGGCTGGATCCCCGACGCCGGGTGGAGGTTCAGAGGGACCTTGATCCCCCGCTCGTGGACCCAGTCCAGGAAGCCCACTGGGTCGGGGAAGAACACCGGGTTCCACGTGTAGCCCGTCCATCCCTTCCGCTGACCGGCGGCGTCCATCTCCTGCCCCTCCCAACGGAGCTCGAAGGTCTCGTGCCAGTCCATGTCCACCACCAGCACGTCCAGCGGCACCTGGTACCGGTCGAAGTCCTCCACCAGCTCCCGTAGCTCGGTGTCGGTGTAGGCCCAGTAGCGCGACCACCACGTGCCGAAGGCGTAGCGGGGCGGCAGCGGCATGGCGCCGGACACGCGGGCGAAGTCGCCCAGGGCGTCCCGGTAGGCGTGGCCGTACCCCAGGAGGTACCAGTCCTGGCGCTCCCCGTCGGGGCGGGGGGCGGCCCAGAGAGGGTCACCCACCAGGAGGGGAGAGCCCGAGTCGTCCACCACGGCCCACCCGTCCCGGGAGATGAGCCCTTCCCCCAGGGGCACGCGGCCGCGCACGCCGTCCAACGTGCGGATGGTGGCGCCCAGATTCCCGGTGGCGGGCATCCCGGGCCGCCACGTCACGTCCACACCGCCGGTGGCCACGTGGACCTCCAGGTTGTCGGCGCTGAAGCGCCCGCTCGCCTCCCGGTAGCGCACCGTGAGGGCCGGAGTCGCGATCTCCGTCCAGCCGCCCGCCCGCGTCACCGCGAAGTCCGGCACCGGCATGCGCCGATTCAGCGCCACCAGGGTGGCGCGGTCCTCGAAGCGTCCGTCCGCCGCCCACTCCATGCGGACCATGCGGTCGGTGAGGAGCGTGAAGCGGGCTTCGCCTACGCGGACCACGGCGTCGGGGTGGGCGACGGGGTCGTGCGCGGCCTGCGCCGACGCGACCCGTGGCGCCGCCGCCAGCCCCAGCCCCACGACGAGGGCGAACGTTCGCACGCGCATCGTCACACCCTCCTCAGTGGCTCGCCCGGAGGCGCACGGTGGCCAGGCGCCGCCCGGCGCCGTCGGGGAAGCGCACGTTCAGCCGGTGGGCATCGAGACCCTCCGCATCCGCGGCGGGAAGGAAGCGGCCCTCGGCGCCGATGACGTCCATCCCCTCGGGCACCTCGCCGAAGAGACGCACGTCGTACGTGCGCCCCGCCTCGCCTTCCAGCTCCAGGAGCCATCCCTCCTCGGACTCGGTGAAATCCACGACGCGCACGCCGTGGCTCGCCTGCCCGGGCACCAGGTCCACCAGGGGCGCCGCCACCTGGAGGCCGCCGTTCCACGCCGCCTCGGCGGAGACCGTCCGGCCGTCCTCGACGCGGAGGGTGCGGCGCACCGTCGCGTCGTGGGGTCCGGGCACCGGGCCGCCCTGCTCCCCGCCCGTCCCCTCCCCGAGGGCGGGGCGGACGCCGATGCGTCCCGCGCCCAGCGGGATGGGGAGCACCACGTCCACGTCCACCGGGGACCCGTGGCCCGTCACGTCCACGCGGATCCCACCCCGGCGCTGCGTGATCTCCACGTCGAGGCTCGTCGACCCCACGCGGAGGCGCGACACCTTCGTCCGCCCCCAGTCGGGGGGCACCTGGGGCGCCAGCGTGGCCCGGGCGCGGGGCGCGTCGGGCTCCCACCCCAGCGCCCCCGAGAGGAAGGGCGACAGGAGCATGGACGTGGCGAAGAACTGGTGGGGGACGGTCTCGTCCATGGGGCGGTAGTAGGAGCCGGAGAAGTTCTCCGGGAAGCGCCCCCGTCCCCAGTCGAAGGCGTGCTGCTTCACCGCGTCCACCAGGTTGTACGCCGCCCACGGGCGCCGGTACCGGTACTGCCCCCACGCCACGAAGCCGGTCATGAAGGGCCACACGGCGCCGTTGTTGTAGTGGAGCGGCTCGTAGAGCGGGCTCCCCACGGAGAGCAGACGCGCGCCCCAGTCGGCGGAGATGGAGTCGGTGGCCAGCTTCCGCAGCGTGCGCTCGGCGCGCTCGGGCTCGAGCAGCCCGAACGTGAGGGCCGTCCCCGGCCAGGCCGAGAGGTTCACGTTGGTGCCCCCGCCCTGGAGGATGCCGAAGGCGTGCTGGTCCTCCCCGGGGCGCCAGTACCGCTCGTTGAGCGTGCGCATGGCGACGCGGCGGAGGGAGTCGGCCCGCTGGGCCAGGCGCTCGTCGCCGGCGTGGCGGGCCAGGTCGGCGGTGGCCGAGAGCGACGTGATCCACACCGCCGCCAGGTAGATGTCCTGGTGGAGCGCGTCGCCCATGCCCCCAACCTCGATGGCGCCGTACCCGCCCACCGTGTTCTCGATGAGACCGTCGCCGTCGGTCTCGGCGGTGAGGCACCACCCCCACGCCTTCAGGTACGCGGGCCAGAGCTCGCGCACCGTGGCGTCGTCCCCCGAGGCCAGCCAGTACTTCCAGAGCGCGACCATCCAGTAGGGCGTGGTGTCGGCGTGGTAGTACGGGTAGGGGAAGTCGGTGAACCACGGGGTGCGCTCGGCGCCCTGGCTCACCTCGTGGGGGATCTTCCCGTCGGCGCGCTGATACGTGGCCAGGAAGCGGAGCCCCTCCGCCACCCGGTCCCACTGCCCCGCGGCGTCCATGGCCAGGGACGTGATGGCCATGTCCCCGCCGAAGTACCACCCGAAGCCCGGCCGGGTGGAGTTCCCGCTGGTCCCCCACCCCGCCACGATGCCGCACCCCAGGTCGGGGTTGCAGACGCGCTGCTCCTCCAGGTTCACCTTGGCCCACTCGAAGGCCAGGTCCAGGGAGTCGTCGGGGGTGTCCACGGACGTGGTGGCCGCCAGCACCGAGTCGGCCCACGCGCGGCTGCGTTCGTAGATCGCCTGGGCGTCGGCCAGGATGCGCCGGTACGCCACGATGACCGAGTCCCGGGGCATCGTGCCCGCCGCCACCACGATGGGCACGAACTCCCGGCTGGCCCGCGCCGAGTCCACGGGAATGACCAGCGTGGTGGGCGTCTCGGCCAGGAAGTGGGTGGGGAGGACCTCCCCCTGGGCGGGCCACGACGTGCCGATGACGGCGTTGCGCGTCTCGGTGCTCTCGCTGAGGACGAAGCCGTTCACCGCCGGGTCCCAGAACGTGTACTGCCCGCCGAAGGCGGCGGGCCACATGTACTGGAGGTCGGAGCGGAACTGCACCACCACCTCCAGCGGGACGAAGGTCTCCACGTCCAGGAGCAGGAGCACGCCGGGCTCGTCCCGGGGGGCGATGATGTGCTCCTTCACCGTGAAGGCCATGTGGCTGTACGTGATGGTGGTGCCCTCGGGGCGGACCTCCACGCGGCTGGCCACGTCGGCGCCCTTCAGGGGGTCGCGGTAGCGGGGCACCTTGAAGGAGAGCTGGAAGTCGGTGGCCACCTTGAGCGGGTGGACCCACAGCTCGCCGTTCCCCACCTCGTTGCCCAGCCAGGCGCTCCGGGGGCCGGTGACGCCCAGGTACTCCCTGGGCCGCACGTCGGAGAGGAGCCCGATGGGCGACGGCGTGACGGCGAACCGGGGCACGGAGGGGAGCACCACCTCCATGGCCGTTCCCTCGTGCTGGGCGGCGAGGGGTGGGGCCATCCCGACCGCGGCGGCGACGACGAAGGCGAGGGACAGGGCATGGGAACGCACGGTGGGCGCCATTCGTCCGGACTCCCGGGTGTGGGTGGTGGTCCAATGGAGGGGCTCGGACGTCCGGGAGCAAGCGGTGCGAGCGCCTCGCTCCCCCGCCGCTCCCCGGCGTGAAACCCGGGACCCTCCTACCCCGTACTACAACATTGTAGTATAGATCTGTACCCGCCTTGGCGGCGTTGAGCCGACGCTCGCCCCCTCAGCCCCGAGGCACCCTCCACCCTCGCCGGAGAAACCCGTGAAGCGGCCCTGGTTCTATATCCTCATGTCCCTGGCATCCCAGGACCGATATGGCTCCGCCATCCAGGAGGACGTCCAGGAGGCGAGCGGGGGCGAGGTGCGCCTCTGGCCCGTGACGCTGTACGGGTCGCTGGAGGCGCTGGTGGAGAAGGGGTGGATCCGCGAGCTGGCCCCGGACGAGCATCCCGATGCCGTGCGCGGCAGAGAACGGTTCTACCGGATCTGCGACGCCGGGCGGGCCGCCCTCGCCGAGGAAGCACGGCGCATGGAAGAGCAGGCCCGGGCGGCGCGGGGGCGCCTGGCCGAAGGCAGGGCCGGGGGATGAAGGCCGTCGGGCTTCTCTACCGCCTGGCGCTCCTCGCCGTGCCGGCCGCTCTCCGTGAGCGACACGGCCCGGCCATGGAGGCCGCGGTGGAGCGGGCAGTCCGGTCGGCCTGGGACGCGGAAGGAGCAAGAGCGGCGGCCGCGGCGGTGGCCGCGGCGATCTGGGACGCCGTGAAGGGCGGGGTGGTCCAGCGGTGGGATGGGTGGAAGAGCCGGCGTGCCCACGGTGGGCGCGGGGCCGGCATGGGGGTGGGGACCTACGACGCGGGGGGGTATTCCATGGACGGGCTGAAGCAGGATCTCACATTCGCGGTGCGCGGACTTCTCCGGTCTCCGACGCTCGCCGTAGTGGCGGTGCTTACGCTGGGGCTGGGTATCGGCGCGAACAGCGCCCTCTTCAGCGTCCTCCACGGCGTGCTCCTCACGCCCCTCCCGTTCCCCAGCCCCGAGCGCGTGACCCACCTGGCGTGGGAGCGGGGGCCGACGCTGAGGGGCTACACGACGGCCTACAAGCTGGAGTATTGGCAGCGCTCCACGGGCTCCTTCGAGGCCCTGACCACGTGGTCCGAGTTCTCGGGGAGGCTGGGGGGCGAGGAGCGGCCCGAGGGGATCCGGGGGCTCAGGGTGAGCCACGCCTTCTTCGACGTCGTCGGGCTGCACCCGGTCCTGGGACGGGGATTCGCCGCCTCGGACGATGTGGAGGACGCCCCCGACGTCGCCGTCATCGGCCACGGGCTGTGGACGCGCCGATTCGGCGGCTCTCCCGACGCGCTGAGCCGCTCGGTGGTCATCGACGGCCGCCCCCGACAGATCGTCGGGGTGCTCCCCGCCGACTTCGCGTTCCCCCAGGCTCCCCATCACGCAGAGGTGCTGCTGCCCCTCCGCCTCCGGCCCGACATCGCCAACGAGCAGGAGAACTACCCCATCCTCGCGCGCCTCCGCCCGGACGTCTCGCCCACCCGGGCCGACGAGGAGGTCCGCGGCCTCACCGCGGCGTTCCGCGCCGAGCATCCGGACCTTGTCCACGAGACCGACCGCGGCATGCGCCTGGCGTCGTACGAGGATCTGTACGTGGGCGACCTGGGCACGGTCCTGTGGGTCCTCACCGGCGCCACGGGGCTCGTGCTCCTCATCGCCTGCGCCAACGTCGCCAACCTCCTCCTGGCCCGGGCCATGGACCGGAGGGACGAGCTGGCCCTTCGCCGGGCCCTGGGCGCTTCCCGTGGTCGCATCGTCGCCCAGCTCTCGGTGGAGAGCGCCGTCCTGACCCTCCTCTCGGCGGGCGTTGGGCTGCTCCTCGCCCGGTGGGGGGTGGACGCCATCCTGGCCCTCGCCCCCTCGGAGCTCCCCCGTTCCGGGGAGATCGGCCTGGACGGCACCGTCCTCGGCCTCACCTTGGCCTTCGCCGCCCTCACCGGGATCGCCTTCGGCATCTCCGCCTCCTCCCTGATGCCCGGGGACGGCGCTTCCCCTGCCCAGCGGCGAACGGCGACCCGCGCCGCGTGGCGTAGCCGCACCCGCCAGGGGCTCCTCGCGGTGGAGGCGGCGCTCTCCGTCGTGCTCCTGATGGGGGCGGGGCTCCTCGTCGCCACCCTGCAGCGGATCTCCAGCGTGGACCCGGGCTTCGACGCGGAAGGTGTGATCACGGCCCGCTTCCCCGTTCGCCCCGACGGGTACGCTGGTAGCCGCGCCATGTGGGAGCTCACCGGAAACGTGACGTCGCGGCTGGTCGGTGACCTGGGGGTGGAGGCGGTGGCCGCCACCTCGAGCCTCCCCCTGGAACGAGGGATGAACCTCCCCATGACGCTGGCGTCCGATCTCGAGCAGTTCGCCGGCGACGTGGAGTGGCGTGGCGTGTCGCCGGGGTTCTTCGAGACCCTCGGGATGCCCATCGTCCGCGGCCGGGCCTTCGGGCCCGACGACGAGGCCGGCGCCCCCCAGGTGGTCATCGTGAACGAGGCGTTCGCGCGGATGTACTTCCCCGGCGTCGACCCGTTGGGCCAGCGGATCCTCATCGGCCACTACAACGGTCGCTGGATCGCGCCGGGCTTCGAGGGTCCAGGGGCCGTGGTGGTGGGCGTCGCCGCCGACGCGCGGGAGATCTCCCTCAAATCGGGGGCGAAGAGGACCATGTGGGTGCCCCAGGCGCAGGTCCAGGACGCCCTGGCGGCGCCGCCCATCTTCGTGGTGCGGGGACCTGACCCGGCCGTCGCCGCCCAGCGGCTGAGGGAGGCGCTGGCCGCCACGGACGCGCGGCTCCCCGTGCCGGAGATCCGTCCCCTGTCGGACGTGGTGGGAAGCTCCATGGCCGAGGAGCGCTTCAACGCGACGCTCCTGGCTCTCTTCGCCTCGCTGGCCCTGGTCCTCACGGCGTTGGGAATCTACGGGGCGGTCTCCTACTCCGTTCGGCAGCGCCGGCGCGAGGCCGGGATCCGCATCGCCCTGGGGGCCCGCGAGCACCAGGTGGTCGGCCTCATCACGCTCCAGGGCCTCGCGCCCGTCGCGCTGGGCCTCGCCATGGGGGCGGCGGCCAGCGCCTATCTGTCCAGATTCATCACCGACCTGCTCTGGGAGGTGAGGCCCACCGACCCCGCAACACTCGGGTGGACGGTGGCCCTGCTCCTGTCGGTGGGCGCGGTGGCGGCCTACCTCCCCGCGCGCTCCGCCGCCGGCGCCAACCCGCGGGACTCGCTGGCCGAGGAGTGAGGAGGCGCGAGGTCGCGTCTCGGGTCGGGCGGGGGTCCGGTGTGGCCCCCACCTGGCCCCACACCCTCCCCCACCCCAAACTCCCTCCGCTGGACCCCACACCGCCCGGCCCCCGGGGGCCCGGGCCCACCAGGAGGCGGTCTCCCGTGCGTACCCCGTCGTCGCGCTTCGCCCTCGTCCTCGCCCTCCTCGCGGCCACCGCCGCGCCCGCCCTCGCCCAGTCTCCCGACATGTGGTCGGAGATGCGCTGGCGGGACATCGGCCCCACCCGCGCCGGGCGCACCCGCGCGCTGGCGGGGGTGCCCAGCCAGCCCAACGTCTTCTACATCGGCTTCGACAACGGCGGCGTCTTCCGCTCCACCGACTACGGCAACAACTGGGTGCCCCTCTTCGACCGGGAGACCACCAGCTCCATCGGCGCCATCGCGGTGTCGCCTTCCCACCCGAACGTGATCTACGTGGGGAGCGGCGGGGGGATCATCCGCCCCGACCTCTCCACGGGAGACGGGCTGTACAAGTCCACCGACGGCGGCGCCACCTGGACCAACATGGGGCTCCACGACAGCCAGATGATCGCCGACGTGGAGGTGGACCCCACCGACCCCGACCGCCTCTTCGTGGCGGTGCTGGGCCACCCGTACGGCCCCAACGAGGAGCGGGGCATCTTCCGCTCGCTGGACGGCGGGCGCTCGTTCCAGAAGGTGCTGTACCGCGACGGGTACACCAGCGGGAACGACGTCCTCATGGACCCGTCGGACCCCAACACCATCTACGCCACCCTCTGGCAGCAGCAGCAGAGCTTCCAGGAGGGCGCCGCCTTCGGCGGCGGCGGCACGAGCATCTTCAAGTCCACCGACGGCGGCGACACCTGGCGCCCCCTCACCGAGGGGCTCCCCAACGTCATCCAGGCCAACCTGGCGCTGGCCCCAACCAACCCGAGGACCCTCTACGGGATGATCTCGGGGACGCCGAAGGGTGAGACGTCCACCAGCACCACGGGCGTGGTGGGCTTCTACACGTCCACCGACGGCGGCGAGCATTGGGCGGCGGTGAACGTCCCCGCCGGCGCCGTGGGCCCCGCCACGCCCCACGTGGACACCCGGCCCCTGGCCCGCATCGGCGGCGGCGACCTGCCCACCATCACCGTGGACCCCCAGGACCCCAACACCATCTACAGCGCCACCGTGGTCATGTGGCGGAGCGACGACGGCGGCGTGCACTGGTCGGCGGTGCGGGGCGCCTACGGCGGCGACGACTACCAGAAGATCTGGATCAACCCCAACGACCCGAAGATCATCCTGGCCGTCTCGGACCAGGGCGCCGTGGTCTCCGCCAACCGGGGCGAGTCGTGGAGCAACTGGTACACGCAGAAGACCGGCGCCATGTACCACGTCACCACGGACAACGCGTTTCCGTACCGCGTGTGCGCCGGCCAGCAGGACTCGGGCTCGGCGTGCGTGCAGAGTCGCTCCGACGACGGGATGATCACGTTCCGCGACTGGGAGCCGGCGAACATCCAGGAGTACGGCATCGCCGCCCCCGACCCCCGGGACCCGGACATGGTGTACGGGAGCAGCCGCACCGACGTGACGCTCTACAACCGGCGCACGGGACAGACCGCGCGGGTCGGCCCGGACATGGGGCCCCGGGGCGGGCCCTTCAACCGGAACGTGCGGACCATGCCCATCCTCTGGTCGCCGGTGGACCCGGACCTCCTTTTCTACACGTCCAACGCCGTGTGGGAGACCCGGGACCGGGGTAAGAGCTGGAAGCGCATCAGCCCCGACCTGGCGCGGCAGACCTGGGAGGTGCCGGCCAACGCGGGCAAGTACGCCGCGGGCGTCACGCCCTCGCCCCTGGGGACCATCACCGCGCTGTCGGCCTCGGCGCTGGAGGTGGGGATCCTCTGGGCCGGCACCGACGACGGGAACATCCAGGTGACCAAGGACGGCGGAGCGAGCTGGACCAACGTGACCCCGCCGGCCATCAAGCCGTGGACGCGGATCTTCAACATCGAGGCGGGGCGCCACGACCGGAACACCGCCTATGCCGCGGCCAACACCATGCGGATCGACGACATGGATCCGCACTTCTGGAAGACCCACGACGGCGGCCGGACCTGGACGGAGATCAACGGCGGCCTCGCCCCCGGCGCGGTGGCCAACGCCATCCGCGAGGACCCGCGCGTGCCGGGGCTCCTCTACGCCGCCACCGAGACGCAGGTGTGGGTCTCCTTCGACGACGGCGGCATGTGGCACACGCTGCGCCAGAACATGCCCGCCACTTCGGTGCGGGACATCCAGGTGAAGGACGACAGCACGTGCCTGTGCTCCGACCTGGTGGCGGGGACCCACGGGCGGGGCTTCTGGATCCTGGACAACCTGACGCCCCTGCGGCAGATGGCCGAGGCGGCGCGGGCCACCGAGGCGTACCTCTTTAGGCCCGCCACGGCGGTGCGGGTCCGCCCGGGGATGAACGACCCCACCGAGTGGACGCCCGAGCTGCCCCACGGAGAGAGCGCTCCGGCGGGCGTGTTCATCGACTACTGGCTGCCTCGCGCCGCCGCGGGCTCCGTCACCCTGGAGATCCTGGACATGGGCGGCACCGTCGTGCGCTCCCTTTCCAGCGACGACCCGCGCCTGGTGCCCGATCCGGCCCTGGACCTGGAGGGATACGACCGGATCTGCCGCGCCGACCCCACGGCGCCCAACTGCCGCGTGCCCCTGTACTGGCCCGCGCCCCAGAACCTCATCGCCACGACGAAGGGCTTCCACCGCGTCTGGTGGGACCTCCACTACGAGCCGCTGGGGGACGAGCCCCGGGCGGGGGGCGGCGCCACCGGCGCCGTGCCCGGGCGCACGTACCCGGCGGTGGAGGCCCCATGGGCGCACCCCGGAGAGTACACCGTGCGTCTCACCGTGAACGGGACGGCGCTCACGCAGCCGCTGACGCTCCGCCTGGATCCGCGGGTGAAGATCGCGCCGTCCGACATGAGCCTCGTGGTCCGCCTCTCCCGGGAGATGTGGGACGCGGCCCACGCCGCCGACCGTGCCTACCAGGAGGCCCGCGCCTGGGTGGCGGAGCTGGAGGGGCAAGGTGGCGCGCAGGCCGCGTCGCTGAAGGCACGCGTGGAGGAGCTGGCGCCGGCGCCCCGGCCCCAGGCCGGGGGCTTCCGCTTCGGCGGGCCCTCCGGACCCCCGACGCTGGAGAGCGTGCGGGCCACGCTCATGGGCGCCGCCATGGCCCTGCAGGACGCGGAGGTGGCCCCCACCGACCGGGAGGTGGCGGCGGTGGATGCGGCCCGCGCCCAGTGGGCCGAGCTCCGGGGGCGCTGGGAGGCGCTGCGGGCGGCTCGCTAGGCGAGCGGCGTGTCACGCCGGCGGGGTGCCGTTCGTCTTCAGGACACACGGCACCCCGCCCACCTTCCAGCCGAGGACGCATGGGAACCCCGCGCCTGACGCCGCTCATCTTCCTCCTCGTCCTCCTCGCGGCGTGCTCCGACCCCGCGGCTCCCGGTGACGGGTGGGCGCGTGAGCCGGGCCGGCTCATGCCGGAGCTCTCCTCCATCCAGGTGCTGCAGATGCCCACGCAGGCCAGGGCGGGCACGGCATTCGAGATCACGGTGACCACCGTGGGGAGCTCCTCGTGCACCCGGCCCGACGGCGCCACGGTGTCGGTGTCGGGCCTGGTGGCCGACGTCACCCCATGGGACCGCATCGCGCCGGAGGGTACGGCCTGCACCGATGACCTCCACCCGTTCCCCCGGGCGGCGACGGTGCGATTCGACACCCCGGGCAGCGCCCTCATCCGCCTCCACGGGAGCGGCGGCCTGGTCTACGAGGCCTCGCTCACGGTGGTGCCGTAGGGGTGAAGGGCCCTTCTCCCGCCCGGGCCCCGGCGGCGCCCCCCGCTAGACTCCGAACACCCGCTTCGGATTCTCGTACATGACGGCCCGGAGCGTGTCCTCGCGGAGCCCCATCTTCTGGAATCCCTCCCAGTACCGGTCCCAGCTCAGCCCGTTGGAGCCGAAGAGCACCTTCGCGGCCCCTACCTTCGAGTTCATGAACTGGACCAGCGACGGCGTGAAGTACTGGGGCAGCCAGGCGCTCACCGACAGGTAGACGTTGGGCCACTTGATGGTGACGGCGATGGCCTCGTCCACCCAGGGGTACCCGGTGTGCGTGCCCACCAGCTTCAGCTCCGGGAAGTCGCAGGCGATACGGTCGATCTGGATGGGACGGCCGTGCTCGCTGGGCATGGCCTCCAGCACGTGCCCCACCTGCATGGACACGGTGACGCCCAGGCGCTCGCAGAGCGCGTACAGGGGGTACATCTTCCGGTGGTCGAGGCCGATGTCGTACCCGTAGATGTGGATATAGACGCCCTTGTAGCCCCGCTCGGTGACGTCGGCCTCCACCTTCTCCAGGCTGGCCCGGATGTTGAAGGGGTCGTAGTCCGCCAGCCCGTAGATGCGCCCCGGGTACTTCTTCGTGAGGGCGGCGATGGTGTCGGTCATGTCCAGGGCGAAGCGCGTCTGCCGGGGATACGACCACGCCAGGAGGTCGGTGGCCAGCACCGACTCCACGTTGGCGGCGTCCATGGCGGCGATGAGGGCGTCGCCGTCGTCGTATCCGTCGCCCCAGGCCAGCTCGACCTTGCACTTGAGCTCGCCGGGCGCGTTGGTGGCCTGGACCCAGCTCCGCTTCCACTCCTTGAGGAGGAGCGGGAAAAGGGTATCGACGGCTTTGAGATCGCCCATGGCGGGACCCCTTGGAGGTACGGTGGCGTTCGGGCCAGGCAGGACCGGCCTTCCACGGTCCCTGCAAGGTAGGAAGCCCAGCGCCTTTGTTGCCGTAGGGGATTTCCCGATTCGCGCGTGGGGCGCCGGGCACCCGCGCCAGGGGCGATGGCTCGCGAAGCGGTCACGCTTTCCAGGCAGGTCAGGAAGACGGCTCGCGACCTCCTTCCCGCCGGCCGCGCCGCGCGCCCGGCGCCGCGACACCTGAGCGGCCCTCTGCCGGGAACCTCTCGCCCTCCTCCGGGCTTGGTCGGGCGTCGGGACCGCGCCCGAGGATACTCCCCCTGCCCTGGACGACCATGACCGCACACGACGCCCCCCGGCGACGTTCGACCCTCATCATCCTCAGCCTGAGCGCGCTGATGCTCGGGTCCCTTGGACTCGTCCTGCTCTTCGCCCCCGAAGAGACCTCCTCAGCCCTCGGTTGGGGCGGCGGCGTGGCGGCGCCGTCGTTGGCGGCGGGCGGGCTCCTGGCGCTCGCGGTCCTCGACTGGACCGGCCGAGGCGCACTCTTCGGGGGCGTCTACGGCCGTCCCATCGTGTTGGCCAACCTCGTCCTGGCGCTCACCGGGGGACTCGCGCTTCTCCGCACGCAGGCCTCTACCACCGACGCGCCCGCCGCCGGGTGGATCCCCGTGGCGGTCCTGCTCCTCCACGGGGTGGGCTTCACTTTCATCCTCCTCGGACGCGTCGGCGGCCCGGGCGGCCGGTGATCCCGGTGGCGCTGTGACGCGCCCGGAGCCGGCGCTGGGCGCCCTCCTCGGCGAGGTGCGGGCGTGCACCCTTTGCGAGCCCCACCTCCCGCTGGGTGCCCGCCCCGTCCTCCAGGTGGCACCCCGTGCGCGTATCCTGGTGGCTGGGCAGGCCCCCGGGCGACGGGTCCATCAGAGCGGCGTCCCGTTCGACGACCCCAGCGGTGAGCGTCTTCGCGCCTGGATGGGGGTGGACCGCGAGGCGTTCTACGACCCGGAGCGCGTGGCCATCCTCCCCATGGGCTTCTGCTTCCCAGGAACCGGGGCTCACGGAGACCTGCCTCCCCGCGCCGAATGCGCCCGGGCGTGGCGCGAGGGACTCCTGGCCCACCTTCCCGATGTCGGTCTCACGCTGGCCCTGGGCCGCTACGCTCAGGCATGGCACCTGGGCGACGACGGCGTCGGCGTCACGGAAAGGGTGCGCCGCTGGAAGGAGGGCTGGCCGGCGGTCCTCGCGCTCCCCCACCCCAGCCCCCGGAACAACCGGTGGCTCCGGGCCAACCCCTGGTTCGAGGCCGACGTGCTTCCGGCCCTGCGGGTGCGGGTCGCCGAACTCATTCGAACACCCGCGCCTCCGTGACCCCCGATCCACGCGTGGGGCGGCGGGGCCCCGCGCGGGGCTATCCGCCCCGCATCCTCCGGATCTCCTCGAGAACCTCGATGTCGGCGGCGTCCTGGAGGCGCCCGGTGCGCTTCGACGCGATGAGGTGTTCGAGGGACGCCGTGGGGACCGGCACACCCTCGACGTGGAACGTCGTCGCGTCCGCCGCCGCCGCCTCGTAGAGCACCGACCACGCCACCGTGAAGACGTCGACGCGAGGGGTGTCGCCGATGACCGTGACGGGCCTGGTCGCGACGTCCTCGGCCAGCCAGTCCCCGGCGAAGCCGAAGCCGAGCTTCCGGAGCGCGGCCAGCACGCGCCGGGCGTTCTCCACCGTCGGCTCGATGAGGATGTCGATGTCCCGCGTGGCGCGGGTCGTGCCCCAGAGCTGCATGGCCATCGCGCCGACGAGGAGCCAACGCGCGCCTTCCTCGTCCAGATGGGCCGAGACACAGGCCAGATCGGTCTCGTAGGGTCGTTCGGCCGCCCCGGGCGTCATGGCGCCAGGTCCTCGTGGCGCTCCCAGGCGAAGTAGTCCTCAAGGCGGTCGAAGGCGATCACCCGGTCGGGTTGGGGGGCGCGTCGTCGCGGGGGGCCCGCCGCGGCGGTCCGCTGCGCGGTGCGCACGCGCTGCTCGGGCGTGAGCTCGAGGTCGGCGGCGAGCTGCGCCCGACGCTGCTCCCCCAGGCCCGGCAGGTAGCCGGTCCCGACCTCTCGAGCCAGGTGGGCGCGGTTCGGCACTTCCGGGGGCGGGAGCGCCCCGGCCGGGCCGGCGCCGGCCAGGTAGGCGCGCACCGCCTCGGCGAGCAGCCAGCTCCGCGATCGGTCGAGGGCCGCGGCGCGCCGGTCGGCCTCGGCGAGAAGCTCCGCCGGAATCGTGATTGTGACGCGGGAGAGGGACATGATATGAGAATATCATACTACCTCATACCTCGAAACCCTGACGGCGCCGGGCCGCGCCCAGGGCCCGACGCGCCATCCTCCTGACCCCCTCGCTGCCTCATCATCTCCGTTGTACACCGCCGCGCGGGCGGTCATATTACTTCCATGGCACTCAAGCACATGAAGGCGACGACGATTGCCCTCGACCCGGACGATGATCGCCTGTTGAGTCGGGCGGCGCGGGAGCATGGCGTCTCCCGCTCGGAGTTCATCCGGCAGCAGCTCTCCCTGGTGCTGGAGCAGTATCGCGAGCATCCCACGCCGCGGAGCGCGGGGGTCGTGCGGGAGCTGCCGGAGCGGGGCGACGAGCGGGAGCTGTTCCGTGGCGGACGTTAGTTCGGCCGCGCTCATCTGCGACACCGGTGCGCTGCTGGACTACCTGGTGGAGTCCGCGCCCGACCACGACCTGTTCCGCACGGTCATCGATGGCGCCCGAACACGGTACGTCCCCGGTCTCGTGCTGGCGGAGGTCGACTACTTCCTGCGCCACCAGCGCACGGCCATGCGGGCGCTCATGGACGACATCGCACGGGGAGCGTTCACGTACGCACCGCCCACCCGGGATCAGATGAGCCGCGCCATGGCCATCGACGAGCGCCACGAGGACCTCTCTCTCGGGCTGGTCGACGCCTCCATCGTCGCGCTCGCGGAGACGGTCCGGGTGCGGCGCATCGCGACGCGGGACGTCCGCGACTTCGCGGCGGTGCGGCTGCACGACGGCAGCGCGCTCGAGCTCGTCGCCATTCCAACCGACCCGGACCGATAGCGGGAGTCGGCGGTAGCTGGCGTGCGAGGGAGCGCGGCCCTGCTCCCCTACTCGAAGACCCGCACCTCCGTGAGCCCCGACCGGAGCGTTCCGTCGTGGGTGAAGACCACGCGCAGGCGCGCCGTCTCCACGGGCTCGAGCTCCACCGTGTTCAGCGCCCACGCCGTGGGCCGCTCGGGCGCGCGGCCCCGCTCGGCCACGGGCACCCACGCGCCGTCGCGCCACGCCTCCAGGCGATACGCCGCCGGCGCCCCCACCCCACGTCCGTCGCCGTAGAGGTACAGCTCGACCCGACGCACGGCGTGCTCGCCATCCAGCGCCACCTCCAGCCAGTCCTCCGCGTCGGGGGAGCCGTAGGCCGTCCACCGGTTCCGGGAGTAGCGGGTGAAGGAGAGCCGGCCGTCCACCGCCTGTTCGACGCGGTCGTTGGCGCCGGTGGAGGACGCCGTCGCGGCGCGGGCCAGGTTGGCGGGGGCCGCCGTGGGCGGCGCCAGCGGGAGCGCGTCGGCGCTCCAGGCCTCCAGCTCGGCGAGCCCCGACGTGGCCCCCGGCCGGTGGTGGAGAACCACGCGGACGCGCTCCGTGGCCAGGGGCGGGAACGTGACCCGGTTGGCCTTTCGCCCCGCCGGGGTCTCCGGCGCCCGCCGCTGCCCGGGGACATCGGCCCACGCGGCGCCGTCCCAGTACTCCACGTCGTAGGACGCGGGCGGGCGCACCGAGGCGCCCGTGGAGCCGGCCAGGTCGGGGCGGCCGGCCACGTCGGGGAAGCCCGACGACTCCACCTCGCCCGTCGCTTCCACCGGCGGGGCGCCGGCGTCGTCCAGGAAGTAGAGCGTCACCTCCTGGAGGGTTCGGGCGGCGCCGAAGTCCACCTGGAACCAGTCCGAGCCCCCCGCCGACGGCGCCGCGACCCACCGGTTGGGGGGCGAAGGGTGGTACCACCGGTTCCCGTCCACCGCGTAGAACGGGGGCGCCAGCGGGTGGCTGGAAGACGCGGTGGCCAGGGGGAACGCGTCGCCGTCGTTGCTCACCGCCACGTCGTGGAGGCGTACGGCGCGGGCCGGCGCCCCCGGGGGCACGCGTGCCGAAAGGGGCCCCAGGTCGGGGCGGCGGGCCATCTCGATGCCGTCCACCAGCACGGCGAGCCCCGCCCCACGGCCGTACCGCGACCCGTCGCGGTCCCAGAGCACGGTGACGTCGCGGCCGTGGTAGCGCACGCCGTCCAGGGCGAAGTACGGCCAGTCGGCGGGGGCCAGCGGGTCCAGGGCCAATGTGTCGCCGGCCGACGGGCGGAGCCCCACCAGCCCCGTGACCACCAGGTCCACGAACGACGAGTGGAAGTAGTGCTCGCTGTGGTAGAAGGTGTTGTGCCCGTCCCAGGACCCGGTGAAGGGGTCGGCGGCCTCGGCGACGTAGGGGCGGCCGTCACGCCGCTGGCTCACGGCATAGGTGCGAAGGAGCGTCCAGTAGTCGTCCCGCGTCACCACGTCCTGCTCGTAGTCCTGGAGGAGGCGGGCCATGGCGGTGAGGGTCTGGGCGGTGGCGTAGGGCCAGGCGTTCCCGCTCCACACGCAGCAGCGGGGGGAGACCAGGAACTGGGGGTCGCCCCGCTCCACGGTGGTGGGGCCGAAGGGGGCGGCGAAGCGGGTCGTGTCCACCAGCGCGGCCCACGCCCCCTCGTACCCCGGGTCGGGGAGGGAGAACTGCCACGGCACGTACCCGATGAGCTCCCGGCCGTGGGGGTCGCCCGCGTAGGGCCCCGACTCGTACGTCAGCGTCCCGGCGCGGATACCTCCCTTCTCGTCGAAGGCGAACCGGTGGAAGAAGAAGCCCCGCTCCGGGTCCCACAGCTCGTCCTGGAGGCGTCGCTTCAACGCCTCCGCCCGGTTCGCGTATTTCGAAGCCTTCTCCAGATCTCCGAACAACCCGGCGGTCCGTGACAGAGCCTGCAGGTCGGCCCACAGGTAGGCGTTCAGCGTGGGGCGGTACCCCTCCCCTCCCCCGAACTCGTCGTCGGTGAGGCGGGAGTTGATGTTCGTCTCCATGCCGTCCCAGGCCCCGACCCAACGGTACATCCCTTCGGTGGCGTCCCAGCGCTCGGCGTCCCAGCCGGCCACCTGGGCCTCCATGTGCGGATAGACCGCGCGCAAGAAGGAGGTATCCCCCAGAATCGCGTATGCCGCCCACACGGCGTCGCCGTACCAGTTGGAATAGGTGCGGGGCTGGGCGCCGGGGGTCTCGAACCAGTAGCGGGCGAAGTCCTCCACCACGCGCGGGTCCCGGAGCCAGCGCACCTCGTAGAGCTGGTGCCCCAGGGGGCAGGAGATGGCGCCATGGCTCCCCGACCAGAAGGGCCGGTCGATGAACTCGGTGAAGGTGTACCCCGTCTCCGGCGACCCGTACGTGAGGTGCTTGGTGACCAGCTCCCACCGGTAGTAGTACGTGGCGTCCAGCTCGGGGTCGGGGGACTCGAAGAAGGGGATGTTCTCCGCGAACCAGGCGGCGTCCCGGTTGTCCCACCAGTCGAAGCGCGCGAGCTGGGCTTCAGGGTCGAGGAGAGGCTCGTCCCCGCCGCCGCACCCGGCGAGGGCCGCCGCGCACGCGAGCGCGGCCGTCACCCGTGTCCGGCTCCGCGGGCGAGCCGCCAGCCGCCGCGACCTCCCCCGCACCCCCCTCACGGCATCACGCCGAAGCGAAGCACCGTGCGGCTCCGGTACTCCTCGCCGGGGCGCAGGATGGTGGAGGGGAACGCCGGCTGGTTGGGGGAGTCGGGGAAGTGCTGCGTCTCCAGGCAGAAGCCGGTGCGGTGGGCGTACACCACCCCCTCCTTCCCGGTGAGGGAGCCGTCCAGGAAGTTCCCCGAGTAGAACTGGATCCCGGGCTCGGTGGTGAGCACCTCCAACGTACGCCCGCTCACGGGCTCCTCCACGCGGGCGGCCAGCACCAGCTCGCCGTCGGCGGCGCCCTCCCGGTTCAGCACGAAGTTGTGGTCGTAGCCGCCTCCGAAGCGGATCTGCTCGTGGTCCGACGCGATGCGCTCGCCGATGGCGTGGGGGGCGCGGAAGTCGAAGGGCGTGCCCTCCACGCTGGCCAGCTCCCCGGTGGGGATGAGCCCCTCGTCCACCGGAGTGTACCGCTCCGCGTTGAGCCTGAGGCGGTGCCCCAGGACGTCGCCGCCGGCGTGGCCCGCCAGGTTGAAGTAGCTGTGCTGCGTGAGGTTCACGGGCGTGGCCTTGTCCGTGGTGGCCCGGTACTCGAAGGCCAGCTCGTCGGCGTCGTTGAGGGTGTAGGTCACCTCCACGTCCAGGTTGCCCGGGTACCCCTCCTCGCCGTCGGGGCTGGCGCGGCGGAAGCGCACGCCCACGCCGTCGGCGGTGGTGAAGGGCTCGGCGCGCCACACGACCTTGTCGAAGCCCCGCACCCCGCCGTGGAGGTGGTTGGGCCCGTTGTTGGCGGCCAGCTCGTACGTGGCGCCGTCGAGCTGGAAGCGGGCCCCGCCGATGCGGTTCCCGTACCGCCCGATGATGGCCCCGAAGTACGGCGTCTCCTCCAGGTACCCGGCCACGTCACGGTACCCCAGCACCACGTCGCCCAGGCGGCCCTCCCGGTCGGGGACCTTCAGGGAGAGGATGATCCCGCCGTAGGTCATGGCGCGGACCTCCACGCCGTGGGCGTTGGTGAGGGTGTAGACGTCCACGGGGTCGCCCTCGCGGGTGATGCCGAAGGGGGAGCGGGTGACGGAAGGCATGACGGACGACTCGGCGTCGGGGGTCGGGGCGGCGTTCTCGTCGCCCGCGGCGCAGGCGGCCAGGAGCGAGGCGGCGGCGAGCACCGCCGCGGCGACAGCAGGTCTCACGGGGGACTCCGGATAGGGTGGAACTCGCCGACCCGCACGATGGGCCGGAGACCCCCGCCGCCGCCAGGGGACACCCGCCCGGCGGTGATCGACCCCTCCGGCCGCACGTCCCGGGCGAGATGCCTCGTCCCGTTGCGCGAGCATGCAAACATTGCTTACATACGTCCATGAACAGGGAATCGGTCGGAGAGTTCGAACAGCTGGTCCTCCTGGCCATCCTCCGGGTCGGCGAGGATGCCTACGGCGTTCCGATCCTCGAGGAGATACGGGCCCGGACGGGGCGGACGGTGCTGAGGCCGGCGGTCTACGTCGCCCTGCGCCGCCTTGAAGAGAAGGGGCTGGTCCGCTCGCGTGAAGGAGAGGGTCCCCCCGAGCGTGGGGGTCGGCCACGGAAGCTGTACCGCGTGGAGCCGCAGGGCCTGGAGCTCCTCCGGGACGCCCGCCGGGCGCTCTTCTCCATGTGGGACGGGCTGCAGTCGGCGTTGGACGGATGAGGACGCGGAAACCGCCCCGCCTCGCCGTGTGGCTTCTCCGCCAGGCGGTGCCCCCCGACGACCTGGACGCCGTGCTGGGGGATCTGATGGAGACGGGCTGCTCCGACGGACGCGGCTCGTGGTGGTACGTGGGGCAGTCGGTCCTGTTCGTTGCGGCGTTCGGCGCCGCCCGCCTCGTTCGGGCGGTGCGTGGAGTCCGGCGACCGGGAATCCGGGGCATACTCGAGGATGGGGGGACGGTGATGGACGGGTGGATGAGGGATCTCGGGGTCGCGGTGCGTGCTCTGGCGAGGCGGCCGGCGTTCGCGTCGGTGATCGTGATCACCCTGGCGCTGGGGATCGGGGCCAACACGGCGATCTTCAGCGTCATCGAGGGGACGATCCTACGTCCCCTGCCCTTTCCGGACCCGGACCGGCTGATCTGGATCTCCGATGGGTACCGGGAGTGGGGTGGGTACGGGTCGTCCATGTCCCTTCCCAATTTCCTCGACCTCCGTGAGCAGTCCGAGCTGGTGGAGTCCATGGAGGTCTACTCGTATGCGTCGGTGAACCTGGCGGACGAGGACCGGCCCGAGCGGCTGACGGCCCTCGTGGTGGGGCCCGGGTTCCTCCGCGTGCTGCGCGCCGTTCCCGCCCTGGGGCGGGACTTCACCCGGGACGACAACGTCCGTGGAGCCGGCGAAGTCGTCATGCTGACCCACGACTTCTGGGTGAGTCGTTTCGGGGGAGACCCCACCGTCGTGGGGCGCACCGTGTTGCTGGACGCCACTCCGTACCTCGTCGTGGGAGTCGCCCCGTCCGAGTTCGAGTTCCGGGGAGATCCGCCGCTCATCCTCCCCATGAAATACGAGGGTGCGGAGTGGTCGCGCCGCAGCCGGCAAGTCAACGCCGTGGGGCGGATGGCCCCGGGCGTGACCCTGGAGCGCGCCCGGGACGAGCTCCGTACGATCTTCGCCCGCCTGGAGGAGGAGTACCCCGAGGCCAACGAGAACTGGCAGGTGTGGGCCCAACCCCTGAAGGAGATCGTGGCCGGGACGGGCACGTCTCTCCGACTGCTGGGGGGCGCGTCCCTCCTCGTGCTTCTCATCGCGTGCGTGAACGTGGCCAACCTGCTGCTGGCCCGCGCCGAGTCCCGCCAGCGGGAGTTCGCGGTGAGAACGGCCCTGGGCGCGGGCCGCGGCCGCCTCCTTCCCGTCTTCGTAAGCGAGGGTCTGGTCCTCTCTCTGGTGGGCGGCCTTGGCGGTGTGGGTCTGGCCTTCCTCGGAGTGCCGGCGCTGCTGAGGCTGTACGGCCCCGGGCTGCCCCGAGCAGGGGCGGTGGGCCTGAACGGCACCGTCCTCGGCTTCGCCCTGGGGCTGTCCCTGGTCGTGGGCATGGTGGTGGGGGTGCTGCCCGCCCTGCGCTCCAGCCCGTCGAAGGCGCACGAGCACCTGAAGGAGGGTACCCGAGCCATCTCCAGGGGTGGGCGGCGCCTGCGCCAGAGCCTGGTCGTGGCCGAGATCGCCCTGGCGGTGGTCCTCGTGTCCGGCGCCGGACTTCTCCTCAACAGCCTGGCGCGGATGAACCGCGTGGAGCTGGGCCTCGACGCACCGGAGCGGGTGCTGGTGGCGCGCATGGCGCTGTCCAGCGGCACGTACGTCGAACGGGACGCCATCGTTGCCTTCTATCGCGAGCTCGTGGACCAGGTCGCGGCCGTTCCGGGAGTCGAGGCCGTGGGCCTCACCAGCCGGCTTCCGCTCAACGGCGGCACCAACATCACCGACGTCTTCGCCGAGGGCGACCCGGGACGCGTGTCCCACTTCGTGGAGGTGCGGACGGTCACGCCCGCCTTCTTCGAAGCCATCGGCATCGAGCTTCTCGCCGGCCGCAACCTGGCGTACGCCGACGGCGAGGAGGGGACCAACGTGGTGGTGACCCGGGCGTTGGCCGAGCAGCTCTTCGGGAGCCCCGAGGCCGCCGTGGGCCAGGCCCTGCGTCCCGGCGGGTCGGACGTTTCGTATCCCATCGTCGGCGTGGTCAGTGACATCCGGGACCTGGGCCTCTCCAAGCCGGCGCCTCCGGGGTACTACTCGGCGCTGGGGCCGGCCACCATGCGCGGGAGGGCCGCCGTCGCCCTCATCCGCACACGCGGCAACGCCATGGACCTGCTCCCCCCCGTGCGCGACGTGGTCCGCCGCCTCGACCCGGGCTTGCCCCTGTACGACGTGGAGGTACTCAGCGACGTGGTGGTGCGGCTGGCTCGGGGCACGCGATTCAACCTGTCCCTCATGGGCCTCATGGCCGTCCTGGCGGTGGTCCTGGCCTCGGTCGGCATCTACGGGGTGATGTCGTACGCGGTGGCGGAGCGGACCCGTGAGGTCGGGGTCCGCATGGCGCTGGGGGCCCGGCGCTCCGAAGTGGTGGGCATGGTGCTGGGGAGCGGCCTGCGTCTCGCGGCCGTGGGCATCGTGATGGGCGTGGCGGCCGCGCTGGCGGCGGGGCGATTCATCTCGGAGCAGCTCTACGAGGTGGAGCCCGGAGACCCGCTCACCCACGCCGCCGTGGCCGCGCTGCTCCTGGGGGTGGCCGTGCTCTCGTGCTACCTGCCCGCCCGCCGGGCATCCACGGTGGACCCGGTGGTGGCGTTACGGCAGGAGTGACCCGGGTCGACGGCGCCGGCCGGGGCGCCCCCGGCGCCCCCTCAGCCTCCCCGCGTCGCCTCCCGCACCATCCTCCGGAAGCGCAGGTACATGCCCGCCCTCCACCGCAGGATCATCCCGAAGGCCAGCACGAAGAAGACCGCCCCCGTCTGCCGCGCCGGGAGGATCTCCCCCACCCACCCGTGGAGGAGGAGGCGCAGCGCCAGGAGCCCCAGGAGGATGAGGAGGAACCCGTTGGAGCGGCGCATGAGGATCCGGTCGCCGTCCCGCTCCAGCGTGGAGCTGCGCCCCAGTGGGATGGACAGCACCAGCGCGCCCAGCAGGAACGCGCCCAGCCCCCAGGCCCAGGACACCCGCATCGCGGGCGCCCGGAACATGAAGAAGCCGGTGCTCATGCCCAGGGGAGGCAGGACGATCTTCCGCACGGTCACCGGCGTGCGCGTCTCGTGGTAGCGCCACGCCAGCACCGCCGAGCCCCCGACGAAGGGGGCGAGCATGGGGATGAGCTTGGCGGCGTGGATCATGGCCCGGGAAGATAGCCCCCGGGGGCCGTTTGCCCCACTTTCCATGCTCGCCCGGTCCCGCCGGCCGGTCCGCATGGACCCGTCACGCAGCCGCAACGAGATGAAGAACGTGCGTCCCACCATCGTCCGCCTGCTGTCCTCCATGGCCAGCGCCCGGGAGATCCAGCTCTACCTGAAGCGGTTCTCCCAGCTCGACGCCGACCGCTTCGCGGTGGTGAAGGTCGGGGGCGCCATCCTCCGGGACGAGCTGGACGCCCTGGTGTCGTCGCTGGCCTTCCTCCAGCAGGTGGGGCTCACCCCCATCGTCATCCACGGAGCGGGCCCCCAGCTCGACGACGAGATGACCAGGGCCGGCATCCAGAAGCAGGTGGTGGACGGCCTGCGCGTCACGTCGGCCCAGGGCCTGGCGGTGGTGCGCCGGGTGATGCAGCGGGAGAACCTCAAGCTGGTGGAGGCGCTGCAGGAGGTGGGCGTGCGGGCGACGTCCATCACCTCGGGGGTGTTCGTGTCCGAGCTCATCGACCCGGACCGGCTCGGGCTGGTGGGCAAGGTGGGGCGGGTGGAGATCGACGCCATCGAGGCCGCCATCGCCGCCGACTCCATCCCCGTCATCGCCTCGCTGGGCGAGACCGCCGGCGGCCAGATCGTGAACGTGAACGCCGACTGGGCCGCCAACGAGCTGGTGAAGCGGATGCAGCCGTACAAGATCATCTTCCTCACCGGCACCGGCGGCATCCTGGACGAGCGGGGCAAGCTCATCGAGTCCATCTCGCTCCGCACCCAGTACGAGCACCTGATGCAGCAGCCGTGGCTCCACTCGGGGATGCGCGTGAAGCTGGAGCAGATCCACGACCTGCTCATGGACCTGCCGCCCTCGTCGTCGCTCTCCATCACCACCCCCGACGAGATGGCCAAGGAGCTCTTCACCCACCGGGGCTCGGGCACGCTGGTGCGCCGGGGCGAGGGGATCCTCTCCTTCGACTCCTGGGACGGGCTCGACCTACCCCGGCTCAAAGGCCTCGTCGAGTCCAGCTTCGGACGCACCCTCACCGACGACTACTTCCAGGCCACCACGCCCTTCCGCGTGTACGTGAGCGAGCACTACCGGGCGGCCATCGTCCTCACCCGCGAGGGCGAGCTCGCCTACATGGACAAGTTCGCCGTGAGCGAGGAGGCGCAGGGCGAGGGGCTGGGTCGCGCCATGTGGGACGTCATGCGCGCCGACAACCCCCGGCTCTTCTGGCGGTCGCGTCGGGGCAACGCCATCAACGAGTTCTACTTCGCCAACGCCGAGGGCGCCCGCAAGCAGGGCGACTGGACCGTGTTCTGGTACGGTCTGGAGGCCTGGGACCAGATGCGCTTCGCCGTGGACCACGCCCTGGCCCGGCGGGCGACGCTGGTGGGGTGACGCCCGCGTCGGGGGCTTGGGGCACCGCCGGCCCCGTCCCTCGCCCGCCCTCCCCCTACCGGCTGTAGTTGAACAGCGGCAGCACCGAGAACGTGCGCTTGTTGCGGGCGATGTTGATGACGCCCACCTGCAACCCGTGGAGCTCGTCGGCGACGTTGAGGAGCCCGATGGTCAGCCCGTGCTGCCTCCCCTGGATCCGGTTCCACGCGCTCACCGACACGCCGTGGAACTCGCCTCCCTCGGTGACGTTGAAGTAGGCCGGGGCGATCATCAGGCCGCGGACGTCCTCGCCCCCCACCCCGAAGCCGCCGATGGCCACGCCTGTGATGGCCGGCGCGCCCACGCCCACGCCGCCGATGGCCAGGCCGCGGATCTCGTCCCCGGCGCCCACGCCGACGCCGCCGATGGCGATCCCTTCCACACCCCCACCCGCGCCCACGCCCACGCCGCCGACGAGCAGGCCGCGCACCAGGCCGCTGGCCCCCACGCCCACGCCGCCGATGGCCACGCCGGTGAGGTCGCCTCCCACGCCCAGCCCCACGCCGCCCAGGCCGATGCCCACCATGTCGCCGGACGCCCCGGCGCCCACGCCGCCCATGAGGATCCCGCGGATGTCGCCACCGGCGCCGGCGCCCACGCCGCCGATCATGATCCCCTCCAGGTCACCGCCGGCACCCACGCCGACGCCGCCCACGGCGATGCCGCGCACGTCGCCGCCGGCGCCGATCCCGATGCCGCCCAGCCCCAGGCCGACGAAGTCGCGCTCGGCACCCACGCCGGCGCCGAGTCCGATGCCTCGGATCTGGTAGGCGCCGGTGAGGGGCACGCCCAGGGCCAACCCCTCCACCCGGCCCCGCGAGCCCTCGTACTGGGTCCAGATGGTGGCGTTGACGCCCCGGACCAGCTCCAGGCGGTCGTCGCGGAAGTTCAGGCGCAGGCCGTCGAGGCGGCGCACGTCGCCGATACCCAGGCCGAAGTCGCCGATGGCCAGCTTGACGCCCGACTCCTGGGCGAGGGCGGCGGTGGGAAGAAGGAGGGTAGCGGCGGCGAGGACGGTCCGGAGGCGGGCGCCCATGAGGTACTCCTAAGGTCGAGCGTTTCGGGGAGGGGTGCCCGTCCCTACGGGACGCCGCGGGGCGCTGTTTCGTCGCCCGGCGCGGCCTCGCTCCGCTCCCTCACCTGGGCCTCCGTCAGCCCGTACAGGGACGGGACCTCCACGCCCAGGAAGGCCAGCAGCTCGTAGAGCTGCCCCCGGTGGTGGATCTCGTGCTCGATCATGAGGCGAAGCCACTTTCCCACGCGCATCTCGGCGCCCCCCACCGTCACGCACCGGCGCTGGAGGTCGGCGTCGTCCAGGCCCGACAGGATCTCCACCGTCTCGGCGTGCATTCGGTCCAGGTACGCCAGCACCGCCTCCTTCCCCCGGGCCAGCTCCACGCCGTGGCCGGGATAGCGCGACGGCCGCAGGCACGCGTTCTCCGCCCACATCCACCGTTCCGTGGCGGCGATGTGGCGCAGGAGGTCCCCGGGAGTGAAGAGGCCGGGGATGGGCGTCCACTCCAGACGGCCCTCGGGCACGACGTCGGCAACGGCGCGGGTCCTGCGCCGTACGCCTTCGAGCCACTCGATGTACGCCGTGACCTCGCCGTTTCCGCTTGCGGCCATCGCCACCCTCCCGGAGTATTCTCCTCCGCCGTCCACACATACCTACGACGGACCTGCCCAATGCGCTGCATTCCCGTGGGGGCGTATGCCCCCGTCGTCCTCGCCGTCGCCCTGCTCCCGGGGTCCGTCGCCGCCCAGAGCCGCGACGACCGGACGCCGACCCTCCCGCCCCCGAGCATCACGGAGTACAAGCCGCGGTCCACGCTGGTGGTGCCCGCCCATCCGGTGCCCCGGGCCAAGTTCCCGGTGGTGGACTTCCACGGCCACCCCCCCACGCTGGACGACCCGCAGACCATCCGGGACGTGGTGGCGGCCATGGACGCGCTGAACCTCCAGGTGATGGTCCAGGCCCGTCCTTCCTCCGGCGAGCGCCTCACCCGCCAGATCCAGGCCGTGAAGGACGCAGGGTACGCCCATCGCTTCGTCTTCTTCGCCAACCTGGATCTCCGGGACGTGGGCCCCGGGTCCGGCGCCCGCATCGCCGCCCAGCTCGAGGAGGACGTGAAGGCAGGCGCCGTGGGGATCGGCGAGATCTCCAAGGGCTTCGGCCTCTCCATCCGGAAGGCCGACGGCACGCGGCTGGCCATCGACGACCCCGAGCTGGACGTGGTCTGGGCGACGGCGGGGCGCCTCGGGATCCCCGTCTTCATCCACACCGCCGACCCCGACCAGTTCTTCCAGCCCCTCGACTACGAGAACGAGCGGTGGCTGGAGATGGCCCTGTTCGAGAGCCGGCGCTACTTCGACCGGGAGCGCTTCCCCTCTTTCGAGGAGCTCATGGCGGAGCGCGACCGCATGGTCGCCAAGCACCCGGAGACCACCTGGGTGCTCGCCCACCTGAGCTGGTACGGGAACGACCTGGCGAAGATGGGCGCGCTCTTCGACGCCCACCCCAACGTCTACGGGGAGCTGGGCGCCATCCTCTACGACTTCGGCCGCCAGCCCCGCAACGCCCGGGCCTTCTTCGAGAAGTACCAGGACCGGATCCTGTTCGGGAAGGACTCCTTCGCCCCCGACGAGTACCCGTACTACTGGCGCGTCTTCGAGACCGCCGACGAGTACTTCGACTACTACCGGGACTACCACGCCTTCTGGAAGCTCTACGGCATGGACCTCCCCGACGAGGTCCTGCGGAAGGTGTACCACGGGAACGCGCTGCGGCTCATCCCGGGGATGCCCCGGGAGGGGTTCCCGGGTGTCGGCGCAGGCAATTGAGACAGTGCTCGGTACGGGGGCGGCACTAAAGACCTGCGAGCCTCATCAGTCTACTAGGGTACGAACCGACAGCTTAGGCGCTCGAGACGCGCTCTATCGCATTGGTATATTCGCCCCCCGCTGTGTCTTCAGGAGTCAGTGACTACTCCCTAAAGCCTCGTGCCGACGGGATGGCGCTGAGACCGTACGGCACGACCCCCGTTGTCGCACGCCCCGACTAAGAATCAGCATCACTATTGGGTGGGCACAGTGGGTGTGCGATGGCCCGGATCGGACGATGTTGTTGCGGGTGATAGACGAAGGCCCATAGAGTGCGGAGTGCTGGTTCCATCGTGCCCCCCCACCCGCACGCATCCAGCCGCGCGAGCTAGGCCGACTGAGCCCAGGTTCGCTAAGCAACAAGCCCCGCTCCGTCACCGAGTGGATGACAGACTCCCTCCATCGAGGGCGGAAAGGGCGGAGGACGAATGCCAAGGCTTCGCTTGGTTCTCCCGCTCCTGGTGTCCTGCGCAGTCATCGTCACTGCGTTGTCGTGCAGCGGGGGTGACGGGGGCTCACCCACCACTCCAACCGAAAACACCGCCTCAAAGCCAGCCCAGGTCCTCGTCTCTCCGGGGTCAGACACGCTGAACTGGATCGGGGCCACGCGGCAGATGGGCGCCTCCGTCCTCAATAGTACGGGGGAGACGCTCAACGTCTCTGTCACCTGGACCTCAACCGCCACCAATGTCGCAAGCGTGTCCGCCGCGGGGCTGGTCTCGGCCGTGGGAGTCGGAACGACGTCAATCGTCGCCCAGGCGGGGACGGTATCCGGTACCGCCACCATCGTCGTCCGGCAGGTGCCGGCCACAATCACGAAGGTGTCCGGGGACAGCCAAACGGGGACACTGGGCGAGATCCTCGGGTCCGCGCTGGTCATCGAGGTCAAGGATCAGGGAGGGGCTGTCGCGGCCGGAGCCAAGCTGACCTGGAATGTCACCCAGGGCGGCGGCAAGCTTGAATCCGGGTCAACGGAAACCGACGCGTCCGGCAGGGGTCAGGCCTCCTGGCGGCTCGGAAGCACCGTTGGTGGTCAGGCTCTGCAGGTTTCTGCGGGCTCGCTTTCGTCGGTGACCTTCAACGCGGTCGGGGCGGCGCCGCCCGTGGCCTCGGTTGAACTCCTCCCGGTCGCCGATACTGTGACAGCAATCGGGGACACAGCTCGGTTCGTCGCCAAGGCCAATGCGGCGAACGGCGCGGAAGTCCCGGGGGCCGCTTTCACCTTCACCGCTTCCGATGGCTCGGTGGCTTCCGTCTCGGCCACGGGCCTGGCGACCGCGAGGGCTGCGGGCTCCTCGAAGATCATCGCGCAGTCTGGGGCGAAGGCAGACACATCGACGTTCGTGGTCGCGATTGCCCCAGCCGGACCGGTGATTATCACCTCAGTCCAGCCCACGCCCCTGGTCGAGGGGCAGGCGGCGACGATCCAGGGCGCCGGATTCTCCACCACAGCTGCGCTCAACACCGTCAAGGTGGATGGATTCGCCGCCACCGTGACATCGGCCTCCGCGACTGAGCTCAGGATCACAGTGCCGTACTCTGATTGTCGGCCCGCGCGGCAGGGTACGGTTTCAGTGACGGTAGGGAGTGGGAGCGCGTCGGCAAACGCCACCATCTCTCCAGAGAGAACCTGGAAGCTGGATTTGGGTTATGCCGTGTATGGATCCCAGTGCCTCCACCTGGACAGAGGCTCCGCCTCGGAGAAGTACCTCGTTGGGATCTACTCGCTCTCCGAGACGCCCTCTAGTCTGACGGCGGCGTTGTTGTCCTCTCGAACAGGTGCTGCGCTCGAGGCCACGATATCCGTTGACGGGAGGCTGGGGGTTGCTCTTCGACCGGGGGACCTCGCCGACCAGATGCCCGACTCGCCTGGTGGCTTGTCGATGCCCAACAGGGAGAGGCTGATTCGGCACCGGCAAGCAGAGGCGATCCGGCGTGGACAGGATGCCGCGACGCTTCGGCCACTGCTCGAAGATGCGCGAGCGGCCTGGGGGCGTCGGGCCCCATGGCGAGCACCCGCTGCGGCGTCGTCCGTCGGTGACACGGTGACCGTCAACTTCAGGCCGGACAATGGGGCCTGCTCCACGGTTATTCCGGTCCGATCGGTGGTTCGGCACGTCGGTGTAGGTGCCGTCTGGCTTGAAGACGTAGGGAACCCGACGGTGTCGTTCACGACGGCGGAGTATCAGCAACTCGACCAACAGTACGCGAACACGACGCACGCCGTGTTGACCAGCTACTTCGGCGTCTTTAGGGACATCGACGGGAACGGTAAGACGTTGATCCTCCTGACGAGGAAGGTCAACGAGATGAAGACGGCCAACGGGTTCGTGGACCCTGCTGATCTCTACCCGAAGAGCGTATGTGCCCGAAGCAACGAAGCGGAGATCTTCTACGGCATCGTGCCGGATCCGGCTGGAGTCGTGGGGGACACGCTCTCGAAGGCCACAGCGCTCGACATGTACCCGTCTCTCATGGCCCATGAGATCACCCATATTCTCCAGGAGACGCGCATCATCCACGAGGGCGCCGCAGACAAGAAGACGTGGGAGATCGAAGGCGGCGCAACGCTAGCTGAGCAACTGGTGGGATTTCGGGTCATGGGGCATTCGACGGGCCAGGACCTGGGCTACAGCGCGTGGAACGCCGGTGGGCGGTGGTACGAAGACTGGGCGTACGACCTCGCCGTTTACTTTGGCTACTCCGCTACTGGACACGTCGCCGGCGCCCCCGAGCAATGCTCCTGGGTTGGCCGAGAGAGTGAAGGGAATTCAGGCCCGTGTGGTAGGGCGCGTGCGCCATACGGAACGCCATCGACGCTCCTGCGCCTCATCCTCGACCGCTGGGGGGGTACCTATCCGGGTGGGGAAGCGGCGCTCATGCGTCAACTGACGAGCTCTGGCAGCGTCGGGCTCGACAACCTCGCCGCCGCCACGGGGGAGCGGAAGGACTGGATCCTGTCTCTGTTTGGCATGACGCTGTGGGGTGACGGACGGTTCGGGAACTTCCTTTCCTCATGGAATATCCACGACGTCCTCCGTGGCTTCGTCGCCGCCGCTCAACTCCAACCTTACACGTACTCCGGGGCGGCTCCGACGCTGTCCGTGTCAGTGCGCGCCGGGTCACAGGCATTCCTTGAGTGGACGCCACCGGCCGGGCACTCCCCCACGAGTCTGAGGATCACCACTACTGGAGGCTCCACACTCCCCTCGAACATGGGGATGTGGGTGTTGAGGATCCGATGAAAGGGGTACTCCCGATTCTGATGCTCGCGGGCTGCGCTGCGGCCACGTCTGGGCGTTCACCCGCGACCGCGCCTGGCACCTGCCTGACGGGGACCGTCTTCAACGCGGGTCTCGACGAACAGGACCGCCCAGGGTTGCGCGGCCCGGGGGCTCCGGTGTTCCTCGCCGGCCCGCACGCCAGGGCGATTCTGTCGATGACCGGTGCCGTTGTGACTGCATGTGGTCGGATCCAGAGCGAGATCATGATCGCCGGCTTCTTCGAGCTTCGCGCAGTAGACGGCCTCCAAGCGTACTCCGGGGAGCTGGCCCGTAGCGCTGGCGTGTTCGTGGTGCGGCCGGGACCAGGACGGGCTGAAGTCCCCCTCAGCGACGCCCCGCCGCAGTTCTCAGAGCTCGTTGGCCGGGCCGTTTGGGTCTCAGGGGACTGGGTGGGCGCTCAGTTCGCGGTCAAGGCGTTCGGAGTCGTATCCGGAGGCGGCGGGAACGAACAGCGCGAACTGGAGGGCCAGTTTAACCCGCAAGACCATTGATAGCTGGTCATTGATGACCTGAATGGGGGAGGAACAGGATGGGTAGGCGCGGCTTCTTCGCAGAACTTGATCGGGCGCTCAAGGCGGCGGCACGTGACGCCGAGCGTGCCCAGCGGCAGCGCGAGCGGGAGTCAAAGGCGGCCCACCGGGCGGCTGAGCAGCACCGGCGGCAGGAAGCGCGACTCCGCCAGCAGATGGCGAAGGCCAGCGCCGCCGAAAAGAGGCGGCTCGAGAAGGAGGCCGCCGCGGCACACGTCGAGGCCAGGCTCGCCGAGGTCGAGGAACTCAATAGCCAACTCGAAGAGGTCTACGCCGAGATCGACGGCCTCCTCGCCGCGACGCTGGGCGTGGACGACTTCGTTGACTTGGAGACGCTGAAGCAGGAGGCCAAGCACCCACGTTTCAATCGAACAGACCTGGAGATCCCGATCCCAGTGCCGTCGAGACCCGAGCCCCCAGTTAGACCTGCCTTGGTGCTGCCGGCCGCGCCGAAAGGAATTCGTAGCCTCTTCGGCAAGAAAGGTCATGAACAACGCGTGGGGGAGGCCAGGAGGCAGTACGAGGTCGATGTCCGACAGTGGGAGGAGAGCATCAAGCGACAGGATACTCAGCACGAGGCTGACCTGGCGACGCATGCGCGGGCCGAGCAGCAACGCCTCGAGCAGCTTGAGGTCGAGAGGTCCAGGTACGTCAGGAACTGCGAGGCACGGGAGGCCGAGATCGCCGAGCAGAACGCGGCCGTCGACAAATTCGCGGCCGATCTGGGCTACGGCGTGGTGGAGGCTGTGGAGGAGTACGTCTCGATCGTCATGGCCAACTCGTCGTACCCGGACCACTTCCCGGTGACCACCGAGTTCACATTCGATCCGGCTACCGCTGAACTCCGAATCCGGGCAGTGATGCCCGGCCCCGACAAGGTGCCAGCGATCAAGGCCTACAAGTACACCAAGTCGAGCGACGAGATCTCTGAAACCGCACTGTCCAAGAAAGCATGCAAGGATCGCTACGCCAGTGCGGTGCACCAGGTGGCGATTAGGACACTACACGAAGTCTTCGAGGCAGATCGGCGCGGCATCATCCAGTCCGTCTCCTTGGAGGTCGGTACTGAGACGATCCACCCCGCGACGGGGTTGGCTACCTACATGCCATTCGTATCTGTGGGGTCGGCCAGAGACACTTTCGTCGCGTTCGACCTGTCATCGGTCGTCCCGCTCGCCACTCTGGAGCACCTTGGCGCCGCGGTCTCGAAGAACCCCTACGAGTTGGTCCCTATCGACCCGAGCGGGGTCCGGAAGGCATGAGCGAGCGTGGTGTGGTGTTCAACCCGCCGCCTGGATGGCCGAAACCCCCAGCGGGATGGGTTCCTCCAAAGGGCTGGACCCCTGACCCATCTTGGCCGGCGCCGCCGGAGGGATGGCAACTCTGGCTGCCATCCGAGGCAGCGGGGACGCCGGAGGCTCCGGCGGCCGAAGCGCCCAATAGCCCGAGCTCCGGGCAGGATGCTCTGGTCGGCGGGGACAGCGACGCGCGGATCGCCCTGTTGGAGGGCGAACTGCGGGCGCTGCGGATGCAGCTGGAAGCGGTCTCCTCCGGGGAGGCCGTGGTACTCGACGACGAGCGAGTCCTCCAGGAAGTCGGCATCTATCGATACCATCATCCCCTAGAGACCGCCGCGGCCTACAGGGAACGCCTGAAAGACCTGAGCGAGCGAATCGCCACGCTCGTGAAGGCCGGCTTGGGCATCCAGAAGTCGGACCTGTTCACGTACGACGGGTCGCTGGCCAAGGGCCGGAAGATGACCGGCGACCTGGGTAGGCTGATGCTTCGAGCCTACAACGCAGAGGCCGACAACAGCATCCGGACCCTCCGCGCTGGAAACGTCGTCACCGCAAAGAAGCGATTGGAAGCATCTCGGACGGCCATCGCCAAGCTCGGCCGAATGATGGAGATGAGCATTACCGATGAGTTCCACGCTCTGCGTCTCGAAGAGATAGAGCTCACCGCCGATTTCCTCATGAAGAAGCAGGAGGGAAAGGAGGAGGCTCGAGAGGAGCGGGCTCGCCTTCGTGAGGAACGTAAGGTCGCCATGGAGTTGGCTGCGGAGCGGGAGCGCCTCGACAAGGAGCGGGGCCACATCGTCAATGCCATCGAGAAGATCCGGGCCAAGGGCGGCGACGACCCCGAGTTGGAGCGCCGACTCGCGGAGCTCGACGAGGCGATCGCCCAGAACGACTATCGGGCGGCCAACATCCGGGCTGGCTATGTCTATGTGATCTCCAACCGCGGCGCATTCGGCGAGAACGTGATCAAGATCGGCCTCACTCGCCGGCTTGAGCCCCTCGACCGCGTCAATGAGCTCGGGGGCGCCTCCGTTCCGTTCCGGTTCGACGTCCATGCCCTGTTCTTCTCCGAAGACGCGGTGGGTCTCGAAACGGAGCTTCATCAGCACTTTGCGGACCGCCGCCTGAACTGCGTCAACGCCCGGAAGGAGTTCTTCTTCGCCACCCCGGCGGAAGTGAGACAGGTACTGGAGGCGAGAGTCGGCAACCTCCTCGAATTCGCGGAGAAGGTCGAGGCAACCGAATTTCTGCAGAGTCTGCGCTACTGGCCGGAGAGTCAGCGGCCAGGCAAAAGGGTCTGACCATGTACCGTTTCGCAGTCATCGACCTCGAAACTACCGGCCTCTATCCGGGTGGGCATGACAGGGTCTTGGAGATCGCTGTTGTCGGCCTGGATGACGGTCTGGCGTCGGTTGGCGAGTTCACGACGCTCCTCAACCCCGGCCGGGACCTCGGACCTGCCTGGCTGCATGGAATCCAGGCGGCCGACGTGCTCCAGGCACCTGCATTCCAGGACTTGGCCGGCCACGTTCTGGACCACCTGCGCGACGCCGTCGTGGTCGGCCATAACGTCACGTTCGATCTGCGTTTCCTTGAGGCCGAGGTTGAGCGGTGTGGCGTACGGATGAGCCGCCCTCCGTACTTCGACACGATGTCGACAGCATTGAGACTGGGATCCGCCAGTCGACAGCTCGCTGAAGCCTGCGACCTGTTTGGGATTGCGGTGCCGAACGTGCACTCCGCCATGGAGGATGCACGAGCCACGGCGGAGCTCTTTCGTCGCTGCGTGGAGCATTTGGGCCCAGATCACGTGTCCGCCCTAATTCGGTACTCCGACACCCAAGCCTGCCCCTGGCCGCGGTTGCCCGTGCGCGCGGCGCCCGTGCCGCGAGCCCAAGCGGTGTCCCGCCGGCTGGCTGAGCGGCCCTTTCTCGCAACGCTGGTCACGGAACTACCCGCGTCCGGGAACTCGTCTGGGGATTGGCAGCCCTACTACGCGGTTCTGGATCGCGCCCTTGAGGATCGAAGGATCACCCCTGACGAGACCGAAGCCCTCACTGCGGCGGCGCACGATGCGGGGCTCTCAGGATCGGATGTGCAAGCAGCGAACGAGGCATACCTCAGGACCGTCATCGCGACAGCATTCCGTGATCAGGTCCTGACGGACCTCGAGCGACGGGACCTGAATGAGGTCGCACGGCTTCTCAATCTGGAGACCGCCCTGCCTGAACTTCTCCGGGAAGCCGAAGCTTCGCCGCCACCCCGACCCGCGACGACACCGGGTGCCGAACTTCGGGGCCGCACTGTGTGCTTCACAGGGGCCATGAATGCCGTGATCGACGGGGAGCGGGCGACGCGGGAGAAGGCGACCGAGATCGCCGAGGCAAACGGAATGATCGTCGTCAAAGGCGTGACGAAAAAGCTCGACTACCTAGTGCTGGCCGATCCCGATTCCCAATCGAGCAAGGCTGAAAAGGCCCGTCACTACGGCACACGACTCATGGCCGAGAGCGTGTTCTGGGGGCTGATGGGAGTTTCGACGGAAAGCTGAGGTTCGCCTGTGTCCGATGAGAGAGACCCCTAACCGAGGGTGGTCCAATGCCGATCCGGTTTCGCAGGAGCATCACCATCTTCCCGGGGGTGCGCCTGAACATTGGCAAGCGGGGCCTGTCCTTCTCCCTTGGCCCTAGGGGCGCCTCGGTGACCGTGGGAAACCAGGGGACACACGTGAACGTGGGCATCCCGGGTACGGGACTCTCTTACCGGACGAAGCTCGACATCCCGAGCGGGCCTCAGTCGAAGGTGGATCTCTACGACAGGGAGCTACGGCGTCCCTTCCGCGAGTCTGAGCCCCAGACTGTCCATGGGCGCCTTGAGGACGCGCTCCGCAACCTCCTGGCCGACCGGGAGCGAGGTGCCATCGACTGGCACGAGAGGGCGTTGTGGCTGGCCGACCCCGCACCGCCAGAGGAAGACGAAGCAGCCTTCGAGCGACATGTTCGCCGAATCGCGGCAGGCCGGTTCGCACGCCGCATGGTCGAGGGTGACAGGGCGGCATGGTCCGAGGTGATCCGTGAAGAACTCGTAAACGAAGCACTCCCGTTCGATGTCTCATTCGAGTGGGGCATCGAAGAGGAGCCGGAGCGCATTTACGTGGGCTTGGAGATCCCGTCCATCGAAACCCTCACTCCGTTGGGCCTGCCCACGATGAAGGCGCGGGAACTGCACGAGGACGTGGCCTGTGGGCTTCTTCTGCGCGTCGCCCATGAGGTATTCCGTGTGATCCCGGAAGCTGATGGGCTCTACCTGGTGGGATTCAGAGACTCTGTTGACGGTGGCTCGGGACACCCGATTCCCGATTGGATTTGAGGACCTATAGGCGCAATCGGGCGAAGACGCAGTACAAACTCAGCAACGCGGTCTTGCGGGGCCCAGGCGTCGAGCGGCTAGAGGAGGCCGAGGATGCGTATCGGGCGATCCAGGTTCGTGTCGGCATGCCCTAAGCGCGCTGCGGCTCATCTCGGGGATGCCGCGGGAGGGGTTCCCGGGGTCGTAGACGTGGGCGGAGCCGCTACGGCCGACCGACGCCGCCCTCGTCCGGCTCCAGCTCGGCCGGCATCTCGCCCCCGAACACCTGGGCGCGGATGAACCAGCGCCTGCCGGTGCGCACGTAGACCGTGAGGAGCCCGCCGGATTCGCGCACCGACGAGCCCGTCGGTCGCAGCCACTCCATGGAGTAGCTCCCGGCGATCATGGCCATCTGGCCGCTGGCGTCCACGTCGGTCATGCCCGCCTCCACCGACCCGATTTTCGGGAGGGTGGCTTCCCAGTAGGCCCGGATCTCCTCCACGCCCTTGATGGGGAGCCCCTCGGGCGGGATGACCACCGCGTCGGGGGCGTAGAGGCTCATGACCTCGCCCAGGCTGTCGTGCCCGATTCCGTCGACCCAGCTCTTCCGGACCTCGTCCACCCCGTCCACCACGTCGGAGAGGAACTGGGCCCGCACCGTCTCCCGCGTGGGCATGCGCGCGCCGGGGACGGTCTGAGCGAGGGCGGCCCCGGGAAGGGCCACCATCAGGGCGACGAGGGCCATGCCCGGGAGGTAGGAAGCGAGAGAGGTTGTCGACTGTCTCATTCTTGCGCTCGAGGCGGATGTCCGACCGGGGCGGGCTCCGTCGCGAAGCCCCTGACTCGGGAACCGGCCCGCACGGATAGGCACCGGGGGAGCCCCGGGTGTTGAACTCGGGCGAGCGTCGTTGTGTTCCGCCCGGCCCGCTACGACCCCATGGCCCGCCGGAGCCGCTCCGCCACCGCCGCGTCGGGAAGGAGCCCCGCCGCCGGCAGCCGGCCCACCAGCTCGCGCCACCGAGCGTCGCGAACCTGGGCGCGGCGGAGGTAGGGGAGCGCCTCCTCTTCCCGGCCGATGGACGCCAGCGTGATGCCCACCCAGAAGGGGGCCTCGCCGTTGGTGGCGTCGTCGGGGACCAGCTCCATGGCCCGCGTGTAGGCGCGCATGGCCCCCTCGATGTCGCCCTCCGTCACCAGGCCGTCGCCCTCGTTGAGGGCGTTGTACGCCCGCTGGAGGTGGACCAGCCGCTTCAGCTCCGCCACCGGGTCGGGGTGGTCCTCCACGCGCAGGTCGAACCTCCGGTCCTGCCACGCCTTCCCGGTGGACGTGCCCGACACGACGATGATCGCCGCCGACTGGCGCCCCCGGATGTCGCCCCCTTCGCCCTCGGCCGCCTGCAGCGCGGCCAGCAGCCGGTCCGCCAGATCCCCCGTGGACGCCTCGAAGGCGCGGGCCATGGCGTCCCACACCGTGGCGTTCTCCATGAGGTTGGCCTGCGTGGAGTAGCCGTCGCCCACGTGGTGGCCCGCGGCGACGATGGCCCGGCTCCCCGTGTGGGCCGCCACGCGCCCCTGGGCATCCACCATGGCCACCTGGCGCACGGCCTCCCCCTCGTCGGTGGTGACGAGGGCCTTCAGCGCCTCCGGCGCCGAGCGCCCCATGCGCATGAGGTCCAGGCCCAGGGGCCCGTACGAGGGCTCCACGAAGGACTGGGTGGCCACCGCCCCCACCCCCGCCTCCGCCCAGGGCACGATGGCGCCCACGCTGAACCAGTGGGACTGGACCGCCACGCCCATCTCCCCGGTGGCGGGGTCGCGGGCGACGATGGAGTACGTGGCCACGGGGCGGCGCTGCGTGATCTCCTGGGCCGCGAGGGGGGCGGCCGCGGGGGGGGCGGCGGCCGCCAGCGCGAGGGCGGCGCCGAAGGTGGCGGCGAAGACGGGCGTGCGGACCATGGGGTCTCCTTGGGGAGCTTCAGTTCAGTCGCTTCAGCGTGAGGCCCGAGGGGCGGGCCGGCGAACGGTACACACGCTGGGTGGTGGCCCGGTAGTCGCCCGCCGTGGCCTGGAAGATGTCCATGAACACCCCCGGGTTCCGGTCCACCATGGGAAACCACGAGCTCTGGACCTGCACCATGATGCGGTGCCCCCTTCGGAAGGTGTGGAAGGCGTCCTGGAGGGTGAACGACACCGCCGTCGCCTCGCCCGGGCGGAAGGGTTCGGGGGCGTCCAGTCCGTTCCGGAACTTGCCCCGGAGCACGTCGCCGCGGACCAGCATCTGGTATCCGGAAAGGGGCGGGTCGCCCCCCTCCAGGCCGTCGGGGAAGACGTCCACGAGCTTCACCACCCAGTCGGCGTCGGTCCCCGACGTGGACGCCACCAGGTCCACGCGGATGGGCCCTGCGACGGTGACGTCCTCCTCCAGGGGGGGCGTCTCGTACGTGAGGACGTCGGGGCGGCGCGACGCGAAGCGCTGGTCCTCCAGCATGAAGGCGGGGTCGTACCAGGTGCGGGTCTCCGCGGTGTACGGCACCGGGTTCTCCGGGTCGCTGACGTATTCGTCGTACCCCGGGCCGGACGCCGCCGGGGGCTCGAAGCCCAGGCCGCCGCCGGGGTGGAGGTACAGCGTCGCGTCCCCGGCCGCGGCGGGCGGCCAGGCGTCGAAGCGGCTCCACGCCTTCGCCCCGGTGTCGAACACGTACGCCTCGGGAAGCGCCGGGTCGGGCCCGTCCTTGAGCCAGTGGTCGAAGAAGGGGCCCTCGATGCTGTCGGTGTAGAACAGCGACGTCTCCGAGCCCCACGCGATGGCCCCCAGCGAGTCGCCCCGGGTGGAGTTCCACCCGCCGTGGTGCCAGGGACCCATGACCAGCGTGTTCGCGGCCCCCTCCGACTGGCGCTCGTTGGCGGCGTAGCTGTTGAGCGCGCCGAAGAGGTTCTCCGTGTCGAACCAGCCCCCCACCACCAGCGTGGCGGGGCGCAGGTCGTCCAGGTGGGGGAGGATGTTCCGGGCCGCCCAGAATTCGTTCCACTGGCCGTTCAGGGTCAGCGTGTCCCAGAACGCCACCTGGTGGTGGAAGTACAGCTCGTTGGCGTTGGAGAGGGGGCCCATCTCCAGGAAGAACCCGTACTCGTCGGGCGTTCCCTTCTCCAGGCGCTGGTCGGGCTCGCTCTTGGGCTCGGGCCGCGGCCACCCGAACGACGAGTAGAAGTTGAAGGCGTGGGGGAGGAGGAAGGCGCCGTTGTGGAAGAAGTCGTCGCCGTCCATCCACTTGGAGACCGGCGCCTGGGGCGAGGTGGCCACCACCGCCGGGTGGGCGTCGATGGTCCCCATCCAGGCGTAGAAGCCGGGGTACGAGATCCCGCTGATCCCCACCTTGCCGTTGTCGGCGTCCAGGCTGTTCACGAGCCACTCCACCGTGTCCCACGTGTCGGTGGTCTCGTCCACGTCCTCGGGCCCGTCCTTCTCCGGCAGGTAGGGCCGCACGTTGGCGTACTCGCCTTCGGACAGGTAGCGCCCCCGCACGTCCTGGCACACCACGATGTACCCCTCGCGCAGGTAGCGGCCCATCTGGTTGGGCACGCTCTCCGGGTACGCCTCGGGGCCGTAGGGTCGGCACGAATACGGCGTGCGCCGCAGGAGGATGGGCGCCGGCGCGTCGGCGGATGCGCTCCGGGGCACGAGGATGGACGTGAAGAGGCGCACCCCGTCCCGCATGGGGACCATCACCTCCTGCTTCTCGTAGCTCCGGGAGAGGTCCTGGAGCGTCCCTCCGGACGGCGGGGAGCAGGCGGCGGCCACGAGCGCCACCAGGAGCGCCAGGGGGCGGGACGAAGCGAGCGAAGGCATGGGTCGTTCCCCGGTAACGGGTCGGGGGCAGGTCCCCGACGGTAGGCCGGGCTGGAGGGCGCGGCAAGCGCCGCTTGACACCCCCGCCCACCCCGAGGAGGTTCACGGTGCGCACCCAGCCGCGCGGACCTCCTCCCGCCACCCGCGACTCGGCCCGCGACGGGCCCGCCGCCTCCCGGCCGCCCGTCGGATCCACCTCCTTCCCTCGGGCCCCATGAGACCCCTGACCCTTTGCGCCCTGGCCGTCCTCGTGACGGCCCCCGGGTGCTCCCGCGCCGCTTCGGCGCCCGCCCCTGCCCCAAGCGGCCCCCGGGCCGCAGCCCCCGCCGGCAACACCCAGGAGACGCCCGGACCCGCCGGCGCCCGCGGCGCCCAGCCCACCCGGCCCGGCGGCCAGGCCGCGGGCGGCCAGCAGGAGCCGTCGCCCCAGCCCTACGACCGGGTGGTGACGTCGGAGGCCAAGAGCCGCTCGGGGCTCTTCACCGTGCACCGCATCGGCTCCAGGCTCCTCTTCGAGATCCCCCGGGAGCAGATGGGCAAGGACCAGCTCCTGGTCACGGAGATCGCCCAGACCGTCCTCGGCTCGGGGTACGGAGGCCAGGCCGCCGGGAACCGGGTCATGCGGTGGGAGCTCCGGGACCACAGGGTGCTCCTGCGCACCGTCTCCTACGAGGCGGTGGCCGACCCCGACGTGCCCGAGTACGCCGCGGTGCAGGCGGCCAACGTGAGCCCCATCATCGCCGCGCTGAACGTGGAGGCCTACGGGCCCGACAGCGCCGCGGTGGTGGACGTGACGCGGCTCTTCACCCAGCCTCCGGCGGAGATGGGCCCCGGCACGCGCATCCCCGGCAACGTGGACGCCGCCCGCTCGTGGGTGGAGAGCGCCACGCCCTTCCCCGACAACCTGAACGTCTACTCCACGCTCACCTTCGCCCAGCAGCCCAGCACCAACCGGGCCGCGGCCCCGCCCACGCCGGCGCGCTTCGGGGCGACGCAGAACAACAACCCGTCCAACACCATCGTCATGAGCTGGAGCTTCCACCGGCTCCCCGACGTGCCCATGAAGCCCCGGCTCTGCGACGACCGGGTAGGCTACTTCTCCGTGCGCCTCACCGACTACACCGACGACGCCCAGCAGGTGAAGGAGTCGTGCTTCATCACGCGCTACCGCCTGGAGAAGAAAGACCCCTCGGCGGCGGTGTCCGACCCGGTGAAGCCCATCGTCTACTACATCGACCCCGCCACGCCCAGGAAGTGGGTGGAGTGGTTCAAGAAGGGCGTGGAGGACTGGCAGCCCGCCTTCGAGGCCGCCGGCTTCAGCAACGCCATCGTCGCCCGCGAGGCCCCCGACGACCCGGACTGGTCGCCGGAGGACGCCCGCTACTCGGTGATCCGCTGGCTCCCCTCCACGGTGGAGAACGCGTCGGGACCCCACGTCCACGACCCGCGCTCGGGCGAGATCCTCAACGCCCACATCCAGTTCTACCAGAACGTGCAGCGCCTCCAGCTCACCTGGTACTTCACCCAGGCGGCGGCGGTGGACCCGCGGGCGCGCATGTTCCCCTTCCCCGACGACCTCATGGGGCGGCTGCTCCAGTACGTGGTGGCCCACGAGGTGGGGCACACGCTGGGCTTCCAGCACAACATGAAGGCCAGCTCGTGGTACCCGGTGGACTCGCTGCGGAGCGAGTCCTTCCTCCGTGAGTGGGGCCACACGCCCACGCTCATGGACTACTCGCGCATCAACTACCTGGTGCAGCCCGAGGACGACATCCCGCCGGAGCTCCTCCTCCCGGTGATCGGGCCCTACGACAAGTGGGCCACCATGTGGGGGTACAAGCCCATCCCCCAGGCGGCGACCGCCGAGGACGAGCGTCCCATCCTGGACGAGTGGGCCCGGGAGCAGGACACCAAGCCGTGGCTGCGCTTCTCCACGTCCGGCGCCGCCGGGAGCGATCCCGGCGAGCTCACCGAGGCCGTGGGCGAGGGCGACGCCATCAAGGCCACCACGTGGGGGCTCGCCAACCTGAAACGGGGGGTGCAGTACATGATCCCCGCCACCCGGAAGCCCACCGAGGGGTGGGACGACCTGGACAACCTCTACACGCGCATGATCGGCCAGTGGCGCACCGAGCTGGGGCACGTGGCCGCCATCGTCGGCGGCGCCGACTCCCAGGAGAAGTACGGGAGCCAGGAAGGCGTGCGCTTCTTCCCGGTGAGCCGCGCCCGGCAGCGGGCGGCGGTGGCGTTCCTCAACGAGAACGCCTTCAGGACGCCCACGTGGCTGCTGCCCGACGACGTGATCCGCCGGCTCGGGCCCACGGGGGAGGTGGCGCGCATCTCCTCGGCGCAGGCCGCCATCCTGAACGCACTGCTGCGCAACGACCGGCTCATCCGCATGAGCGAGTATTCGCACGGCGGAGGGAACGCGGCCTACACGCCGCTCGAGCTCCTGGCCGACCTGCGCGGCGGGGTGTTCAGCGAGCTGGCGTCGGGGACGCAGGTGGACGTGTACCGGCGCTCGCTGCAGCGGGCGTACGTGGAGGCGCTGAACCTGAAGATCAACCCGCCCCCGCCCAACCCCAACGCGCCCCAGGGCTTCGGCCAGCCCACGGGGCCGCAGCTCGACCCGGAGATGTCGGACATCCTGGCCGCGGCCCGGGCGGAGCTGAGGGCGCTGGACGCCCAGATCGCCGGGGCGCTCTCACGGACCTCGGGGATGACCCGCGCCCACCTCGAGGACCTGCGGGCGCGCATCGCCGAGGCGCTGGACGCCGACGAGGGATAGTCGGGTCCGCGCCACATCCATGAACGTAGGAGCTCCCGCGCCCATGCCCGGGCGCGGGAGCTCCTGGACGTCGGGTCGCCCCGGCCACCCCCGACCGGAAGCCACCGCCGTCCTCGCTCGGCTCCGCTGTCACCAGACGACGATCTTCTTCTCCACGGTCGCCTCCCTGTTCGGTCCCTCTGAAAGGGTTACAGGGAAGGCCCCGGCAATGGCTCACGCGTCAATCATTCACTCGCCAGCCAGCGACTCCGCCGGGTGCACGCGGGTGGCCTGCCGGGCGGGGATCCAGGCCGCCAGGAGGCCCAGGGAGAGGAGGGTGAGCGCCCCTCCCACGTAGACCCACGGGTCCCTTGGCTGGACCTGGAAGAGGAACGCCTGGAGCCAGCGGCTCCCCGCCCACACCCCCGCCAGCCCCGCGGTCACGCCCAGCGCCGACAGGCGGAGGGACGAGGAAAGGACCATCGCCCGCACGGCCCCAGGGTCGGCGCCCAGGGCCAGGCGGATGCCGATCTCGCGGCGCCGGCGAGCCACGCTCTCGGCCATGACGCCGTAGCTCCCCACCAGCGCCACCACCAGCGCGAGCGCCGCGAAGACGGTCATGAGGAGGGTGGCGAAGCGGTCCTGGGCCCGGGCCGAGGCCAGGAACTCGGTGAGGGTCCGGGGGCGGTAGAGCACCAGCGCGCCGTCCTCGGCGGCGAGGGCGTCGCGGATGCGCGCCCGGAGCGCCGACAGGTCGCCCCGGGCCTTCACGGTCTGGGTGAGAGCCCAGTTGCGGTCGCCGGCGAACTGGGCGTGGGGGATGTAGGTGATGGGCGCCACGGTGCCGCGGGAGTTCCAGGGGGTGTCCTCCACGATGCCCACGACGCGCCGTGCCTCGCTCCCCACGTAGACGAACTGCTCCAGCGGGTCCACGTCGGGGAAGATGGTCCCGGCGGCGGTGCGGTTCAGCCAGACCACCGGGGAGCCGGCCAGGTCCACCTGCGCGGGTGTCGCGCCGCGGAGCACGTCCACGCCGGCGGCGGCGAACCAGTCGCCGGCCACGACGCGGATGTCCGAGCTGGTCCACCTGCCCTCCCACCGACTCCGGTCGGCGGGAACGACGCCGTCCCACCCGGGCAGGACGGACACCGACCACTGGTTGTAGCGACCGTTCACCGGGAGCCAGGAGATGGCGCCCGCGGCCTCCACCCCGGGAAGCGCGGCCACGCGCTCGTGGAACGCCCTGTGGAAGCCCTCCCGCGAGTCGCCGTCCGGGTATCGCACGGTGGGAAGATGCACCTCGAAGGTCAGGACTCCCTCGTCGTCCACGCCAAGGTCCACGGTGCGCAGCTCATGGAAGCTGCGCAGGAGCAGGCCGGCCCCCGCCAGCAGCATGACCGCCACCGCCACCTGGGCCACCACCAGCGTGCTCCGCAGACGCTTCAGGCCCCGCGTCTGCGAGCCGCCCCGCCCGCCGGCGCGGAGCACGTCCGCCGGAGGCGTGCGGGAGAGCCGCAGGGAAGGAGCGAGGCCGAAGGCCAGCAGCGCGACCACGGTGCATGCCAGCGCGAACAGGAAGACCCGTGCGCTGAGCCCCGGCGCGGTGACCACGGGAAGCGCGTCGGGAGCGGCGGCCAGGAGCACGCGTACGCCGAGGGCTCCCAGGGCCAGGCCCGCCACGCCTCCCACCACCGAAAGCACGGCGGTCTCCGTGAGGAGGTGGGCGACGATGCGCCCCCGCCCCGACCCCAGCGCACCCCGGAGGGCCAGGTCCCGGTCCCGGGAGAGCCCCCGGGCGAAGACCAGGTTGGCCACGTTCAGGCACGCCGACAGCAGGACCAGCCCCACCGCCGCGGAGAGGATCCAGAGGAGGGAGCGGCGCTGCGCGCCCACGAGGTCCGCATGGAGCGGCCTCAGCGCCACGCTCCACCCTTCGTTCTCCGGGTGCTCCTCGCCGAGGCGCGCGCTGAGGGCGTCGGCACGGGCCTGGGCCGCCTCCAGCGTGAGGCCCGGTGCCAGGCGCGCGATGCCGGTGAGGTAGAAGTTGCCCCAGTCCCCCGCCTCGGGACCCCGGTCCCTGAGGTCCTCCGGGATCCAGAGGTCCGCGGGGGAGCCCAGGGGGTCCACGAAGCCCTCGGGCATGACGCCCACCACCTGGAAGGCCTGGCCGTCCAGGCGCAAGGTGCTCCCGAGGATGCCCTGGTCGGCTCCGTAGCGCCCCGCCCACAAGGCGTGGGAGAGGATGGCCACGGGCGCGCCGACGCGGGACTCGTTCCGGAGGCCGGGGCCGAGGCTCTCACCCTCCAGGAAGGTCCGTCCCAGGACCGGGCCCACTCGCAGCGTCTCGAAGTAGCCCGCCGACACCCGCTTGGCCACCGCCCGCTCGGGGTGGTCGCCCTCGGTGATGTCCGCGCCCGTCTCCCGGTACGTATAGAGCGCGCCGACCCCGTCGAAGACCTCGCTCCAGTTGCGGTAGGCGTTCACGACGGGGCTCCGGAGGTACTCCCCCAGCTCTCCCGGGTCCTCGGCGGACACTTCGTACAGGCGCACCAGGCGCTCGGGCTCCGGGTAGGGAAGCGGCTCGAGTAGCACCGAGTCCAGCACGGTGAACACGGCCGTGTTGGCGCCCACCCCGAGGGCAAGCGTGAGGATCACAACCACCGCGAAGGCCGGCTCCCGTGCCAGCGCACGCACCGTGCGCGTCACTTCGCCCTTCAGGTCCGCGACGTTCATCGTCCACCTCCTCCTCATCCTCGCGCGGGTCGCCGCCGGGCCCGTGTGTCGTGCCTCCCGGATGGAGCGGGCCGCCTCCCGGGGGTCGCCGAAGCTCCGCGCCATCTCCGCGGGGTCGCGTCCCGCGGCGAGCCCGTCCTCGAAGTGGGCGCGGAGCTCCCACGCCACTTCCTCCCTCTGCTCCACGGGGAGGCCCGTGGCGTCGGCCACGCTGCGGACCAGCGCCTCCAGGGCCGGCGGGAGCGGAGCGGCGCCGCCCCTCGCGTCGCCGCGTTTCAAAGGCTCCCCCCGCGTGCTTCGGTGCCCATGACGCCCAGACGGGAGAGCGCCTCGACCAGGGTGGCCCACTGGGCACGCTGCTTCGTCAGCCACGCCATGCCCTCCCGGGTGAGTGCGTAGTACTTCCGCCGCCTCCCCGAGGGCGCCGTGTCCCACCGGGTCTTGAGAAGGCCCCGGGACTCCAGGTTGTACAGGAGCGGGTAGACGGTGGACTGGCCCAGGTCCAGCAGGCCCCCGCTCCCCCGCTCCAGCGCCTCCACGAGCTCGTAGCCGTACATGGCCCTCCCTTCGAGGAGGGCCAGGGCCGCAAGCGGGGCCGCCCCCCGCATCCACTCCCGCTCCAGTGCCATTCCCGCCTCCGTCGTCGGTGGGGCTCCCCCGGGGGGCCCGCGGGCCCTCCCGGCCGTCCCGGCCCCGCTCGGGCCGGGCGTCCGCTTTATACTATGTCATACACAGTATGTCGCACACAATAGCTCGACGGATTGGACGGGAGCGACGGCGTTGGAGTTGGAATGGGGCCGGGGCCGGGTCGCCGGGCCGGGGCCGTGGGCGGGTCGCCGGGGAGCCCGGCCGCCCTACCTCAGGATGTCCACCGTGGCCGACCCCGCGGCGTCGCGGAGCGTGGCCGAATACTGGCTCGCCTGCCGGTGCTTCACGCTGTCGGGCTCGAGGCGGACGCCGGCGGCGGAGAGGGCCGCCGAGAGGCCCGCGAGTTGGGCCGAATCGCGGAGCACGAAGACGCGCATGTGCGTCCACGGGCTGGCCGGATCCTCGGTCTTGAACGTCGTGACGGAAACGAAAGCCCCCAGCCGCCGGGCCTCGGCGTCGATGGGCTCGGCGTGCTCCCGGACGTAGCGCGTGTACTCCTCGAACTTCCCCGGCTTGGACTTCCAGTAGTAGATGCGGGCCAGCGTGCCCTCGGCGTCGGCGTCCACGGCGTGGCCCGGCGCGGACGCTCCGGTGGACGGACCCGCGGCGCAGGCGGCAGCGAGGAGGAGGGTGGCGGCGGCGACGGCGGCGGCGCGGACGGACGGGACGGCGCGCATGGGCGGATCCGGGTGCGGGGAACGACCGCGGCGAATCTCCGCGCCCGGGCGTGCGCGGCGCAACCCAGGGTCAGAAGAGGTAGCCCAGCCCGATGTAGAGGGGCATCCCCGTCTCCCGGGAGGTCCCGGCGTCCAAAGCCACGACGAAGTTCTCCCCCATGCCGAGGCGCAGCCCGCCGCCGTACCCGCGGTGCAGGTCGGCGAAGAGCTCGTCGACGAGGACCCCGTCCTCCCACACGCGCCCCTGGTCCAGGAAGGCCGAGAGCACCGCGTGGAAGGGACGGCCCAGGAAGCGGAAGTCGGCGGCGCGCCAGCGAAGCTCGGCGTTCCACAGGAACATCCCCCGTCCCACGTACCGGTTCTTCATCACGCCGCGGACCGACTTGGCGCCCCCCAGCCCCTCCTGCTGCTTGAAGGAGGTCTGGACCCGGTTGAGGTCGTGCATGGGCGCGCCCTCGGAGACGTGCTGCAACAGGAAACGGTTCGCGAAAACGAGCCGGCCGGTCAGCGGCACGTAGCGACGGTCGGCCAGGGTGACGCGGGTGTAGCCGAAGTCGCTCCCCAGTGCCTCGTCCACCCGTTGGGCGAGGACCTCCGTCCACGTGCCCCTGCGCGTGCCGGTCTCCCGGTCGCGGGTGTCCCAGACCAGGCCCGCGCGCACGTGGTTGGACCAGCCTTCGGGGGCCGGCGCCCCCGCCAGCTCCCCGGCGAGAAGCGTGGTGCCTTCCCCCTCGGGCACCGGGGTGAGGGAGACGTGGTCGACTCCGGCGCCCACCAGGACGCGGAGGGGGAGCCCGCCCAGGCCGCGCTGGACGTTCACCGCCACGCGGTTCCGCGTGCGGCCGAAGCGGTAGTAGTACGGATCCGCGTCGGTCTCGAGGGCCTGATCGTACGGCGCGTCGTTCCCAAGGCCGTAGTACGGCGTGGCTACGTGCTTCTCGCTCCCCACGTACGCGTCCAGCCGCCACCCCCCGGGGAGGAGGTGGGGCGAATCGAAGAACACCGTGAGGTCGCGCCGCCCCTCGGTGGTGAGGAAGACGGTGGGCTGCAGCGTCCACAGGTAGGGGGCGCGCTCGACCTGGCCGTAATGGTACAGCTCAAGGACGACGCCGTACCCGAAGCCCTCGTCGGAATCGAAGTTGAGGGCGGGCACGCCTCCGACCTCGAGGCCGGTGCGGGGCGCTTGGGCGGTGGCGGCCGTGGCCAGGACGAGGGTAGCCGTGACGAGACACGCAGGGGCTCTGGGGATCCGGGAGGTCATGCGTCGCTCCGGAGTCGGCGTTGGCAGGTGCTCCACGCTAGCTCCGCCCCCGGGGCGTCCCCATACGTATTTCGACGTAGCGGGGCGTCACGGAACGCTCACCCGTGGCCAGCGTATAGCAGATGTCGCGTCGGCCACCCCCGCACAGGCGGTCCATGCTCCGAGGCTCGCTCACCCTGACCTGCGTCCTGACCGTCGCCGCCTCGGCCGCGGTCCGCCCCGGGTCCGAGAGGGAGCCCCGGCCCGAAGAGCCCCGGGCGACCGCTGCTTTCCGGCCCCTCCCCTTCTTCTACGACCTCTACACGTTCCGAGGCGACGACCGCCAGACCACGGTGGTGGCCGCCTTCGCCGTCCCCGCCGGGCGCCTGGAGCGGGAGCGGGAGGACGGCGTCCGGTACCGCTTCGACGTGACGCTGGTCCTGGCCGACACCGCGCTCCGCTCCGTCTTCCGCACGGACGACTCGGTGTTCGTGGCCGTGCCTCGCTCGCTCCCGGGAGACCACCTGCTCCACACGCACATCGAGGTGCAGGCGCCCCCGTCCTCGACCACGGTGCAGCGCGTCGTGATGACCGACGCCACCACGCCGGGCATCGGCCAGCTCTACGGGGCTCCCTTCCCCATCCCCGACTACAGCGGCAGCCAGCTCATGCTCAGCGACATCGCCCTCGGGCGCCCGGAGGCGGGCGGGGGGTGGACGCGAGGCGACGTCACGCTTGCGCTGCTCCCCACGAGCCAGCTCCCCGCCAGCTCCTTCGACGTCTACTACGAGATCTACAATCTCCCCAAGGAGCACCGGTACTCCACCGAGATCGCCATCGAGCGCCTGGACGGGTCGGGGAGCGGCAAGAGGGAGGAGGCCGGCAAGGTGCTCACCCGCTTCTCCGGCGAGGCCATGCCCCAGGCGGACGGCTCGGTGCGGGAGTTGCGCCGGGTGGAGACGTCGCTCCCCAAGGGCCGCTATCGCCTCACCGTAACGGTGCGCAACGACAACACGGGGACGACGGCGTCCCGGTCGCGGCCTTTCCAGGTGAGCGGCCGGGGGCGGGGCGCGACCATGGTGATGGCGCTGCCGCGGGGGTAGGGCGGAGACCTGGCGGTAGGGTCCTCAGGCGGCCTCCTCCGCGCGCTCGAGGACGTCCCGGGGGATGTCGTCGGCGCACTTCCAGCGGCACGAAGCCGTGTCCCACGACGGATCGACGCCGCGCCGGAGGTTGGCGCGAACGAGGGCGTCGACGGGGTCGCGCTCCGCCCGGTCGTGGCCCGACACGGTGCTCCCCGACGCGGTGCTCCCCGACGCCGCCTCGGCCCGCTCCCCCACCCCGATCCTCGGCGGCACCTCCGGCACCGGCACCCCGCGCCGGTCGTAGAACACCGGCCGCCCCCCCGGCCACGCGTTCGGCTCCAGCCGGAACCCCTCCTCGTGCACCAGCCGGTGGT
>BTVB01000005.1:0-172688 GCA_045863275.1 Gemmatimonadota bacterium
GGCGGGCGGACCGCCCCGCCCCGCCTCCGGGCTCCGCGGGGCGCCCTCAGCGGGCGCCCCCACCCCCCGCCGGGTCCCCGGCCTGCCACCACTTGGCCCCCAGGGGACGCTGCCGCGGCCACACCTCGTCCAGCGTGTGCGCGTCGTACAGCCGGCCGTTCTTCATGACCATGCGCACCTCGCGGCTGTTCCGGATGTCGCGGAGGGGGTCGGCGTCGAGCACGAGGATGTCCGCCAGCTTCCCCGGCTCCAGCGAGCCCAGGTCCCGGTCCAGGCCGATGGCGTCGGCCCCCATGATCGTCGCGGCGCGCAGCGCGTCGTGGTTGGACATGCCGCCGCTGGCCACCGACCACAGCTCCCAGTGGTACCCCAGGCCCTGGAGCTCGCCGTGGCTCCCGATCCCCACGCGGCCGCCGGCCTTCAGGATGTCGTTGGCCTCCTTGGCCAGCTTGTCGAAGCCCTGGGCCAGAGGGTGGAACCACCCCTGCGACTGCTGGTGCGGGTACGTGCCCAGGCGCAGCGCCTTCTGGTCGATCTCCTCGTGGGGCGTGAAGCGCCGCAGGCGCGGGTCGTCGTGGACGTTCTCCGTGGCGAAGTAGTGGAGCTGGGCCCACGGGGCGCCGTACGCCACGACCAGCGTGGGCGTGTATGCGATGCGCGACTCGGCGAACAGACGCTTCCAGTCGCCGAACATGGGGAAGACGGGGTAGGAGTGCTCGTGGCCCGAGTAGCCGTCGAAGGCCTCGGTGAGGCTCATGGCGATGTCCAGCGAGCCCTCCGTGGTGGCCATGAGCCCCAGCTCCTTCGCCGCTTGGATGACGTACTGGCGCTGCTCCCGGTTCCCCACGGCGTACTGCTTCAGCGTCTTGGTGTCGTAGTAATCGCTGTAGCGTCGCAGCACCCGCAGCGCGTCGTCCTTGGACTTGATCTGGTCGCCGAAGAAGATGCCCGGTCCGGTGGAGTACACGCGGGGGCCCAGGATCTCCCCCGCCTCCACCCGGTCGGCGTACGTGAGCACGTCGGTGGTGGCGGTCTGGGGGTCCCGGGTGGTGGTCACGCCGTAGGCCAGGTTGGCCAGGTAGATCCACGGCTCCCGGTGCGTGCCCCAGTTGGGCCACATGTGGGCGTGGGTGTCCACGTAACCCGGCAAGAGCGTCTTGCCGCTCACGTCCACGACGCGGGCGTCCGCGGGGACCTGCACCTGGCCCCGGGGGCCCACCGCGACGATGCGGTTGTCCCGCACCACCACGTCGGCGTTCTCCACGACCTCGTCGCCCCGCATGGTGATGGCCCGGCCACCGCGGAGCACCACGGTCCCCCGGGGGACGTCCCGCTGGGCCTGGATGCGGATGCGCAGCTCGGCGGGCTCGTAGCGGTCGGGCTTGGCGGCCTCCTCCTCGCCCTCGCCCGCGGCCGCCGCGCTGTCCGCGACCGCCGTGTCCGCCGCCGCCGCGTCGGCGGGCGTCGTGTCCCGGGCCTCGGCGCGGCGCGCCGCCGCCACCGAGTCCTCGAAGGCCCGGGCCCGGGCCAGGTCGTACGTGAAGAACGCGTTGCCGATGGACCAGTGGGCCCGCTGCCCGTCGGCTCCCCAGGCCGGGTAGACGGAGCCCACCTCGGTGAGCTTCCGCACCGGGAAGGCGGCGCTCCCCGGGTCGGCCACGTTGATGGTGGGCGTGCTCCCCACCAGGGGCACGTCCACCTCGTACAGGTCGTACCCCACCTGGGCGAGCGCCTTGCGCCCCCGGGGGGCCATGCGGATCCAGCCGGCCTGGGCGGGCCCGTTGGCGCCGGGGAGCTGGGCGCCCGTCACGCGCAGGTGCTCGCGCACGTCGGTGCCATCCCATCGCATGGAGATGAGTCCCCGTCCGAAGGCCGACGCCCAGATCCGGTCCGGGTCGTCGGTGAAGTGGGGGTTGGCGAAGTCGGCGGGCGCGACCAGGGTGGCCTCGCCGCCCCCGGCGGGGAGCCAGACCAGGTCCGCCCCCGACTCGGGCACGAAGGGCCCCACCGACTCGAGGAACGCGCGCGCCGGGCCGCGGAGCGCCACGACGCGGGCGCCGTCGGGCGACCACGCCGGCTGCTGGAAGAGCGCGGGCGTGCGGGACAGGCGCACCGGGTCGCCACCGGAGGCGCGCACCTTCCAGAGATGCCCGCCGTCGTCATCGGACCACGTCGTGTACGCCACCCACTGCCCGTCGGGGGACCACACCGGCTCGAACTCGCCCACGTCGGCGCGGGTGAGGCGCCGCGGCGTCCCGCCGGGGAGGTCCATGACGTAGACCCGGTCCAGGGCGGAGAAGGCCAGCTTCGTGCCGTCGGGGGACGGCACGGCGTTCTCGATCTGGCGCACGGTGAAGGTGGCCGAGTCGGAGACGGGGAACTCGAAGTCCACGAGGGGGGCCATGGCCACCTCAACGTCCACCTCGAAGGGGATCTCCGCCGGGGCGCCGCCCTCCACGGGCACCCGCCAGAGCTTGCCGCCCCAGGTGGCCACCAGGGAGCGGGAGTCGGGGGTGAAGGACATGCCCGGGTAGGCCGCCAGCGAGGCCCTCGACTCCTGGTCGTCCCGCTGGACGGGGTACGCGAGCCAGCGCTCGTCCCCGGTGCCCAGGTCTCGGATCACCAGCCCCGTCTCGGCGTCCTGGCGCGACGCATAGGCGAGCCAGCGCCCGTCGGGGGAGAGGGTGGGCCGCATGGCCGAGCCGTAGCGGAAGGTGCGCGTGCTGCGGCGTCCCGTCTCCCGGTCGAAGACCACGAGCTGGTAGTCGGAGAGCTTGGTGTTGTAGATCCAGTTCTGGACCCGCTGCTCGTACCAGATCCAGCGCCCGTCGGGGCTCACCGCCGGGCTGGACGTGCGGGCGTTGGCCGGCTCCCGCACGAGCTGGGTCCCGCCGCCCCCCTCGGCGTGGTACATCCAGAGCTTGCCCACCATGGTGGAGCCGCCCCGCGTGGGGGCGCGGGTCACTACGATGTAGTCCCCGTCGGGCGTCCACTCGGGGGTGAGGTACGAGGCGTCCTTGCCCCGGGTGACCTGCACCGTGTCGCGCCCGTCCAGGGACAGGATCCACACGCCCTCGCCTCCGCTCCGGTCGGAGGTGAACACCACGCGGGTTCCGTCGGGGCTGAAGCGCGGGTGGGCGTCCAGGGCCATGCCCCGGGTGAGGGACACGGCGCGTCCCCCCTCGATGGGGAGCGTGTAGAGGTCCCCGAGCATGTCGAAGACCAGCGTGCGCCCGTCGGGGCTCACGTCCACGGAGAGCCAGCTCCCCTCGGTGGCCGTCCAGCGCACCACGCGGTCGGGCACGAGGGGGAGCCCCTCGCGCATGCGGTCCAGGGCGGCGCTGTCCGGCGCCTGTGCCGCCGCGGGCGGCGCGGGGAAGATGAGGAGGGCGAGGAAGAGGAGGGGGAGGCGTCTCATGGATGCACCCTTGTGAAGCCGGAGAAGACGGAGCCGCGGGGCCCGTCGCGGCGCGGGAAGCGCCGCCACGGGCCCCCGGAGGAGGGTCGCCGGTCCCGCGCCGCGCCGGAGGGCTCCGGGGACGAGGGGCCAGGGGACGGGACGGAGCGGGGGCCTGCGGGGGCGAGCGGCCCCCGGCCCGGGCGCGTCGTCAGCGCCGGAACCGCTTCAGCGTGTAGACCACCGGCTCCGTGGGCCGGTCGAGGACGGCGCGCCACTCGTCCCGGGACACGCGGAACCAGGTGAAGCCCCGCCGGCCCGCGACGACGGGCTCGAAGCGGGCCGTGTCGCCGGCGATGCGGGCGACGCGGGTCTCCACGGTGCCGCCGCGGCGCTTGAGGATCACGCCGCCCCGCCACTCGATGGTGGACGTGCCGTCGGGGGTCGAGAAGGTGGAGTCGGGGAAGGTGCGCTGCTCCCACGTGGAGTCGTTGAGGGCGCGGTACTCCTCGTAGTAGGCGTCGAAGCCCCCGCCCGATCCCACCCACCGGCCTTCGAGCCAGGCCAGGGAGGCGAAGGCCTCCCGGGAGAAGAGCGTCTCAGCCCGCTGCTGGGCGCCCGCCGGGGCGAGCCCCAGCGCGAAGGAAACGGCCGCCACGAAGGCGGCCTGCCCTGTCGTCGTCATCGTCGTCCTCCCGTCACGGATCGAAGTCGAGCCACCCCGGCCCTCCGGGGTCCGACCTATCTACACGGGGGAGGCGCCCGGCGAAAGGCTCGCGGGCGGAGCGGGCGGGCGGTAATGCTCCGCCGGCGCCGTCGTGTAGGAAGGGGTTCCATCGACGACGAAGGGTGGATGAACCGGAGGAGGAGACGATGTCCAGCATCCCGAGAGGCCGCTTTGCCTGGTACGAGCTGATGACCACCGACCCCGCCGCGGCGCAGGGGTTCTACGGGGAGGTGGCCGGATGGGGGACCATGCCGTGGGAAGGCGGCCCCGAGCCGTACACCATGTGGCTGAACGGCGAGGCGCCCATCGGGGGCGTCCTCCAGCTTCCCCAGGAGGCCATCGACCAGGGCGCGCCGTCGCACTGGCTGGCCCACATCACCACGCCCGACGTGGAAGCCACGTGCGCCCGTGCGGAGGAGCTGGGGGGCAAGGTATGGCACCGGATGCAGGTGCCCACGGTGGGGTCGTTCGCCATCCTCATGGACCCCCACGGCGCCGTCTTCTCCGCCTTCCAACCCGAGGGCGACGCCCCCGGCCACGACGGCCCGCCCGTCCATGGCGAGTTCTCGTGGAACGAGCTGATGGCCAACGACTGGCGGGAGGCGTGGACCTTCTACTCGGACCTCTTCGGCTGGAGCGAGGAGAGCCAGATGGACATGGGTCCCGAGATGGGCATCTACCACATGTACAAGGGGGTCGGGCGCACCCTGGGCGGCATGATGACCAAGCCCGACGCCATGCCCGCGCCGGCGTGGCTCTTCTACGTCAGTGTGCCCAGCGTGGGCGCGGCGCTGGAGAAGGTGAAGGCCCTGGGCGGCCAGGTGCTCAACGGCCCCATGGAGGTGCCCGGCGGCGACACGGTGGCCCAGTGCGCCGACCCCCAGGGGGCGGCCTTCGCGTTGCACGGGAAGGCGTAGGCGCCCCGTCGCCTCACCCCCCGCGCCCCCTGACGTCGTCCATGGAGAGGGGAAGCCCCGCGAACTCGTGGCCGCGCCGGGTCGCCCCGCCGGCCTCGCAGGCCCACCCCATCCACCCGGGGCCGCCGTCGGTCCGAACCTCCCGCCACACCCGGGCCGACTGCGGGGACCCGGCCGCGGCCTCCAGCGGCGGATCCACGGGCAGCAGCCACTGCCCCCAGGGCTCCCCGCGCTCTCCCGGGGCGTTGGAGACCCACCGCCCGCCTCCCAGGTCCAGGTCGAACCAGAAGGCCAGCGCCACCACCGGGTCTCCACCGGCCGTCCATTCGCCCTCGGCGCCCAGCTCCTCGCCCCGGGGCAGGGGGAGGATGGGCCGGCGGGGGCCCGGGCGCGTTTCCCCCCCCAGGGCGCCCACGGGGAGGTGGACCTTCCGGCCGGTGTTGGCCAGGTGGGTCCGCAGCTCGCTCCAGTCCAGGCCCAGGAAGGAGTGCTCCTCGCCCATCGCCGCCGGGGCGGAGGGTCCGGGGGGGCGGGTCACCGGGGCCAGGGCGAAGCGCACCCCCGAGGGGAGGAGCGCCCCGCCGGGGGCGAGGTGCCCGGCCGCGACGGCCTCCAGGAGACGCCAGGTGCCCTCGTCGAGGAAGGTGGTGGGGTAGTCCTCGAAGATCACGAGGTCGAAGGCCTCGTCGGGGATCCCTTCGGGGGCCCGGGCGTGGACGAACTCGATGCGGTCGGCCAGACCGTTGCGGAGGGCGATGGCCCGGGCGAGGTGGACCACGGGGTCACTGTCCACGGCCACGACGCGGGCGGCGCCCGCCCGGGCCGCGAACATGGCGTACGTTCCCAGGCCGGTCCCCAGGTCGAGGACGCGCATGCCGGGCTTCACCGCTCCCTCGATGGCCTCCCGGAACGCCGCGACGCGGGGCGAGCCGAGGAGCATCCCGGCGTAGTCGTGGAGGCTCACTCCAGGAGGCCGCCGGCGGCGAACCGGTCCAGCGCGTCCGCCACGTCGCGGAGCACGGCATCGAGGGTGGGCGCCCCGGGGAGATGGGCCGACACCTCCCGGGCGATGGCGTCGGGGCTCAGTGTGCCGTCGCAGCACGCCCACACCGCCGCCGCCGTGGCATTCAGCACGTGCAGGTCCTGGGTGCGCGGGTCGTAGAGGACCCAGTCGGTCCCCACGGATCGGAACACCACGTCCCCCCGTGCGCGGGGCGCCTGGTCGCCTTCCCGGGTCCCTTCGGCCATCCGTCCTCGCCTCTCATTGCCGGCCCGTCGGGCCCTCGAATTCCTGGTTGGGGGAGAGGGGCGAAGCCCCCCGCCCCGCGGCCCAGCGCAGCAGCTCCCAGGAATATCCCAGGCGGCGCCTCAACCCGCCACCGCCGTCCGGTCCGGCTCTCCGCGCCAGCCACTCCGCCGGCGGGTGCAGGACCCGCCACGCCTGGCGGGCCACGTCCGCGGGGGAGCCCTCGAACAGGGCCTGGCCCACCAGCCCCGAGAGCCTGGCACGGCGGCGCCCACCGGGGACGTCGAGGAGCCGGTCCACGCGGAGGACCCCCGCCCGCAGACGACCCACGCTCCGGGGTACCGCGAGGGCCTCGGCCAGGGGGTCGGGGAGGGTCACGCCCAGCTCGGAGCGGAGGAACCAGAGCAGGCTCTGGATCAGCCGGAGGGACCGCCGCTCCTCGGCCAGGGCGCGGAGGCGCGGCGCGTCGTGGAGCCGCGGGACCAGGCGGACCAGGTCCGCGATGCCCAGCAGGTGGGGCACCACGCGGAGATGCCGCACGAAGTGCTCGGCCACCAGGAGCGCGTGGGCCTCGGCCGAGGGGACCCCCAGGTCCGCGTCCGCCCGCGCCCACAGGAAGGCCGCGTCGTCCTCGTCTCCGCTGCGGAGCGACCCGTAGGGGATCCTCCAGTGGAGGTCCACGGTGACCTCCAGCTCGGCGGGGGCGGTGGCGTCGGAGAAGGTGAAGGCGGGGAGCCACGCGTCACGGCCGGGACGCCACGCCACCCAGGGCGCGAAGCCCACGCCCTGGAGGACGCGGATGGCGGATTCGGGGTCGCCCCCCCTCACCAGGAGGTCGGCGTCGTCCATGGCCCGGGCCCGCGAGTCGGGGTAGACCCCGGACCTGATCAGCCCCGCGCCCTTGAACAGGAGAACCTGGAACCCGGCCTCGCGGAGCGCCGAGCCCGCCCGCTCCGCGGCCTCCAGCATGAGGGCGCCCTTGAGCGCCTGGAGCACGAGGAGGGGCTCGAGGGCCTCGTCGGCCCTCGCCCCCGACTCGGCTCGCCACAGGCCCAGGAGGCGATGCGCGCCCAGGAGCCGGACCGTCTCTGCCCGCTCCGTCGCGCCGGCGGGCAGGAGAGGCGGCGGGTGCCCCGCGAGGACGTCGCGGCAGAACCCGTGGGCCGTCTCCACGGCGCTGGTCTCCTCCCTCCACATGGTTTGCGGCTCCTCGTTGCGTTGCCTCCCGTCCGGCAATCAAGGCCCCGGCCGATCGCGCTGGCAAGGGGCGCGCCCTGACCGGTCCCGGGGGAGGACCTATACTTCCTCGACGACCCAGGCCACCCCACTCCCGCGAGCGCAGCGTTGAAGATCGCCTTCCTGTGGATGGGCCAGGGCTGCACGGTGGCGGCCCCCGCGGCCATCGCCGGCGACCTGGCGGCGCTCTTCCCCCTGCTGGCCCGCCCCGCCGGGCCCTCCGCCGTCCCCGACGTGGTGGTGGAGCGGGTCCCGGCGGGGTTCGCCGTGGTGGCGGGCGGGGTACCGGAGCCCTGCGCCTCGGCCGTGGAGGCCGTCTCGGCGGCGGAGCTGGCGGTCACGCGGCACCTCCTGGCTGCGGAGCGCAGGCACTGCCACCTGCACGCGTCGGCCGCGCTGGCCGGCTCCGGAGGGGCCGTGGTCGCCCTGGGGCCCTCGGGGAGCGGCAAGTCCACGCTGGCCTATGCCTGGTACCGCCTCGGCCGCCCCGTATTCGGGGACGACGTGGTCGCGGTGGACGACCGCGGTCGCCTCCACCCGTTTCCCCGCCCTCTCAAGGTGCACGCGGCACGGCTGCGCGAGGCCGGCGAGGCCCCCGAGGAGACGGTGGCCTGGGATCCCTCGGAGGAGGATGTATGGGTGGACCCGCTGCCGCGGGCGGGGTGGGCGGAGGGTGGGGCGGAGGTGGCCGTGCTCGCCGAAATCCGCTTCGTGCCGGGCGCCGAGACGCGGCTCGAGGCGGTCCGCGACGCGCAGCGACTCCGGATGCTCCTGGACGCGGTGCACCAGACGGGCACGTCTCGGGAGGACAGCCTGGACCGCCTCATCGGCCTCGCCGAGGGAGCGGCCGTGTTCAGGGTCGAGTTCGGACGCGCGGCGGAGGCGGCACCCCTCCTCCTCGATATCGCGGGGAGTCGCCAGCGTTGACGCTGGCGGGGGGCAGCGTCCAGACTAGATACATGACGGACCGACGCGCGTTCCTGAAAGGGTTGGCCAAAGGCGCCGTGTACGCGGCTCCGGTGATCTACACGCTCAGCACGCCTCGGGAGCTCATGGCCATCATCACCAGCGGGATGATCATGATGGCGCTGACCGCCGACCCCCTCGAGGTGGAGATGCCGGCAGCTCCGTGGGGCCAGGCCCCCCAGACCACCGCTCCCTGGAGCGTGTCACCGCCGTGGGCACCGCCCACCACGTCCCCGCGTCCGCCCGGGGGCGGCGGCGGCGAGTAGCCGGTTGACCGTCCGTAGGCTGGCCCACGCCGCCGGGGGGGTGGGCGCCCTGCTGGTCGTCCTGCTCCTCGTCGGGGTCATGGTGACCCCCGCCGACACGTTCCCCGACTCCAAGCTCCGCGCGTTCCACACCTTCTTCGTGGGGACTTTGGTGGAGCAGGAGGGCCTGCCCGAGGAGAACGACCCCGATTGGCTCGCCACCGCGGAGCCGGGGGACGTCCTCTTCCTGTCGCGGGGGCACGTGGCGTGGGGGGAGTGGTCCCACGTCGCCATGGTGGTCCGGGCCCCCGACGACGCCCTCTGGGTGGAGCCGGGAAGCCTCGCGGTTCTCGATGCGTCCATCCACGACGGCTTCTACCTCACGCCCATCGAGACGTACACCGCCTGGCCGAGGGTGGTGGTGCGCCGCGCCTCCCGCGACCCCGACGTGCGCCGCCGGATGGCCGAGGCCGCCCTCACCCACAGGACGCGGATGTTCGTCGGCGTGGCCCGGGGCCGCGCTCCCTACAGCAACTGCACCACGTCGGTCATCTCCGCCCTGGCCTCGGTGGGGATCGACGCGGGCGTGAAGGGCTGGAGGACGCCCGACGAGCTGCTCCGGAGCCCCGTGTGGCTCGACTGATCTGGCGGGGGTGGGCCGCCTTCTGTCTTCTCTCGGGGGCGGTGGTGGCTCCGCTCTTCCTGGAGGTGTTCTCCGGCGGCTCGGCGCTGCGTTTCCTGGCGCTTCCCCTCCGATATGCCTGGGTGTGGCTCCTGGGACGCCCCGTCCTCGCCGAAGGCTGGCTGCCACCCCGGGCCGTCGCGGTGGCCGTCGTGCTCTTCGGCGCGCTGGTGTCCGGCGTCACCGCCTTCGACCTCCTGGGCCTGGGGAGCCGGTCGGTCCACCCTGGTTGGTTCCTCCTCCTGGAGTGGTGGCAGCGGCCGGCCTACCCGTGGGTGGACCTCCTTCCCCGCTGGTCGTACGGGTACCGGCCGGGCTATCTGTGGACCGTCTGCGCATGGAACCTGGCCGAGGCCGTCGCCGTCGGCGCGGTCCTGGCGCGCTCCACCCCGCCCGAGACGGAGGCTGGACCTTGAGCCACGACCCCGCTGCCGGAGACGCCCCTCCGGCCCCCGACCGCCTCCTCCTTCCCGTCCTCCTGCTCTTCGTGGGCAGCGGCGGCGCCGCCCTGATCTACGAGGTGGTGTGGTCGCAGATGCTCCAGTTCGTCATCGGCGCCACGGGGGTGTCCCTGGGGATCCTCCTCGGGACGTTCATGGGGGGCATGTGCCTGGGTTCCCTGGCCTTCCCGCGCATGATCTCGCCCAGCCGGCACCCCCTCAAGGTGTACGCCGCCCTGGAGCTGGGCATCGCGGTGGCGGGGCTGGCGCTGCTCTTCCTCATCCCCCGGGCGCAGGGGGTCTACGCCGGCTTCCTCCCCCGCGGCACCGCCAGCATCCTCCTGCGGGCGGCGGCGTGCGGCGTGCTCCTCCTCCCCCCGACGGTCCTCATGGGCGCCACCCTCCCCGCGGTGGCCCGGCAGGTGGAGGCGACGCCGCGAGGCGTGGCGTGGATGGGGTTCTTCTACGCCGGGAATATCGCTGGCGCCGTCGCCGGCACGCTGGCGGCCGGCTTCTGGCTGCTCCCGTCCCATGACGTCGGCGTCGCCACCTTCGCGGCCGTGGGGCTCAACGTCGCGGTGGCCGCGGGCGCGCTGCTCCTGGCCCGTGTGCTCCCCGCCCGGGTCCCCACGGAGCCCGCCCAGCGCCCGGCGCCCGGTGCAGCGGCCGCCGCCGCCCCCCGAGCCCGAGCGCCCATCTACGTGGCCATCGCCCTCTCGGGGCTCGCCGCCCTGGGCGCCGAGGTGGTGTGGACGCGGCTCCTGTCCCTCCTGCTGGGGTCCACCACCTACACCTTCTCCCTCATCCTGGCCGTGTTCCTCGGAGGCCTGGGCATCGGGAGCTCCGGGGGGTCGTGGTGGGCAGGCCGGGCGCGACGGCCGGGGTACGGCCTCGCGGCCTGCCAGCTCCTGGCCGCCGTTTCCGTCGCGTGGGGCGCCTGGGTCATCGGCGGCGTGCTCCCCTACCGCTTCCTGACCCACGAGGTGATGACCGACCCGGGGCGCCTGCTCGCCCTCGACCTCTTCCGGGTGGGGCTGGCGGTGCTGCCCGCCGCGGTGTTCTGGGGCGCCAGCTTCCCCCTGGCGGTGGCCGCCGCCGTGGCCCCCGGGTCCGACCCCGGGCGGCTGGTGGGGGGCGTGTACGCCGCCAACACCGTGGGGGCCATCGTCGGCTCCCTGGCCTTCGGGCTCGTCATGGTCCCCTGGGTGGGGAGCCACGGCTCGACCCGGGCGCTGGTGGCCGTCCTCCTGGCGTCCGCCGCCCTCCTCCTGCTCCCCACGCTGAGGGCAGGGGCGCCGGGACTTCGCGTGGGGGTGGGGTGGGGCGGGGGCGCGGCCCTCGCCGTGGCGCTGGTGGCCACGCTGACGCCCCCACCCGAGCGACTCTTCGTCAGCGGCCGACTGGCGCCCGTCACCACCGACACCCTCGAGCCCCTCTACATCGGCGAGGGGCTGGCCTCGGTGGTGACGGTCTTCGAGTTCAGGGACTCGATCCGGGCCTTCGGGACCCAGGGGAAGGTGGCGGCCTCCAACGCCCCGGAGGACATGGTGCTCCAGCGGATGCTGGGCCACTACTCCGCGCTCCTCCACCAGGCCCCCCGGTCGGTGTTGGTGGTGGGGTTCGGGGCCGGGATCACGGCCGGGACGTTCGTCACCCATCCGGGCGTGGAGCGCATCGTCATCTGCGAGATCGAGGCCCTCTCCACCCGGGAGGCGGGACGCTTCTTCGCCGAGGAGAACCACCACGTCCTGGACGATCCCCGCGTGGAGATCGTCCACGACGACGCCCGGCACTTCCTCCTCACCACGGACGAGAAGTTCGACGTCATCACGTCCGACCCCATCCACCCGTGGGTCAAGGGTGGGGCCAGCCTCTACACGTCCGAGTACTTCGCGCTGGCCCGGGAGCACCTGAACCCCGGCGGCGTCATCACCCAGTGGGTCCCTCTCTACGACACGACCCTCGACGCGGTGCGCAGCGAGATGCGCACCTTCTTCGCGTCCTTCCCCGAGGGGCTGGCCTGGTCCACCCACATGGTGAGCCCGGGGTACGACATGGTCCTCGCCGCCCGCCCCGACGGCTTCGCCATCGACCTCGACGCGATGGAGCGGCGGCTCTCCCGTCCCGACCACGCGGCGGCGCGGGCGTCCCTGGCCCACGTGGGCCTGGGCGAGGTGGCCGACATCGCCAGGACGTACGCCGGCCGGGGCAGGGACCTGGCGGACTGGCTGGCCGGGGCTCCCTTGAACGTGGACCGGAGCCTACGGCTCATGTACGTGGCGGGCCTGGGGTTCAACCAGCAGGAGGGCGACGGGATCCACGCGGCGATCCAGAGGTTCCGGGCCTTTCCGGAAGACGTCCTCCTGGGCGATACGCTCCGCCTGGCCGAGATCCGCAGGACCATGGGGGTGGACGTGTTCTGACGGGCCAGGCCGCGGAGGCGTCCGAAGGCCGGAAAAAAGTGCCCCGAGGGGGAACGACCGTTTCCGCCGCCCCCGGGACCGCCCCTGGAGCCACGCGAGCGTAGATTTTTCTAACTCGTGGTGCAATATATCGTTAGATGTGGTCACCCCGCCCTCTTCGGGGCGGCGCATGGCTCTTGCAGCCCAGGGGCAATGCCGGGGTACGCCCACCCGGCCCGCGAATCGAGGAACCGAATGGACCCGAGGCATGACAAGCGAGGCTTCAGCTTGGTGGAGCTGGTGATGGTCCTGGTGCTCATCGGCATCATGGTCAACATCGTGGTGCCGTTCCTCCGCCCGGAGAAATTCCGGATGGATGGGGCGGTCATCCTCGTGGGCACCACCCTGACGGCCCAGCAGCGCAACGCCATCCTCCGCCAGCACGACGTGGTCGTGGCGGTGGACACGGCCCAGCGGAGGCTCAGGGTCCATTACGACACGAACAACGACGCCACCATCGACACCGGCGAGAACTGGTTCGTGGTGGAGCTGGGCGACGGCGTGGTGTTCGGGCGGGGCGGGGCTCCGGCACGTCCGCTCAGCTCGCAGGTCGTCTCCATGACCACGCTCCAGGACGGGCTACCCGCCCTCACGTTCCACCGCAACGGGAGCGCCAGCGAGGAGTCCGTCATCTACCTGACGGCCGAGACCGCCGGCTCGGCGAACACGGAAGAGGCCAGGGCCGTCGAGATCGAGCGCGCCACGGGGCGGGTCATGTGCTACTCGTACGCTTCGGGGGAGTGGGAGAGGAAATGCTGAACCGCCAGGCTCCGCGCCCTCCGGAACAGGGGGGCTTCACGCTCATCGAGATCACCATCGCCATCCTGATCCTCACGGTGGCGGTCCTGGGCATCGCCCAGTCGGCGGGTCAGATGATCACGCCGGCCATCTCCGCCGAGCTGGAGTTCCAGGCGCTGTCGGCCGTCGAGGACCGGCTGGCCTTCATCCGCCTCGAGCCGCGGTACGGCGTGCTGGACTCCCTCTTCGCCGGCACCGAGTCGTCCATCGCCGGCAACGACCAGCTCACGCGCGTCACGTCGGTGACGCGTACCCGGCAGGACCTGGGCGGAGGAAAGACCCTCGACTACACGACCATCGTGGTGACGGTGAACGGCGCCCGGCTGTCCGCACCGATCTCCCGCAAACTGGTGATGGCGGCGCCATGAACCACGACAACGGCATGATCCGCGACGAGCGCGGGATGACCCTCATCGAGGTCGTCATCGCCACCCTCATCTACGGCATCGTCCTGGCCGCCGCCATCGGGTTCGCGGCCCGGCAGAACACCGCGTTCCACCGCGGCCTGGACGTGATGCGCGCGCTCCAGAACGGGCGCTACGCGCTCACCACGCTGGAGACGGACCTCATCACCCTCGGCACCAACCTGCCGGGAGCCCAGCCGGGCCTGGCGGTGGCGGACGTGGACGTCATCGCCTTCAACGCCGACTACGCGAGCAACATCGCCAACGACGTGTTCGCGTCGTACATCGACCCCGACGCGCCCACTGGGCAGGTCACGGCGCTCCGGTCGGCCATCTCCGTCCCGAACACCGGCTTCACGTACCCCGACACGTTCTACCTCACCACGGCGGGGACGGCGAGCCCCGGCGAGACCATCCTGTTCTGGTTCACGCCGGACACGTCCACCACACGCAGCGACGACTACGCCCTCTACCGCCAGGTCAACAACGCCGAAGCGGAGATGGTGTCCCGGTACCTCCTGCCCGCGTCGGACGGGACGCCGTTCTTCCGCTACTTCCAGCGCAAGGACTTCCCGAGCCAGGCCTCTATCATCGACAGCATCGCGGCCTCGCGCCTGCCCATCCGGCACAAGGCCAAGGTCCACATGTCCCCCGCCGACACGGGCACGTCGGCGCTCACCGACTCCATCCGGGCGGTCCGCGTCTCCTTCCGCGCCTCCAACGGGCTCGAGGGCGACGACGAGCGCACGGTGGAGGTGAGCCGGGTCATCGCCTTCCCCAACTCGGGGCTGGGTACCTTCTCCACCTGCGGTGACGAGCCCATTCTCGGCACGGGGCTCGGCAGGGCGCTGGTGGACATGGGTGGCGGGAAGTGGGGCGTACGCCTCACCTGGGCCCCCGCCACCGACGAGACGGGCGGCGAGCAGGACGTGGCCCGCTACGTCATCTATCGGCAGGAGAACATCATCGGCTCGGACTGGGGCGATCCCTACCTGAGCGTTCCCGCTGGGCAGACCGCGTACGAGTTCCTCGACGAGGCGGTCGCCAGCGGGCGGACGTACCAATACGCCCTCTCCGCCCAGGACTGCACGCCCACCCTGTCGGAGCTGGCGCCGTCGGCGCTCGTCATCGTCCCATGACCATGGAATCCGCCTCCATACCAGGAAATCGTCCCATGAACACGAACCTCCGATCCTCCGAAGCGGGCTTCGCCCTGGTGATGACGGTGCTGGTCGTCCTCATCATCGGGTCGCTTGTGGCGGCAGCCGCCCTCATCGGCTCCAACCACATGCTGGTCAACCGGTTCTACGAGCGCGAGTCGGACCTCACCATGGCCGCCGACCAGGGGCTTGAGTGGGCCCGCGCCAAGCTCAACGGCGACAAGTCGCTGTACCCGGACGTCGGGTACAACACGCTGGAGTACCAGGGGTCGGTGACCGACGGGTCCGGAGCGGTGTTGCCCGGCGTGAAGCGCACCATCTACGTCGGCCCCTCCGGCGTGACGTCGGGGCAGTACGGCGTGTTCGGGACCATCCTCTCGGTGGTGGAGGACGCCGGCGGGGGCCAGGTGATCCGCCGCTCCCAGGTGTACCAGGAGAGCTTCTCCAAGTACGCCTACTTCACCGACGTGGAGCCGTCCAACATCTCCTTCGGCGGCGGTGACCAGATCTTCGGGCCCGTGCACAGCAACTCGCCCATCAAGATCTACTCGTCCGGCGCCACCTTCCACGGGACGGTGCGCACGGCCCAGAACGTGCCCACGCCCCAGTACGGCACCTTCAAGCAGGGCTACGAGGAGTACGTGGCCCCCATCGGCATGCCCGAGACCGCCGAGCTGAGCAAGCTCCGCACCCAGGCCCAGCAGGGGAACACGGCCGTCGTGGGGAACTCCAACGGGGACTACGGCAAGGCGACCACCCGCATCGAGTTCATGGCCATCGACCTCAACGGCGACGGCGACACCAGCGACTCCAACGAGGGCTTCTTCCGCGTCTACCAGTCGGCCAACGCCGACTACGTGACCGGGGACCCCGGCACCGCCACCACCACCTGCACCGGTTGGGGCCGGAGCCGCACGTGCACCACCACCGGAGGCATGGCCAGCACCGACCTGTGCGGCAACTGGCAGGCGGGCGTGTTCAGGCGCACCTCCACGATGACCGCCACCGATGCCAACACGGCGCTCAGCTCGGCCACGCGCCGGTGCTACCTGGGCGGCGCCGACTCCATCTGGGGGGGCTTCACCGCCAACGACGGCACGGGCCAGTGGATCCAGTATGCCGGCGTCAAGAGCCCGCTGCTCAACGGACGCCTCGACAAGGACTACCTGTTCCCCATCACCCGCGAGATGAACCCCAACTTCAAGGGCGTCATCTTCGTGGACGGCAAGGTGGTGCTCAGCGGGAAGATCCGGGGCCGTATCACGGTGGCCGCCACCGACGACATCATCTTCGGCGACGACCTGACGTACGTCACCGACCCGGGCGCCGGGACGTGCGTCGACATCGCGGGGTACTTCGCCGGCGACGAGGTCATCGTCGCGGACAACGCCCTCAACGCGCCCCAGGACGCCACGGGCACGTTCCGCACGTACGACGACACCAAGGACGAGTTCTTCCACGGCACCGTCCTGGCCCTCGACATCTTCACCGTGCACAACTACAGCTCCGGGTCCACCAGCGCCGAGGACTGCGGGACCACGAACAACGGGCGCGGGTGCCTCTTCCTCACCGGCGGGATCATCCAGCAGACCCGCGGCGCGGTGGGCACCACGAGCGGCACCGGTTACATCAAGCGGTACTCCTACGACCAGTGCGGCGCCACGAACCCGCCGCCCTACTTCCCCACCACGGGGTACTTCGCCAAGGGCCAGTACTACAACGTGGACCCGGTGGGCTTCAACGTGGCCTCGTTCTTCGACCTGATCACGCCGAGCTGAGGCGCGCCCGACCAGGGTGGTCCGAAGGGCCGGGGTCGCGAGACCCCGGCCCTTCGTGCGTCCGGGGGGCGATCCCGGCCGCGGCTCGCGGGTATGAGGACGTCCGTCCGTCCGCCACCGCCGAGGCCCCATGACCCCGCGCAGGAAGATCGCCGCCGCCGTCGCCGCCACGCTGGCCTTCATCGTGGTCGCGCTGGCCGCGCTGCCCCTCCTCCTGAAGGGGCGGGTGGAGGAGCTCGCGCACCGCGCGGTGGCGTCGGCGGTGGATGCCCGGGTGGCCTGGGGGGACGTGGGGCTGACCTTCTTCCGCGACTTCCCCGACGTCTCGCTGCGCCTGGACGACCTGTCGGTGGTGGGGAACGAGCCGTTTGCTGGCGACACCCTCCTCTCCGTGGACCGCTTCCGCCTGGTGCTGGATGCGGGCTCGCTCTGGGGGGCGTGGCGCGGAACGGGCCCCGTGGTGGTGCGCTCCGTCGCGCTCACGGGGCCGGCGGTGCGCCTGGTGGTGGGCGCCGACGGCGCCGCCAACTGGGACATCGGCCGGGGTGGCGGCGGGGAGGGGGAAGCCCCGGGGGGGCGCGCCATGGGCCTCCGGCTTCGCAGCGTGGAGGTGACGGGGGGGCGCCTGCACCTGGACGATGCCCGCACCGGGCTCGTCGCCTCGGTGGAGGGCGTGGACCACCAGCTCTCCGGGGACCTGTCCCGGGACCGGGTCACGCTGCGGACGCGCACCCGGGCGGCGGCCGCGTCGGTGCGCTTCGCCGGGATCCCGTACCTGAGCCGCGCGGCGGTGGACCTCCGCGCCGACGTGGACGCCGACCTGGCCGGGGGGCGCTTCACCCTCGCCGACAACGAGCTTCGCCTCAACGACCTGGTGCTCCGCTTCGCCGGGAGCGCGGCGAAGGCCGGGGACGACGTGGCGCTGGACGTGACGTTCAGCGCCCCGGAGACCGACTTCGCCCGGATCCTCTCCCTGGTGCCGGTGGTCTACGCCCGGGACTTCGCGTCGCTGGAGACGTCGGGCTCCTTCGCCGTGGAGGGGAACGTGCGGGGCACCTGGGGGGAGGAGGCCTTCCCGGGCTTCGCCCTGGACGCACGGGTGGCCGACGGCATGTTCCGCTACCCCGACCTCCCCCTGCCGGCCCGGGACATCGCGTTCCGGATGGCCGTGACGAACCCGGGGGGCGACGTGGACAGCACGGTGGTGCGGGTGGAGCGCTTCCACGTGCGCCTGGGGGACCAGCCGGTGGAGGCGGCCTTCACGCTCCGCACCCCCGTCTCCGACCCCGACGTGGACGTGAGCGTGCGGGGCGCGGTGGACCTGGCCGACGTGGGGCGCACCGTGAAGCTCCCCGACGTGGAGGAGCTGCGCGGCACGGTGCGCGCCGACGCCGCCGTCCGGGCCCGCCTCTCCGACGTGGACGCGGGCCGCTGGGAGCGGGTGGCGGCCCGCGGCACCGTGTCGGCCCGGGACGTGGCGGTGCGCGCCGCCGCGCTGAAGCAGTCGGTGGCGGTGGAGGAGGCGACCCTGGAGCTCACGCCCCGGCGGGCCGAGGTCCGCTCCCTCAGGGCACGGCTCGGGAGCAGCGACGTACAGGCCACGGGATCCCTGGACAACGTCCTGGGTTTCGTCCTCCGCGGCGAGGTGCTCCGGGGCAGGGCGTCCTTCACCAGCGGCCGGTTCGTTCTCGACGAGTGGGCGTCCGACGACCGCCAGCTCCAGCTCATTCCCGTCCCCGCGGGCGTCGACCTGGCGCTGGAGGGCACGGTGGGGGAGCTGACGTTCGGCGCGCTCCAGATGACCGACGCCCGGGGGAGCCTGGCGGTGAGGGACGAGCGCGTTGCGCTGGACGGCTTCTCCCTGCGGACGCTGGGCGGCCGCGTCTCCGTGGACGGCTTCTACGAGACGGTGGACCCGGAGCGCCCGGCCTTCGACGTGGCGCTGGCGCTCGACAGCCTGGACATCCCCAGCGCGTGGAAGAGCCTCCTCACGGTGAGGATGCTCGCGCCGGTGGCCGAATTCGCCCGGGGGGCGTTCTCCGCCCGCCTGGACCTGGCGGGCGCGTTCGGCGAGGGAATGCTCCCCGACTTCGGCGCCCTCGACGGGGCCGGCTCCCTGGCAACCACACCGGTGGTGCTGGAGGGATTCCCCGCGCTGGCGCGGCTGTCAGAGACGCTCAGCCTGCCCCAGCTCGCCCGGCCCACCCTCAACGCCGTGCGCTCGTCCCTCGAGATCCGCGACGGCCGCCTCCACGTGAAGCCGTTCCAGGTGCGCATGGGCGACGTGCGCATGGGCGTGTCGGGGTCCAACGGCATCGACGCGTCGCTGGACTATACCCTTCAGCTCGCCGTGCCCCGGGCGCTCCTGGGCGCCCAGGCCGATCGCCTCGTGAGCAGCTTGGCCGCGCAGGCCGGGCGGGTGGGCGTGGACCTCCAGGCCGCCGACACCATCCCGGTGGCCGTGGGCCTGGGCGGCACGGTGAAGAGCCCGACGCTCACCACCAGCCTGGGGAGCGCGGTGGCGTCGGCGGGGGAGCAGGCGCGCCAGGCCGTGGGCGAGGCCGTGGCCCAGGGACGGGCCGTGGCGGAGGAGCGGGTGGACTCGGCGGCCGCCGCCGCGCGGGCCCGGGCCCAGGCCGCCGCCGACAGCCTCATGGCCGACGCGGAGGCCCAGGCCGAGAACATCCGCACGGAGGCCAGGAGGCTGGCCGACGCGGCGCGGGCCGAGGGGAACCGGAGGGCGGAGCAGGTGCTGGCGCGGGCCACCAACCCGGTGGCGCGGGCCGCCGCGGGGCCCGTGGCGGAGCGCATCCGCCAGGAGGCGAACACCCAGGCGGACAACCTGGTGGCCGAGGCGGACCGCAGAGCCGAGCAGGTGCTGGCCGAGGCCCGCAGGCGGGCCGACGAGCTGCTGCGCGGCGGAGGCTGAGCGCGGGGTGCGGCGGCCGTCAGATCGCAGCCTGGCCGCGATCTACCAGCGCACGTAGGCGTCTGCGTGGTCGTACTCCTTCACGTGCCACTGGATGCCCTCGTGATCCGTGAAGAAGTGGACGCTCCCGTCCGGGAGCGCCGCCGACTCGTCGATGGCGAGCCCCAGGCGCTCCAGGTGCGCACGGGCGTCCGACGTGCGGATGCACGGGAGGCAGAAGCCGCTCCGCGCCGCGGGGAGGTCGGTGGCCTTGGGCTTCAGCTCGAAGGCCTGGCCCTCGGGCGTGAGGTACATGTGGAAGCCCGCCTCGTTGATCTGCCGGTACCGGCCGCCCCCGAAGAGGGCCGTGAGGAACTCGCAGTAGCGCGGGATGTCGTCGACGTGGATCTCGATGTGGTCGAAGAGGACGGGCATGGCGTCGGGGGGGGTGGGAGTGGGTGTCGGGACAATATGGGCGGGAGGGCATAAAAGGCTGCAAGGAGCACATCCGCGTGCGCCACGTCCATGGCCCCTTGCTGGACCGGGCCTGGGAGCTGCGTCAGGACCTGACGGCGTACGACGCAATAAGCTGGCCGGTGCCCCGGGGTCGCCGTGGACGTGATCGTGCCGTAGCGGCCACCCCCGCCCGCCCCCGCTTGTGGAGGCACGTTCCGGCCCCCATACATCCCTCTCCCATCCCCGCACCGCCCTGCCCGAGGTGATCCATGATGCACGACCGTCGCACCTTCCTCCGCCTGTCCGCCCTGGCCGGAGGCGCCCTCGCCGCGGGTGGGGCGACACGTCCCGGCCCCTGGCGCTCCCTCCTCGACGCCGTGGAGCCGGCGCCGCGGGCCATGCGCCTCCTCATCCTCGGGGGCACGGGCTTCATCGGGCCCCACATGGTCGCGTACGCGGTGGCGCGTGGCCACCAGGTGACGGTCTTCAACCGGGGCCGCACGCAGGCCGACCTCCCGGAGAGCGTGGAACAGCTCACCGGCGACCGGAACCTGGGCGAGGTGGACGCGCTCCGGGGCAGGGAGTGGGACGCCGTCCTCGACAACCCCACCACGCTCCCCTTCTGGGTGAGGGACGTGGGGCAGGCGCTCCAGGGCCACACCGGACGCTACCTGTTCGTCTCCACGCTCTCTGCCTACGACGTGGCGGGGCTCACTTCCCTGGACGAGGACTCGCCCCTCCACGGATACGACGGCGACCCGCTGGCGGTCACGCCGGAGATCTACGGCCAGCGCCAGGGGGCGCTCTACGGGCCCATGAAGGCGGCGGCGGAGGCCGAGGCGCGCCGCTGGTTCGCCGACGACGCGGTCATCGTCCGCCCCGGCCTCATCGTGGGTCCCGGCGACGGCACCGACCGATTCACCTACTGGCCCGTGCGCCTGGCCCGGGGCGGCGACGTGGTGGCGCCGGGCGACGGCTCGGATCCCACGCAGGTCATCGACGTCCGCGACCTCGTGGAGTGGTGCGTGCGCCTGGTGGAGGACGGGACCCGGGGGACGTTCAACGGCGTGGGGCCCCGCTCCCCCCTCACCATGGCCGGCCTGCTCCACGGCGTCCGGGGTGCGCTGCCCGGGGACCTGGATCTCCGGATCCACTGGCTCCCCGCCGACTTCCTGCGGGAGCAGCAGGTGCGTCCCTGGTCGGAGATGACCACCTGGTTCGGGCCCGACGCGGTGCTGTCGCGGGCGTCCAATGCCCGGGCCGTAGCGGCGGGCCTCACCTACCGGTCGCTGGCACGCACCACCGTGGACACGCTGGAGTGGTTCCGGTCCCTGCCCGCAGAGCGCCAGGCCGCGCCCCGGGCGGGGCTGGCGGCGGACAAAGAGGCCCGTGTGCTGGAGGCGTGGCGCGGGCGGTGAGGAGGGGAAGGGCTCCGGCGGAGTGATGTAATCGGAGGGTCTGGAGGACGGCCGTCCCAGGCACGGACTTTGCGATGCAGAGTACTTGGCACAACGTCGACAGGTAGTTATGTTGACGTCGTATGCTTTTCCCACGCGAAGGACGCACGCACGGACGAGGGGGTACGATGCCGCAGGGACTGGGGGAGTTCGAGCAGATGGTGCTGTTGGCCATCCTCCACGTGGAGGGGGAGGCGTACGGGGTGCCCATCATGGAGGAGATCGAGCGGCGCACGGGCCGGTCCGTGTCCAGGGCCGCGGTCTACGTCACGCTCCGCCGCCTCGAGAGGCGAGGCCTCGTGGCGTCGTGGATGAGCGAGCCCACCAGCGAGCGCGGCGGCAAGGCGCGCCGCTGCGTGCGCGTCGAGGCTGAGGGGCTGGAGCTGCTCCTCGAGTCGCGGCGTGCCATGGACCGCATGTGGGACGACCTGGACCCGGCCTCCGTGGAGAGCGCCTCGTGAGCGCCGCGCCTCCGGCCCCGCTGCGCCGGCTCCTGGAGCGGGCCCTCCCCGCCGACGTCCGCGACGGCATCGTGGGCGACCTGGACGAGGTCTACCGCTCGCGGAGAAGCAGGGGCGGCGGCCTTCGCGTCGGTCTCTGGTACGCCGGCCAGGTGCTGGCCATCTCGGCGCGGTTCGCCGCCGAGCGCGTCCGTGACGGCGCATCGGCGTGGGGCTCCTCGGTGGGGCTGGACCTGAGGCTCGGCATCCGCATGCTGGTGAAGTACCCCATGGTCACGCTGGTGGGGGGCGTCGCCATCACCGTGGCCACGGCCATCGGGGTGGGCGCCTCCGAGTTCGTCCACGACCTTATCGCTCCCGAGCTCCCCCTGGAGGAGGGCGACCGCATCGTCCGCGTCTACCACACGGACACCGAGGCCGGACGCTCCACCTCCGCCACGCTGTACGACATGACGCGGTGGCGCTCCTCCGTGACCTCCCTCGAGGATCTGGGCGCCTACCAGACCCTGGAGCAGGGCCTGGTGAGCGACCGGGGCGAGGCGGGCACGGTGAGCGTGGCCAGGGCGAGCGCCTCGGTGTTCCGCGTGACGCGGGTGCCGCCCTTGTTGGGGCGGTTCCTCCTGGACGCCGACGAGCGCCCGGGAGCGGAGGCGGTGGTGGTGCTGGGCTTCACAGCCTGGCGGGACCTCCTCGGCGGAGACCCCCAGGTCGTCGGACGGACGGTGCAGCTCGGCGGCACGCCCACGACCGTGGTCGGGGTCATGCCCGAGGGATACGGCTTCCCCCAGAACCAGAGTGCGTGGGTACCCCTCGTGGTGGAGCCCACCGACCTCCAGCCCGAGACGTCGCGGGGCGCGGCCCAGTTCGCCCGACTGGCTCCCGGGGCGACGCTGGAGAGCGCCCAGGCCGAGCTGGACGTGGCCGGCCGCCGGGCCGCCGCCGACGATCCGGAGCGGTACGGCCGGCTTTCCCCGCGGCTCCGGGGCTTCGCGGCCCGGGCCACGGAGGGGCAGCTGGCGCTGGCGCTCTCCGGCGTGGGGCTCCTCTTCATCTTCCTGTTGGTGGTGGCGTGCTCCAACGTGGCCACGCTGGTCTTCGCGCGTACGGTGACCCGGGAGGGCGAGATCGCTGTGCGCACCTCCCTGGGGGCCACGCGCCGCCGCATCGTCCTCCAGCTCTTCGCCGAGTCGCTGGTCCTGGTCGGTGCCGCCACCGCGGCGGGGCTCCTCATCTCCCGCTTCGCGCTGGCCCGCATCAGCCGGCTCTTCTTCATCATCCAGCAGGAGCCCGAGCTGCCCTTCTGGTGGAACGACGACCTCAGCCCCGCCACCGTCGCGTACGCGCTGATCCTGGCGCTGGTGGGGGCGGTGATGATCGGCGTCGTCCCGGCGCTGAAGGCCACGGGCGGCTCGGTGCAGCCCCGCCTCGGCCAACTGTCCGCCGGCGGCCGGGGCGGGCTCCGTTTCGGGGGGGTCTGGACGGTGGTCATCGTCCTCCAGGTCGCCCTGTCGGTGGCATTCCTCCCGCTGGCCGTCTCCCAGGCGGGGGCGGCGTTCCGCAGCCCGGTGGACACCGGGTTCCCGGCCGGCGAGTACGTCGCCGCGCAGCTTGGACGCGATCCGGTCGTTCCACCCCGTGGTGCCGAAGAGCGGGAGCGCTTCTTCGACGAGTCGGGGCGCCTCTTCGAGGAGGTCCGGGCCGCCGTCGCCGCCGACCCGGCGGTGCGGGGGGCGGCTCTGGCCAGCGGCCTTTCGGCCATGAACCACCTCCAGCCTCCCGTGGAGTTCGTCGGCGACGGCTCGGGGCCGCCCCTGGGCGGCCGGGCGCGCATCCTCCTGGTGGACCGGGCGTACCTGGACCTCATGGGCGCCACGGCGGTGGCCGGGCAGTCCCTCGGGCCGGGGGACTTCTCCCGGGACTCACGCGCGGTGGTGGTGAACGAGGCGTTCGTGGACGTGGTCCTCGGCGGAAGGAACCCGGTGGGCGGCCAGATCCGCTTCGCCGAGCGCACGGGCGAGGCGTCGGTGGTCACCGTCCCGGCGGAGGGGACGTCCGTGACCGTGGTGGGCGTGGTGCGAAACCCGGGCATCGACGCGTTCGGCCCCGGCGTCCACCCCGTGGTCTACGCGCCCCTGGATCTGGCGCCGGTCACCCCCCGGGCTCCGGGGCTGGTGGGGATGCCGCAGGCGCCTGCCGCCCAGCTCTTCGTTCAGATGCGCCCCCAGGCGGGACCGCTGGCGGGCCGACTCCACCGGATCGTCTCCGCGGTGGACCCGTCGCTCCGCCTCTCCGAGGTGGGCACGACGGCGGAGGCCTGGGGCCCCGTCCACACCGGGGCCCGCGTGGGCGCGTGGATCTTCATGGCGGTGGCGGCCATCGTGCTCATGCTCTCCGTGGCGGGCATCTACGCGCTCATGTCCTTCACCGTGTCCCGCCGGACCCGGGAGATCGCCATCCGCACCGCCGTGGGGGCCCCACGGGGGACCATCGTGCGCACCATCTTCGGCAGGGCTGTGGCCCAGCTCCTCGTGGGCGTGGCCCTGGGGGGCGTGGTCGCGGTGCCCGTCCTGGCCGGCGGCGTGGCCGGCGAGGGGCCCCGCACCCTGGTGGTCGTCTCGCTCCTCCTGCTGGGGGCCGGGCTGGCGGCGTGCCTGGTGCCGGTGCGGCGGGCGCTGGCGGTGGAGCCGGCCACCGCGGTGAAGGCGGAGTAGCGGGAGGCCTTGCCTCCCTCTCGGGGGACGCGCTAACCATCGTCGCCATGATGCCCCTCCTGCGTCGGACCGCCCTCATCGCGGCCGTGCTCGGGTGCGCCTCCCCTCCGGGGGCGGCCTCCCAGGTACGGCCCGGGCTGGTCGTGCCTCCCACCCTCTCCTGGTCCGCCCGCGCCGACCGGCTCCTGGACGCGGGCGATGCGGTCGAAGCCATGGAGACCATCACGCCCATGTTGGGCGATGCTCCCCTCCCGGAGGCCCTGTGGCGCGCGGCCCGGGCCGAATACCAGATGGGGATCCTGGCCACCAGCCAGGATTCGGCCAACGCCTGGTTCCGCATGGCCGTGGTGCACGCCGAGGCGGCGCTGGAGGGGGCGGGGGACCACCCGGAGGCGCTCCGGTGGGCGGTGGCGGCCAACGGGTCGGTGGCCAACGCTCCCGGCGTCGGTCCGCGGGAGACGGCGCGAACCGCCCGCCGCGCGTGGGAGCTGGCCCGGCGCCTCCTGGTGGTGGCGCCGGACGACCCGGTGGGCCACAGCGCCATGGGGTCCCTCCACGCCGAGGTCCTCACCATGAGCTTCTTCGAGAGACTCCTGGCCAGGGCCATCCTGGGGGAGATGGTCGGCGGAGCCCGGTGGGAGGATGCCCTGTCCCACCACCGCCGGGCGGTGGAGCTGGACGGCGGCACGGTCCTGTACCGGTTGGAGCTTGGGAAGGCGCTGGGGTGGCACGGCGACCTCGCAGGGGCTCGCGCCACGTTGGCGGCGGCCCTGGACGCACCGCCCCTCACGCCCCTCGACCGGGTCCACCATGAAGCCGCCAGGGCGTGGCTTCGGCGTTTCGGCGGCGCTCCCGACGGACGGGTCGCCGAAGGCGAGGCCGCGCGGGACAGCACCTCCGGGGTCCGCCAGCGGTGATTCATCCCCACGCCCGATGGGCCGGATGGGCCGGGGTCGTCCTCACGGCCGTGGCGGCCGCGGCCGCCACGCCCACGGGTGCGTCTCCGCAGACCAGCCTCGCCCCGGACAGCGCGGTCGCGCCGGAGGGGGAGCTCAGGGTCCTCACGGACTACCCCTACGGGAGCCACGCCCTCATCGGCCCGGCGACGCTGTTCCTCACCAAGGGCTACGAGATCATGCAGCTCCACAACCACCGGCGGGACATCTGGAGCTTCCCGTACGGCCACGCCAGCGGCGCGGTGTGGGACGCCGTGGTCCACCCCGCGGCGGCGGTGGAGCGGGGAGGGGGCTGGAAGCGGTGGCTCAGGGAGGAGGTCTTCCCCATCGCCCAGGGGCCGGACGCCAAGTGGTTTCCCAACTACACCGAGCACCTCATCGGCGGAGGCATGAGCGCCCGGCTCCTGTCCGAGTGGTACGAGGCCCGGGGGGTCCCCTACCCCGGGGTGTGGGCCGGGGTCACCGTCATGGCCGCGTCGTACATGAACGAGGTGGTGGAGAACCGGGGAGAGACGGTGGGGTCGGCGGGCAACGTGGCCGACCTGTACGTCTTCGACCTCGGGGGGATCTTCCTCCTCCGCTGGGACCCCCTCGCCCGCTTCCTCACCCGGACGCTGCGCATGTCCGACTGGTCGCCCATCCCCGGGCTCACGTTCCCCGAGGGGGAGATCCACAACACCGGCCAGTACTTCGCCTACAAGATCCCCCTCCCGGGTCTGGAGCGGACCCGCCTCCTCTGGAGGCTGGGCCTGGGGAGCCAGATGGGCCTCACCCACGCCCTGGACGAGGAGCACAGCCTGGGCGTGGGCTTCGGCGTGGACACGGAGCGCCGGCACGTCGATCCGGTGACGCTGGAGGAGACCATCGACGTGGTGGGCTCCATGGGCATCTTCTGGGACCGCAACGACTCGCTCCTGGCCAGCCTCATGATCAGCCAGCGTCTGGAGAGCATGGTGGCGCTGAACGTCTATCCCGGTGTGCTCCCGGCAGCGGCGGCGGACATGGGTCTCTGGGCGACGCTGACGCGGGACCGCAACCTCCGCTTCGGCGTGGTCCACCGCCGGACGCTGGGGCTCGGCGCCGGCCTCGGGTGGTGACGGGGTGAAGCCGCGCGCGCCGGAACCTCCCGGGTACGTCTTCGAGGATCGGTCCGTCGTCCGCCCGGCGGCCACCCGCACGGTGTTCGAGCCCCTGTTCCGGCTCGTGCCCGCGTGGCTCACGGCGAACGCCATCACCCTCCTGGGCCTCGCCGCCACGGGGGGCATGCTCCTCCTGGTTCTCTTCGGAAACCGCCTCCCCGACGGCGTCACCGCGCTGCTGTGCCTGACGGCCCTCGTGGGCTACGCCGTGGCGGATCACCTGGACGGCATGCAGGCCCTGGCGTCGGGGACGGCCTCTCCCCTGGGGGAGTTCCTGGACCACTTCTCGGATGCCGTCAGCGGCGCGTTCCTCGCCTTCGCGGGGCTCTCCCTCATGCCCGGCGTCCCCTCGGCGGCGGCCTACGCCGCCATCGTGACGTATCTCCTGGCCTTCCTCGCCACGTACGAGGAGCGGGCCCTCTGCAGCCGGCTCCACTTCGCCCGCATCGGGGCCCTGGAGGGGCTCCTCATCCTGGGGACCTTCTTCCTGACTTCGGGCTTCGAGGCGGGGCGGGCCTTCTGGCAGCGACCCCTGGTCCAGGGGCTCCCGGGGTACTGGATCATCCTCGCCATCGCCTACGCCGCCTTCGGCGGCACCGTCGCCGTGATCCTCGGGCGCATGCGGCGCGTGCCCTGGGAGCTGGTCCTCCACGCCGTGGCGTCGGCGGCCTTCGCGGCCGCAGGGGTCCGGGCGGGCGTGCCCGGGGGGATCGGAGCCCTGACGGGTTGGGCCATCCTCACGCTCCACGGCATGGCGTACCTGGCGCGGGCCATGCAGCCCCACCTCTTCGATGGGCGCACACGGGCCGACCGCGGCTCCGTGGTGATGGCCGCGGCCCTCCTGGCCACCGCGATCGTCGCTCCGGGCCACGCGGCGCTCCTGTCCGTCCCGGCGATGGCCTGGGTGGGCTGGCGAGCGGCGTCGGCCACGGCGCGCGTCCTGGGGGCGTACCGGGACCACTGGATCTGGGTGAACCCCGACGGCCGCTAGGAGGACCCTCCGCCGCGTTCCAGGGCCGGCAGCACGCGCTCGAGTACCCGTCGGAGGTGGCCCGCGTCGTCGATCTCTCCCCAGACCAGGTCCTCGACGCGGTGTGCGTGCACCGCGTGGGTCGGGGCCATGCGCGAGATCCGCGCCTCGTAGTCCTCCCGGACCGCGTCGTCGCCGGCGGTCTCGTGGGCCGCGATCATGGCTTCGAGCATGCCGCGGGTGAGCCGCGTGAGCCCCACCAGCTCGCCCAGGCGCGGCGCGTCCGAGGCGGGCCGCTTGGCGATCTCGGACACGCGTCCCTCGTGACCGCACACCCACACCTCGTCTCCGGCGCCGGTGGGCCCCGAGACCAGGATGGTGGCGTCGGCGGGCGGGGCGCCGAGGAGCGCGGGGAGGGCCCTGGCCTCGAAGATCACGTCGGCCTCCAGGACCAGCGCCTCCGCGAAGGACGCCTCCGCCAGCGCGGCGCGGCCCGCGAGCGCCAGGGAGCGCATGGACCCGGTGCCCGCCGGGTCCGGGTTCACCACGACCCGGGCCTCGGGCCGAATCCGCCCGAGGGCCTCGACGATGGAAGACGCGCGGTGGCCCACGGCCACGGTCAGGCCGCCGACCCCCACCTCGTCCAGGCGGTGGAGCGCGCGCACCAGGAGGGACCGCCCTCCCACCTCGAGCATGGGCTTGGCCTTTCCGTCGAGCTCGGGGTCGAGGCGCGAGCCCATCCCGGCGGCCAGGAGGATGGCGTGGGGGGCGCTCGCCGCGCGAGTGGATGGGGAGGCCATGGGCGGGCTATGTTCTCCGGGCTCGGCGCCCAGGGCCGTCCGTGCCCGGGCGATCTTCACAGGAAAGAGCTGCCTAATGTCAGACCGTGAGGCGCCCGCCGCCAGCAGGCGGGAGTCGTACGCGTTCACCACCGCCCATCTCACCCTGGCGGCCTTCGGGGCGTACTTCTGCATGTACGCGTTCCGGAAGCCCATCGCCGCCGCGCGCTTCGACGGCGCCACGTTCCTGGGCACCGGCGTCGAGCTCAAGACGGCACTCCTGGTGGGGCAGGTCGTCGGGTACGCCCTCTCCAAGTACCTGGGCATCGTCGTCTGCTCCACCCTGAGCGCGCGGGCCCGTGCCGCGACGCTGGTGGGCTTCGTCGTCCTCGGGGAGCTGGCCCTGGTGCTCTTCGCCGTGGTGCCCGGCGGCTGGAAGGTGGCCGCCATGTTCCTCAACGGACTCCCCCTGGGGATGGTGTGGGGGCTCGTCGTCCGGTACCTGGAGGGGCGGCGCTCCTCGGAGATCCTCCTGTCCGGGCTCTCCATCTCCTTCATCGTGTCCAGCGGCATCGTGAAGGACGTGGGCCTCTGGACCATGGACCGTTGGGGGATCGCCGAGGCCTGGATGCCGGCGGTGACGGGGGCCCTCTTCTTGCTGCCCTTCGTGGCGTGCGTCGCCCTGTTGGAGGTGGCCCGGCCGCCCGATGCCGGGGACGTGGCTGCGAGGAGGGAGCGGAGGCCCATGGGCCGAGCGGAGCGGAGGGCGTTCCTGCGCCGGTACGCCCTGGGGCTGGCGCCCCTCATGCTCCTGTACCTCTTCCTCACCGCCTACCGAGACTTCCGGGACAACTACGGCATCGAGATCTTCGCCCAGCTCGGGTACGCCGACACCCCGGCCCTCTTCACCCGCGCGGAGGCGCCCGCGGGCCTGGCGGTCCTGGTGGCCATGGGGCTCCTCGTGCTCGTGCGCGACAACGTGCGCGGGCTCCTCGCCACCTACGGCCTCATGGCCCTGGGCCTCGTCCTCGTCCTCGTCACCACCCTGGCCTTCCAGTCCGGCCACGTGAGCGGCATGACCTGGATGGTGGGCGTGGGCGCCGGCTCGTATCTGGCCTACGTCCCGGTGGGTGCCGTCTTCTTCGACCGGCTCACCGCCGCGGGGGGAAGCGCGGGGACGGCGGTGCTGGGGATCTACGTCGCCGACGCCATCGGCTACACCGGGTCGGTGGGGACGCAGCTCTTCAAGGACCTGGGGGCCGCCACGCTGTCGCGGGCGGACTTCTTCCTCGACTTCTCGGTGGGCCTGTCCGTCCTCGGGCTCGTCTGCCTCGCCGGGTCGGTGTGGGGGGTGCTGCGGGGGGCCGGCTCTCCGACACCCGAGGCACAGGGAACCCTCTCGCCGAGTGAGTCAGTCTGTTGAGAGGGCCTCCCCTGCTCCGGGGGTGTCCGCTCCTCTTCTCCCTCCGGGAGGGGACGGTGCGGTACCGTCGGATGGCGGAGGCCCGGTGAGCCCCCCGGGGTCGACCCCATGGAAGCGCTCCGCTCGGAGTGCTGGAGATGCTCGGGGGTAGGCTCTGCCCCCGTCGAGTGCGTCATCCTGGTTGCGCCGTTTCCGTTTCGGATCGGATCTTCACGCACACACACGCGAACGTCCGGTCCTCCCGCGGAGCGGACACAACGGATCCATACAGCCTGGAGGGCGATCGCATATGAGCCGTACCCGTCTGCCGGGGGTCCTCCTGGGACTCTCCCTCGCGGCCTGTGCCGCCCCCATGAGCCTGCCCACGACCCCGCCCCCGGACGAGGGCCGCCGCGTCGTGGCCGAGCACGGGGCGGTCTCGTCGGCCAGCCCCCACGCCAGCGAGGCGGGCGTGGAGATCCTCCGCGCCGGCGGCAACGCCATCGACGCGGCGGTCGCCACGGCGTTCGCCGTCGGCGTCACCGAGCCGCAGATGTCCGGCATCGGGGGCAGCGGGGCCATGACCATCTGGCTCCAGGGCGAAGGGCGGGCGGAGTTCATCGACTTCTATGCGGCCCAGAACGCCGACAGCTGGGCCGCCGCCTTCGCTTCGGGGCGCCTGCCCGCGGAGCGGACCGGGCCCGCGGACCTGCGCATCGTGGGCATCCCCGGGGAAGTGGCCGGCCTCCTCGCGGCGCACGAGAAGTACGGCCGCCTCCCGCGCGCCCGGGTCCTGCAGCCCGCGATCCGGCTCGCCGAGGAGGGGTTCCCGGTGAACCAGGTCCTGGCCGAGTTCATCCTGTCCTCGCGGGAGAAGCTGGGCCGCTTCGACGCCTCGATGGCGCTCATGATGCCCGGCGGCGAGGCCCTCGCCCCCGGGGACCGGTTCCGCAACCCCGAGCTGGCGGGAGTGCTCCGGCGCATCGCCGAGGAGGGCGTCGACGGGTTCTACAGGGGTGAGACCGCTCGTCGCCTGGTGGAGGCGCTCAACGCCGGCGGCAACCCGGCCACGCTGGAGGATCTGGCCAACTACCGGGTTCAATGGGAGCGGCCGGTCTGCGCGACGTACCGCGGGCGTGTCCTCCTGTCGGCGCCGCCGCCCCAGAGCGGCGCGAACGTGCTCCAGGTGCTGAAGCTCGTCGAGCCCTACGATCTGCCCCAATTGGGACTTCCCACGCACTCGGCACGGGCGCTGGACGTCCTGGCCTCGGCGCTCCGCGTCGGGACCGCGGACAACCGGGGCAACGGTGACCCCGACTGGTCGCCGATGGCCGCGGCGGGGCGCGTCTCCGACGCCCACGTGCGGGAGAGGTCGGAGCTGGTGGGGAAGGGCCGGGTGGTGTCGCCGGTTCCCGAGGCCGACGCGCTGCGATACGAGGCGGCGACGCCGCCGGCGTCGTGCGCGGCCCTGGATCCCTACGGCCCGACGCCGGCGATTCCCGGCGTCGCGTCTTCGGGTGGTGCCGGCGAGGATCCCGGGCACGGAGAGACGACGCACCTGTCGGTGGTGGACGACGAGGGCAACGCCGTGGCGCTGACGCAGACCAACAGCACGGTCTTCGGGTCCGGCGCCAGCGTCCTCGGCTTCTTCCTCAACGACTCCGGGTTCCAGTTCACGCCGGAGAGCGTGGCGGCTCCGTCCCTTTCCCGATGGCGGACGCGCTCGACGACCATCTCGCCTACGGTCGTCCTGAAGGACGGCAGCGTGGAGATGGTCGTCGGAGCGCCGGGCGGGGGACTCATCCAACCCACCATCGCCCAGGCCATGGTCTATGTGCTCGACTACGGCATGGACCCACTCGAGGCGGTGCGCATGCCCCGGCTCTTCGCCAACCCGGGCTCGGGAGCCCTGCAGATGGAGACCGGTTTCACGGCCTCGGCCCTCGAAGGTGCCCGTGCCATGGGGTGGGAGCCGGAAGCGCTGCCGCCCGGCTACGCCCGCATCTACATGATCGCGCGCCGCGGCGGGCGCTGGGTCGCCGTGGCCGACCCACGACACAACGGGGAGGCGCGGGGCTACTGATCCGGCGCGGGGACGATCGGGACGACCGGCTACGGCTCTGCTGTCCCACCGGATGACGTGACCCGCCACAACGGCGCCGGGCGTTTGGCTCGTCTGCGAATGCGGCCGATGTCCCTCTTCGAGAGCGGTCACTCCACGGGGGAGGCTTCTCTGTCCGCGCTCCTAAGCGGGCAGCCCCCTCGAGCCCCTGACCCCGGCATGAAGGTGCGTGACCTATTGGAGCGGATCGCAGTCGGCGGATGGCCTGGCCTGCTGGACAAAGAGGTGCCACGGGCGTTGAGGGCGGTGCGGGCGTACATAGACGTGGTCTGCCGCACGGACATCCAACGCGTGGATGGTGTGGCGCATGACCCGGAGAAGGTGATGCTGTTGATGCGATCTTTGGCCCGAAACCTCTCGACGATGACGAGTCTGGGGAAGCTGGCTCGGGACGTGGGTGATCCTGGCGAGCCGCTGGCCAAGAACACAGTGAGCGCGTACTACGATGCGCTCACTCGCCTGATGGTCGTGGAGGACCAGCCGGCCTGGGCCCCGCACCTTCGGTCACGCTCGCGTGTCAGGACCTCACCCCGACGGCATCTTGTGGATCCCTCCCTAGCCGTCGCCGTCTTGAGGGCCACGCCCGACAGGCTGCTCCAGGACATGGACATCGCTGGCTTCCTGTTCGAGTCGCTGGTGATCCGTGACCTGCGGATCTACTCCCAATCGGAGGACGCCCATGTCTTGCATTACAGGGACAACACGGACCTAGAGGTTGACGCGGTCATCGAGGCGGCAGATGGCCGGTGGGCGGCGTTCGAGATCAAGCTCGGTTCTGGAGCGGTCGATCAGGGGGCGGAGAGCCTGCTCAAGTTCGCGAGCCGAATCGACACGGCGAGATGCGGCGAGCCTCAGATGCTGGGGGTCATCACGGGCACCGGCCTTTCGTACGCCCGGGCCGATGGGGTTGCGGTGATCCCCATCGGAACGCTGGGCCCGTAGCGGAGTGGGGTGCTGGATTCAGTCTAGGTTGCACCAATCCGGACGGCTGGATTGAGCTGCGGTGGGGCTTCGCCCCATCCTCGCTCCCCTCGCGCGTGAGCGGGCATTCGGGGCCTCCCCTTGCCCCCTGCGGCGCCCGTCGCTAATATCGATCGTCGTTAATCGACCGTCGATGTCCCCCAAGCCGACAAGCCGGATTGGGGCTTCTACCTTCTCCGGGGACCCCAATGAACCCGAGCGACGACGAACCGGCGCGTCCGATCACGCCCGCGACCTTCCATATCCTCCTCACGCTTGCTGATGAGGGGGCCGCGCACGGTTACCACGTCAAGCGCGTCGTCGAAGAGCGCACCGGCGGCGCGGTGCTCCTGGGCGCGGGCACGTTGTACGCTGGCCTGCAACGGATGACGAAGGACGGACTGATCGCGGAAACCGACGCTCCGGCCGACGACCTGGACGTGGAGCCGGGCTCGCGGTGGCGCTTCTACGCGATCACGCCGCTGGGGCGGGACGTGCTGCGCGGCGAGGTCGCGCGCATGGAGGCGGACCTCGCGGCCGCGCGCGCGGTCGTGCACCGGCCGGCCTGAGGCCAACGAGCCGTCGCCATGTCCCGGATCCTGCCCGATCCCGGCCGCCGCGCCCCGTCGGGTCCACCCGACCCCCGCTTCCGCGTCCTGCTCGTGCCCTATCCGCGCACGTTCCGGGAGGAGTACGGCGCGGATCTGGTGCTGCACCTGACACGCCAGCGCTCGGAGCCGCGCTACCGGGGGCGCCTCGGCGTGACGCGCTTCTGGTGGGACGCGGGGTGGGACGCGTTGGGGGCGGGCTTGAAGATGCGCGTGTTCGGAGGACCCTACGGAGGAGGGATGGGGACGATGATGGACGCGATGGGAAGGGACCTGCATCAGGCGCTGCGCGGGCTGGCCCGCAATCCGGGGTACGTGGCGGTCTTCATCCTGACCCTGGCCCTGGGGATCGGCGCGAACACGGCCATGTTCAGCGCAGTGAACGGCGTGCTGCTGCGCCCGCTTCCGCACGACGACGGCGACCAGCTCGTGTACCTGCGCCAGGCGGCCGACGGGATCGACCAGGGCAACACTACGTTCTCCGTGCCGGAGATCGAGGACTACCGCCGGGGCGCGCCCTCCCTCGAGGCCGTGGCCGAGTTCTCCGCGCTCACCTTCACGATGCTCGGCACCGAGAGCCCGCGGCGGGTGCGCGCCGGGATCGTCACGGGCAACTACTTCGAGGTGATGGGTCTGTCGGCCACGCTCGGCCGCACGATCGGGCGCGAGGACGACGGCCCAACCGCACCCGCGGTCGTCGTGCTGTCCGACACGTACTGGAGGAGCGTCTTCGGCGCCGATCCGGACATCCTCGGCAGAACGGTCGAGATCAACGGGCGCTCGGCCACCTTCGTCGGTGTCGCGGAAGCCGCGCCGCCCTACCCGGAGCGGACCGAGATCTACGTGAACATGGCGGCGAGCCCGCACCACCTCGACGCCTCGATGACGCACGACCGCGTGCACCGCATGACGGAGGTGTTCGCGCGTCTGGCTCCTGGGGCGACGGTCGAGTCGGCGCGCGCCGAGGTGTCGTCGATCTTCGAGCGCGTCTCCGCGGAGTACCCGGAGGCGTACGACGAGGCCTCGGGCTATCGCGTCTCCGTGACGCCCCTCAAGACGCAGCTCACGGCGCGGGCCCGTCCGACGCTCCTGCTGCTGCTCGGCACGGCGACGCTCGTGCTCGTCATCGCGTGCGCGAACCTCGCCAACCTCACGCTCACGCGCGTGCTGCGCCGTGAGCACGAGCTGGCGATCCGCGTGTCGCTCGGCGCGAGCCGCCGGGAGCTGCGCCGACAGCTCCTGGTCGAGAGCCTCGTCCTGGCGCTCGCCGGGGCGGGGCTCGGCCTGCTGATCGCCTCGGTGAGCCTCGGCATGCTCGTGGCCTTCGCCGAGCGCTTGACGTCACGGGCCTCGGAGATCCAGCTCGACGCGCCGGTCTTCGGCTTCGCGCTCCTCGCGGCGATGGTGGCCACGGCGTTCTTCACGCTGCTCCCGCCCCTGCCGTCCAACGACGGGGTGGGGGGCGGGCTGACGCGCGCGGGTGCCCGCGCGACGGGAGGGTCCAGAGCCAAGCGCACGCAGCGGGCGCTCGTCGTGGCGCAGATCGCGACGTCGTTCGTGCTGCTCATCGGCGCGGGGCTGCTCGCTCGCTCGCTCCGGCACCTCACCCACATCGAGACCGGCTTCGACACGCGCCAGGTGCTCGCCATGGACATCCCGCCGAACGGGATCCTGGTGCGTACGGACGAGGCGCGGAACCGCTATCTCGACATCCTCGAGGACGTGCGCGCGATCCCCGGCGTCGAGAAGGCGGCGCTCGCCAGCCAGGTCCCGCTCTCGGGCGGAGCGTTCCGCATTGACGTCGCCGTGGACGGCCACACCCCCATGGAGGGCGAGCCGGCGCCGATGGCGGAGTTCCGGGTCGTCTCGCCCGACTACTTCGCCGCCGCGGGGATCGAGATCGTACGCGGCCGCGAGTTCGTGTCGACGGACGTGGAGGACGGGCAGAGGGTCGTCGTCGTCAACGAGTCGATGGCGCGCGCGTACTTCGGGGACCGGAACCCCGTCGGGCAGCAGGTCGCCTGGACCGACCCCCTCGCGGCCCGCTTCCTCGGCGTCGGCCCCGAGTGGCGGACGATCGTGGGCGTGGCCGAGGATGTGCATGACGTCGGCCTCGAGGCGAACATCGCCCACACCGTCTACAACCCCTACCCGCAGATCCGTTGGACCGGTGCGCTGCTGGTGCGCACGGCCCTCGAGCCGGCGAGGCTCGTGCCCGAGATCCGCAGGGCGATCCTGTCGCACGATCCCCAGCAGCCCATCGAGAACGTCGCGACGCTCGAGGACCTGGGCAGTCGCTCCGTGGCGCCGCAGCGCCTGAACGCGACGTTGCTCGGCGCCTTCGCGCTACTCGCTCTCGTCATCGCGGCCGTGGGGATCGCCGGGGTGCTCGCCTTCAACGTCGGGACCCGCAAACGAGAGTTCGGCGTCCGCAGCGCGCTCGGCGCTGCGCGCCACCAGATCGGGTCCAGCGTGCTCGTGGAAGGCCTCACCCTCGCCGCGTTGGGAGTCGCCATAGGGAGCGTCGCGGCCGTGGGCCTCACGCGCTTCATCTCGGGGCTGCTCGTGGGCGTGCCCGCGCTCGATCCCGTGACGTTCGTCGGGGTCGGCCTGCTGCTCGGAGGCATCGCGGTCGCCTCGGCGTGGTGGCCCGCGTGGCGCGCGGCGGCGGTGGACCCGGTCGAGGCGCTGGGGGCGGAATGAGCACGATCAAGCGGGACGCGAGGCGGGCGGGGTTGCTGTACCTGCTGCTGGCGTTCGTCGGACCCTTCAACCAGCTGTACCTCCCCGGCCGATACATAGTCTCCGGCAACGCCGCGGAGACCGCCGCGAACCTCGTTGCCGGGGCGACGCTCTGGCGGTTCGGAGCCTTCGTCGGCATCGCGTCCAACGTGCTCTTCCTCGCCGTGGCCCTGAGCCTGTATGCGCTGCTCGTCGGTGTGGATCGCAAGCAGGCGCGGCTGATGCTGGCGCTGGTGGGCGTCGGCGTCGCCGTAGGAGCCGTCAGCGCGGTCAACCAGGTGGTGCCCCTCGTCCTCCTCGGGAAGGCCGAATACCTGTCCGCTTTCACCCAGGCGCAGCGGGAGGCCCTGGCGATGAGCTTCCTCCGCATCCAGAGCGTCGGTAACAGCATCGCCATGGCGTTCTGGGGCCTCTGGCTGCTTCCGTTCGGCGCCCTCGTAATCAAGTCGAGGTACTTCCCGAGGATCATCGGGATTCTGCTGGTCGTCGGCTGCTTTGCCTACCTGGCACTATCGTTCACATTGATCGTCCTGCCGACGTACGCGGGGGACGTGAACCGGGTGGCCATGCCCCTCTATGCCGTGGGAGAGGTTTCGATGATCCTCTGGCTGCTCGTGAAGGGCGCGAGAGAACCGGACGCCCACATCGCCGGCGTGGGGTGAGGGACCTGGCGCGGACCCCTCGCTCCCGCGACCGGTTCCGACGCTCACCTCGACCGGGGACGCAGTCCTCGAGGAAGCCATCCGCCGGTTGCGCTCGGGCTTCCATGAGTCGTGCAAGGCCGTGCGTCGTGTCGACCACCCCCGGGACGAGAAGCATGCCGACCGCGTGTGTGCTGAGCTGTGCCGCGATGGTATTGGCCATGGGTTCCCGTCCGAGGGAGATCGGGGCCCAGACGTGGAACGACACGACGGCATGTCGGCAGGAGACCCTGGGGGGAAGAGTCGGGCAGGGCGAGTCGTTCGAGGCTGGAATCGGCGGGGGCCTGTCCTTCCGCCTGGATCCGCATGCAGGGGGAGGAGAACCGCAGGGATGGACGATCAGAGTGGTCCCGGAGACCGGGCCGGACACCGACTACTCCTGGGTCGCCACGCCACCCTACCGGCACTGGAACGCGCGGTACCTCGATACCAGCTATGGGCTGTCCGCGGCGGAGGCACTCGCGCGGACACCACGGGACTTCTGGTTCGTAGCGTCCCCGCGCGACTACGAGGTGGCGACCGAGGCGTTGGAGGTGCTGCTGTGGCCCCATTCGCACGCACAAGCCGTGGTGGACGCTGCCGGCGAACGATTGGCCGGGGTGACGAGGTATCCCGGAACGTTGTGGGTGGTAGACGGCTCGGTGACGTCCGCGGGTGGCGCGCATCCGAACGCGGCAATCGAATGGCTGGAATTCCGTGTGCAGCTCTGTGTGCCCACGGGTGGTCGGATGCACTGAGTGTGAATCGGCGTCAGCGGACCCGTCTCGCCCCGAGGACATCGATCTGGTCGACGGCCCATCCGCTCGGGTCGATGAGTTCGGGGCTGTTGAGGAGGTCCACGCGGGTCCGGTAGGTGCCGGACTCCACCGCCATGGGGCCGGACAGCGCGCGCGCGACCCGGTCGCCCACGCGCGTGGGCACCCAACGGTACTCGACCTCGTAGATCTTCCGTACGTCGTTCATGGGGTCGGGGCCGTGGAACGACGCCGCGAGGAGCTCCCGTCGGGACACGGGGATCCCCCAAACGTGGGCCTTCGACGTGGGGGAGCAACTGGCCGCTTCCGCCCTCCCTTCCTCCGTCAGCGTGACCCGCCACGCGGGCTCGCGCGTGCCGGTCCGGTTTCCCCACCCGACCTGCTCCAGGCGGACGTAGCCGAACTCCGCGGCCGCACGGAGGAGCGCGGTCTCCTGTCGGTAGGCCAGCACCCAGGCGCCATGCTCCAGCCAGCGACAGCTGGGCCCACTCCACTTTTCGGAGGCGAGGAGCGCAGCGACGGCTGCCGAATCGCGGGCCGCCGAAGGGTCCACGAGGCCGTCCGGTGAGCCTCCGATCTCGTCAGGGAGTGGCTCCCGTGCGTCGCATCCGCAGAACAGAAGCACGCACGCGAGCCCGACAACAGCGCATCTCACCCGCGAGGCCCTCCGAATATCATGGATCCCAGGCCGACCACAGATAGCACGATGAGCACCGGATAGAGCACGATCAGGTCGGCTCTTATGTTGCACTCCCCACTGCACAGGATGCGCAGTGAGACGCCCAATTCGTACAACGCATAGGCAGCCCAGGCCACAGCCGCCACGACGCCCGAGCGGCGCCGGCCGCGTGCGGCGCACGCAAGAAAGAAGGCGGACGGGACCAGCGCCAGGAGCGGGAACCGCACGAGGAGGGTCCAGAGGTTGTTCACGGCAGGAGGGCCGTCACCGCACCCGGGGTCGAACGTCCTTGCATCCCCACTACGAGGCGGGAGAGGCGGCCCGGGCCCGCCAGCGTACCTCATCGACACCCACCACCAGAAGCCAACCGATGAGCGCGAGGGCGCCGAGGATCGCAACCGGGAGGATCAACCCGACGAGGCTGTCGCCGAGGGGCGGCCAGAGGTAGGTCAACCAGCCAAGCCCGCCGAGGAGGGACAGTGCCCCCAGGGCGCGGGGCAGGTATCCGCTCCGGATGATCAGGTGGCCCGAGATCACCGAGTGGAGACCGAAGAAGACGACGGCGATGACCTCGGACTGGTGGTTGAGTCTGAGGAGCAGGAGCGCCAGCCCTTCCGCCCCCCCCGCACCGAAGTCCCGGATAGGGTGGGCGCCACTCAGGATGAGGAGCGGTGCGAAGTAGAACACGCGCCCCACGGTCTTCACCACACAGCCTACCAGGCCGAACGAGGTCGCCAGGATGGCCGCTCGCCGACCGGCGGGCCGGAGGAGGTCGTAGAGAAGGGCCGTCATCCCCACCTGGCAGGCCATCTCGAGGAGATACAACGTGAAGCCGAGGCGGTAGAGGCGTTCGTCGGCCAGCACGTTTGCCGCCGTCCCCGCCGCGTCGCTCAACGAGATCATCCGGTCCGCGATCAGACCCTGGGCGAGTCCGCCAAGCACGACGGTGGCCAGGTACAGTGCCCCGATCGTGCGGGCAAGGGCCCTGGGGGATCCTCCTCCGGACGTCGTCTCTTGCATACACCCGCCTCCCAAATGTGAGCAGGTCCCTACCGGTGATCGGCCGCACGTTGCGGAACGATCTTCGCGCAACAGCAGAACGGCTCCCCGCCGAAGATACCCCGCCACGGGCGGCGCCGTCTTGGACGTTCTTGGTGGGCTTGACGGTGGCCGGGCGGTGTTGGCATCCATCGACACACACCGCAACTCAGGAGCGCAGGCGCATGATCAGCCGGGTCGCGGGGGCCGTCCGGAGGGCCTCACGCTACTCCATCACCATCTTCGTCACCTACGCCTGCTCCGCAGGCGTTGGTGCCGCAATGGTCCATTCGGGGAACCGGTTCGCGCTTGCTCGCCGTGATGCGATTGTGGCGGCGGCCAGCCGGGACAAGATCAGCACCGACTACCGGGCCGGGCGCCGCTACCGGGCGGCGTTGCGCGATGCCGCGGCCAACTTCGGCCTGGCCGCCCTGCCCCAGACCGTGACCGGTCTCACGATCGTGATGCCGTACGCCACCGTGTCCCGCCAGGGATGGATCGGCGGGATCGTATCGGTGGATGGTCGACACGCGAGCAGACTCCGATCTCCCCGGGGTGCATCCTACTACGTAGGGGTTCTTCTTCTCCAGTTCCTCGCCTTCTCCGTGTGCATCGGCGGCGGGGTGCGATGCGGCGTGGCGCTCTATGAGGAGAACAGGGAAGTCGGATGGCGTTTCTGGAGGTATCGGCTCGCCCGAACCAGCGTGAGCGACCTCGCGTTGGTCGTCTGCGCGTCCGTTCCGCTGTTCTTGCTCGCTTCCACGTTCGAGTTCCTCGTCTCGGCGAACGTATGACAAGGAGGAAACGATGGTCCGTGTTCGGATCCAGTCCTGCGCCTATTGAATCACGCGCCTGCACGCCGCCCGTGTGGCGGCCCAGGTGAGACGCGCTTTGGACGCCGAGGTCGAGGTCATCGGCGGGCCTTACGGAGAATTCAAGGTCTTCATCGACGATGCGCTCGTGCTCGAGGGCGGAGCGCTCGCCGCACTGGGGGTGCTTCCGTCCTCGGGTACGGTCATCGACGCCATCCGGGAACGCCTGTCGCCTCCCCCGCCGCCGGAAGACGCCTAAGGAGGGACCGCGTGTGCCGGTCGTCGGCGCGGTCACCGGGGCACGATGGCGCCTGTCCGCTGGAACTCGCGCGCGTCCTCCACCAGGTCCAGGTGCGTGCGCACGCCATAGAGGGCCGTCCACCGCAACAACGTGTCCGCGAAGAGGTATCCCACCGTCGGCTGGTCAGCCGGGCGGATGAAGCGGAGACGACGCGAACGGCTGGCCAGCCAAAGCGTGTCGCCGCCGCGGTACTCCACGCTCACGCCCATGGCCAGGAGCGAGTCCATCGCGGACCCGAGGTGATAGGAAAGGTCGTCGAGGGCGGCCGCGAGTCCTTCGTCGGCCTCGAGGCTGTCGTTCGACACCACCGGGTGGAAGGCGACGATCGTGGTGCCGGTGAGCGTCACCCAGGCGGAATCCGGAGCGCTCGCGAAGCCCGAGTCGACGGCCTGGGACTCCGTCGACACCGCGCGCTCGGGCCCGGAGGCGTCCGGATCCGGCGCGGCCGCGTTGCATCCGCCCATCACGAGGATGCCCGCAAGCAGGGGCCTCCTCCCACGCCGCAGGACCGACTCCATCCCGTTCAAGAGGCGTTGCGTGAGCCTCCCGCGAACACCGCGGGGGTCACACCGAGAAGGCGCCGAAAGTGACGGTGGAGATGGCTCTGGTCGGCGAAACCCACTGCGGCCGCGACAGCGGACGGCGTCTGGCCGGCGCGGAGGAGGTGTGCAGCTCGTTGCACCCGCAGCTGCGTGAGATAGCGGTGCGGGGGGACGCCCACCGCCCGGCGGAAGGCACGCAGGACGGCATATTGGGTCAGGCCCGTGGCCCGAGTGAGGTCACCCAGGGTGATGCGGTCGGAAAGATGGTCGTGGAGGTACTCGATCAGCGTCTGAACCGCATCATCGGATGGGCGAGGTCGGAGTACCGCACGCCTCCCGGCGCCGTGGCGCCGCAGCATGGTGACGAGAACCTCGGTGACGGCGCTCTCGGCGGCGAGGGAGTCGGGCGATCGTTCGCAGCACCGATGAGCCGCAAGGAAGGCACCGACGAGCTCGGCGTCGTCGATGGAGAGGCCGGAAGTGAGCGCGTAGTCCGCCGCCTCGAGCCCGGCGAGACGCGCCATTTCGGCCATCAGGTCGGCACTCGGGTACATGGCCCGATAGTGCCAGGCCGATCCCGACACACGCGCCCCCGTGTGCACCTCTCCGACCGGGACAAGCGTAAGGCGTAGCTCCGGCACGATCACGTTGGCCCCACGGTACCACGACCCGTGGGCACCGCGCTCATCCACGCAGACCACGTAGGTGTCGTGGAAATGCCGTGGGAAGCTCTGGCGCACGTAGCGCGCGCTGAGGATGCCCAACTGGTGGGAGGGTACGACCCGCCACGTCGCCCGTTCGGTTCCGGTCATCGCCGAGGGCTCATGTCAGGCGCTCTTCGGTCCGCTCGTCGAAGCCGCGAGCGATGAGGCGCACTGCCAGGGCGGGGTGGCTCAACGCGAGCACCATCGCCATGATCGGGTTGCTTCCGACGCCCAGGAGCGCCGGAAGGGATACGCCCGTGATGTGGAGCGCCGCAGCCGTCACGCCGAAGGCGGCCAGTACGCGCGGGACCAGGCGGGCGCGCCATAGCGCGGAATAGAACACGATCATCCACGCGCCGACGGCGAGCAGCAGCAGGTAGTGCGAGGTCCGCCTCGTTGCGGCTGCCCAGGATCCCAACACATCCAGAGTCGGGCCGGCCACCAGGGTGTCCGACACGTGTGCCCGGCTGAGGGAGAGCATTCCCATCACGTGCACGTTGTCGCTCGCCTGGAGCATGACCATGCCGGCCCCGAGGATGATCAGCCAGGGTGACAGGGCCGGACTGGACGTCCGTAGTCGGGGATGGAGTGCGATGCTCAAGGCGGTCGTGAGTACCCCGTTTCCCAGAAGGAGGAGCAGAGCCCAGCGGATCGGGGTCGCAGCGGCGGCTGCCGTCACGAGGTAGTCCGGCGTGGCGACCGCGCCCATCATGATGAAAGGTACGATGAGTCCGGCGAGCTGGACGAGGAGCAGGATGCCCATGATCCGGCCCGGCCGGTGGCTCTTCGATGCCGGCATCATTCCCTCCCGCCGCGAACGGCGCCCGTTGGGCCTCTCGCGCTCTCGCGAGCCGTGTCCAGTTCGTGGAGCAGTATGTCGACGTCGTGACGGGTCGTGCGGTGGTTCGCGACGCAGGCGCGGATCGCAGCCGTTCCGTCCGGCATCCGGGCGAGCGAGACCCAACTCAGGCCTTGCCTGTTCACCGCGGCGACGATTTCCTCGGCGCACCTGGCGTCGTTGCCCCGCCCGTCACGGAAGCACACGACGGGAAGCGGCGTCCGGTTCAGCACGCGCCAGCCGCGATCCGGCAGGAGGCGCCTGAGGCGGTCGGCCAGGACGAAGTTGCCGTGGATGGCGTCCTCGATGCCGGCCCAGCCGGCAGTGATCAGGGTCATGAGGATCTTGAGTCCGTTGAACCGCCGCGACCACTGGAGGGACTCCTGGTACGGCTCCGTCACCGGATCGTCGGAAGGACCCGCGGGCAGGTAGCGAGGCGTCGTGCTGAAAGCCGATCGGAGCGCGCCCACGCGGCGGGACAAGTAGACGCCGGCCCCCATAGGCGAGCTCAACCACTTGTGGGGGTCCAGCGTGAGCGAGTCCGACAGGGGGAGTCCGATCACCGCCTCACGGTGACGGGTCGTGAGCGCCGCGGCTCCGGCCCACGCCGCGTCGGCATGGAGCCAGAGCCCCTGACGACGCGCCACATCGGCGATTGCCGGCAGGGGATCGACACCACCGCTCGCAGTCGACCCCACGGTTGCGATCACCAGGAATGGCGTCCAACCGCACCGGCGATCCTCCGCGAGGCATCGCCGCAATGCCTCGATGTCCATCCGGGGTCGGTCGTCGCAGGGCACCCACCGCAGGGACGACTCACCGAGGCCGGAGACCCTTGCTGCCTTACGCCAGCTGTCGTGCGCGTCCACCGACAAGTAGATGCTCGGGCGGCGGGGGACGGCCTGGAGGCCCTCGGTGAGCGCGTCCGGCCAGGTGTGGTAGAGCGCGGCGAGCAGCCCCGTGAGATTCGCCTCCGACCCGCCCGACGTGATCGTCCCCTCGATCTCGCCCACCGGGTAGCCGAGGCGTGTCCCCAGGGTACGCACTACCCACTGCTCGGCTTCGACCCCGAACGGAGCGTGACCCCAACTCGCGAGCTGAGGATTGAACCCCGAAGCCAGGGCGTCCGCGATGACGCCGATGTCGCTGGGTGCGGGGACGAAGAGGCCGAAGTACCGGGGATGGGCTGCGTGCAGTTGGTCCTCCGAGAGGCCCTCGGCGACGAAGCGAAGCGCGGCATCGGGCGTCATCGGGGCCAGCGCGTCCAGGCGATCGAACCGCTGCCGCACGCGCTCAGGAGGAGAATCCGGCGCGATCCGGCGATGCGCGATGTCGTTTCGATGGCCCTCGAGCACGTCGGTCACCTCTTCCCAGAGTCGGCGACGCGTAGGCGCGTCGAGATCGAGGGCGGTCGCCCCGGGTGGAGGTGTCTGTGCTTCCATCCCGCACAAGCTGAGGCAGCAGCGATACGCGCGTCTTGGAGGATCTTGTCGATCCCGCTCTTCCTTGTCGGCCGTCTTCCCCGCTTGTGCCGACCCGTCAGGTATGCGAACATCTCTGGGTTCCCCATAGGAGTCGATGAAACGCGGTCCGTGGGTCGGACGTATGGGTATACCATAGGAGGGTAGATGGGCGGGAAACAAGACATTCAACCGGGCACCCTCGCCCTCATGATCCTGACGACGTTGGATGTCCTGGGGCCGTTGCACGGCTACGGGATCGCACGGCGGATCGAGGAAACCAGCAGGGGCCGAGTGACCTTGAACTACGGCACGCTCTACCCAGCCCTCCTCAGACTCGAGCAGGAGGGATTCGTGTCGGCGTCGTGGGGTCAGTCGGAGAACAACCGACGGGCCAAGTTCTACGAGCTCACGCCGTCGGGACGAAAAGAACTGGCTCGCGAAGCCCACGCCTGGCACCAAACGGCAGATCTGATCGCGGCGTTCTTCGGCATGAGGAACGAAGCGGTATGAGGCGGATCCGACGGACACTCGCGCGACTACGCGCCCTCCTCCAGGGACACGATCACGCTGATCGGGATCTACAGGCCGAGATGGCATCGCATCTCGAAATGGAGACCGAGGAGAACATCCGTCGCGGGATGACGCCTGCGGAGGCCCACCGACGCGCGATGATGGCCGCCGGGGGGGCGACGCAGGCGGCGGAGCTCGTGCGTGAACAGCGCGGCATCCCGTGGATCGAGAACCTCGCGGCGGATGTCCGCTTCGCTCTCCGCCAGTACCGACGAACCCCTCTCTCGACGGTGAGCATCATCCTGGTGCTATCGATCGGGATGGGCGCCACCGTGGTGCTGTTCACCGTGTTCAACTCGGTCGCGACGATGCCGGCGCCGGGTATCGAGCGCGATGCATCGCTGGTACGCATTCGGGGCGCACTGCGCATGGGTCAGGTCGTGGACGTCCAACCCCGCCTGTTGTCCTGGCCGGAGGTCCAGGAATACTCCGACCGTTCGGACATCTTCACCGGCGTGGCGGCGTACGCCGATGAGACCGCGCTCCTGCAGCCCGGCGACGATGGCGCCCCACCGGTGACTGTCCGTGCGACCTATACGACGCCAAACTACTTCGACCTCCTGGGCGTAAGCCCGACGTTGGGCCGGCCGCCCGCATCGGATGGACTGGAGCTGACGTCATCGCCTTCGGCAGTGATAAGTCATGCGCTCTGGCGGCAGGCCTTCGCGGGCGATCCCGGTGTCATCGGGCAAACGGTGCGGGTCAACGGTACCCCGCTCGAGATCGTTGGAGTCGCGCCTCCGCGCTTCGCCGGAACAGACGGTCGGGGTGGCCCCGCGATCTGGATGCCACTCGCCGCGTACCCGCTGGTCCAGAAGCGCACCGCGGCCGCGTTCCTGAGCTACGATACGCTCTTCCTCGGGGCCGCTGCTCGGTTGCGACCGGGCGTGACCTCCGTGAGCGCGACCTCGGTGTTGAGAGGACTCGCGGAGCGCGCACCCCGCGCTCGCCGGAACGACGCGATGCCGGAACCGACCGTGGGAAGCATCGACGTCGTGCCCATGCTCGCGAGCAATGCACGGGTCTCGGGCAGGAAGGACCTCCTCGACTCGGCTACGGTATCGGCCGTCTTCGTGCTCGTCATCCTGCTCGTGACCTGCAGCAATGTGAGCGCGCTGCTCGTGGGACTTGCTGGGGCGCGGCGTCGAGAGATCGGTGTGCGGCTCTCCCTGGGGGCGCCGCGCCGGCGGCTGGTCCGGCAGTTGCTGACCGAGAGTCTGGTGTTGGCGCTCATCTCGGCTACGCTCGGGCTCGGAGTCACAGCGGTCGGCATCGGACTCGTCACCTCGACCATGGAGGGGTTGCAGCTCGCGATCGATGCCCGGGTCGTGGTCGCGACGTGCCTGGTAGCGCTCGCCACCGGGGTGGCTTTCGGAGTCTCACCGGCGCTGCATGCGACGCGGGTCTCCATCGGCGACGTCCTCAAGCGCTCGTCGGGCGCCACCACGCCAACCCGTTCCCGCCTGCAACCGGGCATCGTGGTCGCGCAGATCGCGCTGACGCAGCCGCTCCTCGTCGGGCTCGGTGTCGTGATCTCGACCATGGCTTCGGACTTTTCGACCGGCGGGGTGTCACCCGTTGCTGATCGGATCGCCGAAATCGAGCTGGACACATGGGCGGGCCGGGCGTCCCTGGAGGAGCGCGCGGCGTTGATCGCCGAGGCTGTCGAGCGCGTTGCCTCGCTCCCGGGCGTCGTGATGGCGATACCGATGGAGGCCGGGACGACCAGCGCTCCCCTGACGGTGCATCCTGACGACCGCATTGCAGGTGTGACCCACGCCGGCAACCTCGACGCATCACTTACGGCAGCGCCCCCGGGGTACTTCGACATACTCGGTCTCCGTATCCTGCGGGGGCGCGACTTCATGGCCTCCGAGCGCCTCCACGAACCTGGTGACGCTCTTCGTGCGCCCTCGATGGAGGCGATAATCCTGGGCCGCGCGTTGGCTCGGCGTCTCTGGGGCGAAGCCGATCCGGTCGGCCGCCGACTTGTGCTCGCGACCGGCGCCGCTGCGTCATCCGCTCCGATGGAGGTGGTGGGCGTCGTGGAAGAAGGGAAGGGTCTCGAGAGCGAACGAAGCGGGCATGTCCGAGTGTACGTTCCCTACGCGCCCATGAACACCGGAGTCGTGGCGCGCACGCACGGTCCCGCAGCGCCCCACGTCAACGAGATGCGCAGAGCGATCAGTGCCTTGGCACCGCAGATGCCGGTATCCCGAGCCGAGACCCTCGAGCAGCGGGAGGCGCGGGAGCGCCGCGCCGCGCGTCGCGCCGGAGGTGCCGCAGCTGCAGGCGGCGCGGTGGCCCTGCTCCTGTCCGCGATCGGCCTCTACGCAGTGGTGGCGTCTTCCGTGGGCAGCCGCCGGCGGGAGGTCGGCATCCGCACGGCACTCGGCGCTCGGGGAAGCCAGGTCGTACGGATGTTCTTCCTCCGGGGTCTTGCCCTCGGTGCGATCGGATTGCTCGTGGGCGTTCCCCTCGCGATGCTCGCCACCCGTCTCGTGTCGGGCACACTCGGGTGGTCTCTGAGCAGTCCGCAGCTCCTCCAGATGGGCATTGCGATCGGAGTCCTCGTCGTCGCGGCGGTGGCCGTGTGGATCCCCGCGCGTCGCGCGAGTGGGATCGATGCGGTCACGGCGCTGAGGAGCGAATAGGAGGATTGGCGTCGCCGATCCCGATCCGCGGCTCACGCCGCGTCCCGGCCGGTGGCGAGGCCGGATTGAGCTGCGGTGGGGCTACGCCCCATCCTCGCTCCCCTCGCGCGTGAGCGGGTGGCTCTCCGACGGCGCTCTTGGCGCATCGGGTCGAACCTGCGGTTCGGGCGTGTGCCTTCGGCACCCGCCGCGTCCTCGCCTACGGCGAGTCCGCGAATCCGGCCGTCCCCAGACCAGGGAGGCCGGAATCGCAAAGAGGCTCTGCGACCACGATGGATCGCAGAGCCTCTTGCCAATCGGGACGGCCGGATTCGAACCGGCGACCCCCTGAACCCCATTCAGAGGAGTCAGCGACCTCCCGTGTGGGAATCCGCATAACTACGCGCCTTGTTGCCCCTGTCCACGTGCGGTATTGCCGGTTGGATTGACGATTCCCGACGTTGGACTTAGTCAAATCCTTAGTGGCGCGAATGGCCCACCGTCGCCGTTGTCAATCAACCTCAGGCCAACTACACCTCAGGCTCCGCTTTCATCTGGAACGAATGGAAACCAACGCTCACGTTCTGGAGCGATTGGATGAAGGCCAAGGCGATCATCCAGGGCATTGCCGACGAGACGGGCCGAGCCGTGGCCTCAAGAGGCAGCGTGCTCGATCGAAGATAGCGAGACGGGCTGCCTGATCCACCATCATACACAGGCTGACGTCGGTGATGTAGCCCTCCCGGGTGGACTCGGGGGGTCGCCTCGCCCTGCGTTACCTCACACCCCCCCCGGCAGGGTCGGGGCACGGCACAGGCCCTTTGGGAAGACGTACTCAGGGCCTCCGCGGTCGAGCCGGACATCGTCTTCGCCCACCCGGCCGATCGCGTGGCCCTGCAGCAGGCCAAGGGCGGGATGGAGACAGCGCGTGGGATATCCAACTGAGGATCTGACCGCTATCTGGAAGGTGAGGCCCACGAGCCTGGGCAGACGGGCGTTGCCTGGCCCGTCTGCCCGAGCGGAGGTCCCACGGCTTGCACCTTCCCTCCCCCGCTGCCTCACCGACGGGGGCGCGACAGTGGTATCTGGAGGCTCAGCCCAGCCGTGAGAAGCACGTCGTGCTGAACCTCCACGTCGAACCCCGAAACCGCCGGATCCAGCCAGGAGAGGTGATCCCGAACGTCCAGTCTGAGGCGCACCGGCGGTGCTACGCGGATGTCGAATCCGCCTCCGAAGTTCAGAGCGAAGTCGACTTCGGCGTCGGCACCCTGAAGATCGTAGTCGTAGACCTTAACGCCCACCCCGGCGGCTACGTAGCCCTCGAGCCACTCCGTGAAGCGGGGTGCGTACAGGCGAGTTCCGGCGCTGGCGAGAAACAGATTCACGTCGGCGACCAGGGGCTGACCGGCGTTGGTCGCCGTGATCTGCGAAGGCGCGAACGTACCATTCAACTCCAGGGCGAAGCGGCTCGTGGGTCGAACGCCCACGGCCAAGCCGAATGCGGGCGCGGCGTCGAACTCCGCGCCGTCCAGCCGGATTCCGGCGCCATCGTCGCCGGCGACCACGAAGGAGGACGGCAGCTCCGTGGGAAAGAGCACGCCTCCCCCGAAGGCCGTGACCTCGATGCGCCTGGGTTGTTGCGCGGTGGACGGGCTCGCGACGGCCAGGGACAGAATCGCGACTGCGGGGATGATCCGAACATGCATCATGGATAGGTCTCCTTAGGGCTCCATGGTCGTGAACTGCTCGTGGCCAAGAGTCTTGTAGGAGATGTGGACCTGCGCTGTGATCCGGCGCACAGGGGCGGGGTCGGGCTCTTCTGTGACGTACGTCACATCCCTGCGACCGCAGACGGACCTAACTTCCGCGGACGCTGGATCCGTGCGAGTCCGGCCAAGCCGGGCCTGTCCGCCGCCGTACGAAACACATCTCAATGGGAGGCGGGGTGGTGGAGTCGGTTCATGGTGTGGAAGCAGTGCGATATCTCCCGTCGGAGCGTACGTCATGAGCAGTGAAGCGATGGAGGTCCTGCGGACCCTGCCGATCTTCAACCGCCTCAGCGAGGACGCCCTGTCCAGCGTCGCGAGCCGGACCGTGGTCAAGCGGTATCCCAAGGACAAGATCCTCTTTCGTCAGGGCGAGGAGGCACGGGGCTTGTTCGTCGTGGTGGCCGGCGGGGTGAAGATCTACCAGGCCGGGCCCGACGGACGGGAGCAGACCCTGTACGTGGAACGGCCCGGTCACTCTCTCGCCGAGATCCCCCTTTTTGACGGGTCACCCTACCCTGCGTCGGCCCGCGCCTCCGAGGAGTCCCGCATCCTGTTCCTTCCACGGGACGCGTTCGAGTGGCTCTACCGGAACAACCCCGACATCGCCGACGCCACCATCCGGGAGTTGGGACGGCGCCTGAGGCGTCTGGTCCGTCTGGTGGACCGGCTCTCGCTCAAGAGCGTTCCGGCCCGGGTGGCGGCGACACTGCTCGAAGCGGCGGCTGCCGCGGGGTGTGCGCGGGATGGGGGGGAGTTGGTGCTCCAGTCCACCCAGGAGGAGATGGCGGCCGAGCTGGGGACCACGAGGGAAAGCGTGTCGCGGGCGTTGTCGGCACTCAGGAGTGAGAACGTCATCCGGGTGACCGGACAGAAGGTCCTCATCCTGGATTTCGAAGCGCTTCGCGAGACGGCCGGCGTACCCCTCACAGTGGTCACCTCGCTCCTATTGGATCGGACAGATCCGTTCGACAATGACCCGACCCGGTAGGAGTCCGGCCCGCCGTGATCCGGATCACAGCGGGAGCCCCGTGCGGTAGGCAGCTTCTGTGAGGGCGGGGAGAGACCCTCGAGCCGAGCAGGAGCGGTGTGATGCATGACCTGAAGCCGCTGGAAGCGGCAGCGGCCCCTCCGCGGGACCGAAAAGGCTGGATCCTGGATGTGGTGGACGGGATGCCCAGAGGTGGGGCCGTGTCGATGATCTTCGATGACCACCCCGTGCCGCTGCTCGACTGGCTTGCCGGGGTCCGCTTCGGTGAGTTCTCAGCCAGCTTCCGTCCAGGCCCTCCGGGCCGGTGGGTCGTGGGTCTCACGAAGCGGTGAGCGCGACCTGCACAGGACCCGTGCCTGCCCGCCCGCGTCCGGAGTACGAAGCTCCGGGCACGCGGTGCCGATTGTTGAGCGCGGCGACTTCTGACTTCGCAAGCAGGGGATTCCAAGGCACGTCTCTGCGGGCCGTGACGAAGCGTGCTGGCAAGAGCCTCGGATGTGTCCGCTATCACTTCGGAGGCAAGGCGGGTCTGTACCAGGCGGTCCTCTCCCAAAGCCTCGACACGCTGAGCGCCGTCGTGGCGTCGGTCTCTCCAGGACGTGACGTGCTGTGGCGGACCCTTCTCGGACTGACCCGGGTGATGTCCGCCGAGCCGAACACGGCCCGGCTGTTTCTGCGGGCTGCGCTCGATGCCCCCGGTGACATCGGTGGCGAAGTCCGGGCTTTGATCGACGACCTGGCGAAGGTCATCGCCGGCCCGGGAGGCGAGCGGGCCGCGACGGCGGGTGACCCCCACGCGCTCGCCGTCGAGTGCCTCTGCACCGTGGCCACCGCGGTGCTGCTTCCCGCGAAGGACGAGGCGCTGCCGCCGGTGGATCCGCGGCTCCTCGCCCTCTACCTGCTCGAGCTCGTGAAGCCCTGACGCGGCTTCGGACCGGGGCGCCGGGCGGCGTGTGCTGCGTCACGGAAAGCGATTCGGTGGCACGCGAGCTTGTAGCAGACAATCGAGAAGGGCCTCACGCCGGACCAGGAGATGCGTTCATGACTTCCACGAGTACAGCCCGTCGCCTCTCCCCCGTGGGTTCCATCACGCCCAGGCAACATAGGAGCGTGGTGCGAATCTTCCGGGCGTTCCGCCTCGAGGAAGCTCTATCCGATCCTACCTTCGATGCCCTCAAGGTCCTCCGGGGAGCCCGAGCGTTCCTGCTGGGGCATGTCCTGGAGTCCCTGTCCTGGGAGGAGAGCCTCCTGGACCCCGGTTCGCGGCCGCATCGGTGCCTGCGCTATCGACATGCTCCTCTCCGTCGGGAGATCGCCGCCTTTGGGCGGGCGGTCTGGCGGTATCAGGCGGCGGGCGGCGCCCTGCACGAGGGACACGAGGTCGTCACGGGCCTTCGCCGCCGGATCGTCCGCGTCCAGGCACTGCTGGAAGCGTGCGCTGCGCAGGAGGAAGAGGGTGGTGTGACGGGGATCACAGTGTCGGGCGACGGGACCCGCTAGCTCTTGATGCGTGGCCGTCTTCCACGACGGAAGAGGGCGTTTCGGACCCCGCGTCGTCGCGGCGTGCGCACAGTGAGATGAGGATGAACGAATCAATGAAGAGTTGGACGGATCCCCCCAGAGGCGGTTCCGCGCCGGTGATCGCCACCCTGGCTGCGCTGCTCCTATCGGGGTCACCCGCCCTGGGGCAGGCCGGTCCTGGTGAGCCCATCACGCTGTCCGCCGCCGCGGAGATGGCCCTGGCGCAATACCCGGCCATCGGCGCCTCGGAGGCGAGGCTGAGCGCCAGCCAAGACGCCGAGAAGATGTCGACGGCGGCGCGCTGGCCGGGTCTGAGCCTGAGCGCTTCCGCCATGCGATTTCAGGAGCCGATGCTCGTCTCCCCCCTGCACGGCTTCGACCCTCAGACCGTCCCGCCCTTCGACGAGACCCTCTTCCAGGGCAACGTCACGGCCCGTTACACCGTGTTCGACGGAGGCGAGCGGGGTGCCCGAATCGACATGGCGCGATCACGCGCCGAGGCCGCCGAGGCGGCCTTGCGGGGAACGCACTCCGACGTACTTGGGCAGGTAACGCGTCAGTATGCGTTGGTACTGGCCGCGCGGGACGCCGTGGCCGCACACGACCAGCGCGTAGAGGCCCTCGGAACGGAATTGGACCGGGCGGAGAGGACCTTCGCCGTGGGTCGTGCTCCAGAGCTTCAGGTCCTTCGCGCCCGGGCGGCCCTGGCCGGTGGACAGGCGGAGCGGGTCCGTAGTGTCACGCTCCTGGAGACGGCACAGCACGACCTGACGCGGCTGGTCGGAGCTTCTGCCGGCGAGGTCACGGCGGCCCGGATGGCGCCGGTGCGGCTCGTTGGGGAAGACGTGCCGGCGCGCGCCGACCTCTTGGAGCGTGCCGTCTCGTCGAATCCGGATGTCGCCCGAATGGAACGCGAGATCCAGGTCGCACGAGGCGGCGTCAAGCTGGCCAGAAGCGCGTTCCTTCCCGACGTGAGCGTGCTCGGGCAGTACGACAACCGGGCGGACACGAATGGGAACTCCTTCGGGGAGTGGAGTTTCGGCGGAATGCTGTCGTTTCCTCTCTTCCAGGGCGGTTCGCGGCGGAGTGATCTGGACAGGGCGCGCTCCGAGGAACGGTTCGCAGAGCAGCAGCTCGAGATGGCCCGACTGAAGGCACAGGAAGGAGTCGATCGTGCGTTGGCCGCACTGCAGGAAGCGGATGCGCGCGCCGAGTCGTTGAGATCCGCCGTGGAGCAGTTCACCGAAGTCGTGCGGGGTGAGAAGCTCGCGCTGGACACCGGCACGGGGAACCAGGTGGACTACCTGGCCACCGAGGCGGAGTTGCTGAACGCCCGGGCCCAATTGGCCCAGGCGACCATGGATCGGATCACCACCAGGGCCGAGCTGGCCCGCATCACCGGGCAGCTCACCCTCGAATGGTTGCTGCAGAACCTGGGAGACGGACGATGAGCATGCCGAAGAAGCCGATCGTGACCGTTGTCGGGCTGGGCGGGCTTGCGATGCTGGCCTGGATGTTCGGTACGGGAAACTCGGCCAACCCAGAAGTTCTGGAAGCCACAGGCACCGTCGAAGGCACCGAAGCCCTGGTTGGTTTCGACCGAGCGGGCAGGGTTCTCGACGTCAGAGTGAAAGAGGGTGACGGGGTCCGGCTGGACCAGGTGTTGGCCGTGCTCGACACGTCCGGGCTGCACGCCCGGCGCCTCCAGGCGACGGCACAGCTCGAGGGCGCCCACGCCCTGCTGAGGGAAATGGAGCAGGGAGCACGCCCCCAGGAGCGGTCGCAGGCCACGGCGGCCCTCCAGAGCGCCCGGTCCATCCTGGAGGATGCGCGTCGGGACCTCGATCGCACGCGTACGCTCTTTGCGGGGGGCGTGGTGAGCCGTGAGGCGTTGGACAAGGCGCTTACCGCCGTGGCCGTGAAGGAGGATCTGGAAAAGCAGGCACGGGACCAGGCAGAGTTGGTTGCGGAGGGGCCTCGAGCGGAGCAAATCGAGGGCCAGAGGGCCCGGGTGGCTCAGGCGGAAGCTGCCCTGGCCGAGGTGAGCACCTCCATCGACCAGTCCGTGCTGCGCGCACCCTTCGCGGGGACCGTCACCGTGCGCCACCGCGAACCCGGTGAGATCGTCTCTCCCGGGTCCCCGGCCGTATCCATCCTGAACCGGGAGGAACGGTGGGTGCGTGTCTACGTGCCCGAGGGCCTCATGGCGGCGGTACGCCTGCGGGCCCCAGCCCGCATCACGACTGACACGTACGAGGGCAAGGAGTACGCCGGCGAGGTCTCCTTCATCGCCAGCGAGGCCGAGTTCACCCCCAAGACCGTGCAGACCAAGGAGGAGCGCGTGAAGCTGGTGTACTCCGCCAAGGTCAGGATCACGGGTGATCCCGCCTTCGAACTGAAACCGGGGATGCCCGCCGACGTCGTGGTGACACTCGGGGATGGAGCGAGACGATGACACCGGGGAGGATCACGCAGGAGAGCATGGTGCGCGCCGTCGGACTCACCCGCCGCTTCGGCACCCTCACGGCGGTGGAAGACCTGTCGTTTGACGTCGCGCGGGGGGAGCTCTTCGGCTTGGTGGGCCCCGACGGCGCCGGCAAGACGACGGTTCTGCGCATGTTGGCAGGAGTGGTGCGCCCCACCGGCGGCGACGCGCTCATGAACGGGTTGAGCGTCGCCCGCGACCCCGAGGCCGTGAAGCCGCACCTCGCCTACATGTCCCAGCGTTTCGGTCTCTATGCGGACCTGACCGTTCGGGAGAACCTCGACTTCTACGCGGACCTCTTTGAAGTCCCCGCTACCGTGCGGGGGCCACGACTGGAACGCTTGTATGCGTTCTCCAACCTCGGGGAGTTCGAGAACCGACTGGCTGGCAACCTGTCCGGCGGAATGAAGCAGAAGCTGGGCCTGTCGTGCGCCCTCATCCACCAGCCGGAGATCCTGCTTCTGGACGAACCGACCTTCGGCGTCGATCCGATCTCGCGGCGCGACCTCTGGGTCATCGTCCACGAGATGGTGTCGGAGGGCGTCACGGTCGTCGTCAGCACGGCCTACATGGACGAGGCCGAGCGCTTCGATCGCCTGGCCCTGCTGCACAAGGGGAGGGTGCTCGCCATCGATGCGCCGCAAGCGCTTCAGGCACGAGTCGACGGGGAGATGATCTCCATCGAAGTGGTGCAGGTTCGGGCCGCGGAGCGGCTTCTCGCGGAGCACCCTCTGGTCCTCCGTGTGGCCCTGTTCGGCGACCGACTGCATGTGAAGGTGCGGTCCGCCGACGAGGCCATGGCACCTTTGCGCCTCTTTCTGACCGACGCGGGCTACGAGGTCGGAGGCGTGTCGCCCATGGTTCCCTCCCTCGAGGACGTGTTCATCGACCGGATCGCCACGGCGGAGGCAGCATGAGCCACGAATCGGTCGACGACGCGGTCGTGGTCCGTGCGTTGATGAAGCGCTTCGGCGACTTCATCGCCGTGGATCGGGTGACGTTCGGCGTGGCCCGGGGCGAGATCTTCGGCTTCCTGGGTCCCAACGGGGCCGGGAAGACGACGACCATCAAGATGCTGGCGGGGCTGCTCCCACCCACCGAGGGGCAGGGGTGGGTGGCTGGCCTGGACATCCAGACCCAGCGCCGAGCCATCAAGCGCAGCATCGGCTACATGTCCCAACTCTTCTCGCTTTACGCCGACCTCACGGTAGAGGAGAACATCGGGTTCTTCGCCGGACTCTACAGCGTTCCCCGTGAGCGCCGCAGGGAGCGGAGGGACTGGGTCCTGGAGATGGCGGGGCTGACGGAGCACCGTAAGCGCCTCACCGGTGAGCTGCCCCTGGGCTGGAAGCAGCGCCTCGCCCTCGGTTGCGCGGTGCTGCACGAACCGCCCGTCCTCTTCCTCGACGAGCCCACGTCGGGTGTGGACCCCATCGCCCGCAGGGACTTCTGGAAGCTGATCTACGACCTGTCCGAGCACGGAACGACCGTGTTCGTGAGCACGCACTACATGGAAGAGGCCGAGTACTGCAACCGGCTTGCGCTGATGAACCGCGGGCAGCTCATCGCCCTCGACACACCCAAGCACCTACGCCGGAGCATGCACGAGCCCATCCTGGAGATCCAGGTGGACGACGCGCCCAAGGCCGTGGAGGTCGTGAAGGCGGCGCCCGGCGTCGTCGAGGCGGCGATGTTCGGCCGCGCCCTCCATGTGACCGTGACCGATTCCGAGAAGGCGCGCGGCACGCTGTCGGCGCTGTTGGGTCGCCACGGACACCCCGTCCACGACATCCGTGACGTGCTTCCATCGCTGGAAGACGTCTTCGTGTCCCGTGTTCGGGCGGCGGGCGGCGCGCCCGTCGACTGAGGAATCCACGATGATCCATATGAACCGGCTCCTTGCCATCGCGCGAAAGGAGGTGCTGCAACTCCGCCGTGATCGGCGGAGCCTGGCACTCGCCTTCGTGCTGCCGCTCGTCCTCGTGGTGATCTTCGCGTACGGCATCAGTTGGGACGTGAACGACATCCAGACCGTCGTCGTGGACCAGGACTGGACGGCCCGAAGCCGATCCCTCGTGGACGCCTTCCGCGCGTCGGGCTACTTCGTCATCGAGGAGGTCGCCTCCAGCGACGAGGTGGACATCCTCGTCGACCGAGGCGAGGCGCAGCTCGCCATCGTCATCCCACCCGGTTTCGCCCGCGACCTGGGGAGCGGCATCCCCGCCCAGATTCAGGCCATCGTGGACGGAAGCGATGCCAACACCGCCACCATCGTTCTCGGGTACGCGCAGGCGGTCACCCAGGCGTACGCCAAGGCGCTGCTCGAGTCCAGGGGCGTGACGCCACAGCCGGCGGTGACTCTGCAGACCCGGGTCTGGTACAACGAGGAATTGCTGAGCAGGAACATGATCGTGCCGGGCCTCGTGGCGGTGATCATGATGATCATCGCCGCCATGCTGACGTCCCTCACCATCGCTCGTGAGTGGGAACGAGGCACCATGGAGCAGCTCGCGTCCACGCCCGTGGGGCGGAGCGAGGTGGTGCTCGGCAAGCTGCTTCCCTATCTGGCCATCGGGGTCATCGACGTGATTCTGGCGTCGTTACTGGGCGTCTGGCTCTTCGGCGTACCGTTCCGGGGGAGCGTGGCGCTCCTCATGGTGGCCTCCACGCTGTTTCTCATCGGGGCGTTGGGGCTCGGCATGTTCATTTCCGCCGCGACGCGATCACAGCTCCTGGCCACACAGGTCGCGATGATCGTCACCTTTCTCCCGGCCTTCCTCCTGTCCGGCTTCATGTATTCGATCGCGGTGATGCCCAGGGGGCTCCAGCTGGTGACGTATCTGATTCCCGCGCGCTACTTCGTGGTCGTTACCCGCGGGGTGTTCCTCAAGGGGGTCGGACCGGGTGTGTTGTACGTACAGGCGCTGATGATGGTCGCGTTCGCCGCCGTCGGCCTCTTTCTGTCCGTGCGCGTGTTCAAGAAGGAGATCGCATGAACCGGCATCTGTGGGAGAAGGTCGAGCGCGTCCGCGAGATGGTCGTGAAGGAGTTCCGGCAGATCATTCGCGACCCGCGCCTGAACCGGATCATCTTCGTCACGCCCATCATCCAGCTCCTGCTGTTTGGGTACGCCGTGTCCACCGATGTGTTCGACACGGCCCTCTATGTGGTGGATCACGACCAGACGCAGGCGTCCCGGGCCCTGGTCAACGGCTTTACTTCGTCCGGGTACTTCCGGGTGGTGGAGCGCTCCGGCAATCCGGCGGACCTGGTACGCGCGCTGGACCATGGGGACGCCCTCGTCGGCCTGGAGATCCCGCCTGGGTTCGCAAGAGACATACTGACCCCTGGTGGGGCCCAGATCCAACTGTTGTTGGACGGCACGAACTCGAACACGGCGTCGGTGGCCGGGAGCTACGCAGAGCGCATCGCCCAGAGCTTCGGCAGTAGGGTCCAGCGTCGCGATGTGGCCACGCTCATCGACCTCCGGGAACGGGCGTGGTTCAATCCGGATCTGGCGAGCCGCGACTACAACGTTCCGGCCGTCATCGGCGCCATCCTCATGCTCGTGGCGCTCCTGCTCACCTCTCTGGCCGTGGTGCGGGAGCGCGAGATCGGCACCTTGGAGCAGTTGCGCGTGAGCCCGCTGACCCCGGGCGAGCTGCTGGCCGGCAAGACGATCCCCTTCGGCATCATCGGGCTCCTCGACATGGCGTTGGTCACCGCGGTGGCCGTGCTGTGGTTCCGCATCCCGTTCGAAGGGAATCCGGCGCTTCTCCTTCTTGCCAGCGTCTTGTACCTGCTGGCGACGTTGGGGATCGGCCTGCTGATCTCGACAATGGCCAGCACGCAGCAGGAGGCGTTCATGGTGAGCTTCCTCGTCTATATGCCGGCGATCCTCCTCTCGGGTTTCATGTTTCCCATCAGCAGCATGCCCGAGAGCTTCCAGTGGCTCACGCTCCTCAACCCCATGCGGTACTTCTTGGAGATGGTGAGGGGGCTCTTCCTCAAAGGCGTTGGGTTCGAGGCCCTGTGGCCCCAGTACATGGCGCTGCTCACCATGGGCGTCGGCGTGCTCTGGTTTGCCACCGCCCGCTTCCGCGCTCGTGAATCCTGATCCACCCACCCCGACTGAGAGAAGAACATGGCCATGTTTCATGAGTGCCCCACGAGCAAGCTCCAGCGCGCGGCCGTTGTCATCGCGGCGCTGTTCGGACTTGCCAGCGTTCTTACCGGCGGGCGGGTCCTCCTGGGTATGTGGGACCCCGGCCACGTGGTGGTCCTGCCGCTGGTCGCGTTCAATACCGCCATGGGAATCGTCTACATCGCCGTCGCTCGACGCATCAAGTCCGACGCGGCGCGTGGCCGTACCGCGGCAGCGGGCGTTGCGGTGATCAACCTCGTCGTGCTCGTGGTCCTCCTGGCCTACGCGGCGACGGGAGGCACCGTGGCGTCGGACAGCTTCGTGGCCATGACGGTGCGCACCGGTGTGTGGGGAGGAATCGTTCTTGCCCTCACGTATGTCCTGCGGGGGCCGCGGGGCGTCGGGGCATAGAAAGCGCCCGCGGCGGCGAACCGTCGCGGGCGCCCCGGCGTGAGGTGGCGCTCCGCCGTAAGAAGTCCAGCTACTCGGAGTGCCCCTCCGCGTGGGCGGCTTCCACGATCCCTTCCACGAAGTGGATGTACTCCACGTAGGCGTGGACGTAGGCACGGGCGGCACCTACGTCCCGTGGATCGTAGGCCGCCAGTAGACGCACCCGCTCGAAGCGCTCCCGGATGGCGTCCGAAATATGAGCGGCGATCTGTGGCGCAAGCCCCTCCACCGAGCCGGCCTTCAGCGCCTGATCGGCCGCCGCGATGCCCGCCTCGGGCTCCTGTCCGGCAGGCTTCAGTCCCGTATACGGCTCTCCCTCACCGGCCCGGTGAACCCGGACTAGGGTCTCGAAGAACCACAGGTCGGCCAGGGCCTTGGCCTCGCCGCCGGCCTTCCGAACGTCGAGCGTGCGCGCGAAGGCGTGGCGGATCAGGGCCTCGTCCTGCGGTAGGACCCAGGCAAGGACCAACTCGACGGCTTCCTGCTCCAGCGCCGCGCGGGCAGCGGTCACCACTGGCCCGTCCACGCTGTCGCAATGTGCGGCGACGGGGGCGGGGCGGGTCATGCTCAGTCCGAACAGCGCGGCAACAGCGGCACCGGTGGAGACCACCTGTCGGATATTCATGGTGTTCCTCCTTTCTCAAAGAGATCTGCGTCGGCCCCAAGTGCATGCATCAGGGCACAGGTTTCAGGTGAACCGTGGGCGTCGCACGAGGAGACCACGCGTTCCAGTGCGGAGGCGATGCTCCGCAGATCGCGGATCTTCGATCGCGTCGATTCGAGCTTTTCGACTGCCCGGCGGCGCACGTCGTCCGCGGTCGTGCCACGTCGCACCCGCAGGTTCAGGAGTTCGCGAACCTCATCGAGCGTGAAGCCGAGTTCTTTCGCCCGGCCGATGAACGTCAGCCGCAGGATGTCGGACCCGTCGTATTTGCGGTATCCCGACGCGGTGCGATCCGGTGTGGGAAGCAGTCCTCTGCGCTCGTAATAGCGAACGGCCTGCACGCTCACCCCCGATCTTGCGGCGAACTCTCCGATCTTCACGGCGACACCTCCGGTTCGTCCCATAAAGGAAGGGTAGGGCCTATACCATGGTATAGAGTCAAGGGGGCAGAAGGGGCCGATCGAATCGACCTCCTCCAGCCCCCGTTTACGCGGCGGGCACGAGGGCGGGCGTATCCACTTTGGTCGGGCGAAGATCCCGAGTGTGGCCACGTGTGTGCCACGAGAGGGCGAGGTCCCGGCGCGTGCAGGAAAGACGGACGATCGTTACGTAGCGTTGTTCCCGCCCGGATCCGGAGGGTCGTCGGTGCTGCTGTCCATCTGTAACTGATTGGTGTGCGTCACCTTAACTCGATATGCGTCGCTTGCCGGATGGGCGACGACCCGGGGACGACTGAGGTTCTTGGCTTGGTTCAGGTCCTCGATCCAGCAACTGGAGGAGTCGCGCCGTGAAGAAGCCCCTCAAGATCGCTTTGGGAACCACCGTCGGTCTCCTGGTGGTTGCCCAGTTCATCCCCGTCGATCGCAGTAATCCACCCGTCAGTGCAGCTCTCGTGCCTCCGGCCGGCCAAGTCGGAGACATCATGCGTGCCGCCTGCAACGACTGCCACACTCACGAGACGGTTTGGCCTTGGTATTCCAGGGTGGCTCCGGTCTCGCTGCTGGTGGCCGATCATGTGGTCGAGGGCCGTGAGCACCTCAACTTCTCGACCTGGGGCGAACAAACCGCGAAGCGCCGCGACCACAAGCTGGAAGAGTTCATCGAAATGGTCGAGGACGGCGCGATGCCCCTGCGCTCGTACACCTTGGCACACCCCGAAGCCCGCTTGAGCGATTCCGACCGCCAGCTGCTCATCGAATGGGCCCGGGCCGAGCGTGCCCGTATCCAGTCCACCCCGGGCTTCGGTGGGGCCGACAACGCAGGCTGAGCAATTCGGCCGACCCGGTACCGCCAGTTCCTCTCCGCGACATGGAAGGCCGTGGATGTGCTCCACGACATAGCACACGACTCAACGAAGGAGGTGCGACAGGTCGGGGGTCTTCTGTGCGCGTGGGCGGGATGAGGGCGAGGCACTTGCGGCCGACGGCGAGCGCTCCGCTGCAGGCGAAGCCCGGCGGCGCCGATCAACATGGGCGTGGTGTGTCTCCGCCTACCGCGAGAGAGCCACCAACCCGGGTAGAGAGCGCCTCCGTGCGTGCTTGTATTGTTCGAGCGGCGGGCCGTATGCTACGATGACCGGGTTTCGTGGGGACGGCGCCACACGCCCTGCGGCCGGCGGTCCGTATCCCCTTGGAAGGGAGTGTGAGAGGTGTTGAGGCCGCATGGGAGGCTCCTCTTGCTGGTGGTCGCGTGTGCGTTGGGCGGATGCTCGGCACCCGCCTCGGCACCTCCCGATCCGAACGGAGCTGGAGAAGGCGTTGGCCCGACGACCGCTCCACCTCTGGATGCGTACGGTCGAATCATCTACGTACCGGCCTATTCGCACATCTATCACGCGAGACACAACCGCGACTTCCAGTTGACGGTCACTCTCAGCGTACGAAATCCCTACCCAGACCGGAGTCTGACCGTGACCCGGATCGACTACTTTGATTCGATGGGGGACTTCGTGCGTGGGCACCTGGATGGGCCCAGAGTGCTCCGACCATTGGAGACCTTGGAAGTTATTGTGGCCGAGGATGATGAATCCGGCGGATCGGGCGCGAACTTTCTCGTCGGTTGGCTGGATGAAGGGGAAGGGTGGGGGCCCTTGGCTGAGGCGGTGATGATCGGGACGTCGGGAGGGCAAGGACTCTCGTTCGTATCCCGGGGCTCCCCACTCCCACCTGGATGATGAATGCCCTGTGGAGATGTGGGTCGGACCCGCTCCGTGGCAGGTCCGGTACGGGGCGCATCGCATGACAGCCTGCATGTTCGCCTCCGATCTTCACGGACACACGAGCCGCTACGAGAAGCTCTTTGCGGCCATCCGGTCCGAGCGGCCGCACATGGTATTCCTTGCAGGAGATCTTCTTCCTTCCGGCCTTGGCGAACTGGCGCACCAGGGCGGTGGGTACGCGGACTTCTTCAGCGAGTACCTTGTGCCGGGTCTGAACTCCCTCAAGGGAGAATTGAGCGGGTCCTTTCCGGAGATCCTGCTGATTCTCGGGAACGACGATCCGAGAGGCGCCGAGGACGATTTCTTGGCGGAAGAGGGGCTGTGGCACTACGTGCACGGGAGAAGGCACGCCTGCCAGGGTTTCACCACATTCGGCTACGGGTTCGTCCCCCCGACGCCATTCCTCTTCAAGGACTGGGAACGGTACGACGTGTCCAGATACGTGCCGCCCGGGTGCGTCTCCCCTGAGGAGGGATTCCGAAGTCTGGAGGTCGACGACCATTGGGTGCGGTATGGGACCATCCAGAAGGACCTTGAGGAACTCGTAGGCGATGCGGACATGCGTCGCGCCATTCTCCTGTGTCACACCCCGCCCTACGATACGGCCCTGGACCGGGCAGCCTTGGATGGTCGAATGGTAGATCACGTGCCTCTCGACCTACACGTGGGGAGTATCGCCGTTCAGCGGTTCATAGCGGCGCGCCAGCCCACGGTCGCCCTCCATGGCCACATCCATGAGTCGGCGCGCATCACCGGGTCGTGGCGTGACATGGTCGGGAAGACTCACGTCTTCTCCGCCGCGCACGACGGACCTGAGCTCGCCCTCGTTCGGTTCGATCTGGAGAGACCGGAGGGGGCGACCAGGGTGCTGCTGTGAGGAACGAGAGACCGATCCCCCGACCCCATGTCAGCGGGCGTGTGGGTCGACTCGGTCCGGGAGCAGCATTCCCTCCAGGAAGAAGCCAGCCAACTCAGCCCTTCCTGCCAGCCCCGACTTCCGATAGACCGCGACGGCGTGCTGCCTCGCCGTCCGCTCACTCCGATGCGTGAGTCTTCCAATCCGCTTGTGGCTAAGGCCCTTCAGCAACATGAGAGCCGTTTCTCGTTCTGCGTCGCTGAGTCCCCAGTCATGGAACTGTGTGTCTACGGCTATCGAGAGATCTCCCAGCGTTCGCGAGGCCTTCCTCTTCCAGGCATCTCGCTCCGCTCTACGCTGGGCGACGGCCACCTCTAGCGTACGCACATCTCGAAGGGACTTGTACCATCCCCAGGTCAGGTAGGAAGCCGCACTGAGGCTAGCCAGGACCAGGGTGGCTTCCGTAAGAACGTGGACACTCCACCACGTGAGTGGGCGATCCAGGACGATGTCCACGATGGCGAGCACCGTGATGAGCAGGAACAGCAGAGCCAGGAGGATCGGGAGTCTTGGTGGCTCGTCGCTGGTGGACGTACGCATCAGGTCCGGATCAGGCGTCATTCGTTGGGTCTTGTCCTCACTCATCGGCCTGCCGAAGCCGGAGCGGTCGTGCGGCATCGGTCACAGCCCCGATCTTGGCCGCATAGCTGGACCGGTTCGCGATGTCTTCGTGGGTGATCAGGTGCACATCCAACAGGCCGGAGGACTGATATCCGGTTCTCAGGTAGTTGATTTCGGCCAGGGACAGGCTCCATCCCTCGAGCCAGAGAAGTAGCTCGGCCCGTTCCCGCGCCGTACCGTCGAAGTGGACGATGAGGTCGATGTCGCTTCCAGGTCCAGCGGTGGCGTTCTTGGTGCTCCCCATGACCCACATCGCCAATACTCCGAAGCGGTCACCGTCCAAGTAGCCGGCAAGGCGCTCAGCCATTTGCAGACGCCACTGCCAGTGGTCCGCGTGGTGAGGCTCCGGGAGGGGCCGGCGGCCCCGGGCATCGCCCCTCGGGCCGCCGGTCATCGAAGGAGGGGGCGAATGCGCAAACACGCCGACGGCCTCGTCCAGGTCGGCGTTGAGGAGGACCTTCAACACCTGCCCTTCCCTCTCAGCGGGGATGTCCAGCACCCGGACTGTGTTCGAAATGTGTGCCAACTCGGGGACCAGTTCAGGCAGGAGGTTACGACCGCCTCGCAGGAACGCCTCGTTCAGGTGGTTCTCGGGCTCATCCGGGTACAGTGGAAGGTACCGGATCCGCGCCTCGACCAGATCGTGGAAGAAGTGCGTGCCGAACGACAGGTCTGGAACGTAGTTCCCGGTTCTTCGAGCGATCTCGATCAGGAGCGCGGTGTTGCTGATATCCGAGTAGGTCACGCTCACGCCGAGGTGGATGTCCCCCCGGCTCCCCCACCGACCAGGGCCCATGAGAATGAACTGCCGCTTCGGGAGAACTGCGTTGAGCCTCCCGACAGCCCTGCCCACGTCCCTCAGGAGGTCCAGGCCTCCGAGCCTCACGTATTCGGTGGGATCGACGTAGACGACGTGGGTGATGTCGGGCACTCTTCCGTTGGAGACGAAGCGGTGTGCGGAGAACAGGAGGTCATTCCGTGGGAGCGCCCTGGGGATGGCGTCGGGAGCGTCCTCGACGGAGCTGCTCTGCGGGCGGCATTGGAGGAGGTGCAGGTCCTCTCCGTCCGAGGCGAACTCGACCTCAACGGGCGTCCCGAGCTCCTTATTCAGGACCCGCAGTACCGCTGCCATCTGCTGGACGAAGGGCGTGCCGTTGGCAAGACCTTCAAAGGTCACCACTGCATCCCCATCAAAGCCGATGGTGGCTCCCGAAAGGGAACGAACCCCGTCTCGGTCCACGAACGAGACCATGTGGCGCGCCAGTGGGAGATCGTCTCCGACGCTTCTGAGAAGGGTGCTCAGCGGGACGGACTGGAGGCTGCGTTCTTCCAGGTGGAACACGTCGACCATCCTGGGGGAGTAGCGAACCACCTCGTCCGGCGTGGTATTGACGCGCAGCCCGGGTTGCTCGGGAACCAGGAGGATCGGGTAGTCGTCGCCGAGGCGTTCCACGGCCCGCGTGCCCAGGCCGGGAACCAGCCTGATCAGGCCATCCTCGCGCTCGATACGAGGCGACCACCGGAACTCGTTGTGACTGAGCGCAACCCCGGAATAGGCGGGGAGGAAATAGTCCCCGACTTGGGTACCCACCAACTCCTGGATCAGGACACCCATCCCCTCGTGGACATCCAATAGGTGGCGCTCTCTGCGATACTCGATGGCTTCGGGTCCGAAGACGGAGGCGAAGATCTCGGCGACGGCGTCCTGGAGGGAGCGCAGGCGCTCCTCCTTCGAGCCTCGGTTGGCCAGAAAGAGACTCCTGTACTTCCCTGGAAAGGCAGCGTCGGTGCGGTTCTCCAGAAGGCTGGAGCTGCGCACGATCAGTGGCCCGCTATTGAGGTCGTCGAGGGCGAGAGAAAGCTGCCTGGTGATCTCGGGGGGGAAGGGGGAGGACTTGAACAGGCGGACGAGGTAGGGGTAGCGCCCACGGACCTCTTCGATCGCCATGTACTTCCGGTCGAGCACCTCATCGAGATCGTTGTGGCGAATGAAGGCGGTCACCACGTCTGAAGCGATGTACCAGGTGCGGGGCACCCTGATGCCCTTCAGGTGAGGCTCGCCATCGGCAGCGCGCTCGAGGATCTTCCGCGCGAGGAACAGCCCCGACGCCTTGCCTCCCAGCTTGCCGGCACCACCCGGGGACATGATCACGCGCGCGCCGACATCGTGAAAGTCGTCTACGGTCGCGTATCGACTGGCCGTGCTGAGGAAGTCGGCATCGTCAGTGAAGAACTTCCGAAGGAGCCCAACCGTCAGGAGATCCTGGACCGAGGATGGGAGGTCTTGCTCGTCCAGGTGCAGCGTGCGAAGACGCCGCAAGGCAGCCGCCACGACATCGAGGGAGGACTCTTGCGCCTCCAGGGCCGTGATCAGGAAGGAGAGCTTGTCCTTGTTGATCCATGCCCTGATCTGCTGCAGGATCTCCTCTTCGCCACAATACTCGGTCGCGATCCGGAACACCTCGTCAGCAGGGAGGTGAACCCGACGGGTCGGGTAGAGGGGGAGGGGCTGCCCCGCATCGCCGTCACCGCCGTCGTGCTCCTCCCTGTCGAAGAGCGCCTCCGACGCCGCGACACCTCTCCAGCGGAGATGGTTCGCCATCCGATGACTCATGCGTTGGAGCAACTGAGGGTCGGTCTGTTCCAGGAACCCGAGGATCACCTTCCACTTCCCGTTCGAGTCCTCTTTCTGGCAGATCCTCCTCACCGACTCGGATCCCCCAAGAGCGAGGCGAGCGCTGACTTGCTCCGCGACAGCCTCCAGGAGCTTGCGCTCCTCCTCGAGGAAAGGCCCTCCGGTCTCCGGAGTCGTCTGTTTCGTGTAGACGATGGTGACGCCCCCGACCACTTCGTCCCGCACGGTCAGGGGGGCGACCATCATCGAGGGCGTCTCGAGAAAACCAGGGGACTCAACAGTGATACCGAAGCTCTCGATCCGCGCGGCGCTGTGCTCCGGGTACTGCAATCCCCCCGGGAGCGCCAACACGATCTGCCGGAGACGTTCCTCGTCGGAGAGCGCGCCTGAGCCCAGAATCTCGTCGATCTGACACAAGCAGCTGAGTTCCTTCGCCCGTTCCCGCAGTCCGCGGAGGATGCCTTCGATGGGGAATGGAGGCGTCGCCATGAGTCCGTGATTGAGCGATCTGGAAGTTGCCTAGGGGAGGGGTGCCGAGATCAACGGGGCGCCCGCACCGCCCGCTTGGTGCCAGAACCGTGCCGTTTGTCACGCGTGCCTCAAACCGCCGTCGGGTCTTCGATCTGGCCCATCGAGGGGATACGTCAAGAGCCCGCAGGACCTGTAGGGATTCTCCCCATGTGGAGAATCGCTACACCGTGAGCTTCGTCGGGATGCACCTCCCTGATCCGACGGGCCTCCGAGAGTAGACGGGTAAAAACCCAGCGTTGAGAACGACTTCCGCACGCGCCCCAGAGCCTGATCACCGGGCCTGCGGCATATGGGGCGACGTGGCACGATCGGTGCCTTGGGTCCGGTGCCAACACCACCGAATCGCCCCGCAAGGAGGGGAACATGTCGCATGATCCATTCGGGAATCTGGAGGACTGGGGTCGAGTCCTCGCCACGCTCGAAAAAGCAACGGAGGAAGGGCGCCTGGATGAGGTGCAGCCCGGTCTGATCCGCCTGCTTCGGTACAGAGACAACTGGCGGATCCGCGAGCACACGCTCAACGCAGCCCGCCGTGTGGAGAACCCCAGCGACGCGCTGGTCTCGGCCGTCCTGGATGTGCTGCTGGATGAGACCACGTTCGTGGACGCGCGTATCCTGGCCGCCAAGGCCCTGGGGCACATCGGTTGTCGGGGCGGGCGCGTGAATGGGACCGCGGTGACCAAGGCGCCGTCCCTTCGCGCCGTCCTGATCAGCCAGCTCGCGAGACCTTCGGCGCCTGTGCTGACACACGCGATCGAAGAGGCGATCCGGAAGCTCGACCAGGTCAACGTCACCGCGGGCTGAGTCAGTCCGCCACACTCAAGAGAGGGTCGAACATGGTCATCGGGATTCCTACGGAAATCATGCAAGGTGAGCGCCGGGTCGCCGCCACACCGGAGACGGTGGCGGAGTATCGGCGGCTCGGCTTCGACGTGATGGTGGAGGCCGGCGCGGGCCTCGGCATCTTCGCCTCCGACGAGGCGTACTCTGACGCCGGGGCGAGGATCGTTGACGGCGCCGAGGCGCTGTACGGCGGTGCGGATGTGATCCTGAAAGTGAAGCAACCCATGCACAACGCGGTGCTGGATCGCCATGAGGTCTCACTGATGCGGCCGGGGTCGGTTCTCGTGGCGTTCATCCACCCGGCAACTCCGTCGAACCACGAGCTGGTGCGGATACTCCAGGAAAGGAACATCACGTCCTTCACCCTGGATTCGGTCCCGCGCACGCTCTCCCACGCCCAGCCGATGGACGCCCTCACGTCCATGAGTACGGTAACGGGGTATCGCTCCGTACTGCTGGCCGCGACGTACTTCCCCCGTTTCATCCCCGTCATCGGAACGGCAGTCGGTGCGACGCGCCCGGCCAGTGTCCTCGTTCTGGGAACGGGCGTGGTCGGCCTGCAGGCCATCGCTACGGCCAAGCGGCTGGGGGGGATCGTCACGGCGCTGGACGTCCGACGCGAGGCCATGGAACAGGCAGCATCGTTGGGGGCCAAGCGTAGCGACTTCGACGTACCGCAGGAGTTGGCGGTGGGTGAAGGGGGCTACAGCCGGGCGCTGCCTTCCGAGTGGATCGAGAAAGAACGGGTCCATCTCGGCCCCTTGCTGGAGGAGATGGACGTCGTCATCGCCAGCGCCCTCGTTCCTGGCGAGGAGGCTCCGGTGCTGATCACCGAGGAGATGGTGCGACGGATGAAGCCGGGGTCGGTGATCGTGGACGTGAGCGTGGATCAGGGCGGCAACTGCTCACAGACCGTGCCGGGCAAGACCGTAGTCGTCGGGGATGTGACGATCTGCGGCATCGCGAACATTCCGGGCGGGATGCCGGTCGATGCGACCTGGCTCTTCGCCAAGAACATCCTGCACGCGGTCAAGCACCTCTTCCCGGATGGGCCGGGGGCGGCCCCCTGGGACGATCCGATCAGCCAGAGCATGCTGGTGACGGACGACGGGGAGATCAGGCATGCGGGGACTCTGAAGGCGATGCGCGCGTCCGCCGGTGCGCCAACCGCCAGCCCAGCGTGAGGAGTTGAGCCATGGAAGCCCTGGTCCTGCTCCTCGTCGTGTTCTCCGTCACGGTCTTGATCGCCTATTCGCTCATCCTCCGGGTTCCACCCAAGCTGCATACGCCGTTGATGTCCCTCACCAACGCGATCTCGGCCGTGACGGTCCTGGGCGCCGTTCTCCTGTTTGCCTCGCCAACGGGGCCATGGGCGGTCCTGGTGGGGGGGCTGGCCCTGGTCGCCGTATCGTTCAACCTGTTCGGAGGCTTCGTGTTGACGCACCGAATCCTCCGGATGTTCCGCTAGGGAGGCCAGCGTGTTCGAACCGTCGCGCATCGTGACCGACGTCATCGTCATTGCCCTGATCCTGTCGGGGATCTGGCAGTTCAGAACTCCCCGTGGGGCCCTCCGGGGAAACGTCCTGGCCGCCATTGCCCTCGCCCTGGCCGTGGGGATCGTGGCGGTACGGTATCAGATCCTCCGCCCGGAGTGGGTCCTCGGGACACTCCTCGTCGGAGCCGTGGCAGGGTCGTGGGTCGCCCGCAAGGTCCATATGATCCAGGCGCCGGCCATGGTGGCGATCCAGCACGGAGCAGGGGGCCTTGCCGCATTCCTGGTCTGCTCCGTCGAGCTGGCGGGAGGCGCGGCGCCTTCGATCGGAGTCGAGGAGGTGACCGGACTCGGGGGCCTCGCCATCGGTGGTGCCACGTTCAGTGCGAGCCTTGTGGCCGGCGGAAAGCTGGCGAACGTTCTTCCGCAACCGCCACAACGAATCCCGGCGCACGGTTGGTGGCTGCTGGCGATCGTGGTGCTGTTGGTGGCCACGATGGCTGTCGCCGGGGGCAGCGTCGAGATGACGCTCGCACTTGCCTTGGTGGCTTCTGTGGTCTTCGCGGCAGGAGCTGGGGTCCTGGTAGCCATGAGGATCGGAGGGGCCGACATGCCGGTTCTGATCTCGTTCCTCAACGCGACCGCCGGACTCGCCGCTGCGTTCACGGGCGTGATCACCGAGAGCAATCTCCTGGTCGCAGGAGGCGCGACCGTCGCCGCGTCGGGGTCGGTGCTGACCCTGGCGATGTGCGAAGCGATGAACCGGCGTCTTCTGGACATCCTGACGGGTGGCGTCGGCGCTTCGACCCTGACGCTTCGTAACAACCCCGGGACGGCCGAGCCCACGGTCGTACCGGAACCTCGGCCGAAACGGGGCGAGCCCCGCGAGGAAGCCGTGGCCGCTCTTCGCGCGGCGGATACCGTGATCATTGTTCCCGGCTACGGGATGGCACTGGCTCAGGCCCAGTTCCAGACGGTGGAGTTGAGTCGTGTATTGGAGCGGGCCGGCAAGAGGGTCCGATTCGCTATTCATCCGGTTGCCGGAAGGATGCCGGGCCATATGCATGTGCTGTTGTCCGAGGCCGAGGCTACCTGGGAGAGTCTGGTGGAGTTGCCCGATATCAACGACGATTTCGCTGAGACCGACGTCGCTGTTGTCGTAGGTGCATCCGACGTGGTGAACCCGGCAGCCACCAGCACCGACGATACGCCGATCTCGGGGATGCCCATCCTGAACGTGCACAACGCGAGACGGGTGGTCGTGGCGAACCTCGATGACCGGCCGGGGTACTCGGGCGTCGAAAATCTGCTCTACGACATGCCCGAGGCTATCTTGATATGGGGAGACGCCAAGGCGTCTCTGCAATCGATGCTGGACTCACTCGGTGAGCATGTCTGAGCCCCTTCCTGGGACACGGGGGTCAGCGAGATGCCGGAGATGAGCGGGGACCGACCGGAACCAGCGGACTATTGGCGCCTGTCTCGCCGATTCGCATCCGCCGCGCTCAGCGGTGATCCGTTGCACATCTACCTGTCGCTGGTGGCCGGAGAGCTCCTGGCGTTCGCAGGTGCCTCCAGGGTGGAGATCTGGTGCAACGACTCCCGTCGCCCGTTCCGTTTGGTCCGGGACGAGGGCGGGCCCGCGTTGGCGCCCTCCATCCTGCCGCTGCCTGCAGATGCCGCGGACGCCTTGGAAGCGACATGTATCGAGTTGATCTCGATCGGCTCTCAGGCGGCCACCCAGGACCGGGATGGACAGACCCGAGGCAAGGTGCTCCAACTGGGTGGTCCCGACGGTGGAGCCGCTGGGACGGAGTGCCTTGCCATCCCTTTTGCTTCGCGGGCGAGCGAAGGGTCCGACCGATGGGTCGCTGTGCTGCATCTGCATTCGGATTCTGCTTTCTCCGGAGCGGCGTTCGGGTCCCTGGAAGAAGTGATGCACTCGCTGGGTACCGCGCTGACCCTGCGGGCGACGAACGCCTTGCTTCGCGAACGGATGAAGGAGCTCACCTGCCTGTACGGAATCGCTCTCCTCAAGGAAGGGCCTTCCGTCGAGGTAGACGAGATCCTTCAGGGGATTGTGTCCCTTCTGCCTGCGGCCTGGCTCTACCCGGAGGACGCCCAGGCAACGATCGTGCTGGACGGCGACGTGTTTGGCCCGTCACTCGCGGGTACCCCCGAGCAGAACGCATTGTCGTCGGACGTCATTGTCCGGGGCGTGGTCCGAGGGAGTGTCACGGTCTGCTATTCGAGTGATCATCCGGTGCTCGACCTTGGCCCGTTCCTGGCAGAGGAGGTCAAGCTTCTGGACACCGTCGCTCGCGAGGTCGCCCTGGTGATCGAGCGTCGGCAGGCAGAGGAGGAGAATCGGGAGTTGGAGCGGCAGGTCCAGCGCTCGGAGCGTCTCGCCACGGTAGGAGAGACGGCCTCGGGTATCACGCACGAACTCAACGAGCCGCTCAACAACATCCTGGGCTTCGCACAGCTCCTCCAAGCCAACCCGTCCGTTCCGTCCGAGGCTCAAAGGGACGTCGGCCTCATCGTCTCGTCGGCGCTCCACGCCCGGCAGGTCATCCGGCAGCTCCTTCTCTTCTCCAGCCAGTTCTACCAGGCCAAGTCGGAGGTTGGGTTGAACGACCTCGTGATGGAGACGCGATCGTTCCTGGAGGTGATCTGCCGCAAGGCTGGAGTTGCCCTGAGTACGGACTTGGCCGACGGGCTTCCCACGGTGTCGGCCAGTGCTGATCAACTACGCCAGGTTCTGGTCAACCTCGTCGTGAATGCCGCCCAGGCGAGCCGGGAAGGGGACACCGTAACGGTGGCGACCTCGACGCATCCCGATGACGAGAGCGACGTCATGCTCGTGGTCGAAGACGAAGGAGAAGGGATGTCCGACGACGTGCGAGAGAAGGCCTTCATGCCCTTCTTCACCACGCGGGAAGGCGGGTCTGGGATGGGTCTCGCCGTGGTACACGGGATCGTAACCGCGCATGGTGGGCGTGTTCGGGTTACGAGCGGAGCTGGGTCGGGCAGCCGCTTCGAGATCATCCTCCGATCGACGAACCAGTGACGGCGCCGGGAGAGGTCCGGACGGTCCTGGTGGTGGACAACGCGGCGGCATCTGCCGAGTTGATCCAGCGGAACCTGATTCGCCAGGGGCATCATGTTCTGGTGGCGCCGGGATTCGATGCCGCACTGCGTACCCTCGAGCAGGGCACCGTGGATCTGGTCATCAGTGATTCACACCTGGGGGACGGGAGCGGCTTGGATCTCGTATCCCACGTGCGTCGACACTACGCGAATATCGAGGTGATGTTGGTCACCGGGCATGCCAGCATTGAGGGGGCCATCGACGCGATGCGGGCCGGCGCTTCGGAGTACATCGTAAAGCCGTTTACGCAGCAGGAGCTTTTCGATGCAGTCGGTCGGGCTTTGCACCGCGGAGTCCGGCGTCGTGCTGCGTCAGGCGCCGCCGCCCCGACGGACGAGTTGACCTATCCCGCGATCATCGCCCGTTCCGCCGCGATGAAAGAGGTCTTCACCCAGATTGCTCGCGCGGGGACCAGTACTGCGACGGTTCTCATCACCGGTGAGAGCGGCACCGGAAAGGAGCTCGTTGCCCGGGCCGTCCACGAGAGCAGCGCGAGAGCGGGCGGCCCCTTTGTTCCGGTGAACTGTGGCGCGATTCCGGAGACGCTCCTCGAGAGCGAGTTGTTCGGTCATGTCAAAGGCGCGTTCACCGGGGCGGACAGGAACCGGGACGGGTACTTCCGGGCCGCGCAAGGCGGGACGATCCTGCTGGATGAACTGAGCGAGACCAGCGCGGCGACACAGTTGAAGCTCCTGCGTGTTCTCCAAGACCGGGTGGTCTATCCGGTAGGATCGAGCAATCCGTTAGCGGTCGACGTGAGGGTGATCGCCGCCACCAACAAGGATCTCACGGCGCTCATGGAGCAGGGCGAGTTTCGGGAAGACTTGTACTATCGGGTCAACATCCTCCCCCTCCACGTGCCCCCGCTCCGGGAGCGAGGCGAGGACGTACTTCTCCTGGCCGCGCACTTCGCTCGGCAGTACTCCGATGAGATCGGCCGCATTCCGATCGAGTTCACGGACGACGCGCTCGATGGCCTGGCTTCGTATTCGTGGCCGGGGAACGTGAGAGAGCTACAGAACGTGATTCAGCAGCTCGTCGTGATGAAGGCGCAGCAGGTCATCACGGCGTCCGACCTGCCCGCGACCTTGAAGTCGGATGCACGACCCAGGCGTGGCCTGCGGTCGCTCAGCTCTCTCGAGGGCGATCACATCCGAGCCGTGTTGCTGGAGGTGGAGGGTAACAAGGCCGAAGCGGCTCGCATTCTTGGCATCGACCGGAAGACCCTGTACAGCAAGATCAAGCGATACGGTCTGGATTGAGGAGCTGTTCAACCTCGGTCGGCAGAGGGCCATCGACCCGCCGTAACAAAGCTGCCTCTCGGGACACCATTGAGTAGGGACCGATGGGCGAAGCCGACCCCGGCCCCTCGACGCCGTGTCCGAGACGTCAACGACGTGGACCGGAGCGGCTTCCCCTCGTCGGAGATCAACCGTGTCCTTCGTGACCTCTTCGTTGTACGAGCGACTGGGTCGTCTCGTGGATCTGGCCGCCTCAGAGGCGTATCGCGAGCGCCAAGGGGACCCGGCCGTTCCGTTCACGGGCAGTCTCTCCGTGCTGACGCACCACCTGGGCCTGCTCCTCGCGGGGGCGGGGCCCGATGCCCTTCGGGGTGTGACTCCCTTTGCCGCCGGCTATGGCTCCCGGGTCACGGTGAACGACCTCGACTCGGGGGTCGAGGCGACCTACGTCCTGATGAGCGGGTCCGCGATGGACCTCGAGGCGGGACACGTCAGCATCGACTCGCCGTTGGGGAGGTCGTTGTCCGGACGGGCAGAGGGCGCCCTTGTAGAAGTTGTCACGCCCCGTGGTAGCGCCCGGCTTCGCGTGGTCGGTGTGAAGACGCTGTTCGAGTTCATCGAAGAGGTGGAGGCGTGTCTGGGTGCCCGCCCCCGTCCGCAGCTCGGGGTGGGAGCGGGTGATTGAATCCAAGCGCCCCCCGGATTCTCCACGAGGTCGGGGGCAACGGATGATCCTGGTTCCAGTGGATGGGTCCACAACCGCAGAGGCCGCGCTCCCTCTGGCGGTCGCGATTGGCAAGAAGATGGGAGCAGAGGTGCGCCTTGCGTTGGTGCGCGAGGCCTCCTCTTTCGATGCCCAGGCCTACATGGACAACACCGCCGAGTGGGTCAGGGAACGGCTCACCGGAGGCTACGCGGCCGTGTCGGCGGTCATCCTGGAAGGGGACGCGACCTCCGCTCTTTGCGTCGAAGCGGAAGCGGCGGACTTCGTGGTCATGAGTACCCACGGCCATGGAGGGTTCGAGCGGATGTGGCTCGGATCGGTGACCGACCGCCTACTCCGCCGCGCCTCCGCGTCCGTCATCGTAGTGAAGCCCGGGTGGGAGCGCGCAGTGTCGTACGAATCGATCGAGAAGATCGTCGTGCCTCTCGACGGATCGGATTTGGCTGAGAGGGCGGCCGCGTCGGCCGTTGCGCTCGCCGGGCTTTTCGGAGCCTCTGTCACCCTCTTCCGAGTCGTGTCACCCGCCGGCATCGCCTCCGTGTCCCTCCACGACACGCCGAGTACGGCGGCCCGCCTCCTCAAGGCACTCAAGAACGAAGCCCGCAGGTACCTGGAGTCGGTGCGGAAGGGGCTCACCGACCTGTCCTGCACGATCGATGTGGCAGTCGGGGTCGAAAGAAGCCCGGCGAGTGGGATCCTCCACTTCGTCCGAGAGAGGCGCGCAGACATGATCGTGATGACTGCGCAGACCCGACATCATCTCTCGCGGGTCTTCCTGGGGAGCGTCACCGACAAGGTGGTGCGTGGCTCGCCGGTCCCAGTCCTCGTCGTTCGTGGAGGGGTCAGTTCACCAGAATGACCGTCCCTCTCCCCCAGGATGCGACCTTCTGCGAGACGCTCCCCGTCAACAGGCCCTTGAGGCTCCCCATCCCGCGGCGGCCGAGCACGACGACGTCGTGCTCGCCTCGATGTGCCTGGTCGAGGATCACGGTTGCCGCGTCACCGTCCAGGAGCAAGGTGGCTAGACTCTGAGCCCCCGCCGCTCGGGCAGCGGCCTCCGCGCGACCGATGAGCTCGGCGCCTTCGGCTTCGCCGGATCCCGCCAGTTCTTTGCGAACATTCGCGATCTGGACCGGATCGGGGGTGGCTGCGGCCTCGAGGGAAGCGAGGTATCGCTTCAACTGCTCTCGCCCCAGGACCTGGGTCAGGACGTGCAGGAAGGTCAACGAGGCACTGAACTTGATGGCCAGCTCGGTCGCGAACGCCGCTGCCCGGCCGGAGTGATCTGAGTGGTCGATCGCCACGAGGATGCGGGTGATCAAGGGTGACTCCTTCGGGGTTCCCCCGAGGTGGGCCGCTGCTTCGTCATTCCGTCGGCGTAGGGCTGGGGGTGGCCCACAGCGCAACATCTCACGTCGTGTTCCTTCGGGAAAGGACTGACGTGGGCGCCGAAAGGAGGCCGGACCGCGCGGGCTCACCGCAGGAGCACTCCGACTCTCTCTCGCCAGAAGGGAAGCCGAAACGCTCCTACGTACGCGGTCGCTTCGATCGTGGTCGATGGCTGGGGGTACAGCGGGTGTGCCTGCACGCGGACCACCGAACCGCGAGCCGCGAGATCGCTGCTCAGGGCGGTGGCCACCTCCTCGGCCAGGCGCGCGGGAGTTTGCAGTCGATGGGCGAAAGCGCCGACCAGTCGGTCCAGTTTGGGAAGCCCGATGCGGGCACTGCCGGGTAGGTACGCGACGTCGACACTCCCAGAGAAGGGAAGCAGGTGCTCCTGGTCTATCGATACGAAGGGAATGCTCCGCACCACGACTGGCTCACTCCGGTCCTTCCCTCGGATCACCTCCCCGGTCACCTCCTCCGGGCGCCGCCGGTACCCATCGGTGAGGTAGCGTAGGACCCCGACGGCCGCGATCAGCTGCGGCTCGCCGAGGTCGGCTTCAGGGACGCCCAGTTCGCGAAGAAACTGATGGAGCAGCGCAGCCGTCCCGTCGCCGTCCGGATCGCGAGTCGCGGGCCGGCCTGGACCCGGCGGCCCGGCGGCCGGGGTGGAGGGAGGGGATGGGCGAGGGGCGGCGATCGCGAGGTCGCTCATGGGACATGTCCCTCGAGCTCGTCCGACCGGGCCAGCTCCCAGCGAAGGCGGGTCGTGTCGCGGCCGGCGATGGCGGCCGCGACGTCCACTCCGCCGGCCCGGAATCGCGTAGCGACGCTTCCTTCGGCCAGGGATCCGTGGGTCCGCACTGAGTCCCAGGGGTCGGGGAAGCCCGACCACTGGATGGTGATGTCGTACTGGGTGGTCCAGAAGAAGGGGACGTGCCGGAACGGTCGCTGGTAGCCGAGGGTGTTCAGTGCCGCGGTGCGCCCCTGTGCCTGGGCCAGGGCCCAGTGCTCCATGCGGATGAGGCGGCCCGTTCGCGGGTGGGGGAAAGCGGCAATGTCGCCTGCGGCGAAGATCCGTGCGCGACTGGACTCCAGGAAGGTGTCGACGACCACGCCCCCGTCGATACGTAGCCCGGCCGCCTTGGCGAGAGGGAGACGTGGTTCCACACCCACGGCGGCAATCGTGAAGTCAGCGGGGATCGTCGTTCCGTCGGCCAGCCGCACGCCGGCGTCGTCGATTCCCTCGACCTGCGCCCGGAGATGGAAGTGGACGCCCTCGCGTTCGTGCCGTGCCCTGAGTTCGCGACCCAGGTCTTCGCCGAACACACGTCCCAGGGGCACTGCCTCGGGGGCCACGACATGCACATCGAGATTCCGGGTCCGGAGGGAAGCCGCGGCTTCGAGGCCGAGGAAGCCTGCCCCTACTACGACGGCGCGGGCGCCCGCGTCGGCCCGGGCCCGGATCGCCCGACAGTCGGCCAGCGACCGAAGCGTGAGAACATCGGAGCGATCTCCCCCCGGCACGGCAAGGCGCCGCGGCCGAGCTCCGGTGGCCAGGATGAGGGCGTCGAACGCCAGCCTGCCACCGGAGGAAACCACCACCACCCGCTCATCGTGTTCGAGCCGCGCCACGTGGTCCACCACACGCTCCACGTTCAGCCGGTCCCACTCGTTGTCCGGACGAACCATCAACCACTCCTCCGGAACTGTTCCAGCGAGATAGTCCTTCGATAGGTTCGGTCGGTCGTACGGAGCGGCGGGGTCCGGATCGATCAGCAGGATGCGGCCCCGGTGCCCAGCTTCGCGCAACGTCACAGCGGCGGCGGTGCCGGCCGCCCCCGCTCCGACGATGACCACGGCCTTTCGTGGCCGGGGTGGCGTTCGGCGGGTGCGGGTTCTCGGGAGGGTCGCAATCACCCGCACTCGCCCCTCCCGCTCCTCGACCGGCCAGGTCTTGAGCGGGTCGAGGGCCGGGGGCCGCTGGACGGCTCCATCGGTCAACTCGAAGGAGGCGTGGTGCCAGGGACAGTGGATTCGATCCTCGTGGACACACCCGTCCACCAAGGGAGCCCCGTAGTGCGGGCACATGGCCTGGACGGCGTGTAGGAGTCCGTGGGAAGTACGGATGAGGAGGACCGGGTCCTCCCCGACCCTCCCGACGAGGCGCTCGCCGGGAGGAAGGGAGGTCGAGGGAATGCCCTCGGCGAGGTCGGGGAGCGTGGAGAGGTCGGGCTGTTCCATGCTCATGGGGTCACCGGCTCTTCAGGTACTGGACGAGGTCTTTCCGCTGGGGCCCGTCCAGTCCGAGGTCCAGGCAGGCGTCGTAGTGATCGACGACGGCTTCGAGAGACGCGGCGCTGCCGTCGTGGAAGTAGGGCGCGTGCTGCCAGAGGGCCCTGAGTGGCGTGGTCCGGTACTTCCCGGTCGCGGCGCGCTGGGCCAGCGTCGGATCCATGCACGTCTCCGACGGCGCGTGCAGTCGCTCAGCGGCGTCGGTGAGGAGGGGGCCGGAGTGGCAGCTCGCACACCCGGCTGCGACGAACACCTGCCGACCCCGATCCGCCGCGACCGGATCGAAGAACCCTGGAGGAGGCGGCGGCGCCGTGAGGCTGAGCTGGTATTCGAGGAGCGGCTGGAGAAGCGGCGTCACCAGATCTTCGGCCCAGTCCACGGACACACCGATGCGTGGATCGGAGAAGTCCCCGTGGCCGTGCATCTGGGTGATGGCGACGTATGCGTTCCAGTACGACACCGGGCCATCTCCGGTGTACGTCTCGAGTGCCACGCCGTCGAGGCCGTAGGCGGGCGGGATCACAACCGGATCGCTGATCCCGTCGACGTTGAAGCGGGGGTCGAACATGCCGGGTCCCCACGACGTCAACACGGCCTGCGCCGCCGGGTCCTGGAAGTACGGCGACAGCGACACGATGAGGCCCGGGTTCAGGTCGAGGTTGGGCCATCCGTCCAGGCGGCGTCCAATGCCCGGCATTACGGAGTTGTCCACCGTGGAGTGGCACAGCGCGCAGGTGACTCCCACACGGGTGAGGTTGCCCTCGTCGCTCACCTCCCCGTGGATTCCCACGACGGCGCCCAGTCGGATGAGCTCCACCGTGGTCGCCGGATCGGTGAGGTCGGCCGTGGCCAGGATACCCTCCGGAAGCGCGTCCGCGTCGACCTTGAGCCCGACGGTCAGGGCCGTGACCGGGTCGACTGCGGTCTGGATCACCTGGTGCATGGCGAGGGTGTCCGTCCACCACGTCTCGTTCCCGAAGGTCTCGTGTCGGAAGACCTCCTGAGGGTCGGGCTGGGGCCCAGGGTCGTCGCCCCGGGTCGGTGAGTCGGAACAGGCGGCAAGAGCGATCGCGGTGGATGCCGCAATCAGCATGCCCGGGATTCGAATAGTCATCGTGCGAGTTGGTCAGGGGGATCGGATTCGACGGAGATGCGGCCTTCCATGGTTCGATGGAACGCGCAGAGATAGAGGCCACCCGGATCCTGCGGGACGAGTCTGCTCCACCGGTCTCCCTGTTCGAGAGGCGGGGATGTCCAGGCCGAGTCGGGGGCGGTGGCGGTGTGGGGCACGAAGTCGTGGTTGACCCAGACGATCGTGTCTCCCGCCCGCACCTGGAGCTCGGCCGGGTGGAACGCCATGTCCCGGATCTCCACGGTGTGAGTTACGGGTGCAGGAGCGCGATCGCGCTCCGCACCAGCCTTCGACCCCATGAGGGCAAAGGGGAGCAGGCACAGCGCTGCCCAGGCGGCCATGTCGGGGCGGTCCACTAGAGCTCTCCGAGCTTCTGACGCAGGGAGCGCGCGTGCTCGAGGTGGGCCCGGAGCGCTGGAACCACGCTGCTCAGGAGCTTCCGTAGTTCGGCGTTGGAGGTGTTGGGGACCAGTGTCTCTTCAACGGCGGCGATGACCGCTTCGTGGTAGGCGACCTCGTTCTCCACGTACGCGCGGTCGAACGCCGCGCTCGTCATCGAAGCGAGCCGAGCCCGCACGTCGGCGGCGTTGGCCGTCAATGCGGTGCTGACGTCGTTGTCGAGAGGTGTGACGCCCAGCCTGGCCGCGAGAGCCGCAGCCTGCTCGATCACACCCGTGTGGTCTCGGATCATGGTTTCCGCGAACTGGCGCACCTCGGGGTTCGATGACTTGGACAGGGCCTGTTCCGCCCCGGTGATGTCGAGTTGGTTCGCCGTTACCGCGACGTGGGCTATGGCCGCGTCGTCGAGGGACTGGGCGATGGCGCTCGATGCCGAGAGAGCGGTCATTGCGAGAGGGAGGAGTAGGGTCCCCCGGAAGCTGATCATCATTGTGTTCCTCGGGTTCGGGCTCGATGGCCGATAGGCAATCGAGCGGTCGCGTCGATGCTGGACACAGCAAGGTGTGAAGCTTCAAGTGCTTTGTCAAGAATGTCATTGACATATGGTATAAAGATGTGAAACATGGTCTCCCATGGAACCACGGAACAAAAACGAGGTATGCCATGGACAAACTGTGCTCCCCGGGCCCCCTGCAAGCATGGCACCCCAAGTCAACTGGCTCAGTCGCCTGGTCGGCGGCACGCGGCAGCAGGTGATCGAGATCCTCCTCCGGTCGGATCAGACCGTCCAGGAACTCGCCGCCGAGGTCGGTGTGAGCGCCAACGCCATCAGGGGACATCTTGCCGCCATGGAGCGCGATGGTCTCGTGCGCCTCAGGGAGACGCGGCGGGATACGGGTGGAAAACCGGCGAACGTCTACACGATCACGCGAGACGCCGACGAGCTCCTCCCCAAGGCGTACGTCTTTGTTCTCAGGGGACTCTTGTCGGCGTTGGAGGAGCGGGAGGACGCGGCGACGGTTCGGGACCTCCTCGTCGAGGTCGGCGACCGTGCGGCGGTGCCGTCGGGAGGCACGAGAGAGGAGCGCGTTTGCGCGGCCGCCGACGCCTTGCGGTCCCTCGGCGGCACCGTCGATATCGTCCAAGAGGACGGGCGCTGGCGACTCCAGGGGTTTTCATGCCCCCTCTCATCCTTGGCTGCTCACGACCGTCGTGTCTGTGGGTTGGCAGAGGCGTTGGTTCGGGGGACGACTGGAGGATCGGTGAAGGAAGTGTGCCAAAGGGATACCAGGCCCCGGTGTGCCTTCGAGATCTCCTTCCTCGAGGTGCCGGACCGCTCAGGCACGACATCCGACGCTCTTCCCCCGGCGCCACCGAGCGGAGAGGATCGAAGACCTCCTTCTGGTTGAAGGAGGACCTACGGCCGCGCTGGCCGCTTCAGGAGCCCGAGGCGGTCATCCGTCCAGGCATGCCCGTACGGTGTCCAGCAGCGCCGCGGTTGAGAACGGCTTCGCGAGAAAGGCCTCTCCGCTGACCAGCTCCGGCGTCCGCCCCGCGATCTCCGCGCTATAGCCGCTCATATACACCAGCTTCAGGTCCTCTCGGTACTGTCTCAGTCGGCGGCCCAGTTCCAGACCACCCACCCCCCCGGGCATAACCACGTCCGTCAGCACCAGGGCCACACCGGCCGCCACGGCGGACCACTCGCGGAGGGCTTCCACCCCATTCCTGGCCAACACCACCCGATATCCATGGCCTTCCAATGTCGCCCGGGTGGCCTTTCGGAGGGCTTCGTCGTCCTCGACGAGGAGGATCGTCTCCGTCCCTCCGGGAGGTGTAGGACGGGCCGTCACGGTGGTGGCCCGCACGGTGGTGGCCAGGGCGGGGAGGAAGATCCGGAACCGCGTTCCCCGATCCGGCTCGCTCTGGACCTGGACCCATCCGCCATGCTGTTGCACGATCCCGAAGACGGTCGCGAGTCCCAACCCCGTGCCTTTCCCCGGCTCCTTGGTGGTGAAGAACGGTTCGAAGATCTGCGGCAGAACCTCCGGCGGGATTCCCACACCCCGATCTTTCACTTCGAGGCAAACGAAGTGCCCGGGTCTTGCATCGGGATGTCCCCGCGCCGCGGCGTCGTCCAGGATCTGCTCCATGGTGCGGATGCGGAGCCGCCCCCCTGACGGCATGGCGTCGCGCGCATTCACCGAGAGGTTCACCAGCACCTGCTCGAGCATGCCCGGATCGGCTCGGGTCGGGAGGGCCGCCGGGTGCAGGTGGATCTCGAGGTGTACGTGCTCTCCGATGAGCCGTCGGAGCATCTTGGAGAGGTCGACCACGGTCTCGTTGAGATCGAGCTCGCGGAGTTGAGCGGCCTGTTTCCGGCTGAACAGCAGCAACTGACGCGTAAGGTCGACGGCGCGTTCCGCGGTGGTTTTTACCTCCTCCAGCCCCTCCTGTATCGGCCCCGGTACATCCTGCCCAGACTGCATCAACTCGGCTTGCATCAGAATCACGGCGAGCACGTTGTTGAAGTCGTGCGCCACGCCGCCGGCCAGCTGTCCTATGGCCTCCATCTTCTGGGAATGGCGCAGCTGCTCCTCCAACTGCCTCTGGTGTGTCACGTCGCGTGAGTTCACGACCACGACGGCCTCCTCACCTGGTCCAGCGATGCTCCTGCCAATGGCCTCCAACCGGCGCCACGATCCGTCCTGGTGGCGGATCCGGAATTCGACAGTGATCGGCAAGCCCGGCTCTTCCAGAGCCCGGTGCATGGCGGACGCCACGTGCCAAGCGTCATCCGCGTGGATCGACTCCATGACCTGCTGCCCCGCACATTGCTCGGGAGAGCGCCCCAGAAGTCGGACAGCCGATGGGCCCTGGAAGCGGACCGTGCCTCGATCATCCAACACGGTCAGCAGGTCGGACGCATTCTCGATGAGCGTCCTGAAGAGCGCCTCGTTGGCCGCCAGCGCAGCCTCGACCTGCTTGCGTTCGATCAACGCACCGATCTGAGCCGCCACGGCCGAGATGAGACCCATCCAGTGCTCGTCTTCGCCCGTGCGCTCCAACAGGAAGAAGTCCAACACCAGGACGATCTCTTCGTGCGCAAGCACCGGCACCCCGAGTCCTGCGACGAGCCCCGCGCGGCTGGCTGCCTCGAATCGTGGGAATTGGGACGGACTATCCAGGTTCCGGCACCACACGGGGCGGCTCTGCCCCCACACCTGCCCTGGAAGGCCCTCCCCCTCGCCGAAGAGCATGGCCTCGCTCACCCCCCGGAACTCATCGAGACCCGGAGCGGCGCGGTGCCACACGGGGTGACACTCCAGCTTCGAGCCGTTACCAGCGGGAATCCAGACCTCGCCCATGGCCCATCCCGTCGCCTGGCAGATCTCGCGCAACACGAAAGCGAGAGCATCACCGAGATCGCGAGCCTCGCCGATCCCAAGCGCGAGCGTCTGCAGCAGGCGGGCCTCCGTCTCCGCCTTCTTCCGGGCGGAGATGTCGCGGTGAATCGCCATGAAGCCCGCCAACTTCCCCTGGTCGTCCCGGAACGAGGTGACGGTCTCATCGATGTCGAGGAGACGGCCGTCCTTCGCCCGGTTGCAGAGCTCCCCGTACACCGTATCGCCTCTTAGCAGCGTCGCCCATACCTGCTGATAGAACTCCCGGGAGTGCCGTCCGCTCTTGAGGATCCGGGGCGTCGTCCGCCCCACCACTTCTTCTGCGGGGTATCCGTACAACTCGGTGAATCGCTCGTTGACCTGGGTGATTGTACCCTCGCGGTCGGTCAGGAACACGGCGTCGCCGACGGCGTCCACGGCGTTCGCCAGGTCCAGGAGGGACTTCTCTGCCTGCCGCACCGGCGTGAGGTCCACGCCGACCGCTACCAGGTGAGGCTCGCCCTCCAACAGCACGCGACGCGCCGTGATCCGGTAAGGCGCGCTGCTTCCCTCCCTGCCGACGAGGTGTGCCTCGACGCTGGCCGAGCCGTTGGCGACGGTGGTCTCGATACAATGCCGTACGAGGTGTCCATCGTGCCCCATGAAGAACTCGACCATGTGGCGCCCAGCGACCTCCCCGGCCGAATAGCCGCTGGCCGACTCGAGCTCCCGGTTCCAGTACAGGAGGTGCCCTTCGGCGCTGCACAGGAACAACACGCCGGGAAGGCAGTCCAAGGTCGCATCGGCGATCGCCTGGACGTGGGCAGCCGCGAGCTCACCGGGCCGTTGCCCTGAGCCGGGGCGGTCAACCATCGGAGGTGGGGGGGGCGATGTTCCCCGTCGACCGGCGCACTACCGTAGCCGTCGCCGGCTCTGCCGGCGCCGCATGCCTGTCTGAGTGGGGAATCGCGGGTCGTGCCGCCGCGTCGGACGTGTTCTGCATTGTCAACAGTATGGTCTCGACGCGCCGCGTGGGAGAGCCAGGCCGGCAGGGGTAGGCGACCGTTCCATGATGGCGGTTGCTGCCGCGACCCGGCCAGCCGTACGATAGACGACCTGATGCGAGCGTTTGTTCCAAGCAAGCCCGAGTTCGAAGGACACCCTTGAGACCCTCGAGACCGAGTGATGCAGAGTCGATGAAGGCGGCGGCGCAAGAAAACGACGCCGGTCCCCGCCGTGCCATCGGTTACGGCCTCGCCACCACGACGATCCTGGCGATCCTGATCCTCGTTGGGTCGAGGAATCTCGAGCACTTCGACGCCGCATTGATCGCCTACACGTCTGCGGTCCTTTTCGCGACTTTCGGGCTCACCTACCGCTACAGCATGTGGCTCCAACGGCCGCCGACAGCACTGTATTGGCGGCGGGGGTGGCGGGCGTTCTTTCGGCGGGGATTCAGGATCCGCAACGGCGTCTCCTGGGTGACGCGGGTGACCACGGACATCCTGGGGAACCGCTTCATCCTGCGCCGTGATCGCCTGCGGGGCGTGACCCACCTTCTCATCATGTGGGGGTGTATCCTGGCGGCCGCCATCACCTTCCCGCTGGTGTTCGGGTGGCTCTACTTTGATTCGGTACCGGGCCGTCTCGATTGGTATCGCATCGTGGTCTTCGGCTTTCCGACGGTGTCCTTTCCCCTCGGGTCGGCCCTGGCTTTCCTCGTCTTCCACGGCCTCGTGTGGGCGTCGTTCCTCGTGATCGCGGGAGTGATGCTCGCCATGCGTCGCAGGATGAGAGAGGAGGGCGCCGCGGCGGTACAGCGTTATGCCGAGGACTTCCTCCCACTCGTCCTGCTGTTCGCGGTGAGCCTCACCGGCCTGATGCTCACCGCCAGCTACACCTGGATGAAGGGTTACGCCTACAACTTCATCGCGATCCTCCATGCGGTGACGGTCATCGGCACCTTCCTGTGGCTGCCGTTCGGCAAGTTCTTCCACATCTTCCAGCGTCCCGCCCAGCTCGGGATCGGGTTCTACAAGGACGTCGGGCGTGCCGAGGAGCCGGCGCGCTGCCGCCGCTGCAACCACGCCTTCACTTCCCGAACCCACGTGGAGGACCTCATCGCGGTGGAGCAGACCCTCGGCTATCGCTACGAGGTTGACGGACCCGTTGAGCACTACCAGTGGATCTGTCCGCCCTGCAGGCGCGCCTCCTTCTCCATCGCCCAGGGAATGCTCTGGCGCGGAGAGCGCGGCGGGGGGCCACTGTCGTCCGGATCCAGAGGGGCACTCCCGATGCCCGTCCATGCCAATCCGGGCCTGGGTGAGGGCCCCCTCGGCTCAGAGGATGCCGAGAACTTCCATCCATAGCGCCAAATGCCCGATCCCATGAACTCCACCAAGCCCCTCGTGCCTCTCCAACTCGAGACGATTCGACAGTTCGGGCCGCATCTGGCCTACTCTCGGGGCGCCCGTCTGGATACAGGTGTCGAACCGGACCGGGTGGTGAAGACCCACTGCTGCTTCTGTGGCCAGCAGTGTGGCATCCAACTCAAGGTGAAGGAGGAGCAGGTCGTCGGGTTCGAACCGTGGTACGACTTCCCCTTCAACAAAGGCAAGCTCTGCCCCAAGGGGATCAAGCGATACCTGCAGGGCAGCCACCCCGACCGACTCCTGCAGGCCTATCGGAAGGATGAGACGGCCGCCGGAGGATTCCGTGAGATGCCCTATGAGGAGGCGATCCGCCGGGTGGCCTCCGAGATCGAGCGTATCCAGCGCGACCACGGCCCCGACGCCTTCGCCATCCTGAGCGGCGCGAGCCTGACCACGGAAAAGACGTACCTGATGGGCAAGTTCGCCCATATGGCGCTCAAGACGGCGAATATCGATTACAACGGACGGCTCTGCATGGTGAGCGCCGGAGCGGGCAACAAGAAGGCCTTCGGAATCGACCGTGCGGCGAACCCCTGGACCGATGTCCCGGGAACCGAGGTGGTCTGGATCAGCGGGGCCAACGTCGCGGAGTGCGCTCCGATCACCACCGACTACGTGTGGCAGGCCCGGGAGTTGGGGGCCAAGGTCATCGTGGTGGATCCGCGCATGACCCCCATCGCGCGCACCTGCGACCTGTTCCTGCCCATCAAGCCCGGACGTGACGTGGCCCTTTTCAATGGCGTCCTCCACCTGATGATCGAGAACGATTGGGTCGACCATGGATTCATCGAAGGGTGGACCACCGGCTTCGACGAACTGGCCGCCCATGTGCAGCGCTGGACGCCTCGCCGGACCGCCGAGGTCACGGGCATCGCGGAGAAGGGCATTCGCCGGGCCGCCGAGTGGTGGGGGCAGGCCAAAACCAGCTTCCTCATGCACGCCCGAGGCATCGAGCACCACAGCCATGGCGTACAGAACGTGTTGGGAGCCATCAACATCGTCCTGGCTTCGGGACGCATCGGACGTGAGAACTGCGGGTACGCCACCATCACGGGGCAGGCCAACGGACAGGGCGGTCGGGAGCACGGGCAGAAGTGCGACCAGCTTCCCGGCGGGCGGGACCTGGGCAACCCGGAGCATCGGGCATACGTGGCTTCCGTGTGGGGAATAGACCCCGAGGAGCTGCCGCAGCCCGGCGTCGATGCCTACGAGATCTTCCGCAAGGTGGACCGGGGTGAGGTGAAGGGACTCTTGAGCGTGTGCTTCAACCCAATCGTGTCGCTTCCGGACAACAACTTCATCCGTCGGATGCTCGAGAAGCTCGACTTCTACGTCGCCATCGACTTCTTCCTGAACGAGACGGCCCGCTACGCCGACGTGGTGCTTCCGGGTTCACTCCAGGAGGAGGACGAGGGGACCGTGACCCAACTGGAAGGTCGGGTCATCCGGATCAAGAAAGCGGTGGCCTGCCCCGGGGACGCACGTGAGGATTGGAGGATCATCCAGGACATTGCCGGCGCCCTCGGCCGCGAGCGAGGACTCACGTTCGCGAATCCCCGTGAGATCATGGAAGAGCTCCGCCTCGCATCGAAGGGCGGCGTCAACGACTACTCGGGCATTACATGGGAACGGGTCGAGGAGAACATGGGCGTGTTCTGGCCCTGTCCGGCGGAGGTGCCGGATGGCGTGACACCGCCTGGTCCGCAGGGGACCGTTCGCCTCTTCGAGCCAGGCTCGTGGAACCCCGTCGCCAAGGGTAGTGGCCCGTTCTATTTCCCCGACGGCAGGGCTCGATTCAACGTCTCGGTGTACACGCCGCCGGCGGAGGAGGTGGACGGCGAGTTTCCGGTCATCCTCACGACAGGACGGGTCGTGAGCCAGTTCCTGTCGGGAGCCCAGACCCGCCGGATCGGTCCGCTCATCGACCACTATCCTGAGCCACGCCTCGAGATCCACCCGAAGCTGGCGGCCAGATTGGGGATCGAGGATGGCGCGTGGGCCACGGCGGAGTCACGGCGGGGCTCCGCCACGCTCCGCGCCAGCGTGGTGCGGACCATCCGGCCCGACACCGTGTTCATCCCGTACCACTGGCCCGGAAGGAAGAGCGCGAATCAGCTCACGATCTCCGCCCAGGACCCGATCTCCAAGATCCCCGAGTACAAGGTGTGTGCGGTGCGCGTCTTCCCCGCGGCCGCCCCTCCCGAGTACGCGGATCGCCTCGAGCCACAGCAGTAGGAGTCCTCGGTGCCCGTTCCTGCCCACATGGAGTTCTTCATCGACCCGGGTCGTTGCATCGGCTGCCAGGCCTGCGTGCAGGCATGCACCGAGTGTGACACCCACAAGGGGCAGTCGATGATCCAGCTCGACTTCATCGACCGCGGGCGGAGTCCCCAGACGGTGCCTGTGGTGTGCATGCATTGCGAGTCCCCAACGTGCGCGGAGGTGTGCCCGGCCGACGCGATCAAGAAGACGGAGGACGGCGTGGTGCAGACCGCTCGCAAGCCGCGCTGCATCGCGTGCAATAACTGCGTGCTCGCATGCCCCTTCGGGGTTCCGAAGATGAATACGGGCATGAACCTGATGATGAAGTGCGACATGTGCTACGACCGCACCTCGGTGGGGCTCAAGCCCATGTGCGCCTCGGTGTGTCCGAGTGGGGCCCTGTGGTTCGGCACCCGCGACGAGATCCAGCGCCTGCGGCCCCGCTCCACGGCGGTGAACACCTTCCAGTTCGGACACCAGACCATCCACACGAAGGTGAACATGATGGTGCCCCGTGCGCGGCCCGTGAGCCTCGTCGACGTGGTTGCCGCTCTCGATCAACCGACGATCGGGCACGAGGTCACCGACGACGTCTTCATGGAGAATCTCTACCAGGGGGGAGAGGACAAATGAGCCCCGAGGACCAGGATCGGCTCACGGCGGCCCCGGACGGGCGCCCGATGGAGGAGCAGCCGCGATGGAGGCAGGACTTCCCCATCGACTGGCCTCAGGACGAGTACGTATCCCGGCGCGAGCTCGTGAAGTTCATGACCCTGACGAGCCTGGCCTTCGCCGCAGGCCAGGTGTGGCTCGTCGTGCGGGAGGTGGCGTCGATGCCTGATGGGGCATGGCCCAGAATTCTGGTCGCCGACCTGGACGAAGTGCCCGTCGGCGGCGCCATGGTGTTCAACTACCCCGAGGCGAGCGCTCCCCGACTCCTCGTGCGTATCGATGAGACGTCGTTCGTGGCCTACGAACAGCAGTGTACGCACCTTCTCTGCCCCGTCGTGCCCGCGGTCGACGAAGGCGAGTTGCACTGTCCTTGCCATCATGGGGTGTTCGACCTGGCCACCGGGAGGCCATTAGCTGGTCCGCCCCGCCGTGCACTGGCGCGGGTGGACCTCGAGATCCGCGACGGGAAGGTGTGGGCGACCGGGATGACCAAGGCCAACGAGGCGGTCCACGACCCCAGCGGCGATCCCGATCGTGAGGCCCGGGCCCGGAGCATCGCCGCGTTGCCAGGGCGCTGCCGGGCCCCGGACGATGGAAGGGCTCCCTCATGAGCGCGCGGAGCCGTTTCGTCCGGAGTCAGCGGATCACGATCGTGAACGGGATCCTCACGTTCGTCGTGCTCCTCTGCATCCTGCAGCTCTGGCTGCTCACCGCCACGATGAACGCTTGGCTCGGTGGGGACACTTCGGTCCTGGTGCCCGCCGCGGCGGCGAGCCTGGTATGCCTCGGTCTGAATGCGGGGCTGCTGCGGTACCTGTACAAGCTGGACCGCTGAGTTCGTGGTGCGACCCGGACCGGATGTCACGGTGGCGCTGTTGCAAATCACACCTCGGGATCCGAATTTAGATGCCAGGGCCGTGCCGTCCCCGTTCCGGCATGGGCTGAATCGTGCGCTCAGGCGCGGAGGCACTCCCGGATGGTGAGAGAGACGGTCCAACGGTTCGACACCCGCAGACCGAGCCGCTCGGAGCTCGAGTTGACAGGGGAGCTCGCACTCCTGCTTGAGGGTGGACGCCGGCTCGACGGGCTGGACGCCGCGCTCCTCCGCCTGAGGAGGGCGGTCGCCGCCAACGTCTGCGAGTTGTTCCTCACCACCCCGCGTGAGCGGGAGATGGTGCTGGTCTCACATCAGGGGGACGATTCGGACGCCTTCCTGCAGGTGGGCCGATTCCGCATCGGCGAGGGGTTCCCCGGATTGGTCCTGGATAGCGGGGACGTTCTCTCGACCCAGTCCCTCGAAGGCGAAGGGGATTTCCTCCGCTCGCGCGTCAAGACCCTGGGGTACAGGGGGGCCCTCTGCGTGCCGCTCGGTGATGGGCAGGACCCTCTGGGATGCCTTCTCCTCGCGTGGAAGGACCTCCCGGCCGACTGGAGATCGTGTGCCCGGTCCTGTCTTCTGGCGGCGGAAGTGATCGGAGGCGCAGTCGATGGCGCACGTGTCCGGACCCGCGCCGCGGGACTGGAGGCAATTTCGGCAATCCGAGAGGTCGTCGAGGGGGAGCTCAGGGCGTTGACGTGCGCCGACGAAGCGCGGTTCGTCATGTTGGACCCCGCCCCGGAGGCATTGCCCGGCCCGGCGGCGTTCGAGGAGAGGTGCCCGGCGTGCCGCAGCGGGAGCATCCAGGTGCTCGGAGGACGCGCCGGCTGGCCACGGGAGTGCATTGGGTCGCAATGCATGTCCCCGGCACGCTACTGTGTTCCGCTGAAGGGGGGCACCGGCGTGTGGGGGGTGGCCAGCGTCGCCTTCCGGCGGCCCGCGCCGGTCCCGCTGACGCGGCGCCTTCCGGCGCTGCTCTGGTTTGCGGAAGGCATCGCGCCTCCGTCTCCGGAAGGCCAGGGCTCAGGAGCCGCCGTTGGGGTGAATCGACACCCGGGCGCCGGCGAGGCGCGTCTGCGCATCCACTGCATCGGGGGATTCGAGGTCTGGCTCGAGGGCAAGCGCCTCCAGGCCTCCGACTTCGGGCGCCGCAAGGCCCGTGAGCTCCTTGCCGTGCTTGTCTCGGCCGCTGGGGCGCCCCGGAGCGCGGAGCGGTTGGCGCGAGAGCTATGGCCCTCCGCACCCGCCACCTCCCTTCGCAATCGATTCCACGTCACCGTTTCGGCCCTGCGGCGCGCTGTAGAGCCCCACCACGGCAGGGGCACGTCCTGGGTGCATGTTCGGACCGACGGGGACCGGTACTATCTGGATCGCGCATCGTCCATCTGGGTCGATCTTTGGTATCCGGACCACCGGCAGCATGCGGGCGGGGAGTCTCCCCGCGACGGGCTGGCAGCTCCGACGGAGGTGGGCTCCGTTGCCTCGTCGCTCGGCCGGAGGATGGTCTTCAGCCAGGAGTTCGACGCGGAGTGGGCCGCGGAAGCCGACGATCGGTGGAGGGCCAGGTGGGCGCGCACCGGGTCTACTCCCGCAGTTTGGAGGACCCTCCCTTCCACCCCGTGCTGATGAGGTCGGCGATCCGGGTTGTACGAAGGAACTGCTCGACCTGCCCCGACAATGTGATGCATCGGTCGTAGCTGGGGCAGTCCGTACCCTCCGGACACCCGTCGGGGCAGAGGAAACACCCGCGCGTCGGGACGCTCTCGAAGGAAGCCAACAGGTCTTTGAGTGTGGCCCGGTCGGCCCCATCGACCAGCCGGAAGCCCCCACGAGGCCCCCGGGTGGAGGTCAGGAAGCCGACGTGGACCAGCTCGCTCAGGATCTTCGTGAGGTAGTTGCGGGGGATTCCGGTGGCCCGGGCGATCTCGAGGGCGGTCAGGTTGCCGTCGGCCGGGTCGACGCCCTGCACCTCCAGCATGTGCACCATCGCTCGGATCGCATAGCTGCCGGTGTGGGTGATCATGCGGCTCGGTACCCGGTGCGGTCCGCCCCGCCGCGAGTACGCATGCGTCGCAACACACCTCCGATGCGCCGTGCCAGGCCCAGGGCCGCCAGGCACCACGCCGAGAGGGCCACGTACGCGAAGATTCTCGGAATGAACGCGAGGAACTCGAGGCGCATCACGTCGGCTATACCGGACGTGCACACGGAGTACATCCCGAGCGGAAAGACGGCCCCCCAATAAAGGGGATCGTACCTGAGGGGGAGCCGCCGGTACCCGTGGCGCCAGGCGAAGAGGATCGCGAGCATGGGTACCCACCAGCTTCCGGTGGCCCAGAACAAGATCGTGAAGCCTTCCAGGAAGGGGAGGAGTGATTGCAGGAACCAGGCGTCACGGGCGTTCGAGATCAGGGTAGCCCCCCCCAGCGTGGAGATCGCCATGGCGCCCATGTTGATCCAGTAGGGTGGCTCCAGGTCGTCGGGCGAGAACCGGAAGAACATGTAGCGGTAGAAGATGAGCGAGATCATCCAGATGTAGAGCATCCCGCCCCAGAGCCACATGGAGAGCGCCAGGAAGTTCGCGTGGAGTCGCTGGGGCTGCCCCCAGTGGGACGCCAGGAGCGCGCTCAGGACCGCGATGGATTGGGTCGCCACCACCGCGAGGAGCCATGACCCGGTGATCCCGTCGGCCAGGGCCGGTTTGTCCCTCTTCACGGCGAGCACCGTGAAGATGGCGTAGGTCAGGGTGATCCACAGCACGATGCCGGCGCCGAGAAGGAGCGTGGCCGCGCGGTAGCCACCGGCGATCAGGATACCCTGGCTACCGAGGACACAGGTGCCCGCCACCAGGGAGAAGAAGCCGACTCCCCTCCGGTGATCCGTCAGGTCGTCCAGGAACGCGGACGGATACCACAGGACCCGGAGCGCGGTCATGACGCAGAGCACGGCGTACGCGACGGCATTGATCGCCAGAAGGGCAAATGCGACACGGGTCATCCCGACGCGGAGTGCGGCCACGGAGACGATCCCGGTGGCCATCACCAGGGCGAAGTAGGCGGGGGAGAGGGTTCTCACCTCATCCCGAAAGACGGCAAGCCCCGACTCCGCCGTCGCCGTCGTCATGTACCGGGCGGAGGGGCGGTCGAGTCCCGGGCCTCGTCGGCGTACTTCAGAATCCACACCAGGGAGAGGGCGAAAAGCGCGAGGACCAGGAAGGTCACGAACCCCAACGGGTAGCCGCTCTCGTCGTGCTGTCTGACGGCGAAGCCCATGATGGGGGGGATGACGAAGCCGCCGAAAGCACCGAGTCCGCCTACCCACCCCGAGGCGCCACCCACGGCCTCGGGGACAGCCTGCGGGACCAGCTTGAACACGCCGGCGTTGCAGATGCCCATGCCCATGCCCATGAGCAGGATCGCCGGCACCGCCACCTCGAACTGGTCCGTCAGGGTCATGAGGGCGGCACCCTGGAGCATGACGAGGAGGGCCAGGATCGTCGTGTTCTCACCTCCCTTCTGCAACTGATCGGACAGCACGCCGCCCACGACCCGGATGCCCGACGTGAGGATGGCGAAGCCACCTGTCAGGAGGCCGGCCGCCACCGCTCCCATCCCGTGAAAGGACATCCAGTAAGTCGGAAGCCAGGCGGTGAGGGCGACGAATCCACCGAAGGTGGTGAAGTAAACGCAGACCAGGACCCATGTCCGCCACTTCGCCGCGGCGGTCTTCAGGCTCGCCAGCGCAGTCGCGCTGGGGAAGAGCTCTTGCCCCAACTCGCCGGCCTTCCGGCGCGCCTCGGCGGGGTCGAGCCCCTGGTGGCGGAACTGGAAGTACCAGGCGTTTCGGCCCATGAAGGCATACGCCACCGTCCCGGCGAGCAGGAGCGCCAGCCAGGCGAAGTAGGTACCCGACAGGCCCCAGCCGAGGATGGCGAACGGAAGAATCAAAGAGAACACCCCGGGCGCCAGGTTCCCGATGCCTGCGTACACGGCCAGCGCGCGTCCCTGGCGAGCCTTGCCGTACCAGTATGAAACCTGACTGCTCCCCACCGTAAAGACGGCGATCCCGCAGCCGGACAGGAGGCCGAGGAGCAGGAGGAGCGGGTAGTGGCCCGCCGCGAGCCGATCCGGGTAGAGAAAGGTGACCACCGCTGTGAGGCCGGCCATGCCCACGACGGAGAGCGAGAGGAGCACCAAGAACGGACGCCGGCCTCCCGTGGTATCCACCCAACCGGCGAAGGGGATGCGCAGTAGCGAGCCCGACAAGGCCGGCATGGCCACGAGGAGCCCCACCTGGCTGGCCGTCAGGTCCATCACCGAGCGGAATCGCTCCGCAGTCAGTCCGAACAGGGCGACCGCGGCGAAGCCCACGAAGAACCCCAACGTGGCTCCGACGAGGCCGTCCCGGGGACTGCCCTTGATGGTCACACTCGACTCCCGTGCGTCTCCGCTCATTCCTTCCCGCTCCCGTCCTGCTGGTCGTGTCAGTTGTTGCGCGGCCTGGTGAGGCTCCACGGCATCCCGGGATTCCGGATCTTCCTCCGGTCCCAGTTCCAGATCACCTGTTGATAGGGTCGCACAATGTAGTGGAGCGGCGCCACGAGGACGTGCATGAGCCGCGTGAATGGGAATGCGAGGAGGATGAAGAACGCCCCCACCACGTGAGCCTTGATCACCCAGGGGAGCGCGAAGACGGCAGCGGTATCCGGGCGGAAGATCACGAGGGACCACAGGTAGGGAGTCAGGTCCGCCGAGAACCAGGAGGAGCCCCAGCGATACCCGACGGCGATCCAGAGGCCGAAGACGACCTGAGCCAGCAGGAGGACCTCCAGGGCCAGATCCGCCCACGTCGTGACCGCTGCAATGCGCGGATTGGTCAGCCTCCGCACCATCAGCGCCACGAGGCCGACCAGCACGGTCACGCCGAAGGTGAACGCGGTAACTTCCAGGATGATCAGACGGACCGGCGCGCTGTTCCACGCCAGCGTGGCTCCGGGGAGCAGGAATGCGGTGAGATGGCCGAGGAACACCACCAGGATCCCGACGTGGAACGGAACGGTTCCCCAGAACAGGCTCTTGCCCTCGAGGAACTGGGACGAAAGCGAAGAGACAGTGAACCCCCTTCGCCGATACCGGTAGATCGTGCCTGCGACACACACCACGACGGCGGCATACGGGAGGCCGACGAATAGAAAGGCGTTGAGGGCGTTCATGGCCGTCCTCCGGTAGGAGCGGGAGCGCTGTCTTCAGCCTCGAGGGCGAGCTCGCGGTCCAGCGAGCGCAGGAAGTCGTTCGACTGCTCCGGCGGCCGCCACGCACCCAGCCGGAAGTCCTCCTTGAGAACCTCGAGGACTGCGGCGAGCGGAGTGCGGAACAACGTCGCCTGGTTGGGTGACGAGACGAGGAGCGTCTTGTAGTGCTTCTCATAGAGGGCGTTGCGCTGGTCGATCCGGCGCGGGTCGAACTCATCGATCATGCGCTCGAGCGCGGGCCGTAGGATCTCCGCCGCGAACTCGGCGGCCAGGTCGCGGTCCTGCCACCGGGCCATGAGGCGCAGAACGTTGGGGAGGTGGTCCGGGAGTTCGGTTCCCGGATCGATGCTCGCATCCCGCAGCTCTCGGCTGAGATTCACCAGCAGCTCGCCCCGTTTGTAATCGTCTCCGAACATCACATACCCGACTCCAAGGGTTGTGATGGCCTGGACATCGAAGGTGCGCGTGAACAGCTCCTGGACCTCATCCAGGGCGTCGGGGCTGAAAGGACCGTCGTCATCGGTCGGCAGCGCCTGTGCGAAGCAGGCGATCTCGGCAGCCGCGACCACGTGGCGGCCCGAAAGCACGTCGTAGGCGCCTTTGACCCACGAAGGGTAGTCCCACCGGGGGTAGTCGAAGAGCCGCGCCAGGTGCTCGTAGTGGGTGAGGGGGTGCATGGTCAGGGCCCCCGCTTGGCGGTTTCCGCCTTGAATCCGAAGCCCGTACTCCCTTTCATGTCGCCGGCGAATTCGAGCATCTCGATGGCCTGCTCGCGGTGCGCGGCGGGAATCACGAAGCGGTCGTCGAACTTGGCCAGAGCCGTGAGATAGTAGATGGCGTCGGCCGATTCGGGGGACAGGGCCGTGTCCGCTAGGGCCTCGGCGACCATCTCGGGCCTCAGGTCCCCCACGGTGGTCTGCCTGCGGTGGAGCCGGACGGCCATGAGCTTCTTGAGCCGGTCGGCGACCGCGTCCGTGTTTCCGGCCGAGAAGAGGCTCGCCATGTACTCCAGGGGGAAGCGAGAATCCGCGATCGTGCCGAACATCTCTCGGGTGGTCGTGTCGTAGAGCCAGTTGTCGGGCCAGTACTTGGCAGCCTCGTGCATCTTCTCCGACTGGGCCGCGTTGTCCACGCTCTTCACCGAAGCCATCACCGGCAGCAGCGGCGGCACGTAGAAGAGCATGGGCAGTGTCCGGAACTCGGGATGGAGCGGAAGCGCCAGGTTCCACTCCTTCACGAACCGGTATACTGGTGATTTCTGGGCGGCGTCGATGGTCGAGTCGGCCACCCCGTTTGCCTTGGCGGCCGCGATGACGTCGGGGTCGAAGGGGTCCAGAATCACGTCCATCTGAGCCTGGACCAGGTCCTCCTTGTCCGACGAGGCCACGGCATGGATTCGGTTGGCGTCGTACAGCAGGACCCCCAGGTACCGGATCCTTCCCACACAGGAGTGCATGCAAGCGGGCGCGTGTCCGGCCTCGATCCGGGGATAGCACAGGATGCACTTTTCCGACTTGCCCGTGCTCCAGTTGTAGTAGCTCTTCTTGTAGGGGCACGCGGTGACGCACATACGCCAGCCGCGGCACACCGACTGGTCGATGAGGACCACACCGTCCTCACCCCGCTTGTAGATCGCGCCGGACGGGCACGACGCCACGCAGGCTGGGTTGAGGCAGTGGTTGCAGATCCGGGGCAGGTAGAAGAACGCCATCCGCTCGAGTTGGAACATGGCCTCCCGCTCCGCGGGGGAGAGGCTCTCGAGATTCGGATCGTTGCGAGCGTAGTCCGGCGTTCCGCTGAGGTCGTCGTCCCAGTTGGGGCCCATCTTGATGTCCATGGGCTCGCCGGTGATCATCGAGATGGGACGAGCCGTCGGTTGGTCGTCACCCGCTTCGGACTCGATGAGGTCCAGGTACTTGTAGGTGAATGGCTCGTAGTAGTCGTCGATGACCGGCAGGTGCGGATTGTGGAAGATGTTGCCGAGGCCCTTGGCCTTGCCGGCTCCCCGGAGGCGGATGCCGTCGCCGTCCTTCTCCCAGCCGCCCCGGTAGATGTCCTGATCCTCCCACTTGGACGGATACCCGGTCCCCGGCTTGGTCTCCACGTTGTTCCACCACATGTACTCCGCGCCCTTCCGGTCCGTCCAGATGTTCTTGCAGGCGATGGAGCAGGTGTGGCACCCGATGCACTTGTCGAGGTGGAACACCATGGACATCTGCGAACGCACGTCCATAGCGGCCCTCCCATTGGATCCGTTGGTCGAGGTCATCAGAACACCACCTTGTCCATGCGCTTCACCACGACGTGGGTGTCGCGGTTGGGTGCGATGGGCCCCCAGTAGTTGAACCCGAAGCTGAACTGCCCGTAGCCGCCGGCGAGGAAGTTCGGCTTCAGGTGGATTCGGGTGAAGCTGTTGTGCCCGCCCGCCCGCTTCCCTCCGCGCACCTGGGACTTGGGAATGCCCACCGTGCGCTCAGGAACGTGGTAGACGATGCAGACCCCGGGGGGGATCCGGGCGCTCACGCTGGCGCGGGCGGCGTACACGCCGTGGTCGTTGTAGACCTCCACCCAGTCGTTGTCGGCGATGCCCAGCGCCTCTGCGTCCGACTCACTCATCCAGACCGGCTCGCACCCCCGGGACAGGGTCAGCATCCGGTGGTTCTCCATGTAGGTGGAGTGGATGTGCCACTTCCCGTGGGGGGTCAGGCAGTTGAGAACCCGCGCCTCGCCGTTCTCGAGGGTCTTGCGGAGGTCACCGTACGCGGCCGGCTTGGGAGACGGTTTGTAGGTGGGCAGGTTCTCGCCGAACGCGAGGTACATCTCATGGTCGAGGTAGAAGTGCTGGCGCCCGGTGAGGGTACGCCACGGAACCAGCTTTTCCACGTTGTAGGTGTAGGCCGAGTACGCGCGCCCGTCGGTCATCACGCCGGACCAGAGGGGAGACGTGTTGTAGCGCCGCGGTTGGGCCTGGAGGTCGGCGTAGCGGATCCGAAGGTCCTTGCTACCGGCACCGAGATCGACCAGCGGCATACCCGTCTTCTTCTCGGCGTTCTTGTAGGCTCGGACGTTGAGGACCCCGTTGGTCAGCGAGGAGAGATGGAGCACCGCGTTCGCGGCCCATTCGTCCTCACGAACGGACGGCCACGCCGAGCCGTTGCGACGCTCGACGGGGAAGTGGTTCGACGCGACCATCTCGTCGTAGGCGTCGGCGCACGCGTAGCTGTTCCCGTGCGCCCCCAACCCCGTGGTCCGGATGCGGTCACCCAGCGTGATGTAGCGCTCGTAGAGCCGGGTGTAGTCCCGCTCTACCACCGTGAGGTCGTGCGTGGTCTTGCCGGGAACCGGCGTGCACTCGCCGCGATACCAGTCCTTGATGTCGGGCTGGGTGATCTCTCCAGCCGAATCGTGGGCGATGGCGTTGGCCACGACGTCGGTGTGGACCCCCGGCATGTAGGTTTCGGCCGCCTCGGCCGTGACGCGCGCCAGCTCCCGGAAGATCTGCCAGTCGGTCTTCGACTCCCAGACCGGGGGGATGGCCGCCGAGAGGGGGTGGATGAAGGAGTGGAGGTCGGTGCTGTTCAGGTCCGCCTTCTCGTACCAGGAGGCGGCGGGGAGGACGATGTCGGAATAGAGGGCGGAGGAGTCCATCCGGAAGTTGAGGTCCACGACCAGGTCCATCTTCCCGACCGGCGCAACCTCGTGCCAATTGACTTCCTTCGGACGCTCGGGCGAGTCCTCCGCGATGAGGTTGGAGTGCGTCCCCAGGTAGTGCTTGAGGGCGTACTCGTGCCCCTTCATGCTTCCCATGATGGCGTTGCCTCGCCAGATGTACCACACGCGGGGGAAGTTCTCCGGCGCGTCGGGGTCGCTCACCGAGTACCGGATGTGACCCGCCTGTAGGGCACTCATGACATGGTCTTTGATCCCCTCGGCATCCTTGGCCCCGCTTGCCATGGCCTCGCGGCAAAGGTCGAGCGTATTCCGGTCGAACTGGGGGAAGAAGGGCATCCAACCCATGCGCACCGCCTTGTAGATGAGGTCGGCGGTGTGCTGCCGGGTCAGCTCGTTGTCCGGAACGGTGTTGTACCGAGAGAACTGCCCGTCATAGCGGTACTGGCACGTGTTCAGGTAGTGCCAGAGCGGGGCCTGCTGCAGGCGCGCGGCCGGCACGTGGTCCCGGGCGAACGCGATGGCCCCCCACGAGTCCACCGGCGCCAGCTTCTCTTGTCCGACGTAGTGGTTCAGGCCCCCGCCATTCTTCCCCACGCATCCCGTGAGCATGAGCGCCATGGCGCCCGCCCGGTACATGAGGTTGCCATGGTACCAGTGGTTGATGCCGGCTCCCACGATGATCATGCACTTGCCGCCCGTGGCCTCGGCCGTCGAGGCCCATTCCCGGGCGAATTGGAGTACGGTGTCGGTGGAGACGCCCGTGAAGATCTCCTGCCAGGCCGGGGTGTAGGCCGCGTCGGGATCGGCGTAGTCGACGGGGTACTGGCCGGGAAGATCCCTGCCCACGCCGTACTGCGCCATGATCAGGTCGTAGACCGTGGTCACGAGCGCCGGTCCGTCCACCGTTTCCACTTCCATAGCCGGAACGCCACGGAGCACGGATCGGTCCAGGCCGAACTCCGTGAACTCCGTCTGGACCACGGTCTGCGTCCGGTCTAGGAGCGTGAGAACCGGGTCGTAGGGCCGGTCGTCGACACCGTCTTCGAGCTTCATGTTCCAGTTGCCGGGCTCCTCGTCCCAGCGGAACCCCGAACTCCCCTTAGGAACCACCAGGTCGCCCGTGGCCGCGTCGAGGTTGAGGAACTTCCAGTCGCCATTTGAGATGTCCTTGAACCGCGGCACCTCCCCGGCTCGAAGGAGGCGGCCCGGGCGGTATCCGCCTCCGGCCGGTTCGAGCTTCACCAGGTACGGACTGTCGGTGAACCGCTTGACGTAGTCCTGGAAGAATGGCGTCTTCGCCTCGTGGTGATACTCCTTGAGGATGACGTGGGTGACGGCCATCCAGAACGCGCCGTCACTGCCGGCGTGAATGGGCACCCACTGGTCGGCATACTTCGACACCTGGCTGAAGTCGGGCGCGAAGACCACAGCCTTTGTCCCGTTGTGCCTGGACTCGGCGAAGAAGTGGCAGTCGGGCGTGCGCGTCATGTTCAGGCACGCGCCCATGTCCGCGATCATCTTGGCATTGTACCAGTCGGCGCTCTCGCAGACGTCGGTCTGCTCGCCCCAGATCTCGGGGAATGCGGTGGGGAGGTCGCAGTACCAGTCGTAGAAGCTGAGGTTGACGCCACCGAAGAGCTGGAGGAATCTCGCGCCGGCGGCGTAGCTCAGCATGGACATGGCCGGGATGGGGCTGAACCCGATCACCCGGTCGGGGCCGTACTTCCTGGCGGTGTGGATGTTGGCCACCGCCATGATCTCGAGAACCTCGTCCCAGGTGGCGCGCCTGAAGCCACCCTTGCCGCGTGCCTCCTGATAGGTCTTGCGGAGGCCGCTGTCCTCCTGGAGCGCCTCCCATGCGCGCATGGGGTCCCCGGTCTCCTTCTTCTTCTTCCGGTAGGAATTCAGGAGCGCGCCCCGGATGAGCGGGTACTTGATCCGTAGCGGGCTGTAGAGATACCACGAGTAGGAGATCCCCCGCTGGCACCCCCTCGGCTCGTAGGGAGGTAGCTGATCTTCCAGGAGCGGGTAGTCGAGCTGCTGCGTCTCCCACGTGACGATTCCGTCCTTCACGTGGATCTGCCAGGAGCACCCGCCCGTGCAGTTCACGCCGTGGGTGCTGCGTACGATCCGGTCGTGCTGGAAGCGGTTGCGGTAGAATTCCTCCCACCTGCGAGTCTGCGGCGAGATGATGTCCTTGATCCATCCCATGGTATGCTCGTGTTCCTGGAGTGGTTGTCGGGTCTGTTGCGCGTGGACGTGTCCGGTAGCGTGCCGCTTCAGGTGGAGCGCACCTGCCGCGAGAAGATCTTCTGGTTCACCGGCCCCTTCCGCCGGCCGCTCCACAGTAGGGTGTAGAGGCCTAGAAGGAGGGCGGCGCCGGCGAGGCCGGCCTGCACCAGCCGCAACCCATAGTCCCTCGGTTGCTGGAAGCTCTGTTCCGAGTCGGCACGCTGGAGGAAGGCGAGAATCGCGCGTTGCTCATCGTCCGTGAGGGGCCGATCCCGGAATGCCCTCTCCATGACGGGGAAGGGCGGCGCACCCACGATGGCCCGGACGCCGGCTCCGCCGAGGCGGCTGAATACCGTGGTCAGGTCCTTGGCGAGCACGCCTCCCCCGATGACCGCGTCGTGGGTCACCTCGTGGCAGCCGTTGCATGCAGGACCTCCGTTGGTGAGCCGGGTCGTGCCCTGGAACAGGTGGAGCCCCAACTCCGCTTCCTGGGGGGAGAAGGACTCCGGAATCGGAGGGGGCGCCGGCGCCCCTCCCGAAGAGGGCGCGGCATCGACGTAGGCCAGGACGGCGCGGACCTCGTCGTCGGACAGCGGCCAGTCGGGCATGACGAGGCCGGGGTATTCCTGGCTCAGCGCCACGGCCTCCGGATCGCCGGACGCGATGACGTCCTGGGAGTGCTGCACGAAGGCGATGAGCCACTCTTCGCTTCGCCGGCTCGTCACGCCCGCGAGGTCCGGACCCACGAGGCGGCCGCCGCCGATCGTGTGACATGCGACGCAGAACGTCTTGAACGTCTGCTCACCGTCCTGGCCCGAAACCGGCCGAGCCGTGACCTGTACGGCTCCCATCAGGATGATCGGGTATGCCGCTGCGAGGGCAGGGAGTCTTGTTCGTCTCACGAGGGCTTCCTCCGGGTGGTTCTGTCGCCCGCCGGTCCCAATCGTGAAGCTCCGGGTCTGCAGGGCGGGTCGGATTCATCATACGGGGGTCCACTTACAGGAGACTTACAGGTGTGCGCGGGGACGGCGGCTCGGCCCGGATCTCGCCTGGATCCCGCCCAGGGAGCCGATTTCGGCTGCTCGAGGCGGAGCCTGGGCCGTCCACGCGGTGGTCCGGGTCGGCACAGTGACGGGAGTGGCGGAACGGACTCGGCCGGATAGCTTTGTACGGCCACTTCGCGTACTGGAGCGCACACATGGTGAATGGGAGACAACGCATGAGTCGGTCCTGCGAAGTCGCAGCGACTCTGCTGGTCCTGGGTTTCGGCGCGGGAAGCGATCGAGGCGCCGCTCAGGTGTCACCGGCTCAACCCCACCTCCTGGTACTCATCTCTGTCGATCAACTCCGCGGTGACCTCGTCGAGCGGTATGCTCCGATGTTCAGCGGCGGCTTCAAGCGCTTCCTGGAGGAAGGCTACCGCTTCACCCAGACCTCCCACGCGCACGGGAACACCGAGACAGCGGTTGGGCACACGACGCTGTCGACAGGCGTCTTCCCGTCCCGCTCGGGGATCGTGGCCAACGACTGGGTGGAGACCGACGATGGGGGACCCCGAAGCGTCTATTGTGTGGAGGACAGCGCCTCACCCATCGTCGGATATCCGGACGAGCCAGGCCGCTCGCCCGCGAACCTGAAGCGCGGCGGGCTGGCCGACTGGGTGTTGGCCGCCGACCCGGAGGCGCGAGTCGCCTCGATCTCCCTGAAGGACCGGGCGGCTGTCACGTTTGCGGGACGGACCCGCGGGCAGGTGTACTGGGTCCTGCCGTCAGCGGGCCGGTTCGTGACTTCGACGTACTACCGCTCCGACTACCCGAAGTGGGTCCAGGACTTCAACGATCGGGTGATGCCGGGCCTCCTCTCGGACACGGTGTGGGAGATCTCGGTGCCGGAGGCGTTGCGCCATTTAGGCCGTGACGATGACGCACCGTACGAAGGGGACGGCGTGCACACGACCTTTCCGCACATGGCTCGGGAAGAAGCCGTTCCGGAGGGTCGGGTCGAGTGGCTTCTGCACGGCCCCGCCGCGGATAGGGCGGTGGGCGCCATGGCGCGCGAGGCCATCGATCAGCTCCGCCTCGGGCAACGTGGCCACACGGACTACCTCGGCGTCTCCTTTTCGGCGACCGACTACGTAGGCCACGCCTACGGACCCCTCGGTCAGGAGCAGCTCGACAACCTCTATCGCTTGGACGGCGAGTTGGGCACCCTGTTCGCGCACCTCGACGAGCGTGTGGGAGAGGGGCGGTGGGTGGCCGCGCTCTCCGCAGACCACGGGGTGTTGACTATGCCCGAGTACCTGGTGACGCAAGGCGAGGGCGCTCAGCGGACGAGTTCGGGGGTTCGCGGAGCAGCGCTCCGAGCCGCTGTGGGGGATGCGGTGGCCGAGGGTGGGTCTCCCGAAGAGGTCGCACGTCGACTCGCCGCGATCGTGGAGACGCGGGGACTCGCGACGAAGGCATACACACATGTCGACCTCACCCGGGGAGAGCCCGCTGATTCCTTCGCGACGCTCTTCCGGAATTCCATGTACCCGGGTCGGGCCGGCAATCGCCTGTCTGCGTATGGAGTCGAGATCCGGGTCGGGTATCATGACCTGGTGCGGGGCGCGACCGGCACGACCCACGGAACGCCATATTGGTATGATCGTCACGTACCCTTCCTGCTGCTCGGAGCCGGCGTGAGCCCCGGCCGTTCGACCGAGGCGAGGTACACCGTGGACGTTGCCCCGACGCTGGCCCGGCTGGGTGGGGTGCCGGTTCCTCCGGATCTCGATGGCCGTGCCGTCTATCGGTAACGGCCCATCATGGGACTCGTCGCACTCGGGGAATGAGTCATGAGACGACTTGAATGGCTGGTCCTCGGCGGTATCCTCCTGCCGCAACCGCTCGACGCGCAGTCCGTGACTCCGGAGACCTTCTTCGTCCCGATCAAATCGGATTCCATCCGGGTCGGACACTACGTGCCCGACCCGACGGCCCCCTCCGCGCCCACCGTCGTGATCGTACCGGGATGGCCGGGCTCGGGCACCGACGTCCTGGGCCTCGGACGGGCGCTGGCCGGAACGGGGTCCGACGTCTTCGTGTTCCAACCTCGCGGCCACGGGTCCAGCAGCGGGGTCGCGGGTTTCCGCAACGGGCTGGAGGACGTGGGGGCGGTCATCGATCACGTCGAGTCCGACGACTTCCCCGGGGGAGGAGTGAGACCCGGCGATCTGGTGCTCCTGGGCTACAGTTGGGGTGGGGGGATCGCCCTCGCATTCGCTGCCGCACATCCCGCCGTCCGGAGGGTCGTGTCCGTGGCCGGTAGCGATCACGGCGCGTTCATCAGGAGGTTTGACGGCGAGCCGGAGTATGGGGCCTTGTTCCGCCAGGCGCTCCTCTCCACCCGGGCACCCCGCGGCCCGGTGCGCTTCGACCTCGACGAGGCGCTGGACGAGCTGAGGTCCGACTGGCGCGAGCACGACCTCGTCACCATCGCGCCGCGGCTCGCCGACCGGGACCTCCTGATCGTTGCGGGGTGGGACGACGACCAGGTGGAACTGGAGTACCAGGTGCTTCCGTTCTATCGGGCGCTCAAGCGCGCAGGTGCGGGGCAGGTCAGCCTGATGGCGTTCCAGGACGGTCACGCCTTCCGGTCCGTTCGCACCGAGCTGGCGAGGACGATCCAGGGGTGGATGGTGCGAGACTGAACGTTCTCCGAACACGGACAGGTGGTTTCATGCAGCAACGGCTCGACTACAGGCTCGCTTCACCGGAGGCGTTCCAGGCCATGCTCCACGTCGAGCACCGGGTCGAGGAGAGCGGCATCGAGGCATCGCTACTGGAGCTGGTCAAGTGCCTTGCTTCGTCGATCAATGGCTGTGCCTGGTGCCTGGACATGCATACGAAGGACGCACGCGCGCGGGGTGAGACCGAACAACGACTCTACCTGATCGCCACATGGCGGGAGGCGCCGTGCTACACGGAACGCGAGCGGGCAGCGTTGGCCTGGACCGAGGCGGTGACGCGCCTCGCCGGCTCTCACGACGTGCCTGACGCGGTGTACGCGGACGCGCTGCGCCACTTCGGAGAAGAGACCCTCGTGGACCTGACTCTCGCGATCATCGCGATCAACGGATGGAACCGGCTGAACGTCGCCTTCCGGACGGAGGTGGGCAGCTACGTCAGCCCGCGTCAGAAAGGGAGGTAGGGCCTACGCCCGAGGAGCGTCCCTATGATGACGAGAGATGTGATCGGCCTGGGTGACCGACGGGCGCCGACCCCCTGCGAGATTCGACTACTCGGAGAGATCTCGCGCTGTCTTGAGGCGGATCCTCGTGTAGGGGGGCTCGCGGCCGGGCTTGTACTGCTCCGAAACGCCGTGGCCGCTGATGCCTGCGAGGTGTTCGCGGTCGCGTCGGAGCTTCAGAAGATGGCGTTGGTCGTCCATGACGGACCCGATGCCGAAGCGTTCCTCGAGAGGCTCCGGTTCGGTCCAGGAGAGGGTTTCCCTGGTACGGTACTCCACACCGGCGCGGCGTTCGCCACCCGAGCTCTCGCGTCGGACGACGGGTTCCTTCGGGGCCGTGTCAAGGAGGCGGGATACCGGGGGGCGGCATGTATCCCGGTCCGTACGGGAGGACGGTTGCGCGGATGTCTCTTGCTGGGGTGGAAGACCCCGCCGTCCGAATGGCGCCCTTGCGTCCGGGCGCCGATGTGGGCATCGACCCTGCTGGCGTCCGCGTTGGCGCAGGCGTATCCTGGCGCGTCTCGCGCGGAGTCAACAGGCGGCCGTGGTAGAGGGCCCTGAAGGCTCGGTGTCCCTTCGAGAGGGTCGGCGCGGACCTCGCCGTCGCTCCCTACTCCAGCAGTCCAGCCGCCTCCTCAGCAAGGTGCTGCACACACGCCTCCACATCGGGGTGGCGTGTCCGAAAGCCCAGGACACACACGCGGCCGAGATAGCGTTCCCCAACCTGAGCCCCCGTCAGCATGACGCTGCCGCGCCGTGTGACGCGCTCCATCAGCGCCCGGGTGGCCTGGTTGCGTGACTCCTGTGTATTGAGGCTTTCGCTCTCGAGGTGGAACGCGAACAGGGAGAGCTGTGGCGGCGCATCCATGACGATACCGGGGATCTCGGCGACCCTTTCGGCGGCCCAGACAGCCAGGTCACGCTTCTCGGCGAGTGCCGCGCGGTAGCGAGCGCTGCCGAAGAACTTCAGGGTGAGCCACACGCGCAGCCCGGGGAATCCGCGTGATAGATCCGGGCCGTATTGCGCCGGGTCGTAGAACTCGAGCTGGTTCTCAGGCAGGTAGCCCGCCGTCGAGGAGTGGAGGGCACGCAGGTCCTCGCCATCGCGAACCAGGAGCGCGCCGGTGCCATAGGGAAGGAACAGGCCCTTGTGCGGGTCGAGTGTCACCGAGTCGGCCCGCGCCAGCCCACGCAAGGAGGGGCGTAGACCCGGCACCATGTGGAAGAACGCGCCGTAGGCTCCGTCGACGTGGTGCCACAGACCCTCGCGAGCGGCGAGGTCGGCGATGGCGTCCATCGGATCGACGGCGCCCGTATTGGTGGTGCCGGCGGTCGACACGACCATGAACGGTTGCAGGCCGGCGGCGCGATCCTTGGCGATGGCCTGCGAGAGCGCGTCCGTGCGCATGCGAAAGGCGTGATCGACGGGAACCACGCGCACCCGGTCGTGTGCGATGCCTGCGAGGCGTGCGGCTTTCGCGACGCTGTGATGCGTCTGCGAAGACACGTACATCGTGCCTGGGCGGATCTGGGTGCCGAGCAGCTTTTCGCGGGCGCAGGCGATGGCGTTGAAGTTCGCGCCCGAACCACCGGTCGTGAACAGGCCACGGGTCGTGGCGGGGAACTGCATCCACTGGCGCAGCCATTCCAAGGCGTTGGCCTCGAGCTGGACCAGAGCGGGCGCGGCATCCCAGATACCGGTGTAGCGATTGGTCGCGTCGGCGATGAAGCCTGCGAGGGCCGCCGTGTAGACGCCTCCGCCGGGGATATAGGCGAAGTAGCCCGATCCGGGCGTCGTGAACGAACGTGGGATCCATTGCTCGAAGAGCGGATCGAGTAGATCCTCCAGCGACGAGCCGGACTCGGGCGGGTCCTCACGCATGGCCCTGCACAGTCCCTCGATGCCTGTGAAGTCGCCCCGGCTGGGCGCGCCGGGCAGCGCCGCGAGGTGGGCGGTCACACGACGCAGGACGGTCTCGCCCAACTCCTGCATGCGGTCCGGGGACAGGTCTAGGTCGGCGAGGTCCGGGTGGACGGGGATGTCGGTGCCTGGCATGGGTCGCGTCACGTGCTCAGAAGCGAAGGGGGCTCGGCCGTCGGCTTCCCGTGCTCGTCCATCGGCACGAGCAGGCCGACGGCCCGGTCAACCTCGCCGTTCATCAAGACGTCCAGACACATGCCGTGCCGCGACGCAGGAACGTCGATCACCCGGAGCACCTCTCCGAGGTGGCCGAAGTCCGGGACCAACGTGGGAAGTAGATTCGATTCCCCGAGGAAGAAACGCTCGTCGAACCGGTTCCCAACGTCGTCCGGGTAGAGGGGGAGGTATCGAATACCCGCCTCGACAAGATCCTGGAAGAAGTGCGTTCCGAAGGAGAGGTCCGGGGCGTAGTCTCCCCGCCTGCGTGCGATCTCGATCAAGAGCGCCGTGTTGTTGATGTCGGAGTAGCTCACGCTCACTCCGAGGCGCACGTCACCGCGGCTGCCCCATCGCCCCGGCCCCATGAGGACGAACCGGCGTTTCGGTAGGATCTTGTTCAGCCGGCCCACGGCACGCCCCACGTCGCGGAGCTTGTCGATACTGTCGAGTCGGCTGTAGGCGTGCGGGTCCACGTAGACAACGTGCGTGAGTCCGCTCACGACTCCGTTCGACACGTACCGGGCGGCGGTGAACAGGACGTTCTCGGGGGCGGGGTTCAACGGGAGCGACGGCGGTGCGGCGAGTCCGCCGTAGCTCTGTGGACGACACTGGAGCAGGTAGAGGCTCTTCCCGTCACTGGCGAACTCGACGTCGACGGGAGTCCCGAGGCGGTCCCCCAGCACCGAGAGGAGCGTGCCCATGCGCGCTAGGAACGGGGTTTCGACGGCGAGCCCCTCGAAGGTGACGACGGTGGGCTCACGCGACGGATCGCACAGCACCCCTCGCGGGCGCCGGAGCCGATCGTTCTCGACCACCGAGATCATCCGGTTCAGGAGTGGAAGGTCGGCACCATACTCTCCCACCAGAAGCGCCACCGGAACCGTTTCGAAGTCGTTGGTCTCCAGATTGATCACGTCCACCATTTTGGGGGAATAGCGTTGGACCTCGTCGATCGAGGAGTTGGCCCTGAGGCCCGGTTGCCCCGGCGTGAGCAGGACGGGATAATCGTCGCCGATGCGATCCACCGCCCGGGTTCCGAGCCCGGGCACGAGCCTGACCAGGCCGTCCTCCCGGGCGATCCTCGGAGACCAGCGGAACTCGTTGTTGGTGAAGGCGACCCCCGAGAAGGCCGGGAGGTAGTAGGGGCCGACGCGGCTCCCGACCACCTCCTGGATCATGACCCCCATTTCTTCATGAACATCGAGCAGGTTCCTTTCGGCTCGGTACTCGATCGGATCGGGGCCAAACATGGACGCGTAGACCTCCGCGATGGCGTCCTGGAGTGCCCGGAGACGTTCGGCCTTCGGACCCTGGTTCGCCAGAAACAGGCTCTTGTACTTCCCCGAGAAGGCGGACCCGACCCGGTCCTCCAGAAGGCTCGAACTCCGTACAATCAGCGGGCTGTCGCCGAGGTCGTCCAGGGCCGCCGACAATCCCTGGACGAGCTCCGGCGGGAAGGCGCTGTCCTTGAAGACCTCCACGACGTGGGGGTACTGCTCCCGCACGTGCTCGATGTCGAGGTACTTGCGGTCGTGAACGTCCTCCAGGTTGTTGTGGCGCACGAACGCGAGGATCCCATCCGATGCGATATGCCAGGTTCGCGGCGTCCTGATCTCCCTCAGGATGGAGACTGCATCGGCGGCCGCCTCGACGATCTTGCCGGCCAGGAACAGGCCGGCGCTCTTGCCCCCGAGCTTGCCGTGGCTGCGTGGCGGGTGGATCACCCGCTCGGCCAGGTCGCGGAAGTCGTCCACACGGACCAGGGATTTCGCGATGTTCAGGAAGGGGAGATCCTCGGTGAAGAACCGCCGCAGGAGAGCGACCTTCAGGGTCGTCTGGACCGACGCCGGAAGGTCGTCCTCCGGGACGCCGAGCTCGGCGAATCGCCCCAGCGCATCCGTGATTTCCGTGAGGGACGAGCTCTGCTCCTCAACGGTGCTCAGGAGGTACTTGACCTTCTCCTGGCCCAGCCACATGAGGATGTAGTTGAGGATCTCCTCGGAGGAGCAGCACTGCTCGGCGAGCTCGAAGACGGCTCGAGGTGAGGGGGGCTCGGACCGCGCCGAACGAGGCTGCGGCCGGTTCTCCTCGTTGTGGAGTGCCCCGCTGCCCGACTCACCCGCGATCCTCCGGGCCTCTTCCAGACCCTTCCAGCGGAGGACGTTGAGCATCTTCCCGGTGAGACGCCGGAGGAGCGGCTGATCGCTCCGGTCCAGGAACGAGAGGATTGTGCGCCAGTCGTCGGGGCCACCGTGGCGACCACCTCGGCCTCGGACCGAGGGATGGCCGTCCACCCAACCCCGCTCCATCAGGTACAGGCCGATCCGATCAGCCAGCGTCGTGAGGAGCTGCTGCTCCTCCTGGAGGAAGGGCCCAGGGCCCGACGCCGCCGGCCGTGGCTCGGAGTAGTACACCGTCAGGTGTCCTACGAGGTTTCCACCTGCCTTGATGTCGGCGCGAACAGACCACTCGGAGGACTCCGACTCCGGCAAATGGTAGACCTGGTCGCGAAGCGTGAGCACCGGGTGGCAGATCCCTGGGTACTGCCATCCGGGAGGGATGGCCCGCAGCACCCGGTCGACCGTCTCCTCCAACGGCGCTTCCACCCGGGCCAAGGCGTTCATCACCTCGTAGAGACACTGGAGTTCCTTCGCACGCTCCTGGAGGGAGGTCAGCAGGTCGTCCATCTCTGCGCCCGACGTCATGCCTCCGATTCCTCTTCGACTTGGGACAGGCGCACGAGGCCCAGACGCCTACGCCCGTCCACACGTACAAGCAGCGGTCGTGGCGTGCGGACGTGCCGAAGGAAGCCGGTCTCCGCAAGGGTGGGGAGCGTCGCCAGAATCCCCCAGTCGATGGGTGTGGGGGATGCCGCGTTCACCGATAGGTAGACGACCCCGAGGCTCGACATGTTGTGGAAGAAATGCGATCCCTGACTTGGCTCGATACGCATGCTTTCCATCGTCGACTCGACGATGACCTTCGCGCCGGCCACCTGCCCCCAGTTCACGGGGACGCCCAGCCAGGGGTCGGAGCTCCCCCAACGGCCGAAGCCGACGAGCACGTAGTGTCGGCCCTCGCTCATCAGCGTCCGGTTCAATTCGTCGACCTCCTTCGCCATGTCTCGGGTCGCGCGCGCATCGAAGGCGTCGGGCTTGAGGTACACGATGTCCCGGATCCCCTCCGGCGATCCGTTGCCCATGACCGTCCGTGTGGCGAGGAGGACCCCCGCTCCCTCGAGGTCCTCATCGGCGAGCGCGACCTCGCTACCAAGAGCGGCCATCGCACGGACCTGGACCAGCCCGATGCGCACGTGCCCGTCACGGTTACCGGGCAGGGCCACTGCCCCTTCCATCTCCACGGGCGATCCGGTGGCGTTCGAACCAACCTCGAGCAGACCCTGCAGGGCGTCGTTGATCGGCCACTCCCTCAGCTTCAGGACGGGTGCGAAGTCCACCACCCGTGGTCCCTTTCGCCCGGTACCGGGATACAGCCGGTCCGACCCGCCATCGTAGGTCGACGCGACGTGCCGAAGCGTCGCGTCGTATTCCGCAGCATCGAGACCCAGGTCCACGAGGTACTCTGTTTCGGTCAGCGGATCGTATGCCGACGGCCTACCCATGTTGACCGCCCAGAAGCGCTTTTGTGTCTCTTCTAGCATCGCATGAGCTGACGCGAACGGAGGGGGTACTGTCGGGAGGCGGGGGGAGTACGTCCAGCACACGCCGCCGTCGACGATGGTCTTTCCAAGCCCCAGGGCGAGCTGCGCAACCCCGTCCTCAGGCCGGGCCGAACCGACGGGGTAGTAGCTGAGGGACCTGCATACGAAGGAGAGATTAGGGTAATACCGGTCGCCGAATCGCCCACCGACGACCTCCTGGATGAGAACGGCCATGCGTTCGGCCCGATCGTCCGCCCCGACGGCACGACGATACGTTCTGGCGGCCCGGAAGAAGGTCGAGGCGTACACGAATTTGACGGCCTCCACAAGGCCGCGGAACCGTACCGAGGGGTCCGGGTCGTTGTTGGGGACCATCTTCGTCTCGTACACCCCTGCGAACGGGTGTGCCAGAGCGTCCTCGAGCAGGCTCGACGAGCGGACTGCGAGAGGCGTCCGCACCTCCTCGACGAGAGCCCGGAGGTCGCCGAGGAGTCCCGTGGGGAGGTCGAGCCGCTGGAATGCCTGAGCAATCCGGCCATCGGGCCTATCGGAAAGCGCGGCCTCGTAGGCGCCGTCCTTCGCCATGAAGTCCTCGAAGGCGTCCGTAGCGATGACCGTCATCCGGGGTATGGACACTCCGACGCCGCGAACCGGCCGACGCCCGAAATGATCCTCGACGGCAGATCGGATCCTGATCAGACCGTCCGCCTTGCCTCCGAGCCGACCGGATCCGATGCGGGACGCGAGCTCGTCGGAGTCGAAGAACTGCCTACCGAACGGGACCACATCCAAGGGTGCGCCTCCGTGGGGTACTGCGGGTCGACTGCTAGATCCAGCCGCGATCTCGACAGGCCTGCGCGACGCGGCCTACCGCGATGACGTAAGCGGCTTGCCGCATCGAGAGGTTCTTCGAGCTGGCAAGATCGTTCACAGCAATGAACGCCTCCGTCATCTTCAGGTCCAGCTTGCCCAGGACCTCGTCGCGTGTCCAGAAGAAGTTCATGTTGCTCTGGACCTGCTCGAAGTAGCTGCAGGTGACCCCTCCCGCGTTCGCCAGAAGATCCGGGACGACGAACACGCCCCGCGCGTCGAGTACCTGGTCGGCCTGGGGGGAGGTTGGGCCGTTCGCACCCTCGGCCACGATCGTCACGGTCGGGGAAATCCGCTCGACGTTGTCGGCGTTGAGTTGGTTCTCGAGGGCGGCCGGAATGAGGATCTCGACTTCTGCCGACAGCCACTCGTCACCGTCGAGCACCTCGTAGCCGGCCGACTCGGCCCGTGCACGGTCGATTCCACCGAATGCATCCGTCATGCTGCGGAGCTCTGCCAGGTCGATACCGTCGGGCTTTGTGTACGCGAGGCTCGATCGAGAGGACTGATCCCAGCACGACACGCAGGTGACCGTGCCGCCGATCTGGGTGTAGAGCTCAATGGCATGCTGAGCGACGTTCCCGAACCCCTGCACCGACGCTCGCGTGTCCTGCGGGCGAATGTCCATCTCCTTCAGGGCTTCCCGGATCGTAAACACCACGCCATAGCCGGTGGCCTCCTTGCGACCCAGGGAGCCGGCCATGCCCACGGGCTTTCCGGTGATGAACCCCGGGAACCGCCCGCCTTCGATGGTCTCGTACTCGTCGAGCATCCACAGCATGTGCTGCGCATTGGTCATGACGTCCGGTGCCGGTACGTCGAGCATGGGTCCGACGTCGCGGACGATCTGGCGTACCCACCCCCGGCAAATGCGTTCTTGCTCGCGCGCGGTCAGATCGTGTGGGTCACAGATCACGCCACCCTTGGCGCCTCCGAGCGGGATGTCGACGACCGCACACTTCCACGTCATCCACGTGGCCAGGGCACGGACGGTATCCAGGCTCTCCTGGGGGTGGAAGCGGATGCCCCCCTTGGAAGGGCCCCGGGCGTCATTGTGTTGCACCCTGAAGCCGCGGAAGACTCTCGTCGATCCGTCGTCCATCTGAACGGGAATGGCGAAGGAGTACTCGCGGAGTGGATTGCGGAGCAACTCGCGGACCTGGGGTTCCAGGTCCAGGAGGTCTGCCGTCTTGTCGAACTGGGCCTGCGCCATCTCAAAGGAGCTGAACGCCTTCGTCGGCTGAGCCATGGGATTGCCTGCGGATAGAGGTATGCGTGGGGAGCGGACGGCTCCCTTGATGGTATGTTGATGCCTGCGCCCCGGGGAGGACAAACGGACCTGCCCTCGCCGGCTCGGGACGGTGGGCCCCAAGCCTGGGAACGTCCCCCCCTACAATCTCTCGAGTTCTCCGAAGACCTGAACTCCGTTTCGGTACCACTCCTCACGAAACGGGACACGGTCCAATTCGTCGAGGTCGAGCCCTTCCGTGATGCCGTGCTCGTTGAGTACCAGGGTGCCCCGCTCTTCCTCATGCTCGGAATAGGGTCCGCCCATCTGGATCGAGACCTTGTACGCCGCCCCATCGGTTGGTGACACCATGAACGAGTGATACATGTGCGTCATCGGTGTGAATCGGTGTGGCGTCACGCTGAGGGACAACACCGGACTGCCTCGGTCGGACACGTGAACACCCACCGCTTCGCGATCTTCCCTGAAGGAGAAGTCCAGCGTCGTGGGGTAGTTCGGTAGATGCCACCGCTCGGTGGCGTGCAGTCGTGAGCTCTCCGTGCTCGTCGCCACGACGAAGGGGAAGAACGCAGCCTTGGGGAGCGGGCTGCCGGGTTCCACCCGGGGGGGAGTGATGATCGCCATGACGAGTTCGTCATAGGCGCCGACTTCGCTTTCCCTGAACTGGAACCCCAGAATTGCCAAGACTGCCCGAGTGTGTTGGACCTCGATGGCCTGGAGGTGCTTGGGCAAGAGGGATCGTGCGTTGACCGAGCTCATCTCGAAGAACCCGCCCAGGCATCGAGCGAAACGGTACGTCGTGGAGGTCATGTATGCCTCGTGTAGGCTGGGGGCCGGTGGCCTGTTAGTCGACCTGAAAACCTACCGGGCCCAAGGGATTGGTGTTGGGGAACGCAACCGAACCGCGTCGTTCGGTCGCAACCGTGCGTCAGGCGGCGAGGGCTCGGCGGAGCCGTCCACGAGCTCGGTGGAGGAGAACCCGTTGGTTGACGTCCGAAACGCCCAGCTCTTTCTGGATCTCGGAGGGAGGCATGCCTCGGAGGTCGTGGAGCCAAAGGACCCGCCGCTGAGTCGACGGCATGCGGTCGAGCTCGCGCTCGATCGCGCGCTTCCCCTCGGAAATCGCGAAGGCCTCGTCGGGCCGCAGCGGTGTCTGCTGAAGCAGCGGGAAGGCCGGTAGACGGTCCTGGAGGCGGTGCAGGTCCGACAGGGGGGTGGTGCGCCGCCGGCCCCGAAGCATGGACTGAGCCTGGTAGAAGAGGATCCGAAAGAGCCACGTCCGCAGGGTCGAACGACCTTCGAACCGGTGGATGCTCCCCAGTGCCGCTATCCAGGTTTCCTGGACGATGTCCTCGGCATCGTCTCGGGAGCGAACGAGCCGGAGGGCAGTGTCGATCAACTGGGGCTCGAGCAGGCGCACGACCCGATCGAAGGCGGCCTCGTCACCCTCCAATAGGCCGCGCCGGAGCAGGGTGGATGCGGGGTCGTCGGGAGGGGGCAACGAACTGGGAAGACCCTCGGCTTCCTCACTGGATGGGAGCGCGGACACGGGACGCAGGGTGGGCATGGGAGCCTCGGCTGATTGGGGTGACGCCAAGATCGGCCAACCCCGCGGGGATTGGCCGAGGCGGTTTCAGCAACGCCCTCCCATGTGCCAGAAACGTGCCGGGTCGCGCCTCTCCTCCAATGTTGCAGGGGATCTCAACAACCGCGGCGTGAAGGGCCCTGTCAGGGTGGGGCGATGGGTGTAGAGAAACGCCCCATGGGGCGTTTCTCTACACGACATGGCGGGGTCCTCAGGGAGCTGTTCAGGCGGTGTCCTGTCCTCGATCGATATCCCCGTGCGCTCCGAACCGCCGCTCGGGCTCCCGGGGTTGAGGGTAGGGAGCCCGGCCACGGACAACGACTGCGCGGGCCGCTGGGTCCGTGATCTGCGTAACAACGCGCGTCCTCGGAACACCGTAGGGTCGGGAGGTGGCTTCCGGCACACCGGCGGATCCTCCTGCCAATCCCCGGGATCGTGAATGGAGGAGGATCGTGTCGCGCTCGAGCATTCCTGCTGGCCGTCAGCTACCTGATCGTCTGCGCTGTGTCGCATCGAGCTCCCAGAGCGGGGCTCTCGTCTGGCCGGATCGGTTCCCGGCGCCCGACGCAATGCGAGAAGCGGGGGGACTCGAGGAGTTCCTGAGCCTACTCTTGGCCGGCCTGACTGCGCCTGCCCTGAGAACCGTCGTGCCCGACCGGGTCGGGTACGGCTCGATCGTGACGGTGCAGGACGTGGAGGGAGGGTGGGAGGCCACCCACATAGTCATGTCCGGCTCGGCCATGGACTTCGATGCCGGACACATCAGCCTCGAGTCACCACTGGGACAGGCGCTCCTGGGGAGGAAACCGGGGGAGGTCGTGGTCGTGGCGAAGCCGAGCGGTTCCGCCCGCATTCGTCTCCTGAAGGTCGTCACTCTCCCCGAGATCATCGAGGAGGTCGAGGCGTACCTCGAGGGCCCCTCGAAGTCTCACGTATCCATGGCGTGGGGCCAGGGGCGAGGGCACCTGGGGGGACGATGACGTCCCGAACCCTCGATCAGGGACTCCAGGGGTTGGCGGTCATCCAGGTGCTCCTGCCCGGTGCCGGGGCGGAGACCCACGGCAAGCTGGTGGTCTCCCTCGTAGCGGTGCTGGCGGTGATCGTCCTGCGGAACGCCCTCTTGTCGGTGGTCCGCCGGCGCGTGTCGGACCCCGCCGTGCGATACCATTGGGCGAAGACCTCCTCCTACGTGGCCTTCGTGGTCGCCGCACTGGTGGTCACCCAGGTGTGGTTCACAGCTCTCAGGAGCGTGGGGACGTTCCTGGGTCTCCTGTCGGCTGGAATCGCCATCGCCCTCAAGGACGTCATCGCGAACCTGGCGGGGTGGGCGTTCCTGCTCTGGCGGCGACCCTTCGACGTTGGAGACCGGATACAGATCGGAGCGCACGCCGGGGATGTCGTCGACATTCGGCTGTTCGCCTTTTCCCTGATGGAGATCGGCAACTGGGTCGAGGCGGACCAGAGCACCGGCCGGGTGATCCACGTGCCGAACGCCGCGGTGTTCACCCAACCCCAGGCGAACTATACGTCGGGCTTCGCGTTCATCTGGAACGAGCTCGAGGTGACGCTGACGTTCGGTAGCGACTGGAAGAGGGCCAAGGGGCTGCTCGAGCAGATCGCCGAGCGCACGGCCGCCGGCGTGGCCGAGGCGGCACAGCGCTCCCTGGAGGAGAGCAAGGGTGGCTTCCTGATCCACTACCAGAAGCTGACGCCCGCCGTGTACACCTCGGTGGTGGACTCGGGGGTGCGGCTCACGCTGCGGTACCTAACGCAGCCCAGGGAGCGCCGGGGTACGGCCCAGGTGCTCTGGGAGGAGGTGCTCAGGGTGTTCGCAGGCGAGCCTGGGCTGGCCTTCGCCCACCCCACGCAGCGCGTGGTGCTTCAGCGGGCGCCAAGCACCGCGACGGCACTCGGCGGGGACCATGAGGGCCCACCCGAGGTCGTCGAACCCTGACGGGCCCTTCCGAGGTTCAGCGGCCGTCCGCGCCGGACCCCAGGGCCGCCGAGACCCGGGCTCGGAACTGGGTGTGACACGCGACACACCCCTCCTGGATACCCTGATAGCCCGCGAGGAGAACGTCCAATTGTCCCTCTCCGTCCTGGGCAATCTCCGAGAGGCGCGTCGCGGCGTCGTGGACCTGATGATCGTAGGCGGCGAAGTCCCCGAACTCCGCCCCGAGCGCACTCTGGATGGCTGCGGCGGTCTCGGGCGTCACCTTGGGATGGTCGGCCACCTTCCTTGCCGCTGCGGCGATGGCCGGGACGTCGGCTGTCCACAGCCCGTGGGCGACGGCCGCCATGTCCGCGTCCAGCCCCCGCATGATGTCGACGAGCGTAGGGGGTGCCGAGTCGCCCCCCACGTCACTTGACTGAGATCGTTGCGCGTCTTGCCCACAAGCCCCCGTCATGAGGAGCGTCAGGGCGAGGGGAAGAACGAAGAGTCCGCCAGGTGCCCTCATCGGGAGGACCCGTGTCCCGCGGCGGAGGCGGGGTGACCTTCACCCGCGTGTCCGTGCCCTTCGACCACTGCAACGAGGCCCTCGACGAAGTGGATGTACTCCACGTAGGCGTGCACGAAGGCGCGTGCGGCAGAGACGTCGCTCGGGTCGTGGTCCTTCAGAGCCAGAACGGTCTCGAAGCGAGTCGTGATGGCCTCCGAAGCATGATGCGAGACTTCCGATGCCAGCGGAGCGGCGGTTCCGCCGTCGAGGGCGGCCTCGGCCGCGGCGACTCCGGGGGCGAGGGTCTGGCCGGCTGGCTTGAGACCCGTGTAGGGTTCTCCCTCGCCATCGCGGTGGACACGGACCACGGTCTCGAAGAACCAGAGGTCGGCCAGTTCCCGGGCCGCCTCGCTGCCGGTCCGCACCTGCATCGTGCGCTGGAATGCATCGCGAATCAGAGGTTCGTCCTGGGGACGCACCCAGGCGAGGACGAACTCGACTCGTCCCTCGGCCAAGGACGCCTTGGCAGCGGTAACGACGGGTCCGTCCATGCTGTCGCAGTGGGCGGCAGCGGGTGACGGGCGGGCCAGCCCCCATCCGACGACAGCGGTGGCCATGAGTGTCTTGGCAAGGGCGGACGGCTTCATGATGAGGTACTCCCGGTTGAGGGTCTGTGCCTTGGACCGAGGGCGTGGATCAGCGTGCAGCGGGTGTTGTCCCCGTGCGTTGCGCATGTGACCACCAGGCGCTCGAGGGCGTCGGCGATGGCCTGCATGTCGCGGATCTTCTCCCTCGTCGTTTTGAGCTTCGCCTGAGCTCGGCGGCGTACGTCGGCCTGGGTCGTGCCGCTCTGCACACCCAGCTCGAGGAGCTCCTCGATCTCGGACAGCGTGAATCCGAGGGCCTTGCTGCGGAGCACGAACTCGAGGCGCGCCAGGTCGTCCTGGTCGTAGCGCCGGTAGCCCGATCGAGTACGCTCGGGTTCGGGCAGTAGCCTCCGACGTTCGTAGTACCGCACCGTCTGGATGCCGACTCCCGCCTTCTTGGCCAACTCTCCGATGGTCATCGCCCAGCTTCCGGTTCCGTCTTCCCCCATGCTAACGCCTGTACCATGGTACAGGGTCAAGGGGGACTGGACTCCGCGGTCGACTGCGGCCGTGACTGGCCCACCTGGGCCCCCGATCTACCCAGAGCCGAGTAGGAAAGGCCCGCGAACGCGGGCACCCGATCGGCGAGCTGGGAAAACGAGTCGGCCGCACTCCGTGGCATGGTCGCGCTCGAGACCTCAGCCAGCAGGGCGCCGAGGATGAACCACGCGGGGCGCGCCATGCCGGGAGTCTCCACCGCGGGCCAGAACCGCTGAACTCTCCCGTGGACGTTCGTGAAGGAACCCTCGGATTCGGCGAAGGTCGTCAGGGGGAGGAGGAAGTCTGCCCGGGCGCTCGCCGGGCTCGCGTGGGTCCCGAAGTACACGAACAACTCCGAGGACGCGCCGAATGCCGGGGTCTGGTCGCGCAGTTCGTCGCCCAGCACGAAGAGGGGGCCCGCGTAGCCGCCTGCACGCTTGATGTAGTCCGGCTCATCGAGGCTTGGGATCCGCTTCAGCCCGATCAGGTCGGCGCCCTGGACGTTCGGAGCCAGGTCACGGCGTCGGGCCAATCCCGGCCGGCCCTTCAGCGGGATCTCGTCGGTAGTCACGGGGCACCGATAGACCCCCGTCCCTCCCCCCAGTGCCTCCAGGAGATGAACGAGCGCCCCCAGGTCCTCATTCGAGGAGAAGGGAGATCCGACCGCGAGAGCGGGCACACCCGACATGGTCTTGAAGCGCCCCAGCAGCTCACTCAGGGCCTCTTTCCACGTGGTGGGGGTGAGGGCGCCGTCCCGGCGCACGAGGGGAGCTTCCAGACGTCCCATCCGGTTGATCCACTCATAGGTCAGCCGTCCGTGGTCACACATCCACCACCCGTTGACGGCCGGGTTCTCCCGGGGCTTCACACGTTGCACCAGGTTGTCCCTGACGTGAAGGGAGATGTTGCAGCCTTGTGAACAGTTCGGGCAGATGGAGTCTGTGTGCTCGAGGTCCCAGGCCCTCGCCTTGTAGAGGAAGTCCTTGGAGACCAGGGCTCCGACGGGGCAGAGATCGACGATGTTCCCGTGCCAGTGGGTGCCGTCCAGCGTCGTGTCGAAGAACGTATCGATGATGGAGCGATCCCCGCGTTCCACGACCGTGAGGCGGGGCTCCTGTTCGATCTCGTTCATGAATCGGACGCAGCGGGTACACATCACGCAGCGGTCGGCGTAGAAGAGCACGTCGCCACCGAAGTCATCCCGGCCGAGAACGCGCTTAGGGTCGCGGGACCGACCCAGGTCCCGACCCTCCAGGTGCAGGTAGTCCTGGAAGTAGCACTCCCCGGACATGTCACATATCGGGCAGTCGAGAGGGTGATTGAGGGCGTAGAACTCCAGGACCCCCATCCGCATCTCGAGTGCGAGAGGCGACTGCGTGTGGACGACCTGGCCCTCGGTCACCGCCGTCACACACGAGGGCATCGGTTTCGGCGCGCCCTCCACTTCGACGAGGCACAGACGGCACATGGCCGGCGAAGAGAGCCCGGGGTGATAGCAGTAATGGGGGACCTTGGTGCCGAGGTCCGCCGCTGCCTCCAGAATCGTCGTGCCTCTTGGTACCTCAACGCGCCGACCGTCGATGGTCGCGGTGATCGTGGTCGTGTCCGTGGTCATGTCCTGGGCCTCCGATCAGGCTGGAGTAGTGCAGTCGGCGCGGCCCCGGACTCCATCGGCGTGGGCCACGAGAAGGGACTCGAGGCGTCGCACGCGTTGTAGGAGTCTCTCCCTCGTGCCGGGCCTACCGTGCGATGCTGTTCTTACCGATCCGATCTCGTGGAGGAACGCCGCAAGCTCGGCCCGTAGGGCGGCGTGTTCGAGCGCCGCCGCCTCGCCTGCCGCTGTTGCGAGACCCAGCTCCTGCTCCTCCTGCACCGCGAGTGTCGCGAGTTGGTCACCGAGATAAGCGGCGGCCCCACGGAGATCCCACATCGGATCGGCGTCCAGGTCGGCCAGGGCCTCCTCCAGGGCGAAGTCGCGGAACGTGTGCAGGAGGCGAGCGTGCTCGCGGTCGAGTCGGCGCCGGTGTTGACGGGGCGGGACCATCCTAGAAACGCTCACCCTTCGCCTCCCTGATCTGGCTGCCGACGGGCCGGATGCGCGACCACATCGACCAGAAATACAGCGCCAATCCGGTGACCTGGCCCCACCCTCCCAGGACCGCCGCCCACCGGATCACGATGACCTGGGAGGAAGCCTGTAGCAGCTCGGCGACGATCCGCACGACGGTTGCCACCGCCAGGATCCAGTATGCCGCCTCGATGCGGCCCGGCGTGTAGCGTCGGTCGTCCGAAGCGGGTCGCGGAAACAGCCACAGTGCGACACCCAGGATGAGGAACATCACGAACCCGACGAGGACGGCGTGGATGTGGGCCGACCGGAAGTACGGATTGGGCCAGATCCCGAGAAGATCTCGCTGGATCTGCATCCACACGCCGATGCCGAGGCCGGTGAAGAGGAAAACGATCCCGGTCTTGATGAAGCGCCGGACCAGCGTGTACACGGCCTAGCCCGCCGAAGAGTGGCAAACGGTGAGCAGGAACGTGCCTCCAGCCCGGGACGACACACCATGGGCCACCCCTGGGGCGAGGGACACGAACGTCCCCGACCCGAGGTGGTGTACATCGCTCCCGACCTCCAGAAGGACCTCTCCGTCGGTGACCTGGATGCTGATGGGGCCTTCGGCCGTGTGCTCGGATATGGCTCCTCCCGGTGCGACCGTCACGAGGGTCACGCGAAGCCCGTGGTCCTTCACGAGTGTGCGTGCGTTCTTCCCGCTCCGACCGAGGATCGACGCGTCGAGCACCGCATCGTGCTCGGCGGCGAGGTCATAGATCAGCACCCCCCCGGCGAGGGGACGGTCGAGGCTGCTCATGGATATGCTCCTCCGGCCGGGTCGGCCTGGACCGAGCGGAGGTACTCCAGGATCGCCCTGGCCTCCTCCCGGTCCGTCACCTGCACGGGCATCGGGGTGTAGTATTCCGCCAGCATTTCCCGGACGACCGGATGCCGCTGGACCATCTCGTTCGAGTTCAGGATCTGGTTCATGACGAACTCCGGTCGCCGCCTGGACAGGACCTGGCCGAGCTCCGGTCCGACGTATCGGTCCTGGATCTTGTGGCAGGCCGAGCACTTCGTGACGAAGGCAGCCTCCCCTTCGCTGGCGAGGGCCGCATCCACGGCCCCGAGCTCGAGATCCCGGATCGGGCCGATCCCCTGCTCGAGCTCGACCTGGGTGAGCTCGGAGGAGGGGGATTCCGGTTGCGCGGCGGCGTCCGAGGATGTCTGGGGAGCTGGCGCCTCACCCCCGCAGGCGGTGAGCGCCACGAGAAGAAGGACGGCGGTGTGAGGCTTCATGTTGTTCCCTCCTATGGAGTCTTCGGTTGTTCGAGGGTGCAGGTGGTGATGCGGCTGAGGTCGTGGACGACGTACGTGCGCCGTCGCCACGGGCCCTCGGGGCCCTCGCACTCGGGACACTGGATGGCCACGAAGCGGACCCAACGTGCCAGCTCGTCCACCGGGGGGAACCCGTGAAGTGGCTCGCACGATACGGAATGGAAGATCTCACCCCACTGATCGGCGACCGCGATCCACGATCTCGTGGGCTGAGAGCCAGATTGGCTACCGGCGATGAGAACGACGTGCCCTCCCCATGGCCGGACCGCGTCCCGAAGGCGATGAAGGTCGGTCGTGTTCCATCGGTGGCCATCCGGGCATTCGGGGCTGTGCAGATGCGCAAGCAGGACCGGCCCCAGCCCGGACGGGGAGCCGAGCATCACGCCGTCAATCGTCCGGACACCGCCGAACCGCACGACCCCGCCGACCTGCGGAGCGGGTAGTGGAGGAGGTTCGAGGAACGACCCGGGCATCTCAACCGCCCCGTGCGAGGCGAACGGCGGCCAGGACCACGAGCGTTCCCACGAGCGCGTTGAGTCTCGCAGCCCAGGCGGCACGGCGCCGGGCCCGATCTGCCTCGATGGATCCCGCCGACAGGCGGGCCGAATGGGGCCCGAGCACGAAGTCGTGAGCCGCGCTGAGCACGAGCATGACCATCACGGTCGACAGCTTCCACGCCAGGGCCTGCCCGAGGTCGGACTGCCAGAAGAGCCTCGACGCGAGAACCGACGAATCGAGAAGCCCCTTCTGGCCGAGGTTCATCAGACCGGTGAGGACGAGGATGGTGAGCGCACACCATCCCACGAGTCGGAAGCGCTGACCGAATGCCGCGAAGAGACGGGCTCGCAGGGAGGGTGGATCGATATTCCGTAACGTCGGTGCGCCCACCATGGCAAAGAAGAAGATCCCCCCCAGCCATGTGATGGCGGCGAGTACGTGAAGGGAGACGATGATCAGGTAGGGGCTCATCGCGGGATGCTTGTCATGAATAACGGCTTGACAACCAGGAAAATAGGTCCCAGGATTGGGGCATGCAAGGGCCATGGCCGCGGTTTGGGTCCGCGGACGGGCGCGAGAAAACCGTGAAAACAGGTGGTGGCACCAATGGATGGCGCACGAAGCGAGTACCTCACCCGGACGGTGGGCGACCTGGTGACGGAGGACTACCGCCGGGCCGCGGCGTTCACGTCGCATGGGATCGACTTCTGTTGCGGGGGAAGGCGTACGCTGGAGGATGCCTGCGTGGAGGCTGGCGTCGCGGCGTCGGTCGTCGTCGACGCTCTGGAGGGTCTGGGGCGCGCTGTGGATTCTCCGGCGGGCGCTCGGGCATGGGGTTTGGGCGAGCTCACCAGGCATATCGAGTCCGTGCACCATGCCTATGTCCGCCAGACGCTCCCCGTCTTGACGCAGTGGACGGCGAAGCTCGAACGGGTCCACAAGATGCGGCATCCGGAGCTCATCGAAGTGCGAGTCCTCATCGAGGATCTGTCGGTCGAGATGCAGGAGCACATGCAGAACGAAGAGAGCAAGCTCTTTCCAGCGATCGCCGCCCTGGAGGCCGACGCACCGGTGGGTGCGCCTGAGATCCCTGCTGACGTGCTCGTGGCCCTGGAGGACGATCACGACAGCGCCGGCGCGATCATGCGTCGGGTACGCGAGCTCACGAACGCCTACGATCCGCCAGCCGACGCCTGCGCAACGTATCGTGCCACCCTGGCGTTGCTTGCCGACTTCGAGACCGACCTCCACCGGCATGTGCACCTGGAGAACAACATCCTCTTCCCAAGGGTGCGGGACCTCCAGGCGGGACGCGTGACGGCGACCACGAACGGGGGGCGGAGCGGGGTGCGTCGCGCATGATCGAGCGTATCGCACGAGCCGAGTGGAAGGGCAGCCTCAAGGGCGGTTCCGGCGTGGTGAGGGCTGGCGCCTTGGAGGGGCGGTACTCGTTCGCGTCACGGTTCCAGGATGCGCCCGGGACCACGCCGGAGGAACTCGTCGGCGCCGCGCACGCAGGGTGCTTCTCCATGGCGCTCTCCCTGCTCCTGGGTGAGCACGGATTCACCCCCCAGGCGATTCAGACCACTGCCACCGTGAGCCTCGACGCAGATGAGCTGCGGATTGCGAGGATCGAGCTGAAGACGAGGGGCTGGATCCAGGGGCTTGATGATGCCGATGAGTTCCGGCGGCTCGCCGAGATGGCGAAGGAGGTTTGTCCGATCTCGAGGGCTCTGGCAGGAACGGACATCCGTCTTCAAGAGGCCGAGCTCTTCGCAGCGTCTCCGGCCGCCTGAGTCGAGGGCTGGGAGCCATCCATGGTGACCGAGGACACCGTCCGCGCCGCGCTGGCCGAGGTGGCCTACCCCGGTATGAGCCGTGACATCGTGGCTCTCGGGCTGGTGCGATCGGTGACGGTCCGGAACGACCGCGTCCACGTCTCCCTGATGCTCTCCACGGAGCGGGAGGAGGTGCCCGAACTCTTGAGGGCTTCGATTCGGGAGCGTTTGAGCGCCGCGGGCGCGGTGCGCTCCGAGGTCCAGATCCTCGCACCCGAGCGGACAGCGAGGGAGAAGGACCCCTGGAGCACGCGTGGCCGGCTCCCCAACGTCGGGCGAGTTGTGGCGGTGGGAGCCGGCAAGGGTGGCGTGGGAAAGAGCACGGTGAGCGTGAACCTGGCACTCGCGCTTCGTGCTCAGGGATATCGCGTAGGACTTCTCGACGCCGACATCTACGGCCCCTCGGTTCCGGTCCTCGTTGGGCTGGAGGACGGAGCCTCGAGGGTCCGGATGACCGAAGGGAAGCAGGTGATCCCGCTGGAGGCCATGGATCTGGCAGTGGTGTCGTTCGGCTTCTTTCTGGGACCGGAGTCGCCCGCTGTATGGAGGGGGCCGATGGTCGGGAAGGCCGTCAAGCAGTTCTCGCGAGGAGTCCTTTGGCCGGAACTCGACGTTCTCGTCGTGGATCTTCCGCCCGGTACGGGGGACGTACCGCTGTCGCTGGCCCAGTCGATCGTCGTCGACGGCGCCGTGGTCGTGACGACGCCGCAGCGCCTCTCGGTCCTCGAGGCCGCCAAGGCCGTACGGATGTTCGAGAAGCTCGATGTCCCAGTCCTTGGTGTGGTGGAGAACATGTCGTTCGCCGAATGCTCTTGCGGTCGCCGGTCGTATCCGTTCGGGGCGGGCGGTGGCGAGGGCCTGGCTAGAGATGCCTCGATCCCGCTACTCGGTGCGGTGCCGTTCGAGGCCGAGGCGGTCGGCGGCGGCGACGAGGGCCGACCGGCGGTCTCGACCGACCCCGGATCTGCCGTGGCCGGGGTGTTCGGGCATGTGGCCGACCAGGTCGCTCGGCGTCTCGCACTCCACCGACCCGAAGCACGCGGGGTGGTGGCTGTACCATGACGGCGCCCGCCATCGGTGCCCGGACTGCAGGGGGTCCGCCAGGCCCTCCTCTGTTGGGCAGTACGAAGTCGCCGCCGTTCCGGCTTCCAGGGGAGCACTTTGCTGCGGCTCTGGTCTTCTTGGCCGCGGGTGCGGCGGGAGTCGTCGTCGTGGCCCCGGAGCTCGCGGTCGGCGCGTATCCCTCCCCGAGGGTTATCGGGGTGACCCACCTCTTCACATTGGGGTGGCTCACGACCTCCATTCTGGGCGCGCTGTACCAGTTCATGCCGGTTGCATTGGGGCAGTCCGTGCCATCGGAGGGCCTGGCCCATGCCAGCTTCGTCCTTCATGTGACCGGACTGCCCGTCTTCGTCGGCGGGCTGCTCACCGGACGAGCAGACGCCACCATCGGCGGGGCTTCGACAGTAGCCGCCGGCCTCGCGCTCTTCCTCGTCAACCTCGGAGCCACCCTGACCAACGGGAGGCGTCGCGACGTCACATGGTGGTGTCTCCTCGGCGCAGGCGCCTGTCTCACCGCGACCTTGGCGCTGGGGATGGCACTGGCCGGCAATTTCCAAACGGGGTTCCTCGGCGGGGCGCGGTTCATCGCTCTGGGCGTGCATCTACACGTTGCCTTGGGGGGGTGGGTCCTCCTGGTTGTCGTGGGTGTCGCGCAAAGGTTGCTGCCCATGTTCCTCCTCAGCCACGGCGTAGGCGAGGGTCCGACCAGGGCCGCGGCTGTGCTGATTGGAGGCGGAGCCGGAACGCTCGTGCTCTTCCACCCTGCGCCACCTCTTCTCGCCCGGTGGCTTCCGGGCCTCCTGCTGGGAGGCGGCCTCGCGTGCTTTCTTGCCCAGGCCCTGCGCTTCTACCGCCGGAGGGTCAAACGATCTCTCGACCCCGGCATGCGACTCGCCGCTTGGGCCCTCGTACTGATGGCTGGCGGGCTCGCTCTGGCCGGACCTGTGATTGCGGGGATCGCGACGCCGGGCATGTCCACCGCGTACGTAGCCGTCCTCGTAGGCGCCTTCACTCTCTTCGTCGTAGCCCACTACTACAAAATCCTCCCCTTCCTCGTGTGGTATCACCACTTCGGACCCGTGGCGGGGCGACAGCCCGTGCCGAAGGTGTCCGAGCTTTATCACAAAGGCGTGGCGGACGTTGTTGGAGCCCTGCTCCCTCTCGGTGTGGTAGCCATTTCCACCGGCGTGCTCCTCGGTAGTGCGCTCACCGTCCGCCTGGCCGGAGTGAGCCTGCTCGTAGGAGTCGGGCTGGCAGCGGTCCAGATGGCGCTTGTCGCGCGGAGGCGGCCCGCATGAGCGGCACCTCCGGCGCCCCGGGGGCAGCCCCGCAGGAGGCGGTGGTTCGCGATGCGCTCCGGACTGTCATCGATCCGGAGATCGGTCTCGATATCGTCACCCTGGGCCTCGTCTACGACCTGGCTATCCGTGAGGCTGAGGTGACGGTCGTGTACAGCCTGACGACGCCCGGGTGTCCCATGGAGGCGCATATCACCAACGCCATCGTCAATGCGGTCTCCGCGGTTCCGGGCGTGGAGAGCGTCGAGCCGAAGCTGGTCTGGGATCCTCGCTGGCACCCCGGGATGATCCAGGAGGGAGCGTGGTAGTCAACCCAACGGACCGAGTGCTCGACGTGATTCGGCAGGACGAGGGCATGGTGGAGGTTCTGGCCGGCATCACGCCGGCCATGGCACGGCTGCGTGATCCGTCCATCCGGAAGGTCATGTCCAGCCTCGTCACCGTCGAGGACGTGGCCCGGATGGCGGGCCTCGACCCCAACGCCCTCGCGTCACGTCTCAGCAGGAGCGATGCATCAATGAACCAAGCCAACACCCCGGGAGCCGCTTCGGGTCCCGATAGCCTGAGTTGGCCGGCAGCCCTCCGGAGGATCCCGGAGGCCAGGGTCGTCCGTTTGGACGTCCGTGAGGATCTCCGCCAGGGCCGGGAGCCCTTCAGCCGGATCATGGAGGTTCGACGCGGGATTCCGGCCGGCGGGGCGCTGTGCCTAAGAGCGATCTTCGAGCCGGTGCCCTTGTACACGGTGATGGAACGGCAGGGCTTTGCCCACTTCACCGAGCGGATCTCCGACGATGACTGGCAGGTCTGGTTCTATCCAGAGCCTGCGGATGCCTCCGTCGATACGGACCAACCCTCTGCGCAGGATTCCCGGGAACCGGAGATGGAGGAGGGGCGGGACGACGTACGTGTGCTCGACGTTCGGGGGCTCGAGCCGCCAGAGCCTATGGTCCGGACCCTCGCGGAGCTGGAAGGGCTGCCCGACGGGCATACCCTCGTCCAGATCAATGTTCGCGTCCCCCAGTTCCTCCTCCCGCTCCTCGACGAGCGCGGATTCACCTACGAGGTGCGGGAGCAATCCTCCGACTTGGTGCGTGTGTTCATCCGGCGGCCGGTGTGAGCCGTGCCGACTCAACCCCCAATACCCAGGACCGTCCAAATGTCCGACCAGAAGACGCTCGACGTGCGAGTGATCCCGCCCCGTGAGAAGCACCCCGCCATCTTCGAGACGTTCAAGGCCCTCGAGCCCGGTGACTCGTTCGTCTTGATCAACGACCACGACCCGCTGCCGCTCCGATACCAGTTCCAATTCGAGCACGACGGCGAATTCGAATGGACGTACCTCGAGCAGGGCCCGACGGTTTGGAGGGTGGAGATCGGCAGGCGGAAGAGATCATGAGGCTCGGTCTCTGCTCTGGCGCGCTGCCCGGGGCCCCCCTGGAAGACTTAATGCAGGCCGCCGCCACGCGAGGCCTGAGTGTCGTTGAGCTCCGAGAGGAGGATCTGCATGGTGTCGCGCCGGAGATGCCAATGGATGCCATCGACGTTGTCGCGCGGGCGGCCCGGGGGAATGTCGGAATCTCCGCGTACCGGGCTGGCTCGCGCAACAAGGCCAGAAGGCTCGCCCGCCTAAGCGAATTGCTGAACCTGCCCATCCTGGTCGATGGCGGCCCAGGAGACATCCGTCAGCGTGTGGCCCTGGCTTTGCGCATCGCGGATACGGGAGGACGCAGCGCCATCGTCGTAGGCGGGAACGATGTGCTCGTTCAGGCGGCAGAGGCCGAGATGGCTGGGCTGGAGATTGCGTGGGAGGTTGATCCCCTGGAGGGGATCCCACCCGCTACCGCCGCAGCGCTGCTGGACGACCATGGGATGCGGCTTCGACACGTGCGATTGAGGGGCGGGGGACCCGAGGCGGACCTTCACGAGGGCAGGGGGATCGGGGGGATGGCCGCCCGGCTGGCTCTCGGCGGGTACACAGGTTCTCTGATCCTGACACCGAGCTCTGCCCGCTACCGGATCGCCTGGCAGTCATGGTTGGGCCGTCGAGGCGGATGGGGATGCGGTGGAAAGGATTCGGCTCCGGAGTTGGTCACCTTGTCCGGTCCGGCATCAGGAGAACGCCGATGAGCACGATGCCGATCCGGCTCGATGTCCGTCCGGTGGAGCCCAAGGATCGGTTCGCGCTGATCATGGGCGCCTATGAGGACCTCCGGGTGGGTGAGATCCTCGAGCTGACCGTCGATCACGACCCCAAGTGCATGTACTACACGTTGAAGGCCACACGCGAAGAGGATGAGTTCAGCTTCCTCTACATGGAGTCCGGCCCCGAGGCGTGGACGGTGCATGTCCGGAAGGGTGTGCAGGGTCCCCGGACGGACCAGGCCAGCTGATCCTGGCGTACCGAGTCAGGGGAGGCCTGCCCTCAGGCTTCACCCGGGCCGCGTCCAGCGTCGGCTCTCGCGCCAGAGCGAGGCGAGGTGACGCTCGCCGATGGCACGCTTGAGGAGGGACGCCAGAAACCCGGTCATGCGGAGTCGTCCTCCCCAGCCGAGCGCCAGCCAGCCGACGGCCAGATGCCGACCGAGGCTGATGACCTCACCCAGCACGCGGGGCCGGTAGACCCGCTCGTCTGTTCCGTTGACACGTGCCACGATGTTGTCGGCAGCGAGGCGACCCTGTTGAAGCGCGAACTGCGCCGCCATGGGGACCGGGTCGCCTGTGTCCGGGTCCACGAAGAGCGCAGCATCACCGATCACGAAGACATCGGCGGCGTGGCGCAGTCGCAGGGTCGCGTCGACGGTCACTCGCCCCTGTTGTGATGTCTCCAGCCCCGAGTTCTCGAGGATCTCGGAGGCACGGACGCCGCCGGTCCAGACTACCGTTCCAGCGCGCAGAACCTCTCCCGTCGAGAGACGGATGTGCTCCGCCCCGACGGCGTCGATCCGGGTTCCAGTCAGAACTCGAATGCCGGAACGATGGACCAGGTCGGCGATCTTGTCCGCGATCGATGGGTCGTGCGCCGGGAGCAGGCGCTCGGCCGCCTCCACCATCAGGATCTCACCGCCGTCCCGGGATCCGAGCTTCGCTCGTGTCAGGCGGCGGACCCGCTCACCGAGCTCGGTCGCGGCCTCGACGCCGGTAAGGCCACCACCCCCGACGATGATGCGGCGAAGCCAGCGGCGACGTGCGGGATCCGTCTCGCGGTCTGCCTCGGAGAAGCGTGCTCGGAGGTGGCCTCTAAGAGACCGTGCGTCGTCCAGTGTCTTCAGCTCGAAGGCGTGTTGCCGGATTCCTGGTATGCCGAAGTCGATGCTCCTGGAGCCCAGGGCGACCACGAGGATGTCCCAGTCGATGGCCCCCCCCGCCGTCAGGACTGCGTGTCGACGGATGTCGATTCCGGAGACGTTCGCCTGTACGAAGCGGACCGGACGCTTGCTGATGAGCTTTGAGACGGGGATCGTGACCTCCACGCCTCTGGCCGCCGCCTCATGAAGTCGTGTCTCGAGGAGGTGATAGGGGTTCCGGTCCACCAGCACGACCTCGATCTCGGCCGCGTCGATTCTCCCTCGGAGACGCCGACCGAGTCTGAGGGCGCACGTGAGCCCGCCGTAGCCTGCACCGAGAACGAGAATCCGGGTTGCGGCGGTAGGCGGAAGGCGCCAGGCCCTCCCGCAGTGGTGTCGGCCTCGGTCCTCCTCCGCCGTCTGTTGACAAATCTCGGTGGGCGCACTCGGTGGCCGGGTGGTGGCGGTCATCAGGCTGCTCGCTGCGGGTGAACGTTGTCGTTGTGCGGTTGGTCGAGCGCTCCCGCGCCCCTGACGGAGGCGGTCCGGCGACGCTTCGCGAGGAGGAAGGTGCTCAGGACGAGAACTCCAAGGATGAGCTGGCTTCCGAGCGTCTCCACAGTCGGGAAGACCCCGAGGGCCTGACCCAGGGCGGGTGGGAGATTGAGCCACGGCAGGGGCGTCGGCGTGTACACGCCGGCCTCACCCAGGCTGAAGACGCCCTTGCCGACAAGCACCGCTGCAAGACCGACCAAGGCGATGTTGGTGCACGCGAAGAGTTCACGGATAGGCAGCCGATGGCCGAGGCGCATGATCCCGAGCGCCAGCAGCATGACGAGGCCGAGGCCGGCCAGGACGCCCAGGGCGACGGGGGATGGGTCGGAGTCCAGGGTCAATGCCTCGATGAAGAGCGCCGTCTCGAGGCCCTCGCGGAAGACGGCCGCGAACGAAAGGCTGGCCACCGCGATGGAGGATCCGGTTCGGGCTGCTCCGGCGAGCTTGCTCTGGAGGAAAGTCCTCCAGTCATCGAGATAGGTGCGCCTGAACAGCCAGTTCGAGACGAGAACCAGGAGGCCCGCTGCCAGGAGGGAAACACCTCCTTCGACGAGCTCGCGTTGACCTCCCCAGCTCCCCAGGACGATGTCGGCGATCACCCAGGCCAACACCGTGAGTCCCAGCGCCGCCGCGGCTCCGACGCCTACCGCACTCCGGAGCCGGCGGGGTGCATCGAGTCTCGCCAGTCCTGCCGAGAGAACGGCCAGGAGCAGCGCGGCCTCCAACCCCTCTCTGAGGATGATCAAGAAGCTCTGCACGAAGGCTGCTGTGGCAGGCATCGGTTGATCGAGGATCCGGTCGATTTCAAGGAGTTGGGCTCGCAGGTCGTCGAAGACCCGATCCACCTCCTGCTGTGGAGCCCCGCCCTGGAGCGACGGCCTCAGTGAGAGATGGATGAGTCGCTCTGTGCGCGTGGCCATGTGGCCCGGAATGCGCGCCTCCATCGCCTCGAATTGCTCGAGGTACGCCCGCTCGACCAGCGTCATCGAGGTTTCGACGTCACCCGTTCGGTACGACGCTGCTGCTCGATCGAATGACGTGATCAGGTCCCGGATTGCTGGCGACCTCGCCTCCGGATACTCATGAGAGACGGCCCAGTGGTCGTCCGGCCGCGCACCGGAGGTGTTCTGGAGGCTCTCGGCCTGTGGGCGGAGCGGAAGTCCGAGGTCGAGAATGCTCTTCCTCGCCGCTCTCAGGGCCTGGATGGCCCGACGAGCCTCCTCCTGGACGAACTCGCGGTCCCACTGCCCGGTTCCGGTTCTGGCGAGGATCTCATGGAAGGAAGTTTCTGCCCTCCGGATCTCACCATCGAGGGCCTCGAATCCATCTCCCGTGACCACGCCCCCGCGTCCGTACATCAGTTCGAGGTACTCCTGGCACCCCACGTAGAGCCCCAGCACATGCCGGGGAGCGGAGTCGGGCGGGAGAGACGAAAGCACCTCGAGCCCGCGTACCATGTCGTCGATCCAATCGGTGACCCCACCGGGTGGAAGGCCCGGTGTAGTCGGACTGGCCGAGACGGCGGCGTCCTGGCCCGAGGGAGGCGGTGGCACCCGGGCGGGGGCAGCGGCCCCCGCCCAGAGCATGAGGGCGGCAACTACGGGTAGCATCATCAGGCCTTGGACGAGTGGGTCAAGGTGCTATTATCATGAAAAACATCTTGACAAATAAGTCAAGGGGTTGCACTGTAGGTGTGCCGGCACTGCGGTTCGTAGCGCCGGCCGGAGAGGCCTGAAATACCCACGGTCGGGTCGTGCATCGCCCGATTCCCACAACCCGATTCCCACAAGACGGAGAGGACCTGGTCAGACCATGGGTGAGGGGAGGAGCACCGGTCGGGTGCTTGTGACCGGAATCAAGGCCAGCGGAGACCCGCACCTGGGCAATCTCGTCGGGATGATACGTCCCACTGTGGCCATGGCGGCTCGCCACGAGTCCTACGTGTTCGTGGCCGACCTGCACGCCCTCACCACGGTCGGGGATGCGGATGCCTTGCGGGCCCACACGCATGACGTGACGGCAGGCCTGTTGGCGGCAGGGCTCGATCCCCTTCGGTCGGTCCTGTTCCGGCAGTCCGACATTCCGGAGATTCCGGAATTGGCTTGGACTCTGGCATGCCTGACCCCCGTTGGACTGCTCCAGCGGGCCCACGCATTCAAGGCTGCGACGTCGGAGGGCCGCTCAGCCACGGTCGGGCTCTTCGCCTACCCGATCCTCATGGCCGCTGATATCCTTGCGTTTCGCGGCGAACTCGTGCCGGTCGGTCCGGACCAGCAGCAACATGTGGAGATCGCCAGGGATCTCGCCCGCCGATTCAACGGGCAGTACGCGCCTCTGTTCGGCCTGCCGGAGGCCCACCATGGACCCGGAGCCTCGGTTTCGCTGCCGGGGCTCGACGGGCGCAAGATGAGCAAGCACTATCGCAACACGATCCCCCTTTCCTCCGGCGCCCGTGAACGTCGCGCTCTGGTGCGCCGGATCCTGACGGACTCCTCCGGGGCCTCGGAGCCTAAGGACGTGGCCTCGGCACCCGTGGCCGACCTCTTCCGCGCCTTCGCGAGCGAGGTCGACGCCGAGGGCTTCGAGGTCCGCCTCCGCCAAGGCTCCATCGGTTGGCGTGAGGCGAAGGACGAGCTCGCAGACCTGCTCGACCGGGAGGTCGGCCCGATCCAACGGCGGTTCGCGGAGCTGCGTGCGGATCCTGACCACCTGGAGCAGGTGCTCGAGACCGGTGCCGATCGAGCCAGGATCCGGGCTCGGGAGACCCTCGAGGACGTCAGAGCCCTGATCGGTACCGGGGCGCCGGGCCGCCAGGCTGCGGCGCCGGTGGGCACGGACGCACTCGATGAAGCGTTGGAGATGACCTTTCCCGCCAGCGACCCGACGGCCGTGAGTCCGAGCCGTGTCCGTCGAGGGCGGCCCGGAGCCAGGAGCAGGCGCGTATGATCCCAACGAAGATCGGTGAGAGCCAAGCGCGAATCCTCGAGCACATCAAGCGGCGGGGCCCTAGCACGATCCCCGAGATCGCGACGGCCCTGGACCTGAGCGTCGAGACCATACGAACGCACCTGAGGTCGCTCGGGAGCGAGCGTCTTGTCGGGCGCCAAGGGCGCCGCCGCAACGGGCCGGGCCGCCCGGAGATCATCTATCAGTTGACGGAGGCCGCGGAGGACCTGTTTCCCAACCAGGAAGGCAAGCTGTTGCAGAGCCTCGCCGAGTATCTCGCCGAGTCCGGCAACGCCACGCTCCTGAGGGCCTTCTTTGACGATCAGGTGTCGCGCCGTCGCGAAGCGGTCCAGCGCCGCCTGGACGGTCTCGAAGACCGAGAGCGGCTCGACGAGGTTGCTCGAGTCCTCACCGAAGAGGGATTCATGGCCGAGGTGGTCGTGGGTGAGGATGGAGCCGAGGTCCTCAAGCTCTGCCATTGCCCCATGCGGAGCCTGGTGGATGTGACAAGGGAGCCGTGCCGCGCCGAGCTGGGCTTCATCCGGGCGCTCCTCGGGAAGCGCCTCGCCCGGATGACCTACATCCCGTCGGGTGACGGCGCGTGCAGCTACGCCCTCGGGCCGACCGCAAGGGCGAGCGATGGCTGAGGCCTGGTTGCGTGGTCCGGTCGAAGGCGTTCCCCAGGGCCTGCAGCCGGCGGCCCATTCCTTGATCGACGCGGTGGAGGACATCGAGCGCGCGGTGGCCGGGCTGACCACTCCGCAACTCTGGATGATGCCCGGAGGGGCCGCGTCCGTCGGATTCCATCTCGCCCACGTCGCAGGGAGCATCGACCGCCTGCTCGCCTACGCCCGGGGCGAGGTTCTCTCTCCGGAGCAGTTGCAGGAGATGAAGCGGGAGGGGGAACCTGGGGATCCTCCGTTGGGACTCGAGGATCTCCGCTCCCGTCTCTTTGCGGCGCGGGAACGCGCTCTCGAGACTTATCGGTCCACGGACCCGGACGCACTGTCCGAGCCGCGGTTGGTTGGCCGAGCCGGTCTGCCGAGCACGGTGCAGGGCCTAATGTTCCACGCAGCGGAGCACGCGCGGCGCCACGCCGGGCAGGTTGTGGCGACCGCGGCGATCATCCGTGGACTCGATCAGCCTGGGCATGAGCGGACATGACCGGGCTCGCCCGCGAGTCCAGTCCCGGTTGGGAGACCGTGCGACGCTGGGCCGGCGTGATCGCGACCCGGCGCATCTACGACCCACCTCACGATTCGGATGGCAGGAGGATCCTCGTTGATCGTCTCTGGCCGCGTGGGGTGTCGAGGGATGGCCCGCAACTGGACGCCTGGATCCCCGCGGTCGCTCCGAGCGATGAGCTACGCCGGTGGTTCGGCCACGAGCCGGACCGCTGGGTGGAGTTCAGGCAGAGGTACTTCGACGAGCTGACGGCGAACCCGGGACTCGCCGAGGTTCTGGCCCGTGAGTGTCGGGGGGAGAGGGTGACATTCCTTTTTGCCGCCAGGGACGAGCAGCGTAACAACGCCGTAGCCCTCAAGGCATTCGTCGACGCCGCCATGGAGCCCAGGGACGAGCGGGCCGGCACCGGTAACCCCGACAGCGACGGTGCCGCGGACTCCGGCCTCGCCATCCGGGAAGCGATGGAACGAGCCCGGCGTTCGTGTATCGATGCAGCGATTCGAGCGTACGAGGACGCGGGGGTGCGTGGTCTCTGCGCGGAGGGTCGGTGGGAGCTCGCCATTGACGCGATGCGGCACCTCGATCTCGAATAGTGGAGAGCCCCGCGTCCCGCCGCCTCAATCGGGGCGTTGTGGGCTTGTCCACGGACCGCCCTCCCCGGCCTCCAGGGTCAGGATGCGTCGCTTCACGTGGTCCGGGTCGGATTCGCCTGGCCTTAGTAGGAGCCGCAGACTGAGCAGCGTCAGGAGGAGCACCAACACCGCGGCGAACGCGAGCAGGAGCCAGTCCTGTGGCCCGGCCGGTACCGCGTGGTGGCCCTGTTGGGAGACGGAGAAGGGTAGCGGATCAACCCTGTGTTGGAGCACGCTCATCACCTGGCTGGCTCGAGAGGGAAGGGTCAGGGGGTTCAAGAGGGGGGGAGTCGGGCATCCGCCGGCCCACCGCCACGATTCCTCGCCCTGCGGTCACGGCTAGGAGTCCGACGAGGGTCCACAAGATCGGCGCCGCAGGCGGCGCCTGCGGTCCGTCCAACCGCGATCCCATCCACGCGACGAGCAGGAGCCAGAGGTCCGAGTCCACGTCATGCACCTTCTCCGCCACCTCCGGAAGGCCCATCGGCCCGTATGGCGGCAACGTCGGCTTCGGTGACCGGCGGCGCAGTGTTCCCCCAACTGCGTCGCTCGTGGTTCACCAGGTCCGCGATCTCCTCGTCGGTGAACTGATCACCCCACGGAGGCATGGCGCCGGGGTAATCCGTCCCGTCAATCGGACGACCATCCGCTCCGAAGAGGATCACCCGGATGTGCTCCGCTGGATCCGCCGCGGTAACCACGGCGCTGTTGGCCAGAGGCGGGAACACCCCGGCGATTCCGAGACCGTTCGCCTGGTGGCAGCTCGCGCAGTTGTTGGCGTACAACGCGGCTCCACTAGCGTCGCCGTCGTCCGACGCCATTCCGTTGTCGGCGGTCGTGCGGGCCGATCCCGCGGCTGTTACGTCCGTGACGTTGGTGGACCCCGCGGGGGGCGACCAGGCGGAGAGCCCATAGAAGGACGCCCAGGAGATGGTCGCGAGGAAGACGACCCATGCCCAGGTGGGAATCGGTGCCGGGGTCTCGGCCCTCGCCGGCTCCCACTGCTCCTCGTAGGCTCCTCCATAGGCGTTCACCAGCAGCGAGACCGTCCCGTCCACCACGTCTCCGTCCGCGAGTCCGTCAAGCGCGATCCCCGGACCGTTCCGAACGGAGAAGCTGACCTTCCGCACACCGGTTCGCCCCGAACCGTCGGTAGCCAGGACGGTCAGTTCATGGGGCCCGTCCTGCATCGACGCGGTGTCCAACTCGAAGCGGGCAGGAGGCCGGAACACCCCGAACGGTTCAGGATCCCCGTCGAGGAACACTGAGACCCTGCTTACGTCGTGTTCAGCGTCCATTCGCAGCTCCCGCGGGGGTGCCATCGGGCAAGGGGAGCTGGCGAAGGGACAGCAGGTAGGCCGTCAGGGCCCTGGCCCTCGCGCCCGCGACGACCACCTGGCCCTGGCGTCCATGGCCTTCAGGCAGGGGCACCAGAAGGTCGCCGGGTTCCGCCGTCGCCTTCGACTCGAAGAGCCAGGGGAACGCCGGCATCATGGACTCAGGAACCACGGCCCGGGGCTGGTAGAGGTGAATCAGGTGCCAGGTGTCGCTCGGCAGCCGTTGGCCGACGTTGGACAGGTCCGGCCCGGTCCGTTCGGTACCCAGGATGCTGGGGGTCTGCCGCCAGGCGTCGGTGGGGTGGAGGTATGCGTAGTCGCCGGGGACCGACGCTCGACCGAAACGGAGCGTGTCCTCGGGAAGGGGCCGGACCTGTTGTGTGTGGCAATATACGCACCCTTCCGAGAGGTAGACCTGGAGCCCCAACGCTTCCTCTTCCGTGGGCGGCGTCGATCCGGGCAGAGGTGCGTTGTTGGCTTGAACCCATAGGGCCGGACTGATGGCGATGATGCCGCTGAGGACCAGGAAGATCCCCAGGACCGAGCCGAACAGAAGCCGGTGATTCTCGTGGAAGTCGAGCCTCATGGTCAGGCTCCCACGGCCGCGGCCCCGGTCGGCGCACCGTCACCGTCGGACTCCCGCGATGTCGTGGCCAGCGAGGGGGCGGGTCGCATCGACCACAGGTTGAAGGCGAACACGAGGTGCGAAAGGAACATCAAGGTTCCTCCGACGGCTCTGGCCAGCCAGAATGAGCCCATGAGCGAGACGGACTCCAGGAACGGGGCGTCCGAGATCCAGCTGAGTCCGCGCAGAGTGCCGCCCACGGAGAGGGAGGCGACGTAGATCGTGAGCCCCACGAGGGCGAGCCAGAAGTGGATGCCGACCGTGAGGTGAGGTGGCTCCTTCCCTGTGAGCCGTGGCAGGAGCCCGTAGATGCCGCCCCACACGAGGAACACGACGAAGCCGTACATGGTCAGGTGGGCGTGGCCCACCGTGTAGTCGGTGAAGTGCCAGATTCGGTTCAGGCTTCGGAAGGCCTCGAAGGTCCCCTGGGTGGAGCCGAGGAAGTACGTGACGATGCCGACCGCCAGGAACGGCAGGGAGTAGCTCCGGGCAACGGCCCCCCAACTCCCCTTCATCGTGAGGAGAAAGTTGCCCGTGCCCGCGACGACCGGGATGAGCATCCCGACGCTGAAGACGATCGCTACGGTCTGCAGGATCCACGGCGTCGGACTGAACACGAAATGGTGCGTCCCGATCATCGTGTAGAACACGACCTGGGTCCAGAACGCCAGGACGCCGAGCGAGTAGGAGTAGATCGGACGGTTGAGCAGCTTCGGCAGGAAATAGTATGTCAGGCCGAGGACCATCGGCGTGAACCACTGGCCGACGCCCTGGTGCATGTAGTAGCCCTGGATGACCGTGTCGCCCAGCCCGTGTTGGATCCAGGGGCTGTACGCGATGGTGACCAGCGTCAGCGTCATGATGAACGCGGCGAGGATGTACCAATTGGAGATGTAGATCTCGCGGATCCCCCTCGAGGCGATGGTCGCGTACAGGTTGTGCGCCAGGAGTGCGAGGCCTGTCGCGAACACGCCCATGACAGGCCACACGAATTCGCGAAACTCACCTGCGCCGTTCGTGACTCCCGCCAGCAGTTGGACCACTCCAGCGAGCACCGCGACGTTCATGAGGCCCAGGCTGATCCAGGCCGACTTCATGCTGTGCAGCGCCACCTGGCTCGTTCGCGGAACCACCCAGAGTGCCAGGCCGATCATGGCCTGAGATGTCCACCCCCAGAACACGACGTTGGTGTGCACGGGCCGAAGGCGGCCGACGGAGAGCCAGGGGGCGGTGCCGAAGTCCGGCCAGGCGAACTTCAGTCCGATGTACTCCCCCACGAGGGTTCCGAAGACGAGCCAGGCGGTTGCGCTCGCGAGGTAGCAGAACACGAGGCGGGTCAGCCGGTGGTCCGCGTCCATCACCTCCCGGACCGGAGTCTTCGCGGCGGCGAGGGGACGTTCGGGCTTCACGGTGGCGGTCGGCTCCACTTGGGTGGTCGCGGCGGCCAGGGCAAACGGCGCCGGCTCGAGGCAGTTCCCTGATCCCGCCTGATGGTTAGAGGGACTCGGGTATCACCCTCCTTCTGGAGGTGAGGATGGTCACGCCGAGGCCTGTTGTCAAGTTTAACGGCATGATAATATTGTATACGTCCGGAGAGGACCAGAAACGCGAACCCGCGGAAGTTGGATTGCCGATGAAGTTCATCTGGAACGAGGGCATCTCGGATCCACGCTTGAACCTGGCGCTGGAGGAGTACGCGCTCCGCGCCTTTCGCGAAGACGAGACCTATGTCCTGTTCTACGTGAACGATCCGGCAATCATCATCGGTCGGAACCAGCACACGATCGGGGAGATCGACCTGGGTGTCGTCTCGCGTCGGGGCATCAGATTGGTACGCCGGGTGTCCGGGGGAGGCGCAGTCTACCACGACGCGGGGAACCTCAACTTCTCCGTGATCACGCGGTACGACCCCGAGCACTTCAATCAGTACGAGCGATTCACCCAACCGATCGTGACGGCTCTGAACCAGCTCGGCATCCCGGCAGAGCTCTCCGGACGGAACGACCTGCAGGTAGAGGGCAGGAAGGTGTCTGGGAACGCCCAGTTCTCTACCGGCGGGCGGATGCTCAGCCATGGCACTCTTCTGGTCGCCTCGGACCTGGGCGTCCTGGGGTCGGCGCTGCGGCCCAAGCCCGGAAAGGTCGAGTCCAAGGGGGCCCGCTCGGTGCGTGCTCGTGTCGCCAACATCAGCGACTTCTTACCGGAGTCCCTCCGCGTAGACGACGTGCGCCGCCTGGTTCTCGCCGAGATGTTCCGCGACAGCCTCCCGGGGAGTACCCGGCGGCTCGACGCGCGTGAGTGGAGGGAGGTACGGGAGCTCGCCGAGCGCAAGTACGGCTCCTGGGAGTGGACGTACGGAGAGTCACCGCCATGCAACCTCACCCGGGCGCACCGCTACCCTTCGGGTGAGGTGGAGGCTCGCATGCAGCTCGAGGGCGGTCGGATCGGGGAAGTGAGGATCTCGGGTGACTTCTTCGGAAGGATGCCGGTGAGAGAGCTCGAGCTGCGTCTCGCGGGGACGAGGTACGACAGGAATGCCATCCTCGACGCGCTCGCGGAGTTCCCGGTTTCCGCGGCCATCGAGGGCCTCGACACTGAGGAATTCGCAGATCTGATCGCAGGCTGAGTCCATGACCTTGAAGCCGACCGTATCGCTGACATCCCTTCCGCGGAATCGGGCCGTTTCCGTAGTCGTGGAGGGTCGGGAAATCGTTCTCTGCCGCACCGACGACGGTGTGTGTGCACTCGACGGCATATGCACCCACCAGGATCTGTCTCTGGACGGGGGCGAGGTCGTCGAGGATGTCCTCACCTGTCCCTGGCACGGTGCCCGGTACGACGTACGTACGGGCCGCGTACTTTCCCTTCCGGCTATTCGCTCCCTGAAGACCTACAAGACGACCGTTGCCGAGGACGGTGTGGTCCACATCGAAACCTGAAAGTGTCACCGGGGTGACGCGCCTTGGAGCCAGAAGGAGGCTTCGAAGAGAAGCTTGCGGGCAGCATATTCGGATAACATCATGTGATTATGGTGTTCCACGTCCCCACGCTGGAGGTCTCCGCGGAGGGGGACGACGGGGTGGTCGACGTCCGTCGCTGCCGCCTCAAAGGTCGGCCCCGGGACCCATGGTGGACCGGCAAGGGACCGATTGGACCCTGAACGCAGGGGGGGAACATGTCTCGCGAGGACCGGACGGTGCGCGAAGGGCTCCTGCTCGGTGGCTTCGCCTACGCGGCGGTGGCCGTGTTCTACGCCGCCTTCGACTTCCTGGCGGCGCGCGGCCCCCTCTTCACGGTGGACCTGCTCGGGAAGGCCCTCTTCCGCGGCCTGCGGGACCCGGCGGTGCTACAGCTCCCGGCGCGGATCGACATGGTGGCGACCTTCTTCTACAACGCACTGCACCTGGGCGTGTCCCTGGCCATCGGTCTCGTCATTGCGTACCTGTTGACGAGGGCCGAGCGGAGCCCCGGAAGCGCACGGATGTCGTTGGCCGTGATCGTCGCCGGCTTCTTCATCACGGTGGCCCTGGTGGGAGTACTCACTGCGTCGTTTCGGCCACTCCTCCCCTGGTGGTCCATCGTGGGGGCCAACGCCGCGGCCGTCTGTGTGGCGGGTGGTGTCCTGATCTGGCGTCGCCCGAAGGTGCTAACGGTGATCCTTGGGCGCGCCGGCCAGGGGGAGGCCAGGCCTACGGGCTGAGTGCTCCGGTCCTCACTGTAGCCGTTGTGGTGACTCAGGATCCATCCGGCGAGCGCCGTGGCGACCTCCTCGGATGTCGGGTTGCCCGGGAGCCCGAGCAAGGCGGGCTCGGCCCAGAGGGCGGCGCCAACCCGAAACTCGAGCTCATGTCGAGATCCGGGCCCCGTGAGCCCTCGCTCGACAATCTCCCGCATATGTCGAGTGGCTCTGGGACGCATGTGTCGGGAGATGTCGTCGTGTGCAAGACATTGTCTTCCTTCCGACCTATGCTGCCTCCGGTGGCTGGAGGCCATGTGACCGAGGTGCGTAACCAGATCGTCGATCTCGGTCGCATGCCACTGCTCCAGGTAATCCACCGCTCCCTGGAGCATGTCGACATCGAATGCATCGCCGATCATTGCGCCGGGAATCGGACGGAGGGTCTCGGGATCGAGGATCGCCATGCGCTTGCCTAGCGGCACACGAATGGCCCGGGTGGCCTGTGGGAAGATCTCGAGAGTGCCATCGGCGATGCGCTGGCCGGCACCCAGCAGAGCCTCGGCGACGATGCCGTTGTCACGCCCGCGGATCAGGGGTCTGAGCGAGACACGAGGGATCCGGTAGAGGGCGTGGATTCCACCATTCGGCGTACGGTAAACGAGGGGTACCCGGTGGGTCCCGAGGGCGGAGCGGAGGGTATGGTATCGCTCTTCCAGCGTCCCAGTTTCTCCCTCCTTCGGCGCATCAATATCAAAGATCAGCCGATCCGTCGTGCCATCGGCCGGCGGCAGGTTCGCGATCCATTGCTTGTGGACCAACATCGCGAGCAGGTCCTCGTCTTCCATCGGACGCTTCATCGCACGAAACGTCTCCCGCACATCGGTGGCCTGACCGGTGCGGGAGAGAAACCAGTGGGATGGCGAACCGTTCGCCTGGAGGAGTGGTCGGATGGACGCGAGAAAGTCGCTCTCGGCAAGAAGATCCCGCGCAACTGCAGAACCGATCATGAGGGTGGGCAGAGAGGAAGGAGGGTGGGGGACAGAAGCGGAGTGGAGAGGGACAGGAGGAGAGGGAAGTCAGAGATGGTGGAGTGGTGGGAATCCGCTGGAGGTGGTTGATTGGTCAGCGTCGGTTTCATCCCCCATCTCTTCTCGAAGCATATCGTCCTGAGATAGGGTGGCTGACGGGCGACACACGCCGCACCGCCCGCGACACTGGTGCGGACGGCGCTCACATGCACAGGCTAGAGAGGGGGCGACGAGCCGGCGGGTCGTTCCGCCGTCACCGGGGTGAACCGGGGTTCGGGCTCCCTCCAGGGCGGGGCGGATGGGACGCCGATGTTCCGTGCCCGATGCCGCGGGGGATGCGCGGGAGGTCTTGTTGGCGATCCAGGTTCTGGTCGGCTCTGGCGGGCTACGGGAGGGGGACGGCGACGCCGATTGAAGCGTCTGTACACATCAAGGTCCAGAATCAGCCCCTGTACTGTCTATGCTCCACCCAGCCTGACCATGCCACGATTCCAGCTACCGTCCGCCGCGAGAACGTAGCATTCCCCGACGCGGAGCGTGGACGGGGGCCGAACATCGACGACGTGGGGGAGCCCCGGGGCGGGTGCGATTGGGATGAGTTGCCGGAGGCGATGGCGGGTGTCGGGGTCGGATGTGCGAAAGACCAGCTTCGTTCCGGTGTTGGCGAGCAAGATATCGAGTGAGGCACCGCTGACCGCCTGATGGTCGTGCGCGGCAAGCGCATAGCGGAGGCTGGCAAGGGATTGGGTAGCCAGGCAGGCCACAGCACGGTAGGCCCGGGCTCGGTCAAGGAAACTCTGCTCTCCGGTGCCATCGTGCGTAACGAACCGCTGGGCCTCGTCACACACATAGTACACTGCGCGCTCGCGATTCTCGCGACGGAACACGTGATCGAATGCCAGCGTCTTGATCGCCTTACCGACGTAGGTCGCCACCTCGGTTGTATGGTCAGGCGGCGTGTAGACGATCCACCCACCGGACTCGATCATCCGCCGGACCGCTAGGGTCGGACGGCTGGGGCCTTCGAACGGGTTGACGGAAACGTGTCGCGCGAGCTCATCGGATGCGACGACGCGGAACGCGTTGGCAGCCGTCGCGATGATCGACGTCAGCGTGTCCGTTGCGAGGGTGCCGAGGCCGAGGATTTCGACGAGGTCGGAGTCATCGATGCCCATCTTCCTGGCACCTTCGGCGTAGGCAGCCACGAGAGCGGAGGCGTTGGTCGACAGGGTGTTGAGGAAGCGCAAGTGAGGCCGGAGGTATGCCTCTCTGGAATACACGAGCGCCACGCCTAGGCCGCCGACGGCGCACTGATTGCTCACCGCCGTCCAAAACGCCGCGAGTTGAGTGATGCCGCCCGTCCGGAAGACGGCAAGGTCGATCGCCACGAGGCGCGCGAGGATGCGCTCGGCCGCCTGAACGAAGAAGGCCTGCGTCGTGCGATGACGCTCCTCCGCCCAGGACTCAGACAGTCGCACGATTCGCAGGACAATCTCGTCGGCCGTCATGCGACCCACGGCGAGACCCTCGAAGAGGTGAACGACCCTGGCCGGGGCGGCGTGACCAACCCGCACCAGACGCTCGCCAACCAGCTGCTCGAGCTCATCAACGAGTTCATGCTTGGGATCGATGCAGAGCATGCTGGGCGCCGTGTCGCCGGAGCCGTACCGTGCCGCGGCGCGGACGAGCGGGAGAAGTCCGCTACGCGTTTTGCCGGACCCGGTTTCGCCGAGGATCAGGAAGTGCCGCGACGCGTCCTTGGGGCTCAGCCGACCCATCCCCAGCGCCTCCCACTCGGGAATCAGGAGTGGAGGTGCGTCGCTCTCCCACTCGAGAGGCCCTCCGGGCGCGGGTTCAAGTTCGTGGTCTGGGTCATCGGCGGAGTCGTCGGAGAGGGCCCGGCCGGTCTCCTCCCTTTCCCCAGCCGGCGCCGTCGCCCTCTGGCCGGGAGGGCGGCCCTCGGCGCGGACCGGGCGCGGCGGGGCAGGGTCCTTGCCGGAGAGCAGCCCGCTCTTGTCCCACGTGGGGCGTGCCGAGAGCGCCCGGATGGCGCGCGACCGCTCGCGTTCGGAGAGGTGTTGGACCAGCGCGGGCCGGAGCAGGTGAGGGAGCAGTACGTCGAGCGACAGCGACCTTCCCTTTCTGTCCCAGTCAAGCATGACCTCAACGCGCGTGCGCTCACCCCGCTCCAGCTCGGCCCGCCGCACGTCCAGAGCTGCTCCGGCCTGCAACAGGAGGATGTCTGACGCCAGTTCAAGGACCGCAATGCGGTGAGCGGAGTGGGAACGTCCGGGTAGGAGGCAGAGGAGTTTGCCACGCTGTCTCTGCCATGCCGTGATCAGGGCTCGAAGATCTCGCGGGTCTGCGCGCAGCTCCTGGGCCCAAGCGTCGAGGCGGGCAACAGCGGCCTCGCCGCCGGGTTCGTCGAGGGTGCGCGCCAGGAGTTGCAGAACATCCGCAGGCATCAGCCATCCGGCATAGCGACGGTGGTAGAGGTCCGCCAGGTAGTCGTCCGCGGCACTCAGCCAAGGTCCCGGGACCAGGTCCAACAGCTCGAGAAACACGGGAACCACGTGCCATGCGCGAGCGATACGCCCTTCGATGTGCCGCCGCTGGTGCGGCGTCAGGACGTTGAGAGAGGATACCCCGGTGCCCGTCGGACCCGTCTCCGCCCATCCCAGGGCGAGCTGCGCATTGCAGCCGGCCGAGTCCTGCCAAGCCCGGACACGTTCGATGAGCGCTCCGCCGAACAGCCACTCCCCTGGCTCGACCGATGGCGAGAACAGCTCGGAAAGCAAGACCCGGAGGTCCGGACCGTACCGAGGCACCGCCCGGTCCAGAGTCGTGGCGTCGTCGGGTGACGCACCCGGGCCGAGGCGGTCTACAGGATTCGGCATAGGGGATCATCCTCGCCGAAGACCTCATCGATGAGCAGGAGTTCCCGCGCCCGAGTCGCATCGACAGGCACGTCGTGCGCCATGAGCGTGCGGTATGCGTCGGGGAGATCGAGCTCTTCGAGCACCGGACCAGGCCGTAGTTGAGCAGCAGCATGGGCGTGGGCTACGAGCGCGGCCACGACCTGCTGGTCGACCTCCTGCAGCGCGGTTGCGTGGAGTTGTAGTTCGTGGGCGGTCCACGGACTCTGGCCTCCCGCCAGCAGCCTGGCGTTGTGGAAGAGCAGTCGGGAGGACGCGTGCGCCCGGCGATGGCCCGGTGTTCCAAGGCTGAGCAGGATGGAGGCGGCGCTGGCCACGTGGGTCAGCGCCAACGTGGCGAGGGTGAGGCCTTGCGCCTGCCAGGCACGGAGCCGGACGAGGTAGTACGCAAGAGCTGTCAGCTCCCCCCCGGGCGAGGCGATCTCCAGAACGACGTGTGGATACCGATAGTAGGTCACGGCCGCGTCGATCTCATCGCACAACGCTTCGATGGACGTCATGTCGATGCGGCCGAGCAGCCGGACGGTTGCGGAGTCAGAGCCATGGAAGCGGCGGACGGATGGCGCGCTCATCGGCAGAGAGGGCTGGCCGTGCGGCCAGGCCATGTGCTGCGCGGCTTCAGTGCCTCGCTCGGACCTTCCGCTGCCTGCGGGACCAAGACGGCGGCGCGACGTGAAGACGCCACGATTTCAAGGCTGAGGCAGTGCAGCCAGAATGATGCGGACAGGTCGCCCTCGTGCAGCGGGAGCGCCACGAGCAGGGGCCCCGGTCGCTTGCGGTACGCTTCGACGAACGCGGCCAAGTCCTCGTCACGAGTCGGCAGAAGGCGTGCCGCCCTGTCGCTGTGGAAGACGATCAGGCCGGGTTCGTTCGAGTACACGGTCTCCCACGGCCAAGAGCCATTGTCAATCCACCGGATCGCGGGATCGGCGAGCCATCCGACATCCGAGTAGAACCTCCCCTGGGCCTGAGCGACCGGCACGCCATCCTCCACTTCGGCCGCCGCGGCGAGCGCCCATCCCCCGAGCCCGATGAGGATCGCGGCGCCGACGATCGGACGCGCGCGCCGAAGGGCCTCGGCGGCCCCGACGACCACCCACAGCGTCGCCACAATCAGAACGGGGTACAGGATGCGTGAATCGAGCGGGATGGCCCCGTCCGCCCACGCCCGCGCCGCGCACACCACAACCACGTGGAGGATGCCGTAGCCGACGCTTGCGCGGGCCAGATTGGATGGGGTGCCACCCGTACGCCATGCCTGGCGGAGTCCGAGAACAAGCAGCGCGGCGGAAGCCGCAAGCGCGAGGAGTGATCCTGCGGGTCCCAGTGCGCCGCCAAACCACCGCATCAGGACGGAGGGGACGTGACCGATCTCTCGAAGGAGCCCCGGATAGTACGCATGGGCGCGGATGGGTGCGGACGCGTCCGGCAACCAGAGCCACGCCGCGGCGGCCACGGCGGAGGGGAGGGTCGCGGCAAGGAACGCGCGGACTCGATCGGGCACGGCACGTGTCCGGGCCAACGCCCATGCCCCGGCCAAGCCCACGGACGCTACACCCACGTACCGGACCGAGAGGCCGAGGCCGGCGAGAATCCCGTGCGCCCAACTCGCTCGCGGGTGCTGCGCCATCATCCATAGTTGCGCGAGGAGGATGGCCACGTAGAGAGGCTCAGTCCACGGAGCCAAGTGGATCTGGACGAATACGGGGTGCAGAAGGAGGAGCGCTCCGGCCAAAGCACCCGCGAAGGGGCCGGCAATCGAGGTAGCGATCCATACTGCCACGGCCACGGAGAGGGCCGCGCCTGCGGCGATGGCCCAGAGCACCGCGACGTGTGGCCGGAGCCCGCTGCGGATCCCCGCCGCGAGAAGGACCGGGAGTCCCGGTGGGTAGTGTCGAAGTACGGCGAGCGAGTCCGCCGCCGCCCAGGATGCAACGCGCGTGTGAAGGGCGCCGTCTCGGGCGAGAGACTGCGCGGCCTCGACGTAGGCGACCGAGTCAGCCGTGGCTCCCGGCAGGAGCCAGCTGTCGTTCACGGCCAGTACGCCGAGAGCAGCGATCGTCGCGAACGTAAGCGCCAGTACCAGTCGGACGGTACTTGATCGTGCGTGCATGAGATCTCCCGAAGGGGTGTCCGGGAGCGTGCGTGCGTGAGGCGGTAGAGCTTCCCGGTGAAGAAGTTCTACCGGGCGTGTCTCGCAGGCTCGAAAGCCGATGTTGGTGCCGTTGCATTCAGAGGTGGAGTGGGCGTTCGGGCTCCCGAGCCCCAAGACTGAAGCTCCTGAGCCTCGTCGGGGGACGCCTTGGGTTTCGGATCCGATTTCGGGTACGGTGGGTCAGGCCCGCGAAGTGCGGTGCCGTCACGACCAACCGAGAAAGGAAAAGACGACAATGTTTATCATCATGGATGACCGAGCCGTCGCCGCGAACCCTGAGTACAAGCGGGTCCTGGGGCTGATCCTGGCCATCAACCACTACATCTCTACCGGTGACTACCTGGGCGAGGCCGTGACAGGGGAAGGGGACGATGCCTGGTGCGTTATGATCCCCGTGAACCAGACCCTCGCGGAGGATTGTGACAACTTCCGGAGGCTCCAGGCCCGCATGGAGGAGCTGTCGGGTCAGGGCGAGTGGAAGCTGAGGCATGAGCGTCGGAGGATGCACTTCGAGGTGTGGGTGCTCGAGGTCACCCGGCGTGACCTGGAGCCCTTGATCCGGGCGCTCTGGGCCAAGCCCGGTCCGCTGGGCTGGGGCACCTGCAAGGCCGTGGTCGACCAGCTCAAGTCCCATCGCCCTGACGCCGCGTGAGTGCCTGGGTAGAGGCCGCCCGGGGGGCTGCGTGGTGGGTCGGTCCACGACGTTCTGTCCAGCCGACGTCGACCCGGCCGGGCCTTGGGAACGAGCCCCGACGCACCCCCATCGTATGGAAGAGACCCGTCCACTCCTCTTCTCCAGGAACTCCGCGCAATGTTCGACCTTCCCCACGGCTACTCGTTTCGGCTCCTTCGCGCTGTCGATGAGTACCTCGCCCGCAAGCTCGGTCTGGGCCCGGTCCCGTCGTGGGGGAGGGCGCCCTCCGACCCGTTTGTCCCCGCGTGGCCCGAGCGCCAGGCGTGCTGTGATCCGTTCATCGCCGCGGGCGAGGACACCGTCGCACACCTTGAAGGCCCTACGCATGTCGCCAGGCTCTTCCAGGTGGACGCGCGTCATCTCCTCGGAGCGGCCAGCGCGAACGAGGTCGCTCTTTGGGAGGACGAATGGACGACCACGCCCCGCGTGCCGGACGGCTGGGAGGAGTGGGCGCTCGTGCTTGGGCCGGGGCTTCTCGACGCCTGGATCTATGATGAAGCCAAGGACCGGGCGCGATCACTGCCGCCAGAGCTGGACCTGGGCGCGCGCCTCGGTGTCGCAGCCGGCCGTGCGCTCAGGGCTGCCGTGGCGGGGAAGGCGCGGTTCGATGACGGATCGGGTCTTGCCGTCGAACCTGACGCTGATGGCGCAGTGGGCATCAGCTTCCATGAAGAGCGGGTAGCCGAGAGGCGGAAGGAGTGGGTGGCGTACCGACTGGGTCACGCCTGGTTCATCCCGGACCAAGCTCGAGATCTGCCGCGGCGCTACGGCTCGGTGATCCGCGGCATGCTCCTGGCGGACGGGGCGCCGGTGTTTATCCCCTACGGCGACTACTTTCCGCTCCTGCACGCTGAGCTGCCTCCCCTGGATCTCTTCACCCGGTGGCAGCTGGTCAACCCGACTGCGCGAACGGTGGTGCGGCTCCTGTCCGATTCCGATCCTCGCGTGCGCCAGTGGGCGATGCTCGCGCTTCCAGTGCTGGGGCGCCTCGGCGGTCTCTCCCACCGCTCACTCCCCGCAGGGGCCACGGGGGACTGAGACCCTTCTCCCTCCATGGTCTCAGGCCCGTGGGGCCTGCGTCCTGGGGCCACGGGGGATGTGCGGGGCATGCGTGACCCGGGGAAAGTGACCGAAGGGGCTACGCGGGCGTCTTGGCCTTGCCCCGGGACCGAGGGCTCACCCGGTGTCGGAAGCTTGGCACGTCGTCGTGGAGCTCCCAGACACGCTCGCCGAAGTTCTGGCGATTGAGGTACTTCTTCAGCCAACCCTCCAGCGCCCGTTTCCGCGCGGACAGCTCGTCCAGCGTCACGAGCTCGAAATGGACCGGCTGGAAGAAATTGAGCGACGAGCTCGTTGGTCCCTTCCAAGGAAGTAGTCGGCGGGGGTTGGGGCTCGAGAGCACGAGGAGCGTGCGCGCCTCGCGGAGGCGGGGGTGCCAGAGCGTGGGGAGCGGCGGCAACCACGTGGCCCCGACGAGCTGACGTCCCTGCCTACGCCGTTCCCCGATCCGGGACCGGAGCATCGGGTCCAGCTCCATCGCGGCTTTCTGGGCGGTGTCGAGTGCCCACCATCGCGTGGCGAGGTCATGGGCGGGGATCCAGACCCACCCTTCTTCTTCCCGATAGATCCGAACCTCGGCCAGCTGGAGCGTGAGGTCGAGTTCCTGCCCACGCGACAACGTGAGAGGACGGCCCGGGATGCCCAGGAGACGCAGACCGGGCGTGGCGAGGCCGTACACGTACTGCGACCGATAGTCCTCCGACGGATTGAGCCGCGCGCGCTGGAGCAGCCGGTAGCCCTCAGGCTCCGCCATGCGCTCCAACGTCTGGTAGGCGGCCCGAACGGAGAGGTTCGGCAACACGCGGTCGAGGAGCTGTGCGGCGGTGCTCCACCCATGCTCTGCCAGCCACTGGAGCACCGCCCACGACTCAGGCGTCGGCTGAGGGATGGCACTCATGGGACCGGCGCGGGCGCGAGGGGGCTGCCATCGAGGAGGGTCACCCGGCGGCCCGGGCCGACCCGCTTCGCGCGTGCGACCACCGTAGGTGTCGAGGTGAAGATGATGGTCTTCGGCACCGAGAGCTTGGCGCGGATCATGTCTTCGGTGTAGCCGCTGGAGAGTACCTCGACGGGAAACGTCTGCAGGTTGCCCCGCTTGTCCAGGAAGGTGATCTCCGCGTCCGGGATCGGGCCGACGGCCATGGCGGCCCAGGACAGCGGGCCGCGGCGGGGGATAGGGCGGCCCGCCAGGCGCTGGCCACGGATGTCGCCATCGCCACGGAAGGCCACGAACCGGCCACGATGAGCCACCGTGCACTCGAGCACCGCCTCGACCGTCAGAACATGGTGCATGCGCCGCCCGAACCCCGGCTGCTTCGGTGGAACCAGGGGAGCGGAACTCACGGCCCGACGACGCCTGGCCCAGGACCGGTAGCCTTTGCGGGTCACGCGGAGGAGCCGGTGCAGGTCGTCGGGCGCCGACACGGTCCGAACGAGAAGCCCGCGCCGGACGAGGTCGTCGAGCATGCGCTCGAGCTCGGCCGGCACCAGAATCATGAGCACCTGGCGGAGTGCCACGCCGTCCAGGCCCGAGCTTCCTGCCCGCCCGACCGCGTCGAGTGCCATACCGGGATAGATGCCGAGATCCAGGCGCTCCGCTCGGTCCATGGACCGACCGATCCGGTACTGTTCGCGCCCGCCGCGACGGGGCAGGGGATCTCGGTTGGTCTGGAGGTCGGTGATCTCGACGAGCCCGGCAGATTCGAGCGCTGCGGCGGCGCGTTCGGCCTGATGAAGCTGAGCGGCGGTCACGTCGACGGGGCGGGCCCCGACCACGAGGGCCGCCGTTTGTTCGACTGTTGCGAGGCCCAGGCGAACCGCGCCATCGAGCATGCGGCGCTGATCGGGCGCTCCTGGGGCAAGGGAGGCCGCGGGAGGACGGTGGGGCACGGATCAGACGTCCCGGGCGTCGGCGCTAGAGAAGTACACCTCACGCTGGTCGATGGCCTCGACGACCTGCTTTGCGACCTGGTCGAGCGCGGAGCGGATGAGTGCGTCGCCGAGGCGGTCCGTCTGGAGCGGGGTGCCAGCACGCGCCCTGCTCGCCCAGAGCTGCTGGACCGCGCGCTCGAAGTCCGCGCCGGCGGTGAGAAGGGCCTCGAGGTTGGACCAGATCTGCGTTCGAGGAGACGCGGTATGATGCTTTGGGGTGGGCATGACGGGGTACTCCGTGTGGGAGATCAGCGACCGGGAAGGTGGGCCGCCGTCGGCACGGTCGTGCCGCTACTCACATCCTACCGGGGGGTCGGGGCTGGATCCAACAGGCGCCCTGGGCCGACGAGCTCGGACTACTGCCCGGCGTTCAGGTGGCCTCGTACGGCCCGCCGGAGATCGGCGACTGCGCGTTGAACATGAGCATCCTGCCTTGCGCGGTAGACGCGCTCCCTGGTGGCGCTGCCTCGTGCCCAGCCCCCCAGTTCGTCCAAGACCTGTCCGTCCACCATGATGCGTCCGCCGGCCGGAGTGCGTGCGCTCGTGCCGAGCTCCCACGCGAGGTCCGCGAGTGCCTTGCGGACCCCTCGCCAGCCACGCCCCCGGACATGCGGCACGCCGGCGAGCAGCTCGAGCTGCCGCCATGCCCTGGACAAGCTCGCCTTGCTCCACGCTCGCACCCGAGCTGAGCGAAGCGGGGCGGGGATCAGTCCGCGAACGAGACCTCCGGCGGGCATTAGCGGATAGTCGGCCAGTTGGCCCAACTGGTGCGCGGTCTCCAGAGCGCGCAGGTAGCCGTCGGCGAGCTCGCGCTCGACGCGTTCTCTCAAGGGTGCGTCCAGGTCGATGATCGTCCCGTGCTTGCCGCCGTTGCCCGGAATGCGAACACGTCCGTGCCCCCAGGCGCCCGAGTTGGAGAGGTCCAGGTCGCGACGGTGAACTCCCGCGATCACCTGCCCGAGCCGCCCCTCGAGGCCGAGGGCAAGCGCGAGATCGAGGCGGGGGTCGACTCGCCGGGCGTGCACCAGGAGTCTCCTGAGCTCGTCCACGCTGTACCGGTCCGCTCCGCTCCCGCGAAGCGGAGGCCGGGCGTTGCACGTGATCTGGCGCCAGTCCTGACGGAGGGCCTCTTTCCACCGCGGAGGCCGCGGGCATGCGGCTGCCGAGATCAGCCCGCGCCCACGGAGCCAGTCAGCAATTTGAAACAACGCGCCGACGGTGAATTCGGTCCCGGCAAGCCCGCTTCCGTCGCCCTTGCGGCGAACCTGCTCCGCAAGCGACCGCCACAGGCGCGGCCCCGTGTCCAGGCCGAGGGCGCTCCATGGGGTGGATGAGCCGAGATGTTCTTCGATGACGCGGCCCGCTCGCCTGAGGTCGTCGTACCGACGCGTGCGGACCGCGTTGGCGCCGGGCCCGATCGCCAGGAAGCGGTCGACGCCGGCTGCGACCGTGAGCCTGTCAGCGGGGCGGGGATCCAGCGTCCCCGCGATGAGGTCGCGGTGCAGGGCGCTGGCCCGACGCAGGATCTCCCGCTCGAGGTTCGGATCCACCAGACCCGTCGTTGAGTCACGTAGAGGGATTCCCAACGCCTTCTTGGCCCAATACCCGCGTCGCCCGTCTTTGCGCCGCCACCACCGCGCGTAGACAGCACCTCCCCGGTCGGTACGCTCCCACACGACGAGTACCGGGTCACTGATCTGATGCTCCCACATGGGCGGCTCCCCATCGGCGGTGTCGTGATCGAGAGCTTCAGCGTACCGGGGCGGCGGAGTTCCGGAGGAAGTCGGATGCACGCATGAGTGGGTCGAACTGCGGTGTCGGTTTCCAGGCGGCCGCCGGAAGGCCGGTAGCATGACGGACATAAACGTTTCGAGCCCGTCCAGGAGCGACCTGCGTCATGACTGACTTCTCTAACCACCCGGGATCCACTCCGCACCAGGCCGGACCCGCCCGTCCAGCGTGGATCCGCACGCTCCTTGTTGTGGGCCTCGGCCTGTTTTCCGGGGCTGGGTGCACGGAAGATCCGGGGGCGGGCACCGACGGGGGCCGGACGCTCGTGGCGGTCGGCATCGATCGCTCAGGCAGCATCCGTCTCCGGGACGAAGCCGTGCAGCGGGTGAGCGAGTTGATCGAGTCCCTTCCGTCTGGTCGAGTCACCGTGAGGTGGATCTCGGCGGCGTCCTATAGGGCAGAAGAGACGATCCTGGACGTGGAGTTGTCGACGCCGACGGCATGTACCAACCCCTACGCACCGCGATGTCGAGGAGAGCGGACCCAACGGCTCCGGATCGATCGCGCCCGGCGGGATTCGGCCCTCGCGGTGCTTCGGAACGCCACGGCGGGGACCGCGCGCGCCACGGACATCGTGGGGTTCTTGGCGGCGGCCGACGACTGGCTCGGTGCCGCGGGACCTGCGGACCGGGTGGTTGTGGCGCTCGCCACGGATCTCGAAGACACAGTGGGACGCCGGGTCGACGGCCTCGACCTCCGGCATGTGCAGACCATCCTCGTCTGGCAACAAGCCGACGACGACCCCGGCCGAGCGTACCGCCGTCGAAGTTGGTTCGACGAGCTCGTCCAGGCCGCCGGCGCCAAAGCCCCCCGATATGCCCCCCTCACCATGAGCATGACCCCATGACGCCCCGCGAACTCGCGCTTAGTGTTTCTGTTATCGCGTTGGTCGGCCTTCTGCAGGCCCCAATCCGTGAACTCTTGGATGCCCCCCTCTCGTCCGTTGCGACGCTGTTGGGCCGGGCCATCCGGGCGGTCATCTCGATGCGCCGGCAGGTCGCCGCTCACGCTGGCCAGCATCTGCGGCACGTGGGGCTTGCCGGTATTCGGTGGCCAGTATGGATCGCAGCGGTGGTGAGCACCCTAGCGGTGGGGGTATTCATCGTCGCGGACTTCGCAACCGTCGCGGCCTCGCTGGAAGCCATTGGAATGGGCACCGCGCACCTCCCGGCGTTCCTTGGCAACACGGACTTCGAAACGTTGCTCACCGCTACCCTGCTGCTCAGCCTGGCGTACGCGGCGGCCGCATGGGAGGCGACGTCGGATGACGCCTCACATCTCATGGTGGCCGAGTGGCACAGTGATGCGGGGCGCCGGTTCCTTCGGGCCAGCGCGGGTCTGGCCTTCGTACTGGGCATACTCGTGGTGGTGGCGCTTGGCGTCCAGCGCGCCCGTGCGCTGTCTGAAGTGTCCGGTGTTCTCGACGAAGAGGTGGTAGAGGCCGATGCGGGCCCTGCCACCGAAGACGCGCCGGATCACCCGCTGGAGGATTCGAACCGGCCCGTGATCGACGCCATCGTCGTGCATCTCACGACGATCGGGAGCAGCACCTCGCTGGCCCTGTCTACCGTGGTCGCCACCTCCTTCGGCCCGGCCTACCTCCTGAGGCTCGGTCCCCTTGCGTTGATGATGCTGGCCGGGGCTGGCCTGTGGGTCATCGAGCGGGCCCTTCGGATCACGCACACTCTGTGGCTCGCCCTAGCGACGCTCGTGCGCCGAGCGGTACACGCGCTCCTCGCCATCGCGATCGCGGTGGCCCGTCCGGTTCATACAGCAGCCACGCGACTGCACCGGTGGGCGACGGTTACTCCGCCGGACTCCACTACGCCGTGGTCACCCGGCCTGGCTCCTCTCCGGGGCCTCGTCGCGTCGCTGACGTCTCCGGTTCACGACCTGCCCCTGCCTCGTCGTGCGGGTGCTCCTCCGGTGGAGCCTGAACCGCATCCGCGGCCCGGGGTCCTAAGGGCCGTACCGACGAAGAATGGCACCAGGGGACAACGAATCTGACGGCTGCGCTCCTTCGATCCACCCCTGTGCTGCAAGGCTTCACGCCCCGAGGCACCTGCACCCAGCCACGAGCTTGAGTGCAGGTGCCTCTCGACTCATCTGGACCGGTGATAGGGCTCTTGGGCCGAACCGATTACGATGCTGTAGGTCCCTGACCAAGAACGCCGAGCGATGTGTTTGGGAGTGCGGGGCCTCACGCCTTGCGGAGGTGGCGGAGTGGCGGGCCACTGGCGCCGTGAACTGGGTGGCGCGAAGGGCTCCGCCACCGTGCCGGCGGCCTGACGGACTGAGGGGTTGGAATCCCCGTCTCGGTCCCGTCCAGCGGAATGAGACGGTGGATGAGGGGGGCGTGTTTGGGGAAGGCGTCACGAATCCTCACCTGCGCGCCCGGTCCATCGCCGGAGGATCCGTCCGTCAGGAACACCAGAGGCCGGTGATCCAGCATTTCTCGGAGCGCGCCCCACGCGTCGGCCTCGTCGCCCCGGCCCCCACGTGCTTCGCGTGCAGTCCAGTCGAGGCACGCACGCACTCTATCCTTCAGATCGGCGAGAGCGTCCACGTCATCTAAAGACACGGCCACGATGGGGTCCTTCTCGAGGCCGAACGCGAGACGACGACGCGCACGGTAGCCCAGGGACGGAGTACGAGCGCGTCGGGGCTTCGAGGTTCGTGCGGTCTTCGAATCCCGCAGGACGCGATCGAATGCCCCCTGCGCGATGCGCTCCCCTGCGGCCCTTCGTGCAACCAGGGCGAGATACCGGTGTCCCCATGTGTCGTAGGATGAGTCATCGAGGTCAATCGGAGGGAAATCCGGGGAGAGGTCGTCGAGCCCCGTGCGACCGCCGCGTGCGACCACATCATCGGCTGCGTGCCGGAGGGCCCGTGAGATCAGCGCACGTTGGGCCCGCCCCTTGTGCACGCGACTGTATTCCTGACGTGCCGCGTAGATCTCGTCGGAGGATGAGCCGTGTTCGAGCGCCAAGAGGGCCGAACTGGAGAGCCCTGAGAATCGCTCGGCTGTTTGCCAGAGGAGGTCCTCGTATACGTTCTCGTCGACCGCTGCGCCCGAAAGGTGAGCAGACACGGCATCGTGCGCGGCATGCCACATGGCCCGTGTCGCGGGACCCCATACGGGCCACCAGTGTTCGCGGAAGCGATCCCAGAGCTCCTGTTCCGCTGCGACCCACGGGCCAAAGCCCAGGCGTGGCACCGGGTACCTCTTCTTGATTTCCCGCGCGTCGATGTGAGAGAGGTGCAGGTCACCGGGCATCGTTAGCCGATGTGTACGAATCACGCACTCGAGGCGGTGGCGCCAACAATCGTAGCGACGCTGGGGCTTCGACTCCTCGGCCACCGTGTGAATGAGGATTTCGTACCAGTGCCACAGGTACTGCTCGCCATGAGCGCTCAGCGCCTGATAGAGCCTCTCCACCTCCCGCGGCAGGTCCGGTGGGACGCGCTCGAGCCCGGAGACGAGTGCTTGCACTGTGAGTTCAACGAGGTTGGGCGGAGCCACCTGGTTCAGCCGGGCCCCGGTGACGGGGTCCACCTGGTCGCGGGGAATGCGACGACCGACGTGTTCGAGCACACCGCGTTTGTCATGGCGCCGGTGTGCCACATCCGCAGCGGCCTCCCGCTCGGCATCACGAAGCACGGCGGTGAGCGCCCGCACCTGATGGGTCTCCAACGCGTTCGCCAAGCGGGCCAGGCCGCGGGCGATGAGCGGACCCCTGGGGTTAAGGAGCAACTCGAAGGAAACGCGGAGCTTGTTCGGCCTGAACACCGAGGCTATTTCGGCCTCGGTGGGTAACGGGCACGGTACTGCGAGACCGCCCCTCACATGACCCAGCTTCTCTAACTCCTGCTGAGCATCGCGACGGCGCGGCGTGCTGCGAAGCCCGGGAAGAAACTGCTGCTCACCGTCCGTCCAGCCGCAGGCAACTGCGAGTAACAGTACCTGCTGCGCGGAGGGCAGGCCCGGTCGCAGGTAGGGTAGTAGGGCTCTCGCTTCGGGGTTGTCTAGCAGGGCAGGACTGAAGGGCGCCATCAGGCTGTCACGGTTTGAAGGGTGGCTCTACGCACACCCTAGGAGACCCCGCCATGAAACGGGTACCCCCCCCCGCATTTCCGGAATGGAGTGTGTTCCGATCCTGACTAGCTCTCCTACCTGACGGGGAGTTATAACAGTCGAATCCCGGACAATTCTCGGTTCCGAGTGCTGTTGGCGGACCCCCGGTGCCTCTCAGCGCATCACTTCCCCCGCCTCCACGCCCGCCCCGCTACCATTCGAAGGGAACCGGCCTACCGAGCTTCCCGCGGTCTTGGCGATGTCCCCACCGTTGCGCGTTCTGTCGGGTCGGCCGCACACTCCGTCGGGATGTGCCGTATTCCTTTGTGGAGGCATCCAGCGCGAGTCCATCTCGGCAGAGCGAGGACAATGGAACAAGGAAAATCTCGAGTCGAGTGGCTCGAGGCAGCCTATCAAGCCCTTCCACCATTGGGGTCCTCGGAATACGCGGCATACCTCGACTCTGCCCAGGGGCGCACCGTCCCTCCGGAGGTGCTTGCGAGAGCGTATCGCGAACTCCGTCATGCGAAGCAAGACGAGGCAGCCGAGTATACGCTGCAATGCCTGCTTGGCGTGGAGCGTGAGGGTCCGGGTCTGCAGCAGCTCATGCCCGAAGTGAGACAACGACACGTCGATCGCCGCCGTGACGTACCGATCGAGGACCTGCTCATCGCAACGGCCAGGCAGATCGTGCTCGCTTTGCACACTGACCGTGGCAGGTACGCCACAGAGAACTGGCGGGTCTTCGGACGTCAGCGGGTCATCGAGGCGTTCCGGGAGACGTATGGGCGGAAGGGACAGCACGACGACGCTGGCCGGCTGCAGGTTGACCCCACGACCGATAGCGATGTGTGGAGCGAAAGCCCACTCTTCGACGGGGTCGTGCGGCTCGATGACCCGGAACCAGACCTCAAGGCGCGCCTCGTCTGTTGCATCGATGAATTGCTTGAACAATGGCCGGACGCCACGGAACAAGAGGTACTCAAGAACCGTTTGAGCCCGGATCCCTTGCCTATCTCGAGTATGGACGCCGGACAGCCTACGCTCGCTTCGAGCCTCGGAATAGGCCGCGACGTTCTGAATCGAGTGGATAGGCGAGCCAGGACCAAACTAAAGGCAGCGATATTGGCCAGCGGCCAGTTCACGATCAAAGAGATCCGGAAGCTGTATCCGGCGGCGGAGGAGTAGGGGACACGGCAATGGCGAATCACGAGCGGCAGCATTTCGCGGATCTCGAGGAGGTTCTGATCGCCCTGGAAGATGTATGGGCGCGGGAACGGAATCCTCACGCTGTGGAGGAGTTCGCGCGGGAATACCCCGAGTTCGCGGACGACCTCTACGACTACTTCGAGTCGCTACTGAATTCGGAGATCAGGTCCCTCGGTGAGACTTCCGCCGGCGACGGTTTGAAGGAGGCGCTGCGGACGTGGTTCGAGTCCGAGGGGCGCGAGTTGGCCAGAAGCCTCGCGGCCGATGAACGACGCGTTCTTGCGCGGGCTGGGGAGACAACGACGCCGACGAGTACAGGCGCACCGCGGTCAGATTCGGTCCGCCCAAATGAAGTCACTCCACAAACAAGGGTTGAGCCGGGACCGACGGTGGAGTCGTTCATTGGTTATCTCAAGAGGTTCACCGGAAGGTCAGTCGTGGAGGTCGCCGTCGACTTGACCGCCACGCCGGCCTTTCTGCGTCTGATCAACGCTGATCCTTCCAGCGTGCCGGAGGAGGTCAAGCGTACGTTGGCCCGGCTGGCGCTTGAGCGCCTGGGAGTGCCCGAGGAAGCGGTCACGGAGCGGCTTGCCCAAACTGGCTCGTTTCCGATGGCGGCGTCTCGCGACGGACCCTATTCCGGGGGAACCATGACCTTCAGCCAAATGCTTGATGCGTCCGGCCTCACGGACGACCAGCGACGCTTCTGGACAGAGGTGGCGCGCGGCGATCGAGAAGGGTAGAGCATGAAGTCGCTCTCCCTGGCGCGTGCCCAGGGGCGGGAGTGGCGGGCCAGGATCGGTCGGCAGCACGTTGGGCTGCTTGACCGTGTTGTTCAGGCTCTCGGCAACGACCACCAGATCGAGGTTGTGGGCGTGCCCGCAGCGGCGATTCATGGAAGTCGAGCGGAACTGCAGCCTGCCGACGGGTGCATCTGGTACGATCAGGAACTCGATGGTGATCCAGCGGAAAAGCTCCTGATCCTCGCCCACGAACTGGGGCACCTCGCCCTGCATCCCCGCCTTTATCGAGCGGACTCACAGCTGGACTTCCTCTCGGCATCCGCCTACCTCGACGTCGGGTCGGGGGGGCTCACCAGGTATAGCCGAAAGACCAGGGAGGAGGCCGAGGCCAACGCCTTTGCTCTCGAGTTCGTTTGCCCCGCGGGTGCCCTGTTCGATGAGTGGAGGGCCGGTGCAACCGCATCCGGTCTTGCGGCGAAGCTGGGATTGCCACTCCCGCTCATTCGAATGCAGTTGGCCGAAGCGTTGGCTGATGGTGACGTCCTTCAGGAGATGTCACGGCGCCCAGAGCCGGATCTGGACGAGCGCCAACTCGACGCTGCGGAGACGGTTGGCACCGCCATGCTGATCGACGCCGGGCCCGGAACGGGCAAGACTGCCACCCTGGTTCGCCGGATCCAGTTCCTCGTGAATGACCGCAAGGCACCGCCAGAGTCCATCCTGGTGTTGACGTTCAGCAACGAAGCTGCGGAAGAGATTCGCCAGCGTGTGGCTGGAGCGCTGGAGGAGGACGTGGCCGCAAGGCTACAGGTCCAGACGTTCCATGGATTCGGTGTCGAGATCCTCCGGAACCACGGCCACCTGCTGGACATCCCAGGCGACGCACCCATCATCGACGAGGTCCGCCAGCTCGAGATCATCAGAAGCGTGGTTGGAGGTCTTGGAGGCGCGAGCATCCTCAATCTGAGAGACCTCGACAGCACCGCTGACCGCGCGCTGCGGCACATCGCCTACCTGAAGGATCGGAATCTATCCATCGACGACCTTCGCGAGGCCTGTGAGCGCGTATCGGAGGCATCGTCGGGAGGCGCCCCTGAACGTCAGGCGAGCGCGGAGTTCCTCGAGCTATACGCCCGCTACGAGGAGACGAAGGCGGCGGCGGGGTTGGTTGACTTTGGAGACCTCATCATGGGTCCAATCCTGGTGCTCAAGCAGAACCCGGAGCTGACGGCCGCGCTGCGCCAGCAGTATCGGTGGATTCTTGTGGATGAGTACCAGGACGTGGGCCGGTCGGTCGCCCAACTGTTGAAGATCCTCGGGGGCCCGGAAAACCCTCCTTGGGCCGTTGGTGATGCTCGCCAAGCCATCTACCGATTCCGAGGTGCAGCTCCGGAGAACGTCACTGAGTTCGGCGGTGATTTTCCCGGGGCAAGAGTCGTAAGACTGGAGTCAAACTACCGATCGTCCCCGGAAATCGTAGAGGTGGCAAACCAGTTGGCCGAGGCGATGGTCCCGGCCCCTTTGGACACTCCCCGGAGTCCCTGGAAGAGTCGGAGTACCGCTCGGTCCCCGGCAAACCCGATCTTTGTGGCGCAGGCAGCATCCGATGTCGCCGAACATCTCGGCGTCGTCGGGGTTGTTCACGAATGGCTGGACTCGGGCATCGAGCCGGAGGACGTCGCGGTCCTTGGTCGACGAAACGTGGACGTGCGGAATGTGACGCTGGCCCTCGGTGCCGCCGGCATCCCCGCAGTGGCAAGCTCCGTCGTGACCTCCGAGGGTGCGGGTGGGGACCTCGCCGCCGTGGTAACGCTGGCCGACCGCGCCTCGTCCTCCGCGCCACGAGTCGCGCTCGCCTTGGCTCGCGGTCGGTTGGACCAAGGCGTTATCAACCAGGCGATCGCATTGGCACGTGCTCGGCTTCTCAACGAGGAAGCAACACCGATCCCAGTTGATGGGGAGCCCGAACGCTTGGCGAACGAGGTACTGTCGGTCGCCAGCCTCGCCCGGGAAGGCCTGCATTCGGAGGACGGGTTCGAGGCGATTGGCGCCTTCCTCTTCGATCGTAGCGAGTACCTCCGACGCCTGCTCGACACAGGAGAGACTCCCGAGGGGCGCCAAGCACTTGGAGAGGTTCGGTCGTGTCTTGCCATGGCAGCGAACTATCGGTACACCCACCCCCACGTGCGGCCGCTCGTATCCCGCCAGGCCTTCGCGGCGCACCTCCGGAAGACCGTCTGCGGTGGGGCTCCCGCTGCGATCCCGCCGCGTAGCATCCCCGGGGCCGTACGTGTTCTCACATGTCACGCGGCAAAGGGTCTGGAGTTTCCGTGTGTCATTGTGACCGGTCAAACGTTGGGTGCCTCCGAATCACTTGCGTGGCTCCCCCCGGAGTTGCAGCCCAATCCCAACGACAACGTGGAGCAGTCAGATTCTCTGCTCTTCGTGGCCGTGACCCGAGCCAAGCAGAGGGCGGTCATCTCCTATTCACCGAGCCGTAGCGGAGGGAGAGCCTCGCGCCGGGTTACACCTCTCCTCGATCGCTGGAGGAAGTCGGCGATGCCACCGAGCGTCCAATGGAGCGAAGGGCAGGGGGGACCGGATTCATTCATGGTCGGAGCTGTGTGGGGCGGAGAGATGCCGAGCACCGTTCCGGCCCGGCACCTGAAGAAGGATCGGTGCGCTCTCAAGAGCTATCTCGATCTCGCGCTGGACATGTACTTCCCCGAAGCGGAGGCTCAGCTCTATCCGTTCTTCGTCGGTAGGGTGCGAAAGGGCATGCGTCAGTTGGCTTCAGCAGTCCTGGAGAAGAGGTCTACGGTGGACGAGGGGGCCGTAAGGGCGACGGTGGAGGAGATCTGGCCGGAGAAGTCCTTCGCGAAACACCCGTACTATCAAATATACCGTCCACTCCTGATTCAGGCGCTCACCGGCTTCGTTCGAGCGCTCGAGCTCCCCGCTGGCGCCACTCCGCTCGATGTCGAGATCGAATGGACTACGTGGGGCGCTCCGAGGAGCTTGAAGTTCGACCTGGTCGCGTACCACAAAGGAGCTGACGGGAACCCGGCCGGCGTGGTGCTCCACTTCCCATCCCTGGCCGACGCCCTGGACAAGACCGCCCGAGGGGTTCTCTGGGGAAGTCTAGGCGATTCTCAACGAGTACAACTCGCACTCCTTGACCGGCACCACGAGGGCACATTCAAGCCATACGTGCACTCCGTCGTGGATGGGATCACTCGTCCCTTCCTATGGCACCGAAACGGAAGGAAGCCGGTTCAGGACCTCGCTGAGCGCGCGATCGAAAAGGGTGAAGGTCTTGTGGGAGGACGGTTCGAGACAGTCGTGAAGGAGTACGACTGTGACCGCTGCGACAGCCGGATCTGTTGCCCGCTCTGGATGGGTCTAGCCTCGTAGGCCCGCTGGACCTGACCGGCCCCGCACACTCGGAGATATCCTGCCGTATCTCCTGGTAGAGACGCCGAAGAAAGCGTCTCGGAATCACTGACCAGGAGAAGAGCATGAGTCACGACCACGAAGGACACGGCCAGCCTACCGTGCGGCTCCGTGTTCAGACGCCTCGAGGCCTCTGGAGCATGACGGAGCCCGAAGAGGCAGAACGCCGCCCCGAGTACCCGCAGTCGACCAAGGTCCAACAGGTGATCGACGACGTCCGAGACGTCTTCGGGTTCGTCGACGACGACAGCAAGTACTCCCTGCTGCATGGCGAGGAGCTTCTGGCGCCGGAGCGGCCGCTCGTCAGCTACCACCTCGAGGACGATACGCTGCTGGTCCTTTCGGTTCAGGGCGGAAACGCGTGACCATTCCAGCCCTTGTTTCCCTCGACGCGCTTCGGGGAGAATTGCCGGAGGTCGTCGCGTTCGCGGCCGCGGTCGGTGTCGTGCTGGACACCGGCAACGTGAGCGAGGACGACCTCCGGATGCGCGTGACGTTCCGGAATGCGGATGGGGAGTCCTTCTACTGTGAGCTCGATTGCAGGGATTTTCCGCTCTACCCGCCCACCGTGGAGTTCCTGGACGAGACATGGACGCGCCGAGGGGAGGCAGGTCTGTATCCGGCAGGATTCCATCCGACCCCGTGCGTCTGCGCCCGCTATAACCGAAAGGCCTACGCCGACGTAGGGGGCCCCCACGGCGACTGGCGACTCGTTGATTGGCGGCTCCCGACCCCGAACGGTGGACCCATCGATTCCTTGTCGATGATCGTGTCCGACCTGCACGCCAAGATCTCCCGCTCCACCGGGAGGCTCGGATGACCGGGGATCGCGCGTGGGGAGCGAGAGCGACGGACAAGGCCGGCCCGATCATCTTCGTATCCGAGACACAGATGGAGTACACCGGCCTGCTCTTGGCCAGCTTCGCCGAGGCCAAGCCCTCGGAAGGCGTGGTCTACTGGTTCGGCCTCGAGCACGGCAAGAGAGCAACGGTCACGACGCTCGTCGTACCGAACGCCCGCACCACGCCCGGGAGCGTGGAGACCTCGGTCACGGCCAACGCCGAAGCTCAGGGAGCGATGATCGGGACCCCCCTGGTGCTCCTCGGCCAGGCACACTCGCACGCGGCTTGGCACGTCGAACACTCGGTCGTGGACGACGAGAAGACCTTCGCCCGCTTCAACGGTGCCGTGTCCCTCGTGGTTCCGTACTACGGGCGATACGGTCTCGACCTCGATCAGTGCGGACTCTACCGGCACGCGAACGGGGCCTTCCGGAAGGTCCCACGGACCAGCTATGGCGAACACCTCGTAGTACTTCCGGGAGTTCGGGACTATCGGCGTCAGGGGACGTCACATACCAGGGACCGGGCATGATGGGCGAACTCATGAAGGCGGTCCAGGAGCGGTGGCCCACCGCCGCGGCGTTCTACGCCGAGCGCGACGATCGCACGGTCCGGCTCGTACGGGACCTGCCGCAGTATGCCAGTCGGCAGGTCGAGATCGTTCTGGATCCAAGGGAGGTGGACTCCCCAACTGGCCAGCGGCTCCTGGTCACCGCTGCGAATCTCACGTCCCGGTGGGCACGCCGCGTGCGCATCGTCTCGGTGGACGCGGAGCTGGTGCCGGCCCTCCGGCGCGATGGGTCTGCTGGCCTGCGCGAGCGTGTGCTGAAAGAGATGTGGTTGGCCGACCCGTTCGGTGACTTCCAGTGGACCACGGGATTTGGGGCCGGCGGATGTGGAGACACGAGGCCACTGCGGCTCGTTCTGGGACGGGGCCAGGGAGTCCCCGCTCGGACCCTCCAGCCTGACGACTTCGTGGTCCATGCCACCGCGTGGACCGCCATGGGCCGGCGAGGCGGCGTTCTCCCCGGCCGCTTCGGTGCGCCCGCCGCGTTGCCTGCCGCCGCCCTAGCGGCCTCTCTGGGGGTTGCCGACCTCTTCAAGCGAGCCATCGGCCATCCGCACACCCGTTGGCTTCCTGGCTTCGCGTGGAGCACCTGGTCGCAGCAGTTCATCGCACGGCCGTTCGATGACGTTCCCTGGCTGGACCCACAGGTGGACGACACGGTTCCCTGGTCTCGCATGCTCATTGCAGGTGTCGGCGCCATCGGGTCGGCTCTCGCCTATTTCGCAAGCCTCGGAAGCCCGGAGGCGGGCGTGTGCCTCTTGGACCGGGACCATGTCGAGGCCTCGAACCTGAATCGGTCACCTCTCTTCACCGTCGAGCACGTCCTTCGGGGCATGCCCAAGACGGAGGCGGTGGCGCGATACCTCGCGGCCGACGGTCTCCGCACGACCATCCTCTCCGGGACTTGGGACGAGCTCACGGCGGCCGTTCGCGAGAGGCGGTTCGAGTGCTGGGTCAGCCTCACCAACGAAGCGGGGGCCTGGGCGATCGTTCCCTTCCTACAACCTCCTAGCGTGGTGCATGGCACCACCACCAGCGGATGGGGCTTCGGCGTCGGACGCCATATACCCGGGTTGGACGACTGCACCTACTGCCGGATGCCCAGGCCAAAGGCGGAGTTTCGAGGTCCGTGCGCGACAGGTGACATCTCGTCGAAGCCAGCCACGCAGGTACGGGCCTCACTGCCCTTCCTGTCCGCGGCCTCTGCCGCTCAGGCACTTGCCGAACTGTGGAAGGTGCGGTCGGCGGAGGTGGAACAGTTGCCCAACGACGTCTCGGCGGACCTGGCCTATGGGCTTCCCGGCATCGTTTCCCTTCGGCGCCGGGCCAAACGGGGCTGTCCCGGCTGCCGCGCTGCTGCCGTCTCCCGTACCGGTCACGCTCTCGCCGATCGGGGTCCTCGCGACCTTGACCGGAGCGAGGCCGTTCTGATCGCTCCGCCCCCGTGAGGGGGCACATCTCCCCGTCCCGGCCCTGGACGGGATATCCGGTTCGGTACGGCGATCCGGATGCCGCTCATGGGCGCCAACACTCAAACTCAAGCAGGAGTAGCTCGATGAAAAAGGTCATCGATGGACGCATCTTCGACACGACGAAGGCGACTCGCGTCGCGTTCCACAGCAACGGCCGCTCCGATTCGGACTTCCGGACGGAGAGCGAGGGCCTCTACCGCACCAGCCGGGGCACGTGGTTCCTCGCTGGGGAGGGTGGCGCCCTCACGAAGTACCGCCGCCCGTGCGGCGACATGTGGGGTTACGGGGAGGCGATCATCCCGCTGACAGACCAGGAGGCGCTGAAGTGGCTGGAAGACCACGAGGGCACCAGCCTCGCCGAGAAGTACTTCGAAGACGTCTTGGAAGAGGCGTAAGGCAACGTGGGGGGGGAGGGCACCCCTCCCCCCCCCCACGCGCCGATCGCTACGCTTCGTCCAGCAGGTGCATCTGGTTGGGGTCCGCCGCCTTGCCGCGCCCAGACTTCCCCGACTGCCCACCTTCGGCCGTCGCTTCCGCCACGGTGTCGGCACTGACGAGGGGCCCCGCGCAGATGCGATCGAGTAGGTCCGCCTGTTCGGGCTCCAGGTCTACCAGGCCCCGGAGTACGTGCAGCAGGTCGATGAGGTCGGAGGTGTAGCTGGCAAGCCAATGATCCGGCTGGATGCCTTCAAGGGGCGACGGTGGGCGACGATCACCGATGATGGGCCGGGACCGATCTCGCTTCCTGTAGCTGAACCAGTGGGACACGACCGACTTCCCAGACACCTCGTACTCCCAGGCCGCCGGCGGGACGTTGTCGATGAATCCCTCTCCAACACGCAGGCGCCGGGCCGCCGCATCGTATTCGATGGTGTCGGGCATCCGGGCGGGATCGGAGGGAATGGCGCCCTCCCGGCGAAACTGCGGCCCGTCGTCCACGCGAGGCGGCCCTGCCGGACGTCCGGCTGCCGGATCCGCACACCGCTCTCCATAGGTGTGCAGCCAGATCACCTTGCGTCCGAGTTCGACGGCTTCGGCGAACAACGCGGAGTCGGCTGTGAGGGGGATACGGAGCCCGGGCTGCGCTAGGTCCTCCTGGAAGCGGGCCGTGTAGGCTGGGTGCGCCGCGACCGCGGCGAGGTAGGCCATCACATCCTCCGGCTCTACTTCCGAGCCGACGATGTCCGCCAGGAGCACCAGAACGCCTGCCTGTACGTTCGGCTCCGAGGCCTCGGCATCGGCCCAGAGTGGGTAGGCCCGCCCGCCACGTCCGTGGTAATGGTCAAGGTCAGGGATCGCGCCGGCGAAGGTCACCGCAGGTCCTGACGTCGGTGAGACGCGCTCCAAGGCGGTCACGTACACCTGCCGCTCCGACCAAGCGCCCCAAAGCGTTGGATTGGGCTGGTTGATCAGGCGGTAGTCGGGGATGATCCATTGGCGATCGAAGGACCGGTTGGCATAACGGACGGGCGGGAGTACTTCGTTGGTGTCGGTGGCGACGGGGATCGGGCGATGGTCCCATCCAGGCATGCCTCTCTGGAACGACTTGTTGACGTGCCGGTCGCCGGGCAGCCCTCTCCTCAGGTGCGGGTGGAAGAGGTTCTCCTTGCGCTCCTCTGGCGCCTCCTGCAGAGCCTCCCAACGTCGCTCCAGGGACCCGGCGTCGGGCGCGATGACCCAGACACGCCCGGGCATGACCACCGATCCGTGGTAGTCGAAGAAGGCCTCGATGGGAACGTAGCTGGCCCAGGCACCCGCGAGTTCAGGCAGGAACGGTGCCCGCCAGTCGCTCGAGCAATCGAGCCAATCCGGGCCGTCCAGGGCGACTGCTCCCAGCGCCTCGAACTTCACCTCCCGCCGTCCCTCAGGAAGCGAGAGATACCGCACCGTCGCGGGAACCTCACGGTCTGTGGCCGGGGACCGTGAGGCCATCACGATGCAGACGGGCTGTTGGACGCCCTGGAAGATCCGCGTGGCCACTTCCGGCTGGTGCCCCTCCGGCGAGCAGTCAATGACCCAGATCTCGTCCGTGGTCCGGCGGAGCCAGTCCCTCATCTTCTGGAACCCCGGGCCGGACAGGAATCCGGCCACGCTGATGAAGCTCACGATGCCGTGGCTCTTCGAGAGATCGGAGTCGAAGACCTTCCACGTGGCCCACCGCCAGAAGTAGATGTAGAGGTTCCGAAGGTGCTTGGCGTGGGCACCGACGCCCCAGTCCTTGGGCGGCATCCAGTCGAGTAGCGGAGCAGGGTGGTTCTCGCCCCCAGACTCCACCCACCCACCGCGCCCCTTGGCCTTTTCCTTGTAGGGCGGGTTCCCGATCACCACCGTGATGGGCTCCTCGCGCTTGACCTCGTTTGCCCGTCGGCGTGACTCGGCGATGGGCTCGTAGATGGCCCCGAGGCTCTCCTGTTCCACCCAAGGGTTGGCCAGCGAGTTCGTCACGAACATCCGAAGGGCCTCGGGTGGAGCCTCGCCGGCCAGTTCAACGACCTCCGCCACGATGCGGAGCTGCGCCACGGCGAACGGTCCGAGTTGGAGCTCGAAGGCCACGATACGGGACAGGGCGGCTTGGACCGCTCCAGGCACCGCACCGCCACCCTCCAGCTCCTCCACGCGCGCCGCGATCCTTCGGAGCAGGCCGAGGACATAGGTGCCCGTCCCGACCGCCGGATCGGCGATGGTGACCTTGTCGGACGCCAACCCTCGGGGGAGCCCGAACCGCGAGCGGATCGTGTCATCCACGAGGCGGACCATCGCCTCCACGACCTCCGGGGGCGTGTAGTAGGACCCCGTCAGTTTCCGCAGAGCGTTGTCGTACACCTCGAGGAACGCCTCGTAGAAGTACAGCCACGCGTCGGTGTCCCCACGGGAGATGACGGACCATTCCACGACGTCCAGGACCCGGACGAGGGTTCCGATGGAGGTCTGGAGCGTCTGCTGGTTCGCCGTACTCTCCGTCAGCAGGCGAAGCGCGGTGCCGATGAGGGAGTCGGTCTTGCCGAGCTTCTTCGCGGCCGCATCGACTCCATCGGTGAGCGAGAGGCCTCTCGCGCGCGCCACCAAGAGGCCGAACGTCACGGCCTGGGCGTAGCCGTCCGCGAACTGATCGTCAGTGGCCTCGGGGAAGAGCAACCGACGCCAGTCGGTCGCCAGGTCCGTGAGTGCCTCTGAGCCGTGCTCCATCTCCTCGATGACCTCGTCGCGGAGGAGCCGGCAGAGACGGGCCGTGAGCTCTGCCAGTTGCCGCGCGGTCCGGGGCGCGATGGGCTCCCATCGAAGGAAGTCCTCGAAGAGCGCCAGCAGGTTCGGCTGGGCGGTCAGCGCGCCGCCGGACGACTCCACGTCTCCCTCCAACCGTACGATCTGCCCGACCAGCTCTCCGTTGCGCCACAGTGCGAACTCCTGGCCGTCCGTGTAGATCAGGTTCGGCAGCGACTGGAGCTTGCCCCACTGTTCCCGGTCGTGCTTGTCCCGAAACCGCCCGGGGTTGGCGCCTTTGCCCGGGGCCTTCACCTCGATGAAGCCGTTGAGCGCGCCGTGGACCGTAACCGCGTAGTCCGGCCGCGTCTTCAGTTCACTCAGGGTCGACTCTCCGACACAAACCACCTTCCCGGCCGGGAAGCCGCAAAGTGTGGCAAGGTCGGTCACCAGGGCCTCCAGTGGGGCGCGAAGCTGGTCTTCGGGCTCCCCGGACGCAGCCGGGTTGGAGAGCTTCTGGGATGCGGCGGCACCGTACTTTGCGACGGCTTCTTTAAGGAGCATCACGGGTCGCGCGACCTGGGGTTGGAGGCAAAGGCAAGGGCCCTGAGATCCCGCTGCGAGAGGCGAAACACAGTGTGGGGCCACAGCCGATGGGAAGCAACGCATATCAGTGGTGGTAGGGTATGGCGCCATTGCCCCGCCCCTCGGACAGCGACGGCGCGGTTCATGATCGCTGCAGCCCCCCACGCGACGGTGCCACTCGCCTTGTCGCCGCCTCGGCGCCCGCCGGCGCTCCCTTACACGAGCCCACACTCGCGAGGTCTCGGTCGCCTCCCTGGATCGTCGGCTCCCCAAGCCGCTTCCTCCTTCATCCGGTTGGCACGCTCCATCGGGTATGGTGAGGTCAAGGAAGCCCCTCGGGCCTCCGGCGGGGATCGACCGTGCGAGATCGTAGAGCCGCACCCTGGGCGGCGCATGCGAGAGTCCCCTACGGTGTGACCAGAAGGACGAGTCAAGGACGACAACCCACAGGTGATGGATATGGGAAAGGAACACGACATCGACCCTCTGGCCGAGCAGGTAAAGGACCTGGCTCGGCACGAGTTCGGCAGTCTGGGCCCCCAGCTGGCGCTGCTCGAGGAGCTTCGTGAGGAAGCGATGCACCAGTTCGACCGCACAGCAAGGGCTGTCCTCTTGGAGGTCCGTCGGCGACTCGTTGCGCGGCTTCAGGCCGCCGTCGCTCTCGACCGGTGGATCTCCGTCCGGGTGGCGGCCCAGCTCACGGGTAGGCCGGAAGGAACGGTCCGCGAGTGGTGCCGTCGCCGGGTCGTTATCGCCCGGAAAGTTGGCGGAGACTGGGAGATCGACCGCGAATCGCTCTACCGCCACGACGAAGAGGCGGCATGAGTACGGCCTCTGAAGGCCCGGAGCAGGACCGGGACGAGGGCGCGGCCAAGGCCCTCGGCGAATGGCGTTACCAGATCCAGGCCCGCCCTCGGCTCACCATGGTCGAGGTCGTGGGCAAGACGGGCGTCGTGGTCTGGGCTCGGTGGTTCGATCCGAAGGCCGGGGCCAAGGGGGCTCCCAAGACCAAGAGCACCGGGAAGTCCGTCCGGTTTCCGGAGGGGCATCGTCGTGCCGGCGATGTATCGCCTGCCCGCGAACAGGAGGTCATGCAACTCGCCACTGTGTGGCATGCGGATCTGGTTGCCGGGCGAGAACCGGGCCAAGCCGGACGAACGGAGGCGGAGCGTGCGGAGAAGGCAGCCGAACAGGCACTCGTCACGATCGCCGCCGGATTCGGGGAATTCATGGACCTCTCCACCGGCCAGTATCCGAAGGTGGACGACCCGCAGCGTAGCGACGTGCTCCGCAGTGTCGGCGATATCACGGAGGCCCTCGGAGCCGACACGACGTGGGAGTCCCTCAATTCCCAGGCGGCCGCCCAGGCGATCTGGCGGCATGTGCATGCCCGCTTCGCTGTTGCCGCCCGACGCGCCGCCGAGCCTTCCGGGAACGGGAAGCCCTCGAAGGCGAACCGGCACCGGAAGAGCAAGAAGGGGGCCGCCCCCGACGGTGCCACGTGGGCGAAGCGAACCGTCCAGGTCTTCTTTGCCGCCGCAGAGTGGCTGCGTACGCGCGACCTTATCCCGAAGGATGCGTGCCTCCGACCGTCGGGCTGGCAGAAGGCGTTCCGCACGGACTGGCGGAAGCTGACGGGTCGCGACCTCGATGATGAGACCGAGGGGCCTCGCCACACTCCCGAAGAAGCTGGCAGGCTCCTCGACGCGCTGTTCGACGATCTCATCGATCCTCGTCTCCGGATCAACATCCTGTTCGGCGGCGACAGCCTTCGGGCCGGTCAGGTACGGCGAAGCATGCGCTCGGACCTCGACCTCGGACCATGCGGCGAATACGGCCTCGGTCGGCTCCGCGTGAAGGGCCGTGGAAAGAAGCGAGGGAGCGTCGTCGATCTCGACACCACGGTGCGGGACGCCATCGATAGGGAGATGTCCATCGGCTACCTCCGCGAATGCGAGACCGCGTATCAAGCAGGGCGGATCCCGGACTATGCCCTCATGCCCCAGGGCCGCTTCGTCGGAGGGTGTACGCCGGTGCGGGCCAACAGGCGGTACCTTCAGCCGGTGGCCAAACGCTCCATGCTCGACTGGTTCCATGCCCTGGAGGAGGTGGCGGAGGTGGAGCACGTGGACGGGCGAGGCTGGTACGGGCTTCGTCGCCTCTGGTCCGACCTGACGCCCGACCACGTACGGAGTAGCCGCGGCAGGGAGGTCATGGGCGGGTGGGCCCGCGGGAGCAAGGTCGCCGATCAGGTCTACCGTACGAAGGAAGACGAGGAGGCGATTCGCGAGGCCGCCCGTGGGCGGTCGGCCATCCGAGAGGCGTTGCGCGATGGCTCTGTATCGGAAGTCTCCGCGCTTCGAACCGCGGCCATCCAGGCCCTCGGGACCACCACCGACCCGGAGATTCTGCGAGCTGTGCTCGGCCTCCTTGGCGCCGAAGACCCCACGTCGGCGGAGTTGGTCAGCGCCGGGAGGGATGTATGATCGGCCGCCAGGACCTTAGTGAAAAACTAAGGGGCGCCCCGCTTAGGGACGCCCCCACCTTCCTTAGTGACGCTGGGAAGCCTTCTCCCACAACGACTTTCCTAGTCGGGACGGCCGGATTCGAACCGGCGACCCCCTGAACCCCATTCAGGTGCGCTACCGGGCTGCGCCACGTCCCGTTTCCTGCTCAAACATCCCCTTTTCGGGGGCGGAGGAACGCGCGGGAGCGCCCTCCGTGATTCCCGAAGACCTCAAACGTACCCAGGCCCCGCGGGGCCCTCAAGGGCCGGGGTCGCCGGACCCGCAAGAACTGCCTGTTTCCGGTCGTATTCATATGACGGGAAGCGGCGGCCGGACGGGTTGACCCCCCCTCCGGCCCTGGGTATACTAGGGGCCCTAGTGCGGGGTGGAGCAGTCTGGTAGCTCGTCGGGCTCATAACCCGAAGGTCGCGGGTTCGAATCCCGCCCCCGCTATTTGCCCTGAAGCGCCGCCACTGGCGGCGTTTCCCACGTAGAGGCGGTACAGGAGGGACTGTGGCGCTGAGTGTTTCCAACCCGCGCTGGGGGTTCGCCCTCGCGAGTCTGGACGCGTCTCGACGCCGTTCCTGGACGGTTGCGGACACGTGGAGCCCGCGGTTGCGGGCGGGAGCGGGTGGCCGGTAGTTCCGGCCCAACCCGGCTGGTTACCCGCCCGCGGCCCGAGTGGCCCGGGCGGTTTTTTTATCGGGGCTAGGTAGCTCAGTTGGTAGAGCACGTGACTGAAAATCACGGTGTCGGCGGTTCGATTCCGTCCCTAGCCACTGCTCTCGACCGACAAGGGCCGAGGGGAGTTGTTTGGAGGGTCTGTAGCTCAACTGGTAGAGCACCGGTCTCCAAAACCGGCGGTTGGGGGTTCGAGTCCCTCCGGGCCCGTTTGTCGGCTGGGGAACGAAGGCCAAGCCCCGATCGTCTAGCGGCTAGGACACCACTCTTTCAAGGTGGCGGCCGGGGTTCGATTCCCCGTCGGGGCGTTGAGTTGGGCTGTTCGTGGTACGGCAGGTCTCAGGGGCTGTAGCTCAGTCGGTTAGAGTGCCGGTCTGTCACACCGGAGGTCGCGAGTTCGAGTCTCGTCAGCCCCGCTGAAGTTGATTGAAATCGGAAGGTCGCTCTCCTCCCACCGGGGTGGAGGCGCTGTGTGTGCTGGGGCCGTAGCTCAGTTGGGAGAGCGCTTGAATGGCATTCAAGAGGTCAGGGGTTCGACTCCCCTCGGCTCCACTGTTGGCCGGGTTCGACGCCCGGACCCAGGCACAGGGCTCGGGTGGCGGAATTGGCAGACGCGCAGGATTCAGGATCCTGTGGGGGCAACCCCGTGAGGGTTCGAGTCCCTCCCCGAGCATCACCGAGCCCGCGTTCCGTACCGGCAAGCCGGTGCCGAAGAGACGGCCAACGAATCACGCGAAACAGCCCACGTGCTGGAATTGGTAGACAGGCTGGTTTGAGGGACCAGTGCCGGAAACGGCGTACAGGTTCGAGTCCTGTCGTGGGCATTCTGGCGGTCGCTCGCCAGAGATGAGGGAGTAGGCGCTCGCGCCCGTAGCTCAATTGGATAGAGCGCTTGACTACGGATCAAGAGGTTGGGGGTTCAAGTCCTCCCGGGCGCATGCGGGCGCATAGCTCAGTTGGTTAGAGCGCCACGTTGACATCGTGGAGGTCAGAGGTTCGAGTCCTCTTGCGCCCACTCTGGAAGGAACCGGGGCCGTAGCTCAGTTGGGAGAGCGCTAGAATCGCACTCTAGAGGTCAGGGGTTCGACTCCCCTCGGCTCCACTTACGAGGAAACGCCACCATAGCTCAGCTGGTAGAGCACGTCACTCGTAATGACGGGGTCGTCGGTTCGATTCCGACTGGTGGCTCTCGGCGATGGCAACGTCGCCGGCTTTAGCCCCGTGGTGTAACTGGCAACACGTCGGATTCTGGCTCCGAAGAGTCTAGGTTCGAGCCCTAGCGGGGCTACTGTGGGAACCCCGGGGCGCCGAAAGGCGCCCCCGGGGTGACCTTGGAGGGATGGCCGAGTGGCTTAAGGCGGCGCCCTGCTAAGGCGTTGGGCCCAAAAGGCCCGCGTGGGTTCGAATCCCACTCCCTCCGTACATCGAAGAGCAGGATGGTTGTGGGATTCGAACCCACGGGATCTGCGCAGCAGATCCCAGCGTGGGTTCGCGTCGAGCGGTCACCGGGATGAGGCGCGATGCGCCCCTCGCGTCGCGGCCGCGAGACCACCGAGCGAAGCGAGGTGCATCCCACTCCCTCCGTGGTGGTAGAGTCGTCGCGTCAGCCACGGCGCAGCGACGCCTGGACGGGTGGCCGAGTGGCTTAAGGCGCACGATTGGAAATCGTGTGGGTGAAAGCCCGCGTGGGTTCGAATCCCACCCCGTCCGTTGATTGAAGAGCAGGATGGCTCTGGGATTCGAACCCACCCGGACTCCGAAGGAGGACGGCGCGTGGGGTCGACCCGATGCGGCAGGAGCGGGCGGGCGCGATGCGCTCTCCGTGGTGACTACGCGAGGGCACCGAGCGAAGCGAGGTGAATCCCACCCCGTCCGTTGATTGAAGAGCAGGATGGTTCTGGGATTCGAACCCACCCGGACTCCGAAGGAGGACGGCGCGTGGGTTCGACCCGATGCGGCACGAGTGAAGGAGCGCGGTGCGCTCCCCGTGGTGACTACGCGAGGGCACCGAGCGAGGCGAGGTGAATCCCACCCCGTCCGTTGATTGAAGAGCAGGGAAGCAACAGGTACCCCCCGGGGCGTGGCTCAGTCCGGTAGAGCGCTGCGTTCGGGTCGCAGAGGTCCCCGGTTCGAATCCGGGCGCCCCGATTGAAGTGCCGCTTCGGCGGCGTAGACCCGAGAGGAGTTGGTTTCGCCCGGACGTCACGGCCAACCCGTCGATGCTCCGGGCGTTGCTGTTTTCAGGGGCTTCCGAGCCCCGTGGAGCGGTGGCAGAATGGCTATTGCACACGCCTCGAAAGCGTGCGTCCGAGAGGACTTGGGGGTTCGAATCCCTCCCGCTCCGTGAAGCAGGTCAGGCCCTCCAGGTTTCACTGCCTGGGGGGCTTTCTCGTTCTTGGAGACCGGAGGCGCGGGTGGGCTTCAAACCCCCGGAACGCGGCGCCGCGGGCGCCGCATTCCCCTTGTGGGTTGAGCTGCGGCGCTTCGCGTCCTCGCTCACGTCGGCGCTCCGCGCCTCGGTTCGAATCCCTCCCGCTCCGTGAAGCAGGTCAGGCCCTCCAGGTTTCACTGCC
>BTVB01000005.1:172788-194524 GCA_045863275.1 Gemmatimonadota bacterium
TGGGGGGCTTTGTCGTTCCCGGTTGCCACCACACCCCGGCCCCGGCACTTTCCGGGTCCGATCCACGCCCACCGTGCCGCCCATGAATGACACCCCCGCCTTCTCCAAGCTCGACGCCGACCGGATCCTCCGCCGCGCGGCGGAGCTGGACGGCGCTGACGACGCGCGGGGGATGACGCTGGAGGAGCTCCGCTCCATCGCTGCGGAGGCCGGCTTCGCCCGGGGCACCATCGAGCGGGCCATCGAAGACATCCGGGAGTCGGACCTGACCGCGGTGATCCGGCCCCCGGTCCAGCGCTCGGGCCTGCTGTTCATGCATCTCTCGGCGGTGCGGGAGCTCCCGGTGGGTATGAACAGCGACCAGCTCATGCGGGTGGTCCGCCTCTTCCACCCGTACCGGGACGGCGCGGCCCGGGTGGAGCTGGAGGACCAGGAGATCGTCTGGCGCGACCGGAAGGGTCTCCAGTTCGCCGTCACCTCCGCGGGAGGCGTCACGGTGGTTCGGGTCTACGTCTCGAAGCTCATCCTGCGCCGTGGGCGCTGGAAGGGCTGGGTGAAGGCCGCTGCCGACCGCCTGGAGATGCTCACGCTCCTGGTGGCCCGTCAGGATCGGGTCCGCGGCGCCTACCCCCTCCTTCCGCCCAGCGACGCCGGCGCCCCGTAGCGCCTACCGGGCCCGCTCCAGGTTCCTCCGCATGATCTCCACCGTGGCCCGGGCCATGGTGTCGTCCTCCCCCTCCAGCGCCTGGATCACGCCCTCCTGGTCCTCCCGCGAGCGGTTCTGGTTGAACTTCATCTTCCCCTCCATCCGGCTCACGGGGATCTCGAACCCGACGATGGCCTTGAGGAGGTTGTCCATCACGGGCGCGGCGTTGGCCACGTCCCAGGGCTCGTGCCGCGGGGACTCGTGGTCGCGCACCAGACGGCTCACCTGTGCCCTCAGCACCGCGGGGTCCTCGACGATGCGGGGCACGCCGTAGACGTGCACGGCGGCGTAGTTCCACGTGGGGACCGTCACCTTCTCGCGGTACCACGAAGGCGAGACGTACACGTGGGGGCCCGCGAACACGACGAGCACCTCGGCCTCGGGGCCGAGGTCCCGCCACTGGGGGTTGGCCCGGGCCATGTGGGAGACGAGCGTCGCCGAGCCGTCCTCCGCCACGTCCAGGGAGAAGGGGAGATGCGTGCCGACCGGGCCCTGGGTCCCGGAGGAGAAGAGGATCCCGAAGTTGTTTCTCCGGATGAGGTCGTGGAGGACCGCGGGGTCCTCCTCCCGGAAGGAGGGGGGTGTGTACAAGCGCGAGGCTCACTGGGCAGGGGTGGAGAGGGCCGCCCGCGGGCGAGCGGCCACCCAAGCTAGACCCCGCCCCCACCTTCCGCGACCTTACGGGCCGCACCGCCACACCGGACCCCCGTGACCGACCGCCCCACCCCAAGATCCATCGCCCTCTTCTGGGCGCCCCTCGCAGCCACGTGGCTGATGATGGGCGTCGAGGGCCCCTACCTGGCGGCGGTCATCGCCCGCCTTCCCGAGGCCAAATTCAACCTGGCGGCCCACGGGGTCTCCTACGCCTTCGCCCTCCTGGTGGAGGCGCCGGTGATCATGCTGATGAGCGCCGCCACCGCGCTGGTCACCGACGCGGCGTCCTTCCGGAAGATGCGCAACTTCGCCCACGCGCTGGGCGCCGCCGCCACGGGACTCCTGCTCGTGGTGCTCATCCCTCCGGTGCACGCCTTCCTCCTCCGGGACCTGGTGAACCTCCCTCCCGAGGTGGCGGACCTGACCTACGGCGCCCTCTGGCTCTTCCTGCCCTGGCCGGGCGCCATCGGATACCGGCGCTTCCTGCAAGGAGTGCTCATCCGTTCGGGGCGCACCCGGCTGGTGGCCTACGGGACGGTGATCCGCGTGCTGGCCATGTCGCTGGCGGCGCTGGCGGCGTACCACCTCACCGACATGCCGGGGGCCTGGGTCGGGGCGCTGGCCCTCTCCTCCGGCGTCACCGCCGAGGCGCTGGCCGCGCGCTGGATGGCGGCGGGCACCGTCCGCGACATCCTCCAGGCGGAGCCGGCCCCTCTCGAGGCGGGGAGCAGCGAGCTGACCTACGGGAGCATCGCCAGCTTCTACTACCCTCTGGCGCTGACGTCCCTCATCGGCCTCACCGTCCAGCCCATGCTCACCTTCTTCATGGGACGCTCGGCGTCGCCCGTGGAGTCACTGGCGGTCTTCCCCGTCGTCCAGTCGCTGTCGTTCATCTTCCGGACGCTGGGCCTCTCCTTCCAGGACGCGGCCATCGCCCTCATGGGCGAGCGGCACCGTCACCTTCCGGAGCTGGAGCGCTTCGCGCTGGGCCTGGGCGTCGCGGCCTCGGCGGGCCTCACGGTGGTGGCCTTCACCCCCCTCTCGGTCTTCTGGTTCGAGACGCTCTCCGGCCTCACCCCCGAGCTGGCCGCCTTCGCCCTCTTCCCGGCGCGCGTCATCGCTCCGCTCCCCGCCCTCACCGTCCTCCTCACGCTCCAGCGCTCCATCCTCGTGAACGTGCGGCGCACGCGGCCCATCACGGTGGCGACGGCCATCGAGGTGGGCTTCATCGCCACCACCTTCGCGGTGCTGGGCTGGGGGCTGGACCTGGTGGGGGTGAGCGCGGCCTTCGCGGCGTTCCTCGTGGGCCGGGTGGCGTCCAACACCTTCCTGGCCCTCCGTTGCCGGAGGGTCATCCGGGAGACCGCCGCGGGCTGAGGCGGCTCTGCCCCTCAGGTGGGGCGGGCGAGCCCCTCGAAGTCCGGGCGCAGCGAGAAGCCCACGCAGTTGGGGTCGTTCCCGCCGGCGGCGAAGATCTGGTGCATGGCGGCGGCGATGGCCGCGACTTCGTCGGTGGCGCCGATGGCCAGGAGCCCCGACCCGCTTCCCGAGATGGTCACTCCCCACGCGCCCGCGTCGTAGCCGGCGGCGATGGCGGCGTATGCCCCGGGGATGAGGGGGAGGCGGTGAGGCACGTGCAGCTCGTCCTCCACGCCCACGCGCACCAGCTCGGGGTCGGCGAGCGCCAGCCCCCGCAGGAGGGCGGCGAGGCGCCCCAGCTCGGCCACGGCCACCTTGTGATGCACGTGGGGAGGGAGCGCCGCCCGGGCAGCCGTCGTGGACACCCCCGCCGCCGGGGCCGCGAAGGCGAAGCCCACGTCGGGGGACAGGTCCAGCGCCAGGGGGCGCGGTCCGTCGCCGCCGGGCACCACGGCACGCAGCCCCCCCAGGGCGCACGGGGCGGCGTTGTCGCCGTGCCCCTCGGTGAGGGCGGCGTGGCGGAACGACGCCAGGGGGTCGGAGCCCAGGCCGACGACCGCGCGGGCGAGATCGTGACCGGCCACCAGCGCCGCCGCCGAGGAGCCGAGCCCCCGGGCCACGGGGATCTCCGAGTGGAGGGAGAGGCGGCCGACGGGCGGCGCGCCGGTGGCTTGCTTCACGCCCCCCACGAAGCCCTCGACGAGGAAGTCCCGCTCCTCGCCTTCCTCCTCCAGGAGCCGCAGGGTTCCGGTGCGCTCCACGTCCAGCTCGCTGCCGCCGGGCTCGAAGCGGGCGTGGAGGTAGCGATCCAGGGCCAGGCCCAGCGTGTCGAAGCCCGAGCCGAGGTTCGACGTGGAGCACGGCACCCGCACGTAGGCCTTCACCAACCCGCTCATCGACCTTCTCGCTCCAGGAGGTGGCCCCGCAGCGCGGCGAGCTCCGCGGGGATGCGGATCACATGCTCGTCCCCGCGGAGGCGGGCCGCCAGGGCCTCCGGCACGGGGACGTCGCGGCCGGTGGCCGCCGCCACCACCTCGGGGAACTTGGCGGGGTGGGCGGTGGCCAGGACCACCCACGGTCCGGCACCGGCGCCGCGGTCACGCTCCAGGGCCCGCCACCCGACGGCGCCGTGGGGGTCGAGCACGTAGCCGGTACGCTCGTGCACGGCGGCGAGGGTGGCCCGGGTCTCGTCGTCGGTGACCGCCGTGCCCCGCACGTCGGCGCGGAGGCGGGCCAGGTCGTTCCCGTAAAGCCAGCGGATGCGCTCGATGTTGCTGGGGTCCCCCACGTCCATGGCGTTGGAAAGCGTGGGGACGGACGGGGCGGCGGCGAATCGCCCCGACTCCAGGTAGTCGGGGAAGACGCGGTTGGCGTTGGTGGCGGCGACGAAGCTGGCGGCGGGCATGCCGGCGCGACGGGCCAGGAGCCCGGCGCACAGGTTGCCCAGGTTCCCCGACGGGACGACGAACGTGGCAGGCTCCCGCTCCCACCCCAGGAGGGCCGCCGCGTACACGTAGTAGAAGGCCTGGGGGATGAGGCGCGCGACGTTGATGGAGTTGGCCGACGTGAGGCCCACGGCCTCGCGGAGCTCCCCGTCGGCGAAAGCCTCCTTGGCCAGGCGCTGGCAGTCGTCGAAGGTGCCGCCCACCGCCGCCGCCGTGACGTTGCCCCCCAGCGTGCTCATCTGCCGCCGCTGGCGCTCGCTGATCCCCCCCTCGGGGAAGAGGGCCACCACGCGGCACCCGGCGAGGCCGTGGAAGGCGGCGGCCACCGCGCCGCCCGTGTCGCCGGACGTTGCCACCAGCACGGTGCGCGGCGGCCCGTCCCCACCCAGCGCCGCCATGGCGTGGGCCATGAAGCGGGCACCGACGTCCTTGAACGCGAGGCTGGGCCCGTGGAAGAGCTCCAGCACGAAGACGCCGGGCTCCACCTCCACCAGGGGCACGGGGAAGTCGAGGGCGTCCTCCACGATGCCGTCCAGGACCTCCGGGGCCGCGGCGCCCGCCAGCCAGCGCCGGGCCACCCAGCGGGCGGTGGCGGCGAAGCCCTCCGCGGCGGGGGGGGCACTCCCTAACGCGGGTATCGACAGGGGCACGTAGAGCCCGCCGTCGGGGGCCAGTCCCTGGAAGAGGGCCTGCCGGAAGGGGGCCGGTCCGGCCCCGCGCGTGCTCAGGAAGGCGTTCATGGGTGGGGAATGTAGCGGCGCGGGAGGTCCGGGAGCGATCGCCGGGTCGAGCCCTCCACCGATCACCCGAGGGTGCGGGAGGGAGCCTCCGGGCCCCGGGACCGGTCGCGCCCGAACGCTTTTGGCAAGAGGTACCGGATCGGTGACGGGGGTGTAACTTTCGGCGCTCGCACCGGAGAACCCGCCACAGGTCCATTCCCCGTGTCCCCAGGCACCGAAGAGAGCGGGAGACTGCGAGGTAGCCGCCGCGTACCCGGGTACGTGAAGGCGCTCTACTTCCTCGTTCTGCTGTACCTGTTCTTCTTCTCCATCGAGCTGATGAGCGAGGCGTTCAAGCTGGCGGGACGCGGCTTCGCCGAGCAGCTCGTCGCCACCGCCTCCGACCCCCTGGCGGGGCTCATCATCGGGTTCCTGGCCACGAGCCTCATCCAGAGCTCCTCCACCACCACGACCATCGTGGTGGGGCTGGTGGCCTCCGGGGCCCTGAGCATCTCGGTGGCCATCCCCATCGTCATGGGGGCGAACATCGGGACGACGATGACCAACACCATCGTCTCCATGGGCCACGTGACCCGCTCCCACGAGTTCGAGAAGGCGTTCGCGGCTTCCACCGTCCACGACTTCTTCAACGTCCTGGCGGCGCTCACGCTCCTGCCCATCGAAGTCGCCTGGCACCCCATCGAGCGGAGTGCCCACTTCCTGGAGATGCTCTTCGAGGACGCCGGCGGGATGAAGCTGGCCAGCCCGCTCAAGCTCGCCGTGGGCCCGCCGGCGGACTTCCTCGTGGATGCCATCCCCCACGAGTTGCCGCTCCTGGTCATCGCGCTGGGGGTGCTCTTCTTCGCGCTCTCCCAGATGATGAAGGTCATGCGGGGCGCCGTGCTGGACCGGCTGGAGGGCTTGTTCAGCCGGGTGCTCTTCCGCAACGACGCGGCCAGCTTCTCTCTGGGCATGGTCACCACCGCCGCGGTGCAGAGCAGCTCGGCCACCACCTCCTTGGTGGTGCCGCTGGCGGGAACCGGCGTGCTGAGCCTACGTCAGATCTACCCGTACACGTTGGGCGCCAACGTAGGGACGACCATCACGGCCATCCTGGCGTCCTTCTCCACCGGGAACCCGGCGGCGGTGACGGTGGCGTTGGCCCACCTGGTCTTCAACGTCCTCGGGATCGCCATCTTCTATCCCCTCAAGGCCCTCCCCATCCGGCTGGCCGAATGGGCCGGCAGGGTTGCCGGGAAGTCCAAGGGGAACTCGGCGCTCGTCATCGCCGTCTACATCATCCTGCACATCATCCCCATCGCCTACGTGCTCGCGCGGCGCTAGGAAGCGGAGGATCCTGCCATGTGGAAAGACGTTCTGGCGCTGTTCAAGGGAGGCGGGCTCTGCGAGGAGGCCTTCGACGAGGCCATCCTCATGCTGGAGACGTCCAGGGGGATGTACCGGGACTCCATCCGGGCGCTCCACGACAAGGGCGCCATGGTGGCCGACCTCTACCAACGCGACCGGCAGCTCAACCGGTACGAGCGGAGCGTGCGCCGCAAGATCGTCACGCACCTCTCCGTGTCGGCCAAGCCCGACGTCAACATGGGGCTCGTGCTCACCGCCATCGTCATCGACATCGAGCGCATCGGGGACTACACCAAGAACATCCTCGAGCTGGCCATGGGGCTGGACGCCCCCTTCGACGGACTGGAGCTCGACGCCGACGTGCGGAGCATCGAATCGAAGGTGGAGAGGATGTTCGACGACGTGATTCCCGCCCTGCAGGTGGACGACGAGGAACGGGCCCGGCACATCATCGAGGCCCATGCCGAGATCTCCGAGACGGTGGAGCGGGACATCGTCCGCTTGCGGAACTCGGAGGTCCTCACGGGGCGATCGGGGCACGCGGTGACGGTGGCGCTCCACCTGCGGTACCTGAAGCGGGTGAGCGCCCACCTGAAGAACGTGGCCACCAGCGTGGTGAACCCGTACTACCGCATCGGCTACCGCGAGAAGGAGAGCCCGGAGGAGGGCCAGGAGTAGCGCCGCGCCATTGACGCTCCCCCTCCGGCGGGCCTAGCCTCTCCCTCCCCGAGAGTCACCCTGCCCCACGGGAGTACGTACATGCGTCGCACCCTCCTGGCCCTCGCCGCCGGCCTCATGGCGGCCGCGGCCCCCGCGCCCGCGTCGGCGTGGCAGGCCCCCTTCGACACCCTCGCCTTCAAGGACCTGCGCTACCGCATGGTGGGCCCCTACCGGGGCGGCCGCTCCACGGCGGTGGCGGGCTTCGCCCACGACCCCGACCGCTGGATCATGGGGACCACCGGGGGCGGCATCTGGCTCACCGACGACAACGGGAACGCCTGGCGGAACGTCTCCGATGGATACTTCGGCGGTTCCATCGGCGCCGTGGCGGTGGCGGCGTCCGACCCCAACGTCATCTACGTGGGGATGGGCTCGGTGGACATCCGCGGCAACACGTCCCACGGCCGGGGCATGTGGAAGTCCATGGACGGCGGGAAGACCTGGACGCACATCGGCCTCCCCGAGGCGGGCCAGATCGGCCGCATCGAGGTCCACCCCAAGGACGCGGACCTGCTCTACGTGGCCGCGCTGGGCCACGCCTTCGGGAAGAACCGGGAACGGGGCGTCTTCCGCTCCAGGGACGGCGGCAAGACGTGGGAGCACGTGCTCGCCCTCTCCGACTCCACCGGCGCCTCCGACCTCTCCATGAACCAGAGCAACCCCCGGGAGCTGTACGCCGGGATGTGGCGTGGGGAGCGGAAGCCCTGAAAGCTCATCTCCGGATCGGAGGAGGGGGGCGTCTACAAGTCCACCGACGGAGGCGACACGTGGACCAAGCTCGCCGGCGGCCTCCCCGAGGGGATGGTGGGGAAGGTGGGGGTGAGCGTCTCCCAGGCGGACCCGGAGCGCGTGTGGGCCATCGTCGAGGCCGAGCCCGCCGGGGGCGTGTACCGCTCCGACGACGCGGGCAAGACGTGGACGCGCACGAACTCGGAGAACAACCTGCGCCAACGGGCCTGGTACTACACCCACGTCCAGGCCGACCCCAAGGACAGGAACACCGTCTACGCCCTCAACACCGGGCTGTACCGGTCGGTGGACGGCGGGAAGACCTTCGAGAACATCCCCGTCCCCCACGGCGACATCCACGACCTGTGGATCCACCCCGACGACCCCGACCGCATGGTGGTGGCCGACGACGGCGGCGCGCAGGTGACGGTGAACGCCGGCAGGACGTGGTCCACGTACTACAACCAGCCCACCGCCGAGCTCTACGACGTCATCGTGGACAACGGCTTCCCGTACCGGCTCTACGGGGCGCAGCAGGACAACACCACCATCTCGGTGCCGGCGTGGATGAGCAGCAACACGCTCTACGCCAAGGAGCACTGGCTGAACCCGGGCGGGTGCGAGACGGGCCCGGTGGCCCTCCACCCCGACCACCCCGAGGTGACGTACGGCGGGTGCTACGGCGGCGTCATGGACCGCATGGACCACGCCACCGGCCAGCGGCGCAACGTGAACCTGTACCCCCAGCTCCAGCTCGGCTCGGCGGGGGCGGACCTGAAGCACCGCTTCCAGTGGGTGTCGCCCATGCTGGTCTCCATGCACGACCCGAAGACCCTCTACCACGGCTCCCAGCACGTGAACCGTTCCCGCGACGAGGGGGTGACCTGGCAGACCCTTTCCCCCGACCTCACCACGGACAACCCTGAGCACCAGGTCCAGTCGGGCGGGCCCATCAACGCCGACGTCACGGGGGTGGAGATCTACAACGTGGTCTTCTCCATCGCCGAGTCGCCCTTCGACGCCCGGGAGATCTGGGCGGGCACCGACGACGGGCGGCTCCACGTGTCCCGGGACGACGGCGCCACCTGGCGGGAGATCACGCCGCCGGGCATGCCACGCCTGGGCACCGTGGACGAGATCGAGCTGTCCCGGCACGCGGCGGGGCGCGCGTACGTGGCGGTGCAGGCGTACCGCCTGGACGACTTCCGTCCCTACGTCTTCCGTACCGACGACTGGGGCGCCACGTGGCGCCTCCTCACCGACGGCACCAACGGGATCCCGGCCAACTACCCGGTGCGCACCGTCCGGGAGGACCCGGAGCGGGAGGGGCTCCTCTTCGCCGGCACCGAGTGGGGCATCTTCGCCTCCTTCGACGGCGGCGCCCGCTGGCAGTCCCTGCAGCGCAACCTTCCCATCACGCCCGTGACGGGGATGCGGGTGGCCCATGGCGACCTGATCCTCTCAACCCAGGGGCGCTCCTTCTGGATCCTGGACGACATCACGCCGCTGCGGCAGATGGCGGCGCAGGTGACGGCCTCGCCGGCCCACCTCTTCCGGCCCAGGGACGCCTACCGGGTGAACAACGCCGGAGCCGACGGCGGCCTGGGCGAGCTGGCCCCCGAGGCGGCGCCCCAGGGCGCCACGCTCCACTGGTGGCTGGCCGCCGAGCCCGAGGGCGAGGTGCGCCTGGAGGTGGTGGACGCCGCCGGCGCGGTGGCGTGGACCTTCTCCAGCGACTCGGCGGTGGTGAAGGAGGCCAAGGGCACGAAGATCGGTAAGGGGAGGGGGCTTCACCGCGTGTCGTGGGGGCTCTTCTACCCCGGCCCCGACTTCCCCGACGACGCGGTGATCTGGGGGTACACCGGGGGCGTGAAGGCGCCTCCCGGCGCCTACCGGGTGCGCATGACCGTGGCGGGCGGCGCGGCGCAGGAGCAGCCGCTGCGGGTGCTGGCCGACCCGCGCATCCCCGACGTGGCCGCGGCGGACTACCAGGAGCAGTTCCGCGTGGCCATGGAGATCCGCGACTCCATCAGCGCGGTGACCCGGGCCATCGAGACGCTCTCGGCCATCCGCGAGCAGGTGGAGTCGGTGGTGGAGAAGGCCGACGCCGCGGGGCAGGCGGAGACGCTCCGGCCCCTGGCCGACACCCTGGAGACGAAGTCGAAGACGGTCCACGAGGAGATGCAGCAGACCCGGAACCGGTCGGGGCAGGACCCCATCCGCTTCCCGCCGCGCCTGGACAACCAGTGGGTGGAGCTCTACAACGCCGTCACCGGCGTGGACGGCTACATCTCCGGCGGGCCCGAGGGGCGGCCGCTCCCCGGCGCCTACGAGCGCCTCCGTGACCTGAACGTGGACTGGGGCGAGGTGCGGGGCCGCTACCTGGACATCCTGCAGGACGAGCTCGTGCGCTTCAACGAGGCGGTGGAGCGCCTGGGGCTCCCGGCCATCGTGCTGCCGGGAAGGCCGCGGATCATCTCGTAGGGGCGGAGAGCCAGGCCGGCAGGTCGGCCAGGCTCTCGAGGATCACCGTGTGCGGGCGGGACGCGAGGGCGTCCCGCCCGTGCGCTCCCGAGAGGACCCCCACGTTCCACCCCACCCCCGCCGCGGCCGCCGCTTCCAGGTCGGCCGTGGTGTCGCCGGCCACCAGGACGGCACGGGGGTCGCCGATGTCCGTGAGCGCCATGGCTGCTCGTATGAGGTCCGGGGCGGGGCGACCGCGCGACACGTCGTCGCCGGTGATCAGGCCGCGCAGGCCGGCGCCCTCCCACCCCATGGCGTCCAGGAGTAGGCCCGCAGTCTCCCGGTCGAAGCCCGTGGTGAGGACCACGGGAACCCCGGCCTCGCGGAAGTAGGCGAAGACGCTCTCCACGCCCGGGATGGGGCGGGCACGCTCGCGGTAGGCTTGGCGGATGAGGCCCTGGAAGCGGCGGTAGGCCGCGTCGGCCAGGCCCGCCGGGTCGTCCCCGGCGGGCCCGTGCCCGGCCACCAGCGCGGCGAAGGCCTCCCGCTTCGAGCGGCCCCGCACCGCCGACAGGTCCTCGGGAGACGGTCGGATGCCCACGCCGGCGAGAGCCGCCGCGAAAGCCGCCGGGACCTCGTCCCCGGCCTCGACCGTCGTGCCGATCATGTCGAAGACGGCGAGGGCGACGTCCATGGCGATGTCCTCGAGAAAGGGACTCCACGAGAATCTGGTACATCGCCGTCCGTGGGGACATGGTTGCCGCTCATCCGGAGTCCGGGTCGCCCCCTGGAGCACCACACCGGCGCTCGAATGGGTCGGATCGTTGGCGCTTTCAACATAAGCGGCTTATCTTATATCCATGGAAGACGCCGTCCGGAAATACCTCGCAGAGATCGGCCGGAAGGGAGGGAGGGCCGGCCGCCGCAAACTCGACCCGGCCACCGCCCGCGAGATGGTCCGCGTGCGGGAGGCGCGGCGCGCGTTCCGGAGGTTCCGGACCGCGTGCTTCTGGTCGTATCCGCCCGACCTCGAGATCGGCGCGGGCGACGTGGAGTGGGTGGCGCGCACGCTCATGCGCCACGGCAACCGGGAGGCCTGGGAATTGGGGCGCCGCCTATGCCACTGACGGCGTTCCAGCGACGCCTGCTCGCGGCCCTCGCGCCAGCCCGGAAGGGAGATGGCTACCTGGCCGGCGGGTCCGCCCTCCACTTCGAGCCCAACTCGACGCGCTACAGCCACGACCTGGACTTCTTCCACGACTCGGCGAAGCGGGTGGCGGAGGCGTACGCCCGTGACCGGGGCGTGCTCGAAGAGGCGGGCTACGCGATAGAGCTGGTGTTCAGCCAGCCCGGCTTCATCCGCACGGTCGTGGGGCGCGACGACGAGGCCACGCAGATCGACTGGGCCCACGACTCCTCGTGGCGCTTCATGCCCCTCGTGGAGGACGAGCTGGGCGGGCTTCTGCTGCATCGGGTGGATCTCGCGGTGAACAAGGCTCTCGCCCTCGCCGGACGAGACGAGCCTCGCGACCTGGTGGACATCCTCTTCGTCCACGACACCATCCTCCCCCTGGGGGCGGTGGTCTGGGCGGCGGTGGGGAAGGACCCGGGGTTCTCTCCACCGTCCCTCCTCGAGCAGCTCCGACGCACCGGACGCTTCCGCCCGGAGGACATCCAGCGTCTGGACCTGGCGCGGCCCTTCGACCTCCAGGAGGGGAAGACGAGGTGGCTCGCGGCGCTGGAGGACGCGGATGCCTTCGTGGCAGCGCGGCCGCCCGAGGAGGTGGGGTGCCTCTACTACTCCTCCGGGCACGGGCGCTTCGTACAGCCCTCGCTCGGCGGGACGCTCGAAGCGGAGGGCCTGGTCGCACACTTCGGCCGTCCAGGGGGCGTGGTGCCCCGACCGACCGACCAGGCCCTCCCGCCCCCGGCGTAGGCTCCCACCCCGGAACGACCAGGGGGGGGGGGGGGGGGGGGGGGCGGGCGCCCCCCCCCCCCCCCCCCACCCCCCTTCTGCCTACGCGAAGCCGCCAGGCCCTACCGCGTCTTCGGGCTCTCCACCTGCAACTGGGTGATGTCCGCGTTCCACTGCTGGTCTCCCAGCAGGTGCTTCACGAAGTACTCCGCCCGGAGCCAGTACCAGTAGTCGCCCATGTTGCCGTAGCCGTGGCGCTGGCCGGGGAAGACGAAGAAGTCGAAGCGCTTGTTGGCCTTGATGAGCGCCTCGGCCATCCGGAACGTGCCGGCGTGGTGCACGTTGTTGTCCACGTCGCCGGTGGTGAGGAGCAGGTGCCCCTTCAGGTTGGCGGCCAGCTCCGAGTTCTTCCGGATGTCGTACTCGAACGACACCTTCCCCGAGTCGCTCACCACCTCCTTCACGCCGTGGTGGGTCTCGGACCACCAGCGGTTGTAGACGTTGTTCTCGTGGTTGCCCGACGAGCTCACCGCCACCTTGAAGAAGTCGGGGTACACGAGCATCGCCGCGGTGGACATGAAGCCGCCCCCCGAGTGGCCGTAGATGCCCACCCGTGTCACGTCCACGAAGGCATGCCGGTCGGCGAGCTGCTCGGCGGTGACCTTCTTGTCGGCGAGGCCGTAGTCCCGGAGGTTCCCGTACCCGTAGTTGTGGTACCACTTGGACCGGTCGGGATTGCCGCCCCGGTTGCCCACCGTGACGACGATGAAACCGAACTGGGCCAGCCCGGTCTCGTAGGGCGCCGTGGAGAACGACTTGGCCACCGACTCGGTCTGGGGGCCGGGGTACACGTACTCGACGATGGGGTATTTCTTGTTCTCGTCGAAATCGAAGGGCTTGTACATGACGCCGTACAGGTCCGTGACGCCGTCGGCGGCCTTCACCTTGAAGGGCTCGGGGAACTCGTAGCCGGCGGCCATGAGCAGCGAGAAGTCCGCTTCCTCCAGGTCCATGATCTTCCGGCCCGTGGCGGCGTCGAAGAGCGCCGAGGTGGGCACGGTGTTCACCCGGGAGTAGTTGTCGACGAAGTACCTGTTGGACTCGGACGACGACGTGCCGTGGTCGAAGTCGCCGGGGCTGAGGAGCGTGAGCCCGGTGCCGTCCAACCCCACGCGGTAGGCGTGCCGGTAGTAGGGGTCCTCGCCGGCCTCCCGGCCGTTGGCGGTGAAGAGCACGTAGCCGCGGGCCTCGTTCAGGCCCTCGATGCCGTCCACGTGCCAGGGCCCCTGCGTGAGGCGGTGGCGCACCGAACCGTCGGGGGCGATGCGGTACAGGTGGGCCCAGCCGTCGCGCTCCGACCACCAGACGAGGTCGCCGTTGGCCAGGCGGTGGGGCGCCTGCTGCTCCTGGTAGGTGTTCAGGCGCTCCTCGATGACCGTGCGGATGGCGCCGGTCTCGGGGTTGGCCACCATGACGTCGATGCGGTGCAGGTCACGGCTCGCCCGGAAGAAGTACAGCTCGTCGGGGTTGGGTGAGAGCCACTTGGTGATGACGGGCTCGTCCGAGCCGCCACCGCCCCCGCCGAATCCTCCGAAGCCGCTCCGGCCGGTGGGGTCGGAGTACGGCCCCATGGTCTGGTCCTTCCACGCCTCGTCCTGGATGCGGGTCATGGCCCGGTCCTGCATGTCGAAGACGTGGAGCTCGGTCTGGGTCACGCTCGTGTCGCCGGGCATGTCGTACTTGTACGACTCGAGCTGGGGGCGCTTGTTGCCCACCACGTGGATGACCCACAGGTCGCCCACCTTCCGGCGGTCCTGGCGGGTGAGGGCGAAGTAGCGGGCGTCGTGGCTCCAGGTGATGCCGGCACGCTGGCGGCGCTTGAACTCCTTCTCGGTCTCGTCGTCGTTCTCGCCGCGTCCCTGATTGCCCCAGGCGTAGTCCTTCTCGCCGTCGGTGGTGAGCTGGGTGGCGTCCAGCTCCACCTTCCAGTCGGCGGAGTCGGCCTCGGCGCCGCTCTTGCCGCGGCGGGCGTCCAGGACCTTCTGGTACTCGTCCCAGGAGATGGCCCACAGGTTGAACTCACGGCTGAACACCACCCACGACGAGTCGGGCGACACGCTGGCCCACCCGGGGTGGTTGTCCGGCGCTTCGTAGTCCTCCAGGAGGCGCAGGGTCTGGGTGTTCACGTCGTACTCGAAGTGGAAGACCTTCTTCTTGGGGCGGGGCCGGCGCTGCTGCTGATTGCCGCGCTCCTGCTGGAGGGTGTCCGTCGCTTCCTGCTCCACCTTCTCGTCCTGCGAGGACTGCACCTCGAACTGGAGGGTGTTGGCCGAGATGAAGCGGATGTTGCGGATGGGGAGGTGCTGGGCGTCCCAAGGGTCCTGCGTGATGCGGGTCAGCTCGGCGGCGATGCGGTCGTTGTCGAAGATCTGCCGCTTGGTGCCGGCCGCCGGGTCCACCAGCCAGTAGAAGGTGCCCTGGGTGGTCTCCCACTGGTACCAGAAGCGATCGGAGTGGTCGATCCAGCGGGGCTGGACGGCGGTGCTCTTCACCAGGTCGCGGATCTTGTACGGGGCGAACCGGGCGGCGAGCTGGAAGTTGGCCGACCCTGGTCCCTCCACGACCTCCATGGACTGGGAGAGGACGGGTGCGGGGGCGGCGGACGCCACCACGAACGCGAAGGCCCAGAGCGGGGCCATGATGCGCGGCCGGCGGTGGCGGGCGCGAAGCGTAGAAGCCATGGGGATCTCTCTCGGCAGGACGTGCGTCGATAGGAGGAGTGGATAAGGGGGCCCCGGGGCCGATGGGGCAATAGGAGGACACCCGCGCCCGCCTGCGGGTTGGACCCGACCTCAGGAGGGGGGTGCGTCGGGCTCCGCCCCCCCGGGAAGGAGGAGCCCCTCGAGGAAGAAGGCCGACAGCTCCGACCTGCCCGCCAGCCCCGACTTCCTGTACACGGACACGGCGTGCTGCCGCACGGTACGCTCGCTCCGGTCGGTGAGCTTCCCGATGCGCTTGTGGCTCAGCCCCTTGAGGATCATGAGCGCCGTCTCCCGCTCCGCCGGCGTCAGCTCCCACGCTGTGAACTGGGCGTCCATGGCCTCGCCCAGGCCGCTGAGCGCCTGGCCCGCCCGCTCCCGCCACGCGTCGCGCTCCTCCCGCCGCTCCTCCGCCACCGCGCGCAGCTCCCGGACGTCCCGCAGGGCGGCGACCCAGCCCCACGCCAGGTAGGCGGCGGCGGAGAGGCTCACCACCACTACGGTGACCTCGGCCAGCACGTGGACGCTCCAGACGGTGGCGGGGCGGTCCATGGCCAGGTCCACCCCCGCGGCCACGGTGATGACCGCGAAGAGCGAGACGAGGAGGATGCGGAGCCCGTGGGGCTCCTCGCCGTGGGGTTCGTGCATGGTGCCTGCGACGTCTGCCGGAGGAGGAAAGGGGGTCCCGGGGGTCTCTTGGAGCATATGCCGGATGGGCCGGCCCTCCAACAGGGGGCACCTTCGAGGGGTCCTTCACCCTGGAGACCACCATGCCCCATCCCCTGCATCCCGCCGTCGTCCATTTCCCTGTCGTTCTGGCAGTGCTCCTCCCCTTCCTGGCCGCGGTCGGCGCGCTCGTCGCCCGCCGGCCGGGGGTGGGGCGGGGCCCCTGGCTCGCCGTGGCCGCCTTCGCCGTGCTCCTTCCCCTGACCGCGTGGGCGGCCCTGGCCACCGGCCAGGCCCAGGAGGAGGTGGTGGAGGGCGTCGTCGCCGAAGCCCCCATCCACCAGCACGAAGAGGCCGCCGAGGTCTTCCTGGCGGGCTCCGCCTTCCTGGCCCTCGTGGCCCTGGCGGGGCTCCTCTCCGGCCGCGCCGGCGGCTTGGCGCGGGTGGCGAGCGTTCCCGTCGCGCTGGTCGTCCTCGCCCTGGGCTTCCGGGTGGGGGCGTCCGGGGGCGAGCTGGTCTATACCCATGGCGCCGCCGCGGCCTACCTGGGTGCGTCGGGCGCCGCGGCTCCGTCTCCGGGGGGTGCCGGGGGGTCGGACGACGACGAGGGGAGAGAGCGCCGCCGGCGGGACGATTGACCCGGGTCTGTGGGGCTTTTCCCGACTGCGGAGAACTCCCAAACTCCCGAACGTAGAAACCGTGGAGCGTCCAGCCCCAGCTCCCTCCGCGAAGGAGAACACCATGTCGAAGGTCGTGCGAAACGTGGTGATGGCCGCCCTGGCCGCCGTCGTCCTGCTTCCCTTGGCGCCGGGCCAGGCCGAGGCCATTCCGGCGTTCGCCCGGAAGTACAAGCTCTCCTGCTCGCTCTGCCACGCGCCCTTTCCCCGCCTCACGGCGTTCGGCGAGGAGTTCGCCGGGAACGGGTTCATGCTGGCCCGGGGCGAGCCGGGCGTGGACACGCTGAACACGGGCGACCCCATGCTGCGCCTCATGCGGGACATCCCGCTGGCCATGCGCGTGGACGCCTACATGAGCGGCCTCACGGGCGACGACGTGGTCGCCACCGACCTGAGGACGCCGTGGGGCATCAAGTTCCTGAGTGGTGGTCAGGTCACCGACGACGTCTCCTACTACCTCTACTTCTTCATGTCGGAGCGGGGCGAGGTGGCCGGGCTGGAGGACGCGTACCTGCAGTTCAACAACGTCCTGGGCTCGGGCGTGGACCTCATCGCCGGCCAGTTCCAGGTGTCGGACCCGCTCTACAAGCGTGAGCTCCGGCTGGAGTACGAGGACTACATGCCCTACCGGGTGCGCGTGGGCAACGTCCGCGCGGACCTGACGTACGAGCGGGGCCTGATGGCCATGGGCTCTCCCTGGAAGGACGCCGACCTCTTCGTGCAGATGGTCAACGGCAGGGGGCTGTCGGCGGCCACCGAGGCCAAGAACTACGATACGGACAACGCCAAGAACTTCGCGTTCCGGCTGAGCCAGGGGCTGGGATCCTCGCTTCGGGTGGGGGGCTTCCTCTATACCGGCGAGGACAACGCCAACGACCACCGCTCCGACCTCCTGGTGGCCGGCCCCGACGTGACGCTGACCCTGGGGCCCAAGCTGGAGTTCAACGGCCAGTATCTCTACCGCCAGGACGGGAACCCGTTCTTCCTGGACCGGTGCGTGGCCGGCGACGCCCGGTGCGAGTTCGGCGCCGAGGATCCGCTGCAGACCGAGGTGGACAGCTACATGGGCGAGCTCCTCTTCTTCCCCGACGGCGCGGGGGGCAACGTCCACTTCACCGCCCTCTACAACCGGGTGGAGGCGAACAGCCCCATCTTCACGCTGCGGGTGGGGGAGGAAGGGTACCTGGAGAAGTACGAGACCGTCGGCTTCTCCGCCCAGTACCTCAAGGCCCGCAACCTCCGCCTCATGGCCGAGGTGAGCCGCGACCTGCAGCTCAAGCGGACCCGGTTCATCGCCGGGGTGGTGACGGCCTTCTAGCGAGGCCCTCCCCGACCGGGAAGGAGTGCGCCCGGGGGTCCCGGGGCGGGGGGTGTGTCGCCTCCCCGCTCCGGGACCCTACCTTTAGGGCGCCCTTCCCGGGACCCGTACACCTGCCCCCCGGTGTCCATGACGCGTTCGCCGCCCCCATCTTCAGCCAATCCGCCCGACCTTGCGGCGCCCTTGTCGGGCGCCGACCGCGCGGCGGACGGGGCGCGCGTGGAGGACGCGGTGGCCCGCGCCCTGGCCGGGCACCTCCGCGGGGGCCGGATCGCGGCCGACGTGGCGCACGTGCTCCTCGCCGCCGTGACGGTCCTGGTCTTCTGGACCGTCACGCCCGCGTGGGTGGGCATCCCCTGGTTCCTGGTGTTCCTGGGCACCGCCGCGGCACGGGCGTGGAACCGCGAGCTCGCCCTCGGCGGCGAGGCGCCCGCGGCGGAGGTGCTCGCCGTGGTCCGGCGCGACGTCTGGATCGCCGCCTCCCTGTGGGGCGGGTGGGCGCTCCTCCACACCGGGTCCGACGTGGAGGGCCTCCTCTTCCTGCTCCTCATCTTCTCGGGACTGGTGGCGGCAGGGACGTCCACGCTCGTGGCCGACGCGCGCTCGTTCTACGGGTTCATGGGGCTGCTGTTCGGTCCCCTCACCCTCGCCGTGTTGGGGTCGGGCCTCCACCGGGACCACGTGTCCATGCTCCTGCTCATGTGGCTGTTCGCCCCCTTCATGGTGGTGGTGCACCGCCGGGCCCGCGACGTGCTGGTGGGCCAGTTCCGCGCGGCCGAGTGGCTCAAGATCACCGAGGAGGAGACGGGTCGGCGCCGGGACTTCCTGAACGCCCTCGTCACGTCGGCACCCTCCTGCATCGTGGTGCTGGACGGCGAGGGCAGCGTGCTCCGGGTGAACCCGGCGTTCGAGCGCATCCTGGGCTTCCCCGCCGCCGAGGCGGAGGGGCGCCCCTTCCTCCAGATGGTCACCAGCGACCGGGAGCGCACGGCGCTGGCCACCTTCATGGAGACGGTGCGCGAGGGGCGGGCGGCGGTGGGCGACCTGCCGCTCCGCCGGGCCGACGGCTCGACGCTCTGGATGCGCCTGTCCGGCACGCTGGCGAAGGGGATGGCGTCGGGCACCACCCTCCTCCTGGGCGAGGACGTGACCCAGCAGGTCGAGGCCCGGGAGGCCCAGATGCTGGCGCGCATCCAAGCCGAGGAGGCGGCGCGGGCCAAGAGCACCTTCCTGGCCAGCATGAGCCACGAGATCAGGACGCCCATGAACGGCATCCTGGGCATGACGGAGATCCTCCTGGACACGCCCCTCACCGCCGAGCAGCGGAACACCGCCGAGGTGATCCGCTCGTCGGGGCAGGGATTGCTCCGCATCCTCAACGACATCCTCGACGTGTCGAAGATCGAGGCCGGCCAGCTCGACCTGGAGGTGGTGGACTTCAACCTCCACGAGCTCCTCGCAGAGGTGGGGCGCGTCTTCGCGGGCCAGGCCGCCTCGGCGGGTGACGAGCTGCTCGTGGACGTGGGCGACGGCGTGCCCCAGCAGGTGCGGGGAGACCCCCACCGCGTCCGCCAGGTGCTGTCGAACCTCGTGGGCAATGCGGTCAAGTTCACGCGCGGCGGCGAGGTGGTGATCTCCGCGCGGCACCTGGGACTCGAGAACGACCGGCATCGGATCAGGTTCAACGTCAGGGACACGGGCATCGGGATCCCCCCTGAGAAGCACGAGGCGGTGTTCCGCGCCTTCGAGCAGGCCGACTCCTCCACCACGCGGAAGCACGGCGGGACGGGGCTCGGCCTGAGCATCTCCCTCCGGCTGGTGGAGCTCATGGGCGGCGAGATCGGGTTGGAGAGCGTGCCGGGAGTAGGGAGCGACTTCCACTTCGTCCTGGAGCTGGAGGCCGGGGGCGAAGCGCGGAGCCAGGACACCCGCAACGGCGCGTCGGTGGACCTGTCGGGCTTCCGGTACCTGGTGGTGGACGACAACGCGACGGCCCGTCGCATCGTCACGCAGGCCCTCGCCCACGTGGGCGCCGGGGCCTTGGAGGCCGAGGGCGTGGACGGGGGCCTCGAGATGGCTCGCCGCGCAGTCGAGGGGGGCGAGCCCTTCGACGTGGTCATCCTCGACCACATGATGCCCGGGCGGGACGGCTTCGACTTCGCGCGGGCGATCCATGACGATCCCGCCTACGGCCGCCCGCGCGTGCTCATGCTCACGTCGGGGGCCTTGGCCAAGGGGGCGGAGCGGGCGCGGGCGCTGGGGGTGGGAGGCTACATGGCCAAGCCGGTGGCGCGCACCGAGCTGCTGAGGGCGCTGGGAGCCCTCCTGGCACGGCCACGCCATGACGGGCCGGAGCGGAGGCTGATCACCCGGGACACCATCCTCCGCGTGGCGGGAAAGGCCCGGATTCTGCTCGCCGAGGACAACCCGGTGAACCAGCAGGTGGCCGTGGCGCTGCTCAAGAGGCGGGGCCACGAGGTCATCGCCGTCACCGACGGGAAGCAGGCGGTGGAGGCGGCGCAGCGCGACCGCTTCGACCTGGTCCTCATGGACATCCAGATGCCGGAGATGGACGGGCTCGAGGCGACGCGCCGCATCCGACGCTTCGCCGACGCGGAGACGCTGCCTGTCGTGGCGCTGACGGCCCACGCCTTCGCCGAGGAGCGGGAGCGGAGCCGGGTGGCGGGGATGAACGACTTCCTCGCCAAGCCGTTCAGGCCGGAGGACTTGTACGACCTCGTGGATCGGTGGGCCCGCGTGCGCGGGCCCGAAGAGGATGACCAGGCGGGCGCCGAGCCCGCCGCCCAGGACGAAACCGGAGAGGGTGACACCATGCAGGGCGGAAGGCAGGAAGGGCCCCCGGTGGACCTGGAAGGGTTCCGGGCGGTCATGCGGGAAGCGGGCGTCGAGGACGTGGTGGACACCACCCTCGAGATCTACATCGGCGACGCGCCGGGGATCTTCGCGAGCATCGCCGCGGCCGTGGAGGCGGGCGACGCGGAAACGGTGCGCAAGGCCGCCCACTCGCTGAAGTCGGCGTCGGGCAACATCCGGGCGAACCGCCTGTACGAGATGCTCCAGGCCATGGAGAGCACGGGCAAGGCTGGAGACGTGGAGGGAGTGCGCGCCGCCTTCCCGGGGCTGAAGGGGGAGTTCGACGCGGTGATGGACTTCCTCCGGACCCCGCGGAGCTGACCCCAGACGAAGAACGCCGGCTCCCGCGGGAGCCGGCGCCTTCGAACCTCGAAGGTTCCGTCGGCCTTACTTCTTCTTCTTGGCCGGGGCCTTCTTCGCGGCCTTCTTCGCGGCCTTCTTGGCCGGGGCCTTCTTCGCGGCCTTCTTCGCGGCCTTCTTGGCCGGCTTCTTCGCGGCCTTCTTCACGACCTTCTTGGCCGGCTTCTTCGCGGCCTTCTTGGCAGCCTTCTTGGCCGGCTTCTTCGCGGCCTTCTTGGCGGCCTTCTTGGCCGGCTTCTTCGCGGCCTTCTTCGCGGCCTTCTTCGCGGCCTTCTTGGCCGGCTTCTTCGCCGTCTTCTTCACCGGAGCGGCGGCCGCCTTCTTCTTGGCGGGCTTCTTCTTCGCACCGGCGGCCTTCTTCGTTGCCGGCTTCTTCGCGGCCTTCTTCGCGGCCTTCTTGGCCGGCTTCTTCGCCGCCTTCTTCTTGGCCGGGGCCTTCTTCGCCGCCTTCTTGGCGGGGGCCTTCTTCACGGCCTTCTTCTTGGCGGGTTTCTTCGCGGCCGCCTTCTTGGCCGGCTTCTTTGCTGCGGGCTTCTTGGTCGCCACGGGACGCCTCCGGAAGCAGGGTACGACCAGCTGGTTCGCGAACGACTTCTATGTAGTGCTATTCCGCGACGAAACGCAATAGGGTAGGGCGGGCACCATACAACATGTCGTAGTGGTCCCTCGGCGAGGGCCCCACATCTGGGGTGCCCGTCAGGGGTCCCCGAAGGGGAACCGGAAGGGGTAGAAGGGGGGGTGCGAAGCCCGCCCCGAGGACGCATCATTCGGGGTCCACCGAACCCGGAAGAGATCGTCGAGACCGAGGAGTCGATGCGCGCGCGTTCCAGCGAAGAGACCCTTCGCGAGCTGAAGACCCGAGGGGCCAGAAGGCTGAGAAGCGTGAATTTCCGCGCTAATCGGAGCACCATCTGGTCGCTCACGCAGGACGCCCCCGTGCTCAC